>CALUYT010000021.1 GCA_944325085.1 Candidatus Gastranaerophilales bacterium | reverse complement strand
TAGAATTATTCTGTTTTTTAATTTTTAATTATACTCTTTAATATCCCAATCTTATTGATAATTTAGTATATCTCGATTTACAAGTAAAAATAAAATTGCACTTTTTTGCACTTCTCTTGTTTGTCGGCGTTAAACGGGCACGCTTCGCTTCAGCCCTCTGCCGACAAGCCGCTCTTGCACAGGGCTTAACTTCAAACACCTAGCCGATTTTAGCCTAATGAGGCTTTAAAAATTTGCAAATGGAGTGCAAAAGAGTGCAAGAAAAGAGTAGTTAAGTGCAAGCGGATTTTCGGTAGGGCGATGCGAGGCTTGACGAGCAAGCCCGAAAGGTGTCGGGAAGCTGAGAACTTCCCGACACCCCGAATAATCCAAGACGAAAAGACCCATACATCTCAATACTAAAAAACAGCCTCAAATCGGCTGTCTGTTTGATTTTTTATTAAATTTTCTCCGTCTCAATGTCTCAGAAACCTATTACAAAAATAAAAGAGACTTTCGGTTGAAAGTCTCTTTTATGGTGGGCCGCAGTGGACTCGAACCACCGACCTCACCCTTATCAGGGGTGCGCTCTAACCACCTGAGCTAGCAGCCCATAATTTCGCTAGTCGTTTCGCATGAACAAATGTACTATAAACATTTTTTAAAATCAACCCTTATTATGAAAAAAGACTGTTAAAAATTTTTAACAGTCCTTTCCCTTTCTTTAAATAAAGTGTATTTAATTATATATTGTTTTTTTGTTCGAAATTTTTTCTAATTTTTTCTTTTGCTTTATCTAAATTTTTTATACGTTTTTCTGCTTGTTTTACTTGTTTTTTCGCAGCTTTTCTTTCTGCTTTTGTTTGTTTATATTTATTGTCTAAGTTTGTATAATTTGTTTTATAGTTTAATAGTTGATTTCTTACTTCTACTTGGGCATTATCTAATTGCAAAATAGCATTTTGCATTTTTGTTCCGCCTGTTACTTGACTTGGATCTAACATGATAGGTCCTTTGTTGCTTGTTACTGTTGAAGTTGAACTTGTTGTTGTATTTGTTCTTATTGCTGTACTATCGTCAAAATTTAATGGTGTAAATTGTGTGCTTTCTGCCATTGCAAATCCATTAGATATAATTAGAATTCCTAATGTAAGGGTAAAAAGTTTTAATACATTTTTCATAAATCTTCCTCCGTATAGTTGTAAACTATTTGTAATAGTATTTTAATTTATTTTGTTTTAAATAAAAAGAAATTTACATAATTTAATATCAGGAATTTATATGTTATTATTTTATTATAGGACTTGGTGAGATGAAAAAAGATTGGGTTTTAGATAGTAGCAATATAAATGAAAAATCTCTTATAAAGAGATTATTATTTTCAAGAGGAATTAAATCTGAGGAAGAAATGTTCGAGTTTTTAAATCCTCTTAATATGAAATTAACTTCTCCTTTTGTATTCAAGGATATGGAGAAAACAGTTGAGCGTTTATCAAAAGCTATAGATAATAATGAAACAATTATTATCTATGGAGATTTTGATGCTGATGGTGTTACATCTACTTCAGTTTTATATAAAACATTAAAATATTTAAATGCGAATGTGCATTATTTTATTCCGGACAGGGAAAATGAAGGGCATGGGTTTGATAATAAAGCTTTAATAAAATTGATGACAACTGTAAAACCTAAGGTTATTATTTCTGTCGATTGTGGAATTTCTGATGTCGATGCAGTTAAGTTTATTAATAGTTTTAAAATTATAGATGTTATTATAACAGATCACCACGAAGCTCCTGAAGAATTGCCACAGGCTTATGCTATTATCAATCCTAAGGCCCCTAATGCTTTGGATGAAACTTTATCTGCAAAGCAGATTGAATATTTGACATATTTAGCAGGTTGTGGTGTTGCATTTAAAGTTGCTCAAGCACTTTTAACAAAATATCAAAAAACAGAGTTTATTTATGAAATTTTACCATTTGTAGCAGTTGGTACTGTAGCAGATGTTGTTCCTTTATTGGGTGAAAATAGATATTTTGTAACTAAAGGTTTAGAGTTAATTTCTTCCGGTAAACATTATGGTTTAAAAAGATTATTAGAAAGTGCCGGATATGATATTACAAATGGAATAACTTCTGAAAACATTGCATTTGGTATCGCTCCTAGAATAAATGCGTCAGGAAGATTAGATACTGTTGAGTCTGCACTAAAAGTTTTAATTTCTGATAATCCGCAAGAAATTGAAATGGCAGTTACTACTTTGAATGAATTAAATAAAGTTCGTCAAACACTATGTTCAGAAGTTTTTGAACAAGCTGACAAAATGGTTCAAAAAGAGGGTAATAGAAATTCAGCAATAGTTTTATATAATGAAGCTTGGCATATTGGAATTATCGGAATTGTAGCATCAAAGCTTGTTGAAAAATATTATAAACCTGTATTTTTAATGACTTATGTCAAAGAAAAAGACCAATTTAGGTGTTCTGCAAGAAGTATTGAGGGTGTTCCATTGTATGATGTTATTAGTGCAAATGCAGAACTATTTGATGGTTTTGGCGGACATAAATTGGCTGCAGGATTAAGTTTTACTGGGGAGAAAGTCCCTTTTGAAGTTGTGAAAAAAGCTTTATGTGAAACTGTTAAAGAATATACATCTAATAAGGAATTAAAACCTTTTATAAATATTGATTTATTAGTAGAGCCTCAAGATGTAACAGTAGAGTTGGTTGAAGAAATTTCTAAGTTGGAACCATTTGGAGCATCAAATCCTAGTCCTATATTTGAGATGAATAATTTGAAAGTTAAACAGAAAAAACTTATGGGAAGTGATAATTCTCATTTAAGGCTATTGGTAACTTCTGGGGCTGATGAATTTACTGCTATTTGGTGGAAAAAGGGTGATGTAACATTATCTTGTGGTGATAGTTTGGATATTGCATTTCATCCTCAAATAAATGAATTTAACGGTAATACTTCAGTTCAATTGATTATAGATGATATACATTCAGATGCTTTAGTAGAAGATGTTCCTGTTCAGACTTCTTACAAAATATATGATAATAGGAATAAAACAGGTATTTTGCCTAATGTAAATGATTATATTAAAAATTCAAAATATGATATAAGGGTCTTTGCAGAAAGTAAGTATATTTTAGATACTATAAAAAATTACCCTGAAATTAGTTCTAAAACCTTTACCAGACAAGATATTCCGAAATGTGATGTTGTTATGTTTTTTGATTATCCTGCTGATAGAGAAACTCTTGATAAAATTTTGGATAATTCAAAGCCAAAAGGGCTGCATTTTATGAATTATGAGCCTAAAATTCTTGATGAGCAGGAATTTTTGAAAATATTTACAGGCATGTTAAAATTTGCTGCTCATAATAATTCCGGTAAAGTTGAATTGGTAAGGTGTGCAAGCTTTTTAGGTAAATCGGTTAAAATTTTTGAGATGTTATTGGCTTTATATGAAGAGGTAGGTTTTATAAAAATTTTAGAAAAAAATTCATCATTTTATATTATTGAATTTTTAGGGGTAGATGATTTTTCAAAAGTTTTGCGCAGTGAAAAATATGCTCAAATTTATGATTTAATTTTAGCTTGTGAAGAGTTTCAAAAGAGCTTGTTAGAAGATGATTTGTTACAAATTATACATTAAAAAATGACAGTATTTATAAATACTGTCATTTTTAAGAATTTGTTTTAATGTTTATTATTCTGCAATAAGCATACTTGCACCTATAACACCAGCAGTGTTACCTAATTGTGCAGGAACAATTTCTACAGAATCTCTAGCTACTACCATAGCTCTTTCTTTAATAGTTTTTCTGATAGGTTCAAGTAATAAATCGCCAGCTTCAGCAACTCCACCACCTATAATTACTTTTTCAGGGTTTAATAAGTTTATAACACTTGTTAAACCAAGTCCGATATAAGTACCAACAATTTCAAATATTCTTTTGGCAACAGGATCTCCAGCTTCTGCTGCTTTTGCAACAAGGTATGGAGTAATTTCGCCGTCAACTCCGGCTAATTCTCTGAATTTAGTTGATTTTCCACCTTTAATATATTCTTGAGCCATTGCAACTATGCTTGGACCTGATGCAAAAGCTTCTAAACAACCTGTGTCTCCGCAACCACAAATTGGACCACCGTTCATTTGTAATTTTATATGACCAATTTCACCTGCTGCATTGGCTGCACCTCTAACAAGTTTTCCGTTTATTACAAGTCCTGAACCAATTCCTGTTCCAACTGTTATACATACAAAGTTTTCGCAACCTTTACCTGCGCCAAAGTTCAATTCTCCTAAGGCTGCGCATCTTACGTCATTATCTATTCTTGTTGGAATTCCAAATTCATCTTCAATCATTTTTGCTATTGGTACATTTACCCAGCCAGGAATATTTGGAGCTAATTTTACAATACCTTTTTTGTAGTCAACTTGGCCTGGGAAATCAAAACCAATACCTTGAATATTTTTAGCATCGGTATTTGTTTCTTTCATTAGGTCTCTAATTGCTTGTTTAATATTATTAACAGTATATTCATAACCCATATTTGCATATGTTGGAACACTGTTAGAGTAAATGATTTTACCTTTTTCATCAACTAGTGCGATTTTTACATTTGTACCGCCTACATCAATACCGATTCTTTTTGTCATGTTTCTCCCCTTTATCTTCTAACGATTATATTATTTATGATAAGACAAATATTTTATTTTAAAAATTGTTAATTTTTGTTACAGAAATTCTTGATATTTTTAAAGTTTATAATCCTAAAAGCCGTAATACTACATGAATACAAAGAAAAGTTACGTTCAAGTGAAATCAATGAAAGGAAAGCAATGGGCTTAGCAGCATCACAAGCTAGATTATTAACAATAACAGCCAGAAAAGCTGATTGTGAGTTTCAATCTATGATGTTATCTCACCAAAAGCTTTCACTTGCGCGTGATATGGAAAAAGTTTCTAATGATTATCAAACTGCATTAAATACAACAAAATTAGTATATGATTATTATGGCACTGGTGATACTGATATGGCATTAACATATGGTTTACTTATGGAGCCATCTGCATATAATGATTATTATCCAAAATTAGTTACTGATGCTAAAAATAGAGTTATTTTAAACTCTGCATATGCTTCAGCTGCTCGTGCAGCAGGTATTCCTGCTGAAGGTTTATTAGGAACTCCTTCATCTGATGTTCGTAATAAGTTTATTGAAGCATTAGCTGGTGAAAATATTATTACTACAAATCAAGCTGCAACAATTCAAGGTACTAAATATGGTAATGATCTTGGTTTGGGTAGTACTGTATCTGCAACTGTTTCTACAACAGAAATTACATATGATCAATTATTAGATATGTTAGCTGCAAATGAAAAAGATACTTCCAATCCTGATTATGAGATTTCACTAGGTGTTACTTTAGGTGAAGATAAAGGTATGTACGGTGAAGAATTTTTCGGTTCTCGTACTGAAGGTGGCGATTGGCAAAATATTGGTGGATCTGGAATATCCTTAACAAATTTATTAACTGGTGATACTGATTATATTTTGAGTATGTTATCTAGACAAGGTGAGGAACTTCCTCTTTTACAAGCAGATCAATTACAACAAAAAATTGTAAATGAGATTTTGCCTTGGATGCAAGATCAATTTGCAAGTGTTTTAGGTGGAACATCTGCAAGTGAGACAGCTTTACAATATGCGTATAATGCAGTTTATGATTTACTTATACCAAATAATAATATTCAAGATTGGTTAAAGGATAATAATGGAATTTATACTGCTGACAAAGGTGATAGACAAAAAAAATTAGGTCCTGAAGATGGCACATTAAAAGGATATATGGATGCTATTAGTGCTGGCAATAAAACCACAAAGGGGCACAGAGGGCATAGTACCGGCTATGCATTGAATTCTGCTGATTGTATCGGTTTTTATTATACTGCAGATAAAGACCAATGGTTTATGCATAAAGATAGAAATGATAAGTCTCAAATTTCTATAAGTCTTAATAATATAGCAGATGTCTTTTTAACAGCTTATGTTCAATATATGGAAGGTGTTGAAGAGTCTGATTATTACTGGAAAATAGGTAAATATTCAGAATCAAATTTATATAAAGGTGAAAATAGTGATTTTAAATTTACTATTGTCGGAGATACATCTACAAGTGATGAAGATACTTCAGTAAACACAAGTTTTTATGACACAATGTTTAATATGATTTGTCTAAACGGTTGGACTGAAAATCCACAAGTTGATGATTCTGATTATTTAAGTGAAATGTTAAAAAGCGGTATGGCATATATTTCATCTATAAGTGATGACGGATATTATTATCAAGGAAATTATTCTACTGATAAATGTATTTTAGAAGTTACTGATGATGATGCTATTGCAAAAGCTGAAGCTAAGTATAATACAGAAAAAACTAAGATACAGAACAAAGAAGATACAATTGATTTGAAAATGAAAAATTTAGATACTGAAATATCTTCTTTAACAACTGAATACGATACGACAAAATCGGTAATTTCAAAATCTATAGAAAAATCGTTTAAACGATATGATGCATAAAAAAAACGGGTTAAAAACCCGTTTTTTTTTATATTTATACTTTTTGGAATACAAAAATGTATTCGTGAGTAAAGATACTGAAACCTCCTGCTAAAGCTCTATATCTCCAAAGGTTAGCAGTTCTTCCTTTTCCTCTTTCATTACCTTGAATATCTTTTACAATTGTAGATTTTAAAACAAAACCTAACTTTCTCATTCTATTCATACATTCAAATCCTAAAGGTTGAACTTCTGAATTTTTGTAGCTATCTCCAATAATAAGACATGCAAATCTACCTTTTTCCAGCAAATCATATCCATTTTTAGCTACTTTTTCAAACATGTCATAAAATTCTTCAGTTGAAGCGCAATTAGATAAATCTTCTTTTTTATCTGAAAATTTAATAATATCATCATATGGTGGGTGAAGTACTAAAAATTGAGCTTTTTCTTCTCCCATAATTTCAAGTCTTGCTTTAACTTTATCAACAGCAAGTGTGCTTGTTGAATCTGCGCAAATTATATTTACATCTGTTACCAGTTGCTTGGGTGTGAATTTTTCGGATACACTTTCTGCTAAATCTTCTTTCAATTCAACTCCAATGCAACGTCTATTCATATTTATTGCTTCTATTCCAGAAGTTCCAGAACCAAAGAACAAGTCAAGGACTATATCATTTTTCTTGGTATATCTTTCATACATTTGTTGAGCAATTTGAGGAATATAGTTGCCGTGATATTCGTTTGAATGTCCGTGTTGCTTTAATCTTGATGGGAATTGCCATAATGTTCCTGTTAAGATATGAGCATAGTCTCTCCATTTTTTAAGATTAATGTCACTATATTTTGTAGTCTTAACCTCAGATTCTTTAACAATCTGTAAGTTTGTTTTCTTTGGTTGTAATTTTAATGTTGAATTTCGTACCAAAATGTCCCCTCAATCTTTAAAATATATATTATTGTCCAAGTCTTTATTATCTTACTTGGTTATCATATAAAATTGTTTCAAATTTGTAATCAAACATTTAGATGATTTTGTGTTTGAGGTAGATTGAGATTAGGGATTAGGAGAGATATGGCAAGAATTAAACAATTATCAAAAAATCTAATAAATCAGATAGCTGCAGGAGAAGTTATCGAAAGACCTGCATCTGTTGTAAAAGAATTGATGGAAAATTCTATTGATGCAGGAGCTACAAAAGTTAGTGTTGAAATAAATAATGATTGTAGAGATATAAGGGTTGCGGATAATGGTTGTGGCATTCACCCTGATGATATAATGTTAGCGTTTTCAAAACATGCTACAAGTAAGTTGCAAGAAGATGAAGATTTATATGATATTCATACTTTAGGTTTTAGAGGGGAGGCTTTAGCAAGTATTATTTCTATTGCAAAGTTAACTTGTACAACTAGAACTAAAGATTTTGAAACAGGAACAAAAGTAAAATGTGAAAATTCTGAAGTTAGTCAAGTTGAAACCGGTTGTGCTGTTGGTACAATTATGGATATAAAGGATTTATTTTATAATGTACCAGTAAGATTGAAATTCCTAAAAAATGCAAATACGGAATTTTCATATATTCAAGAAATTGTTCAATCTATAGCTCTTTCTAATCCAAAGGTTTCTGTAGAATTGAAAAAATTTGGTAAAACTGTTCTAAAAACTACAGGTCAAGGTAATCTTACTCAGACAATTAAAGAAGTTTTTTCATCTGATGTTACTAATAATTTAAAAGAAGTTTTAAAAACTGATGCAATTTCGGGATTAAAAATTAGTGGATTTGTAAGTACTCCGGATTATACTCGTTCAAGTAAAAAGAATTATCATATTTATATAAATTCCCGTAGTGTAAAATGTCCGATTTTCCAAAAAGCTATAGATACTGTTTATAAGCATTTAACTGCAAATAATAAATATCCTTTTGTTGTTTTGAATTTGGAAATTCCGCCACATGATGTTGATGTCAATGTACACCCTACTAAAAAAGAAGTTCGTTATAAAAATCCAAATCAGATTTTTAATTTTATATATAGTGCAGTAGAAGCAGGGCTTGCAAATTATTCGGAAAATAAACATTTATATGAGCAAGTTCAGAATGTTGAAAATTTTTCTGATACAAATTCAAATGTTACTAATAATTCTGAAGTGATAAGTTTCCCGACTAGAAATGACAGTAAAGATTTTTATGTAGATGAAAAATCTGATACAATGTTTATTTCTGATGAAGAAATGTTCAAATTTGAGAACAAATCGGTTAATAAATTTTCAAATTATGAAAATTCTGATAACCAAGTTAAACAACAACAAATATTTGCTCCTCAAGAAAATAATGTAGTTGAGCCATCAGAAAATGTTATTGGGCAATATCACGATACTTATATTTTAATTGATAAAGAAGAAGGGTTGGAAATTGTCGATCAACATATTGCACAGGAGCGTTATATTTATGAAAAGTTAAAATCTGAAAAGAATGTAATTTCTCAAATGCTTTTTGTTTCTGATGTTATAGAAATTTCAGCATCTGAAGCTGAATTGATAAAAGAAAATATCGCAAAGTTTGAACGTTTTGGTTATGGTATTGAATTTTTAAGTGATACAGAGTTGATATTTAGAAAAGTTCCACAATTATTGGCAAAAGTTAGTCCAAAAGAAATTTTGGCTGATATTTTGGAAAATATTGAAGGTGATATCGATAATTTAGAAGAAAAGATATTGATAACAACTTCTTGTAAGGCTTCTGTTAAAGCAAATACTAAATTATCAATATGGCAAATGCAAGAAATTATAAAAAAATGGCGAACAACGAAAATGCCATATACTTGTCCTCATGGAAGACCAATATCAAAGATTATTCCACATAAAGATCTTGCAGGATTTTTTCAACGTTCTAAATAGGTAAAAATGTTATATATTTGAGTTTTTAGCTTCCTTGCCTTGAAGTTTATTTTTGTTTGTTATAAATTAGGCATGTGTAATATATTATACGGAAAAGAAGGAGAACTCAAATGAGTGAAAGAAAATTAGTTGGTACTGGCGAAATGTTTAAAAAAGCATTAGCTGGCGGTTATGCTATTGGTGCATACAATGTTAACAACATGGAAATTTTACAAGGTATTGCTGAAGCAGCTGAAGAAACACAATCTCCAATTATCTTGCAAGTTTCTGCAGGTGCAAGAAAATATGCTAACCAAACATATTTGATTAAATTAGTTGAAGCTGCATTAGCTACAACTACTGTACCTATCGCACTACACTTAGATCACGGTGCTGATTTTGAAATTTGTAAAGCTTGTATCGATGGTGGATTCTCATCAGTTATGATCGATGGTTCAAGATTCCCATTAGAAGAAAACATTGCTTTAACTAAAAAAGTTGTTGAATATGCTCATGCTCATGGCGTTTCTGTAGAAGCTGAATTAGGTAAATTAGCTGGTGTTGAAGATGATGTTAAAGTTCACGCTAAAGATTCAACATATACAGATCCACAAGAAGCTGCAAGATTTGTTAAAGAAACTGGTTGTGATTCATTAGCTGTTGCTATCGGTACTTCACACGGTGCATACAAATTCAAAGGTGAAGCTAAATTAGACTTTGAAAGATTAGAAGAAATCAAAAAAGCATTAGCTGATGCTGGTTTCCCTAATTATCCATTAGTATTACACGGTTCATCATCAGTTCCAGCTGAATTTGTTGCTAAATGTAATAAATATGGCGGTAACTTACCAGATGCTCAAGGTGTTCCAGAAGATATGCTTAACTATGCTTCTAAACACGGTGTTGCTAAAATTAACATCGATACAGATTTAAGATTAGCTATGACTTCTACAATCAGAGAATTCTTCATTGAACATCCTGAAAAATTCGACCCACGTGAATATATGGGACCTGGTAGAACTGCTGTTAAAGAAATGGTTATGCACAAAATGAGAGATGTATTAGGTACAGCTGGTCACGCTCAAGACTAATAACATTTCTTTATACCATTTATTTAAAGAAGTTAAAAAACCCGTTTGATAATTTCAAACGGGTTTTTTTATTTTAAAAATTACTATTTACAATAACCTACCCAACGTTCTTCGTTATTATATATATATCCAAATTTTGCGCATAAACTACCGCTTAAGTTCATGCCGTTTAATTCCATTCTTATTGGTGGGCATTGAGGTGTTCTTTTTGCTATTATTTGTGGTTGAAACATTTCATTTACACCTTTGTTCATCATTTGTTTAATATAGTTTTGCATACCGGATTGGTTTCTTTTTTCAGCTTCTTTTAGAGCTAACATTGCTAAATTATCAAGTTCAGCTTCTATGGAGTTTGGCTTAGCTGTGGAGAAATTGGTATTTATTTTGGGTATTGTTGGTGTTTTTGTATAGGTTGTATTTTTTTTATATTTTGAATTATTTGAATTTGATTTTGTAGTTGTGTTTGTTTTGTATGATGGTGCAGATGGTGCATTAACGACTGCATAAACATTGTTGCTAAATATTAGCATACTAAATATTGATAATATTAAAATCTTTTTCATATAATCTCCCTTTTTTTGTTTATATTAAGGTATTTTCATGTTAAAGTCAATTTATAAAATAGATAAAAAAGGGATATATCAAGATGTTTGATAATTTGAGTGAAAAATTACAAAATATAATTTACAGAACAAAGGATCAAGAACTTACGCAAGATAATATGCAGGAAGCTCTTAGAGAAATTAGAAGAGCATTATTGGAAGCAGATGTTAATTTGCGTGTAGTTAAAGCATTTATTTCTTCTATAAAAGATAAAGCAGAGGGTGAAAATGTTTTACAAGGTGTTGATCCATCTCAACAATTAGTTAAGATTGTTCATGATGAACTTGGGAATTTATTAGGAAATGAAATTAAACCTCTTGATTTATCAGGTCATCCAAGTTTGATTATGATGTTAGGTTTACAAGGTTCAGGTAAAACAACATCATCAGCAAAATTGGCAGTGAAGTTGAAAAAAGAAGGTAAAAATCCTTTACTGGTTGCTTGTGACGTTTATAGACCTGCAGCTATTACTCAATTACAAACTTTAGGACAAGAGATCGGGTGTGAAGTTTTCACTATTCCAGAGTCTAAGGATGTACAAAATATTGTTCAAAGTGCAATAAATTATGCAAAAGAAAAGGGTTTTAATGTATTAATTTTAGATACGGCAGGTCGTTTGCAAATTGATACAGAGATGATGGCCGAATTATTGATTATAGATAGAGTTTTTCAACCTCAAGAAAAGCTTTTGGTAATTGATGCTATGACAGGACAAGAAGCTGTTCATGTAGCTGAAAATTTTGATGCACAAATCGGGTTAACAGGATTAGTTTTAACAAAATTAGACGGTGATTCAAGAGGTGGTTCAGCATTATCAGTTGTATATTGTACAGGCAAACCTATCAAATTAACCGGTACAGGTGAAAAACTTAATGCCTTAGAAGATTTTTATCCTGAGCGTATGGCAACAAGAATTCTTGGAATGGGTGATATTGTTTCATTAGTTGAACGTGCTCAAGAAGTTTTTGATGAAAAAGAAGCTTTGAAAATGCAAGAAAAAATGCAAAAAGCAGAATTTAGTTTCAATGATTTTCTTGCGATGCAGAAACAAATGAAGATGTTTGGTTCTATGGATCAAATATTAGGTATGATTCCGGGAATTAATTTAAAGCAAGCAGATAGAGAAAAAATTTCACATGCCAGTGAAACAGAATTCAAAAAAATCGAAGTATTTATTCAAAGTATGACTCCTGAAGAACGCGAAAATCCTGAATTGATGAATACAAGCCGTAAAAAAAGAATTTCAAAAGGTTGTGGTATGGATTTGCATACTATAAATATTTATGTAAAACAGTTTGAACAAATGCGCCAAATGATGAAAGGCATGAATAAAATGCAAAAAATGTTCAGTGGTTTTGGCAAGAAAGATGAGAAAAAGGCTATGGTTCAAGCTATGAAAATGATGAGAAGATTTAAGTAAATCTAATTATTAAATTCTTTCATAAAGCTATCAACCCAACGAATAAGATTTGGAATTTCATATGGTTTTGGCAGATATAAATCTGCACCTGCATTTAATATTAGTTCTTTGTCGTGGATTATAGAAGTTACTATTATTTTAGAATCTTTAAAATTGTCATTTTGTTTTAGCTTATAGCATAAATCAAGGCCATTATTTTTTTCATCATTTGTTTCATTTGCATCTACAATGATAATTGCAGGTATTTTACAAGATGTTTGAATTGTGTATTCGTTTAATATTTTAGTTTCATATCCTTGTAAAGTTAATATAGTATTTAATAATATACTTAGAGCTTCATCTGTTTCATATATTAAAATTTTATTATTATATTCTTTTTCTATAATAGAATTTTGCGCTTCAAGTTTTGGTCTTTCTATTAAGAAGTTGGATTTATCCGGTTTGTTTGCAATATTGTGCACTTGAACAAGAGTATTTAGTAATTGAGTTGTATTTTTATATTTTGAAAATTCATTTGTTACAATTCCGATTGTAGTATGGACAAAATTTGCTCTTTTTCCGGCAAATTCATCTCCTTGCAAAATCATGTAGCCTCTTTCCAAATCATGTTCTGCATAGAATTTTGAAGATACAGAATCAAAAGCAAAAGTTAGAAAACCTGCGAGTCTTTCAGCTTGAATAACATCTGTTATTACCAGAAAAATATTTTCACAAATTTCTCCAATATAATCATTTTCATTTAATGAAGCTTTTATAATTGCAGAATATGTTTGTAGCAATTTGTCAGAAGCAAGTTGTGTGTATGCTTGTTTATAGCTTTCAAAATTTTCGATACTTATGTATAGCATTGCCCAGTTTTTATCTTCTGACAATTTTCTTTTCATTGCTCTAAGAGTGTAATTTTTATTAGGCAATATAAGTTTTGGGTTTAGATTTGATTCAAATTCTCGGCGCAAATGAGCTGTCATTCTAACTTTAAATTCTTCTGAATTAACCGGTTCGGATAAAAAATCATCTGCTCCGCTTTCAAGAACTTTTATTCTATCATTAAAGTCTGCAGATTTTGACATTGCAACAATAATCGGTCGCATATTATATGTCAATGCGCGGACTTGTTTACAAAAATCAGACAAATCATCATCAAAACTATCAGATATTATTATCAAGTCAGGTTCTTTGTCTTGAATAATTTTCATAGATGTTATCAAATCTTTTGAGATAATAACTTTATTAGATGCAGATTCAAGAAGTTTTTTGTATTTTGTTGACAATTCTAGTCTTTTATCGATGATTAATGTGACTGATTGCATTTTATCCTCGCTTGTTCTTCTATATTTCTTATTGGGAAAAGTATTTTAAATGTAATTTGACTTAAATTTGAATTATCACAAATAGGAGTTGAAGTAACGGAGATTTTCCCACACATTTTTTCAACCAAATTTTTTGTAATATATAAACCTAATCCGCTGCCTTGTACTTTTCTTGTAAGAGGATTGTCTATTCTTGAAAATTTAGTAAAAATTTTGTCATAATCTTTTGAATCAATACCAATACCTTTATTTATAACTTTTATTGCAATATTGTTATTTTCAATTGAGGTTTCGATTTTTATTGTTGAATTTTCGGGTGAGTATTTGGCGCTGTTTTCTATTAAGTTTGTCATGATTTGTTGAAATTTGTCCTTATCAACAAATATATTTGGTAAGTTTTTATTATATGAAAATTCAAAATTACGATCTTTATATTGATTTTTTACAAGAGCAATTATTTGTTCTATAGGTGATTTGATATTTAATTCATTATATACAAAAGTGCTATTTGCTGATTGTAATTTAGTAACGGATAACATATTTTCGACCAGATGAATAAGTCTATTGGATTGTTCTTCAATAATTTTAATAAACTTTTTTTTGCTATCATCATCTAGTTTGTCCCAAGAAGATAGCATAGTTTGAGAAAAGCCTCGAATTGATGTTAATGGTGTACGTAATTCGTGACTTACTGTGGAGATAAAGTCTTCGTAGTTTTGTTCAGTGTTATCCATATTATGATTATAACAAATTTTGCTTTATCATATTATATTTTAACAATATTTTAATTTTCATATTTATATAGGGATTTAATATTATTTGAAATTTATATGCTATGTTTGCAGTTTAATCATGTTTGTCTTACAATTTTGGTGAGAATTAGCTTTTAAGGAGATATTATGAACGAGCTATTAAAAAAGTCAGCTGCAGAACAAAGCAGAGCTTTAAGAAATAAAGAAATTTCTGCTGTAGAATTAACAGAGGCTGCTTTTGAAAGAATTGACTCTTTAGAAGAAAAAATCGGAGCATTCAATTCATTAACAAAAGATACAGCTATTAAAACAGCAAAACAAGTAGATGAAAAAATTGCCAAAGGCGAAGAATTACCTTTATTAGCAGGTGTACCTTTAGCATTGAAAGATAATATGAATCTTGTAGGTTCAAAAACTACTGCATCATCTAAAATATTGGAAAATTTTGTTTCTCCATTTAATGCTACTGTTACAGAAAAATTATTAGGAAATTTAATTCCAATAGTTGGTAAAGCAAATTTAGATGAATTTGCAATGGGTTCTTCAAACGAAAACTCAGCATTTAATAAGGTTCACAATCCTTGGAATTTGAATAAAGTTCCTGGAGGTTCTTCAGGTGGATCTGCAGCTAGTGTTGCAGCTTGTGAAGCTACATTAGCACTAGGTTCTGATACCGGTGGATCTATCCGTTTACCTGCAAGTTTTTGTGGTATTGTTGGTATGAAACCAACTTATGGTAGAGTTTCAAGATATGGTTTAATAGCATTTGCTTCATCTTTAGATCAAATTGGACCATTTGCAAGAACTGTTGAAGATGCTGCTAATTTGTTAGAAGTTATTTCAGGCCATGATCCTAAAGATTCTACATCATTGAATTTGCCTGTTGAACATTATTCACAGGGCTTAAATGGTGATATCAAAGGTAAAAAAGTTGGTGTTATAAAAGAACTTATGGACGAAGGTTTGGCTCCTGATGTTCAAAAAGCATTACAAAATGCAATTGAAACTTATAAAAAATTAGGTTGCGAAATTGTAGAAATATCTTTGAAAAAATTAAAATATTCAATTGGTATTTACTATATTTTGGCAACAGCTGAATGTTCATCAAACCTTGCAAGATTTGATGGTGTTAGATATGGTTACAGACACCCAGATGCTCAAAACTTGATGGAATTATATACAAAATCAAGAGCAGAAGGTTTTGGTCCTGAAGTTAAACGTCGTATAATGCTTGGAACATATGCATTATCTTCAGGTTATTATGATGCTTATTATAAAAAAGCTCAACAAATGAGAGCATTAGTAACAGAAGAATTTAAAGAAGCATTTGAAAAAGTTGATGTTTTAATTTCTCCAACTTGTCCAAATACAGCATTTGATTTGGGTGCAAAATCATCTGATCCGTTAGCTATGTATTTAACTGATATTGCAACTATTAGTTGTAATTTAGCAGGTTTACCTGGTATTAGTGTTCCTGCCGGTTTTGATGCAGATGGTATGCCAATTGGGTTGCAAATTTTAGCTCCTCAATTACAGGAAACTAAATTGTTCAATTTTGCTTATAAGTTTGAACAAGCTAACGATTTTTATAAAAAACTTGCAGATATTTAGTGAGTTTTGAGATCCAGTATTAAAAAAAGATTACACATTTTGTGTAATCTTTTTTTCTATAAAATTTTTGATATATTTATATCGCTTTTTAAATCAACATTAACATCATCTGCAAATACTTTGCTTACTGTTATAATCAAGATATTTATGCACGCTAATATTCCTAGTATAATTAAAATCGTTCTCATAATTCCCTCATTGGTTTTATAATATTATAATGCACAAAGTTGTATTAAATCATCTTTTTAGTTGAATTAAGTTAAAAGAAAAACCCTTGTGAGTATTCACAAGGGTTTTTCAAGCTTATTATCCAAAATTTACAAAAACTAAACAGCAGCTTTTGCTTTAGGACCAGCATTAACGATTTCAGCTGGCATATTTGGATATTTAGCTGCAAAGTTATCAGCAAACATTTGAGCCAATTTATTAGCTTGTTCATCGTAAGCATTCTTATCAGCCCACATTCCTCTAGCGTCAAGCATTTCATCTGGAACGTTAGGACAAGATGTAGGATAATCTACGTTGAAGATTTCGTGATGTTTGAATTCAACATTATCAAATGAACCATTTAATGCTGCTGAAACCATAGCACGAGTATAAGCTAATTTCATACGTTTAGCACCTGAAGCTGCGCTTCCGCCAGCCCAACCAGTGTTAACTAAGTAAACTTTAGTACCATATTTTTCAAGTTTTTCACCTAACATTTTAGCGTAAACTGAAGCATCCATTGGCATGAATGGTTCGCCGAATAATGTTGAGAATGTTGGTTGTGGTTCAGTTACACCACGTTCTGTACCAGCAAGTTTAGATGTGAAACCTGTTACAAAGTGGTACATTGCAGCATTCTTATCAAGTCTTGAGATTGGAGGCAATACACCAAATGCATCAGCTGTTAAGAATACAACAACTTTTGGAATTCCGCCTTTTGAAGGAATTTCAGCGTTATCAATGTAGTTGATTGGATAACCAACACGAGTATTTTCAGTTAATGAACCATCATTGAAATCGAATTCTCTAGTTTCAGGATCCATAACTACGTTTTCAACTAATGAACCGAATTTAATAGCGTTATAAATTTCTGGTTCATGTTCTTCAGAAAGGTTAATACATTTTGCATAGCATCCGCCTTCGAAGTTGAAGATACCATCTGGTGACCAACCGTGTTCATCATCACCAATCAACTTACGAGAAGGATCTGCTGATAATGTAGTTTTACCAGTTCCTGATAAACCGAAGAATACAGCTGTTTCATGAGTTTCAGGATCCATGTTAGCTGAACAGTGCATTGGAAGTACATTTTTCTTAGTCATAATGTAGTTCATTGTAGCGAATACTGATTTTTTGATTTCGCCTGAGTATTGAGAACCACAAATGATGATTTCATGAGCTTCGTAGTCGATTGCGATACAAGCTTCTGAATTTACACCATCAACTTCAGGATCACATTTGAAGCCAGGAGCACAAAGAATTGTGTAATCTGGTTCGCCATAGTTAGCTAATTCTTCAGCTGTTGGGCGGATTAACAATTCGTGAATGAATAAGTTTTGGCTTGCTAATTCATTAATAACTCTGAATTTTTGAGTATAAGTTTTGTCTGCACCTGCAAAACCATCGAAAATAAAGATTTCACGGTTTTGTAAGTATGAAGCAATTTTTCCTTTGATAGAATTGAATCTTTCACGGCTGATTGGGCGGTTAACTTTACCCCAAGCAATTTCATTGTGAATAGTTTCAGTATCTACGATAAATTTGTCTTTAGGAGATCTTCCTGTATATTTACCAGTTGTTACTACAAGAGCTCCTTTGTTGCTTAAAGAACCTTCGCCTCTTCTTAGAGCAGCTTCAGTTAATTGAGCAGGGCTTAGGTTACGATAAACTGCTTTTGGTCCGATAATACCAAATTTTTCAATACCATATGTTTCCATATAAGCTTCCTCCTTTTAAAGTGTCAATGGTTATACAAGACAACTCTATTACAAACACTGTCAAATTGCAACGAGCAAATATCTATTTTGATTGGATATTTATTAGCGTACTGTTAATATTAAGTACTAGCCCTTATATATAATTTTATGTTAAAATGCTATTGGGTTAGAAAGACAGGAGCTTTTATGGAAAGTTTGAACAAGTTTAAAATATTAACTATTATCTTTATATGTATGTTTGTTTTTGTAGTTGCTGCTATATATGCAAATACAAAAGATGTTACTGAGGGTAAAGTTAAATTGAAAAATAGCGCAGAAAATTCTCAAGTTCAGAGTGATGTAGATAATGAAATGGCTAATGGTACAGAAAATTCTGAGGTCGTTAGCAATTTAGAAATGCAAATTGATACATTGAATAAAAGAGTTGATGAATTGAATGAAAAATTAAATAATAGCGGTAGTGCATCTTCTACTGGCTTGAATTGTAGAATTATTGGGGCAATGACTGATAATGGTATTGAGCAATTAACAGAAGAAGCTGCAGTACAAGAAGCTAAAATTAATAATAGAGAAATGGTAATAACATGTTCTTTTTAATAACTAATAATTAGACAAAAAAATAACCTTGATAGATATCTATCAAGGTTATTTTTTAATTAAATTAAAAGTTATTCAACTTCAATTGCGCCAACTGGGCATGCATCAGCAGCTTCTTTAACTGCATCGATGTTATCAGCAACTGCAGATTCGTTAACTACTGCTTTGTCTTCAATTGAAAATACTGCGTCGCAAATTGATTCGCAAGCGCCGCAACTAATACAACTGTCATTTACTTTAACTGTCATTTTTTAATCTCCTTATTTTACATTGTGTGAAATTTTTTTCACGTAAAGATTATATAACAAAAAATATAAAATTTCTATAGTGAAAATAAAAATATTTTATAACCAATCTCTAACCCAGTTGGCTATATTATCAAATCCTAATATCTCACCAAGATTTTTGTTTGACGGTAATTTTTTAGAGAACATGATTACAGGAACTTTTTCTCTTGTGTGGTCTGTTCCTGGGACTGTCGGGTCACAACCATGGTCTGCGGTTATTATTAACAAATCATCTTCTTTAAGGTTTTCGATTATAGGATTTAGGTATGTGTCTATTTCTTCAATTGCATTGCCATATCCTTTTGCATCATTTCTGTGTCCATAAAGCATGTCTGTATCCACTAGATTTGTAAAAATAATCTCTTTGTTGTTGTAAGTTTTATTTTTCTCATAGGCAATATCTTCTATAGGTAATTCGTTTTTTATTGCTTTTAGAGTTAATTCAAGTCCTTCTTTGTTAGAACCTGTATGGATTGCGTGGGTTATTCCTGATTTAGAAAAGATGTCTTCTATTTTACCGATTCCAATAACCTTGCCTCCTTCATTTTTAATTTCGTTTAAAAGTGTTGGAGCTACTGGTTCAATTGAATAATCTCTTCTATCTTTAGAGATTCTGACAGGTTTTCCGTCAATAATTTTGTATGGTCTTGCGATTACTCTTGAAACATAGTAATCATCTTCAGTTAAGATTTTTCTTGCGATTTCGCACCATTTGTATAAAGTTTCAAGTGGTATTAAATCTGTATCAACTGCAATTTGGAATACGCTATCTGCAGATGTGTATATTATTGGGAATTTTGTTTTGTGATGTTCATCATTTAATTCTGCAATTATGGCAGTTCCGCTAGCCGGACGATTGGCTAATATTCCGCCACAGTTTGTTTCTTTTATAAATTTTTCTATTAATTCATCAGGAAATCCGTTTGGAAAGGTTGCAAAAGGTCTATCAAGTGTTATTCCTGCAATTTCCCAGTGTCCGGTTGTGGTATCTTTGCCTTTTGATTTTTCAACCAGAGTTGCATATGTTGCAATAGGGTTTTCAACTTTTTTGATGCCTTCAAAGTCTTGAAGATTTCCTAATCCCATTTTTTCAAGGTTTGGGACATTTAATCCATTGTTAAATTCGCAAACATGTTTTAATGTATTGCATTCAGGTATGTCTCCAAAGTCTTTGCAATCAGACATTGCTCCAATACCCATTGAATCAATTACCATTATAATTGCTCTTGCCATATAAAATCCTCCTATTTGTTTTTATTTTATCACAATGTGAGAATGTATGCTATAAATGATACTTTCTATGGCTTTATTTTTTAAATATAAAAATCATAAGTGTTTATTTTATTTTATTTCTATTGCCCGAAATTTTGATTTGACATATAATTTCAGTATGAAAAAGTTTGATTTTTTCAATCAATATAGGGATCCGGTTATAGTTGTTAGGGATTATGAAAAAGTTGTTTTTAAAAACAATACGTTTTGTCGTGTTTTTAAAAATTTTGATGATATTAGAAAATTTGCTCATCAGATGACTTTTGATATGTGTCCTGTTGATAGTGAAAATGTTGATTTGTTCTCCCCTATATTTCAAGCAATTGTGTCTAAAGAAAACTTTTTTGCCAGAGTTTCTTATTCTGATTCTATGAATCATATTTCATTTTATGATCTTACGGCAGTTAAGCGCGGCGCATATACTATTATTTTTCTTGTTGATGTAAGTTCAGAGATTTTATTAAAAGATAATCAAAAAGAACAAGAAGTTTATAAAGATAAACTTAATAGATTGGAAGAAGAAAATGATGAATTGCAAAAAATTCGTCAAAAAGCTCAAGCTCAAGCTATTCGTATTGCTTTGATCAATAAAGTTTCTAATATTATAAGAGAATCAATGGATATTTCTAAAATTTTAAACTCTGCATTAAGAGAACTTGCAATAATGTTTGGATGTTTTAGAGCTTATTATGCAGCAGCTGTTGATGGTGGTTTTAGTATTGAAGAAATGTATGGTGAAAAAAATGCATCTAAAAATACTATAATTTCTTTTGATTCTCTTGTTATGAAGCAATTAGGAATGGATAAGATTTCTATAAGTTATTCCTTGATGGAATATAAAGAAGCGGAACCTTTTAAACAATCTGTTTTGAAAATTATTGTTCCGGTTTTTCATTTGCAAAAAATGATTGGTGTTTTGGTCTTATTAAGTTATCAAAAAAGAGAATTGAATGATGAAATAGAAATCCTTGATGCCGTATCTTCTCAGTTAGGTAACGCAATTATAAGAGCAGAACTTTATCAAAAAAATGCTAAAAATATAAAAGATTTAAAGGCTGCATTAAATGAATTAAAAGAAACTCAATTGCAGTTGATAAATTCTGAAAAAATGGCTTCTTTAGGTCAACTTGTAGCAGGTGTAGCCCATGAAATAAATACTCCTGTTGCATCTATTAAATCAAATAATTCTATAATTTCAAAAATAATTCCGCAAATAGAGCAAGAAGATATTAAACAAATGCTAATGGAAATAAATGCCATTGATAGTGAGGCAATTCAAAGAATAAGTAATATTGTAGTTTCTTTGAAAAAATTTGTCAGATTGGATGAATCGGAACTTCAACAAGCTGATATTAACAAAGAAATAGATTTAACTCTTGATTTGATTAGACACGAAACGAAAAATCGTATCGAAATTGAAAAGAATTATGGACAAATTCCGCTTGTTAAATGTTATCCGAATATGTTAAATCAAGTTTTTACAAATATTTTGGTAAACGCTTGTCAAGCAATTGAAGGTCAAGGAAAAATTAATATAACAACAGAATATATAGATGATAATTTAATAGTCAAAATTAAAGACAATGGTAAAGGTATTCCTCAAGAAAATTTGAATAAAATTTTTACGGTTGGTTATACTACAAAAGGTGTAGGGGTTGGTACAGGTTTGGGGCTTGCTATAAGTCAAAAGATTATAGCTAAGCATAACGGTACAATCAAGGTAGTGAGTAGCGTTGGTGTAGGTACGGAATTTATTATTACTATCAAATGTTAGTAGTAATATGTTAAGTTATGTTACAAAAAATATTTATCTATTATTAAATTAGATTTATTTTTATAAAAACAAGTATAAAAATTTTTAAAATAATTTATATAACTGAGGAATAAATTATAAAAATGTGTTATTATAGTAGTACAGCTTAAATAAGTGTCAGTATTACCCTTAATCAATAAATTTTCTGACATAAACTGCGTAGTAGTAGGAAAAAATAGAAAATATATGAATTGTAAACAAAAATTAATATATAGAAGATAAATAGGCAATAAATTTCAACAAAAAAACTTTATAAAAGAGTAGGTGTGAATTTTATTGTGTAGTGTCGGAGGAAAATAATGACAATTAGTGTGAACAGTAAGAAAAAACAAGTGAAGAAAACGTTTGATGAATTATTAACTGACTTAAGAACAAGTAATTCAGAAAAAGTCAGATATAATGCAGCACGTATTTTAGGCGAAATGGGTGATTCAAAAGCTGTTGAACCACTTATTGATGTTTTAAAACACGATAAAAACGGATCTGTAAGATTGTATGCAGCAAGAGCTTTAGGTGAATTAGGCGATTGTGCAGCTACAACTCACTTGATTGAATCTTTACGTGAAGACCGTAATGTTGACGTTAGAGTTCGTGCAGCTCGTGCATTAGGTCGTTTAGGTGGTGCTATTGTTGTTGAACCACTTGTTGAAGCATTAAATGACGAAAACCCTCAAGTTTGTATAACTGCAACTGATGCTTTAATTGAAATTGGTGATGTTGCTACAGACGCTTTGATTGCTTCTTTAGATCACGAAAAAGTTAATGTTAGATGTGATGCAACAAGAGCTTTAGGCGAAATTGGTAATAAAAAAGCTGTTGATAAAATTATCAATATGTTATACGACGAATGGGTTAACGTAAGAATTTATGCAGTTACTTCATTAGGTAAATTGAACGATACTAAAGCTGTTCCAGCTTTGATTGATGTTATGAAAAATCGTTCTGAAAATGAATTGGTTAGAGCTGGCGCTGCTGCTGCTTTAGGTGTTTTAAGAGACCAAAGAGCATTGATGCCATTAAGAGAATTGATTATGGAAGCTGAAGAATTAGGTGAATTAGAAGATACAGCTTTAAAATCATTCAAGAAAATTATGGCAGCAAATTGGCAGTCTATTCCTGGGGCTACTCCTCAGAAAAAACCTGCTAGCACTTTTTAATTAATTGAGTGTTTATTATATTGATATATAGAAATGGGTCATTATCAAATGACCCATTTTATTTGTTTAAAATAATATTTATCTAAAAAATAACCGCTGCATTTATTTGCAGCGGTAAATATCGATTTACTATAAAATTTATTGACTTTTTTAATTAGTCCTCAATTGCTTTTATTTCTTCAACAGCTTCTTCTGCTGGTTCTTCTTCTTTTAGATCTGTACGGATTGAAGCTTTATCTGAAGAAATATTTTTATCTTTTAATTTAGTTATTTGTCTTGCTAATTTGTCTGCTAACAAATCAATACTTGCATACATTGATTCGCCTGCTTCTTCGCAACGAATTGTGCCGGTATTTGTTTTGCATGAAACTTCTGCAATATGTTTACCTTCAGCTGCTGGATTTTTAATTACAGATAATACAACTTCAATACCTTGAATTTGGTCATATCTTGTTGCAACTTTGCCAATTTTTTCTTTTACATAAGCTTTAATTGCGTCTGTAATTTCAATGTTTCTTCCGTTTACGTGTATATGCATGTATAACCTCCAATTACTATACTACTGCTTTGTTAGTATAACACATAATGAATAAATTTTAAAGAGTTTATTGTTTATTCATCTGCTAAAAATTGTGGTAATTCTACATCTGGAGTTCCGATAACTCTTACTAATTCTAAAACTGAAGCTTTCATTTGACATTTTTGAGATGATCCGCTGAAGAAATCTTTATAAAAACAACCTTCGCAATTGCAACCTCTTTTATAACACTCTAACGCTGTTGTAGTCCATCTTCTAACTGCAACTGCTCTTCCCATATCCCTACTTCTAAACAATTATATAATCTCCACTTTATCTAAAACTATCCAATTGATATCCTAAAGATATCAACCTATCTCCCCTAAAGCCGTCTATATCAATGTGTTCCGACTTCATATTTTCATTATAGAAAATAAGAGTTTTTTTTCAAGGTCAGAACATGTTCTTATGAAGTTTTGTAACATAGGGTTAAAACCTTGATATAATAGGCTTTTTCAAAATTACAGTTAGTCAAAACCATGTCAGGACATGGTTAAAGAAATTTTTAACCATGCAAAGCCATGATATGCCATGGTTTTGACCTGTTTTTTTACGTATTAAGAATTGTAAAATATTTAAAACCTTGACAATTTTTAAATATTAGTTTGCTATTTTTATTTAAAAATGAGCAGATTATTAAATATAATCTGCCCATTTAAATCGGCTGTTTTTCCCATTTTGGTAAGGTGGTTCATGCTCACCACGCATCAGCCGTTTTGTATTCCCACCGCTTTTTTGCATGCCCGTATAATCACGGGGTAACTCGGTTGCGAATACAAGCTTTTATTCTTCTTTTATTGTTAATTTTTTAGTTTCTTTTGTTTCTATTTGTTGTTTTGGAATAGTTATTGTTAGAATTCCATTTTTATAAGTTGCGTTGGCTTCATTGGCTTTGATTGGTTGATCAAATGAAATAGTTCTTTGATATTTTCCATATCTAAATTCTGATGTATGGTAGCGTCTGTTTAGGTCTTCTTCGTGTTTTTCTTCTTTTTCTTCTTTGGTTTCTGCGGTTATTGTTATGAAGTCATTGTCTAAATCAACTTCGATATCATCTTTTTTTACTCCTGGGAGTTGAACTTTTACTTTGTAGTTTTCTTTATTTTGTATAACTTCTACTGCTGGACGTAGAGTTGTATTTTTTATTATATTTAGGGGGTGACCAAATGTGTGTGTGAAGAAGGTATCTCTTAAAAAATTATCTAATTCTTGGTGGATGCTATCAAAATATAGTTCAGGTTCTCTGACAATTAGATCGTGTTTCATTTTAGGCTCCTTTCTTTATAAAGATAGTTGTTTTTTTATTGTTTATCATTAGTCAAAAGGGTAATATTTTATTTTTAATATTTTATACTTTGCGGCAATAGTTTTTTCTTTCAAAAATGAATAATTTATATTAAAAAGGAGAAGCAAATGTCTTGTAGAATGTTATTTTTTGATTATAGAGAGTCAGAAAGAACTTTTTTTGAACAGAATAAATTTCAACATTATGATATAAAATTTTTTTCTGAACCTTTGAATGAAGATACTCTTGCTAAATTATCTGAAGAAGATTTTGAAAAGACTATGATTATTAGTGTTTTTATAACATCTAGCGTTGATAAAAATGTAATTGATAAATTTAAGAATTTGAGAATAATTACAACGCGTTCAACAGGGTATGATCATATTGATATTAAAAGTTGTGTTAATAAAAATATTGCATTGATAAATATTGAAGCTTATGGACAAACTTCTGTTGCTCAATTTGTTATTGGATTGATATTAATGCTTGTGAGAAATATTTATAAAGTGCTAAATTCTGATATAAAGGCAGTATTTCAATCAAACAATTTTACAGGACGCAGTTTGGAGACTTTAACGCTTGGTGTTGTTGGTACTGGTGAAATTGGTTCAGGAGTTTGCCGATTGGCAAAATCTTTTGGTATGAGGATTTTAGCATATGATATTGTTAAAAAAAATGTTTTACAAAGTGAGTATAATGTTGAATATATGGATCTTGAAGGAGTTTTAAAGAATGCAGATATTATAACTTTGCATTTGCCTTATACTTCTGAAAATTATCATATGTTTTCTGAAAAACAATTTGAGCTGATGAAACAAAATTCATATTTTGTAAATGTTTCCAGAGGAAATTTAGTTGATACTGATGCATTGTTGAAATATTTAAAATCCGGAAAATTTAGTGGGGTCGCTCTTGATGTATTAGGGTGTAGTGATGTAAATCATTTGGAGAATAATAAATCAAATGAAGAATTATTTTGTGTTGAAAATTCTAAAATAGTTCAAGAATTAATGAATTTACCAAATGTTATAATTACTCCACATATGGCTTATAATACTCAAGATTCAATTGATTTTATTTTAGAAAAGACTTTTAAATATCTATCAGAATATCTAAAAGGCGGTCATGATAATCGTGTAGTTTAATTATTTTTGCATTATTTGCGCTGAGATAATTCCAAATAAATAATCGCATTTTTTTACATATTTAAAACCGAATTGTTCAAATTCTTGGATAAGATTATCCGGTTCCGGAAATTCTGTTTTTGAGTTTATAAGATATTTATAGTGTTCTAAATTTTTATGCGTGAGTTTGATTATTGTTAGTACAATAAGATCAAAAATTTTACTTAAAAGGTTATGATATCCAAAATCTATATGTAGAAATTTGCCGTCTTTTTTTAGAGTTCGGTAAATTTCTGAGAGCGCTTTTTCACGATTTTCGATATTTCTTAGTCCAAAGCTCATTGTTATATAATCAAATTCTTCATCTTTAAATATTAAAGATGTTGAATCTCCTTGCATAAATACACCTTTAGGATTTTTTTCTTTTGCATATTTAAGCATATTTGTAGATATATCAATATTTATAACTTTAGTTTTGGGCGAAATTTTGTTGATAATTTGATTGATATCTCCGGTTCCACAACATAAATCTAATACTGTTGAATATTTTTTTATATCTAAATTTTTAACTGCTAAGTATTTGATAAAATTATGTGTCCAAAATGATATATAATTGTTTGTTTTATCATAATATTCGGCTATTTCATCAAATAACAGATGAATTTTTTGGGGTGTTTTTGTACATGTCATATTTTATTAACTCCATTTGCTTAATTATTATTTTAGCATACAATTAGATTATGAAGATTGCTTTTGTTCCAATTGATAACCGACCGGTTTGTTATACATTACCAAAGCTTATTAGTCAGATAGATTCTGATATTGAGTTTTTTATTCCTGATAGAAATTTGTTAGGAGACTTAAAAAAACAGGCAAATATTGAAGGTCTTTTTGATTGGCTTGTTGGGCTATCAAAAGTTGATGCGATGGTTATTTCTCTGGATACACTTGCTTATGGGGGGTTAATTCCTTCAAGAAGATGTGTGGAATCTTTTGAGGAAATAAAAAAAAGAATTGATACGTTAAGAGAAATTTTGGAAGCTAAAGAATGTAAAATTTATGCGTTTTCCAGTATTATGAGAATTTCTAATAATAATTGTAATGAAGAAGAAAAAACTTATTGGGATAAGTGGGGCAAAAAGATTTTTGAATACTCATATAATGTGCATAAGTTTAATTCGGATAATTGTATTACTCATGATATCCCGGCTGAAATTTTAGATGATTATATTGAAACTAGAAGAAGAAATTTTGAAATTAATAAAATATATCTTGATTGGCAGAAAAAAGGTTTATTTGATTTTTTAATTTTTTCAAAAGATGATTGTGCGGAATATGGTTTTAATGTTCAAGAAGCACAATTGCTTGAGAAAATGGGTGGTTATGTAAAAACAGGTGCTGATGAAATTCCTCTAAGTTTATTATCTAGAGCTATTGAAGGTAATGTTAAAATATGCCCTATATTTACAGAATCCAAGCATAAAGATTTAATTTCAAATTACGAAGATATATCTATTGAAAGTTCTGTTCATTCACAGATAGATATTGCAGGTTGTACTGTTGTTGATGAAGATGATGCTGATATTTTATTATATGTTAATAATTTTATAAATAATCAGGGCGAAATTGTTATGAACATTGGTACAGAACCTTTTAGCGGAGAATTTTTAGTTCCGGAAAAACCATATATGGTTGCAGATGTTAGGTTTGCAAATGGTGCTGATAATAATTTTATACAGGAGTTTTTTAAAAATAAAATTATTGATAAATATTTTTATGGCTATTCTGCTTGGAATACTTCTGCAAATAGTTTGGGTAGTTTAATTTGCGGTGCTAAGATTAAATTTTTAGCTAAAAAGTATGATAGTTCAGCGTTTAAAAAGTTACAGATTACAAGATTTTTAGATGATTGGGCTTATCAGGCTAATGTTCGTCAAACACTTACTAGTGTCAGTGTGGATGAATTGAAGACTGGCATGAAAACTTTTGAAAATGTACTTGAAAAATACTTAAATACGGAGATTGACGTAAATTATTGTTATCCTTGGGATAGATTGTTTGAGGTAGAAGTTGACTTTAATTGATATTATTTTTCTGGCAGTTGCCCTTGGGATAGATTGTTTAGTTGTGTCTTTTTCACAAGGTATAATTTTTAAAAATAATCGAATTAAAAATTCTTTGAACTTGGCTTTGACAATGGGATTGTTTCAAGGATTGATGCCTGTTATAGGTTATATTGGTACAAATTCTTTGTATAATCTTCTTGTACCATTTAGCAAATGGATTGTTTTTGCAATATTTTTTGTTTTGGGTTTGAAGTTTATTTTAGAAGCTTTTAAACCTAAAGAAGAAGAAATTCAGTGTATTGGATTTAAATGTTTAATGAGTCTTGGAATTGCAACGAGTATTGATGCGTTGGTTGCAGGTGCATCGATTAGATTGACGCATACGAGTATTTTATTATCTGCTGTTATTATTGGTGCGTGTTCATTTTTTATGTCTATTATTGGGTTTTGGTCAGGTAATTTCATTAAAAATATACCATTTAAATATTTAGAGGTTATTGGCGGTTTTATTTTGATATTGCTTGCTGTAAAATCAATGTTTTAATACATTCATTAGTCTAAAAAACAAGCATATTTGTGTTCGTTTTCTATAGTTTTTAGGTTTGGTATTTCTTTTTTACAAATATCCATACAGTATTCACATCTTGGGTTAAATTTGCAACCATCTATTTGTTGAGAAAGTGTAGGAGGTTGACCTTTTATTGTTTCTAATTTCTTTTCACGATTTGATGGTATTGATTTTAATAAAGCATTTGTATAAGGGTGTTTTGGATTGGTGAAAAATTCTTTGTTATTCGCTGTTTCAACTATTCTGCCTGCATACATAACTGCTATTTTGTCTGCATTTTCACTTACTAATGCTAAATCGTGGGTTATTAATAATATTGATGTTTTATTATTGTTTTTTATTTCATTTAAAAGTGTCATAATTTGAGCTTGTATTGTAACATCAAGTGCTGTTGTCGGTTCATCTGCAATTAGTATTTCAGCCTGGCATGCTAGAGCCATTGCTATTATTGCTCTTTGCTTCATGCCTCCTGAAAATTCGTGCGGATAATTTTTTAATCTTGATTTTGCAGCAGGAATTTGTACCATATCAAATGCTTCGATTGCTTTTTGATACGCTGCATCGCCTGATAATCCCTGATGAATTTTTATAATTTCAAGTAATTGGTCGCCAACTGTATATAATGGATTTAATGAGGTCATTGGATCTTGAGGAATTAGAGCAATTTTGGATCCTCTGATATGTTGCATATCTTTGTTTGTTTTTGTTAATAAGTTTTCTCCATTAAATATTATCTCGCCTTTCGTAATTCTTGCGGTTTTAGGTAGTAATTGGAGTATGCTCATTGCGCTCATTGTTTTTCCGCAGCCTGATTCGCCGACAATTGATAATATTTCACCTTTTTCTAATGAAAATGAAACATCAAATAATGCTTGTCTGAATATGTCTTCGCATTGAAATCCAAGATTTAAATTTTTAACTTCTAAAATTGTCATTGCAATTTATTATATTCTTATTTGTCTTTTCGTGTAAATAGCCTTAATGAATATAGTTATTCTCTAACTTTGTTTTCTTTGCCTTCGCGAAGTCTTTTTATATTTTCTCTATGTAGGTAGATAACATAAATTGCTGCGATTAATGCATATATGATATATGCAATTGGAGCATTTAAAAACCACATAATAAGAGGTGATAATGCTAATGCAATTATAGATCCTAAAGAAACATATTTAGAAATCCAAGTTATAACTCCCCAAACTGCAGCAATGATTAAACCGGCTTGCCAATTTAATGCCATTAAAGTACCAACACCTGAGGCTACTGATTTTCCTCCTGTGAAATTTAAAAATACAGATTTGCTGTGTCCTAATATTACGCAAATTGCTGCAACTACAGGAAGAACTCCTAAGTGGTGATATGCTGTTGCAAAGTGTGCTGCTAAAGCTACAGGTAATGCTCCTTTTAATGCATCTAATAACATTACTATAAAGAACCATTTTTTACCCATAACTCTTTTTACATTTGTTGCGCCTGTAGAGCCGGAACCAATTGTTCTTATATCTTGTCCTGTAAATAATTTTACAATTATATATCCTGTTGGAATTGAGCCTATCAAATATGATGCTGCTATTACTAATGCAAATTGTCTTAAAATTTCTGTAATATCCATTTAATTTTCTCCAAATTGTGCTGCTTTAGAATTATATCATGTGAATTTTGTTTTTTGCAAATTATCTTAATATCATATTAAAGCTCAAATTTTCAATAACTGTTTGAAGGTTCATTGATGGTGTAAGTGAAAGTTGTTGTTTTGCTTCTTCTATATATTTTAAGTCATTTTTTAATTTATAAAATAAAGGTTTATTATTTATATTGGAATTTATGATGTTAAGTATGTAATTTTGAATTTGTGATAGAACTTCTGTAGTTTCAAGTTCTGTAGATAATTTGTATAATTTATTTTCAAATTCCAAAACTTGATTTCTATCTAGTGTCCAGTAATTTGAAATTATATTTTCGACATCATTATAAGTATTATTTTCAGAAACAACAGATGGTACGAAAAATGATTGAGCACGTGAAACTACTGTTGATATAATATCTGAACGGTCATGTGTTAAAAAGATAAATGTTGTATTTTTGGGAGGTTCTTCAAATGTTTTTAATAGTGCATTTGAAGTTGCTTCAGGGAAATTTATTTTGTTTAGTGGTAATAAATTCCCATCTTCATCTCTATCACAAAATATATAAACTCTATGATAATCACTTGTTATTGAAAGTTCATTAATAATAGATTTTGCTTGTGAAATATTTATGTTTTTTTTACCCTTGGTAGTTTCATCTTCTGAGTTGTCTGTATTATCTTTAAAATCAAGTCTTGTATAGATTTTAACTGCAGGGTGAGTTTGATCTTTTATCCAGCGACAGTTTAAACATTCACAATTTTGAGATTTGTCTTGTGTACAGTTTAATAATCTTGCAACTTCTAAGGCTAATTCACATTGTGATTTTATATCTGGTCCCCAAAAAAGTAGGCAATGACTTATGTTTTTATTTTCATCAGTAATACCTTTGGTAAAATAATTTGTTAATTTTGGAAATTTGTTTGCTATTTCATTGTTGTAATATTGCATATTCAACCTCTCTATCAAGCTCTAAATTAGCTTGGCCGGATTTTATTTTATATTCTGCATCTGTTAAATTTTGTTTTAGTTTAACAAGATTTTTTAATGAAATATTTTTCAATTTTTCTATTTCTAATTTTACCCGATAAGGGTGCATATTAATCATTTTGGCAATATCATCAGCACTATATTTTAATGAGTTTGCTTTTATTTGAATTTTTCCGTGCAGTAAGGTATGCAATACTGATAAAATTTCAAGTGGGTGTTTTTTAGTTAATAATTTTTGATACTCTTCTAATGCTTTAGCTTTATTTCCACTAATAAGATAATCAGTAAATGTAAATAAATCTTCATTAGTTACACAAATTTCGTTTACCATTTCTTTTGTAATGGGGTTATTTCCTGCAAAAATTTTTAATTTTTCTAATTCAGAATCCAGTAATCTTAGATTTGCTCCAATTTGAATTAAAATTTCAGAAGCTACAGCATCTGAGAGTTTTAAATCTTTGGTTTTTGCTTGTTGTTTTATCCAAGATTCAAGTTCGGCTGTTTTGTAAGATGGAATTTGTGGGAATTCTTTTGAATTATACTTTGATAATGTTTTAAAAATTTTTCTTCTTTTATCAATCTTTTTTTGTCCATCTGGTGGAATTTGTGCAACAAAAATAATATCTATATTTTCATTACAATTATCAAGAGCTTCAGTTAGTTGTGAAATTTGTTTGTCATCTAAACCTGTATCTTGAGAGTTTTTTCCACATAAATAAGATAGACAATTAATCTCAACGAGCATTTTGCCAAACATCATAGGTTGAGATTTTACTGCAGCAATGAGATCTGGAAATTTTGGATTGTTACAGTATTTATAACTCATTTCAATAAAACTTTGATCAAGATTACTTTTAAACTTCTTGATTTCATTTGAAATGTTAAATTCTTCGTCCCCATAAAAAAAGTAAATCATATACTATATTTTATAGAAAAATATTTTTAAAGTAAATAAATTTAATATTATGGAGTTTTTTTGAATTTATTTCCAATCCAAATAAAAGGTTTCTTTATGTATGTTAAGATTGTGGAGCCTACATTTTTTAAATTGGTTTTAATTTTTGTCATATCAGGCATTTTGAAGTTTTTTGGTAATTTAATTTTACCTTTTTTAAGTAAAACCGCTCCGATAGTTCCGCCTATCAAGGTTGTTAAAATTGCACCAAGTGCCCATTTTTTCCACGCAGGATTTTGTACCATATTATTATTATCTGGATTATTAAAACTATCTTTTTGAGGTTGTTGCTTAATGGTTGTACCTTCTGGGAGTAATGATAATTCATTTGGTAATCTTTCCATAGGAGGATTACCTACATATCTTGCCGGTTGGTCAAGAAGGTATGCTGGTGCATCAAAATCAATTACACCGTTTGAAGCTAAGCTATCTAGTGCCAAAACCCAATTTGAAGACATAAAAATATTCCTTTATATTTTACCTACATATATATAAAGTATTTTTTGTCTAAAAAATTGCTTAGTTTTTTATAATTAATTATTGATGTGAACAAGTTCCTTGGCTATAGTTCATCATTAATCTATCGTATGAACTCATATCTTCTGTGCTGTAACGACAACTTGTAGTACCATCAGGTTTTGTTACGCAGTTATTATTTTTGCCATCATTTTTTAAATATGCGGCATGTAAAGCAAATCTTTGTTCTTTGGTAAATTTACAAACCGTTACGTCTTTTTCTTTTTTCCCTTGTTCAATCATTTGTGCTTGAGTTGGAATATCTGCAGGATTAAGTTTTTCTCCACCAAATGCTTTTAAAATTGTGATAAAGCCTTCATAAACTTTTGGATCTTCAAAATTTGTATAACTTGTTATCTCAACTTCGCATCTTCCATCCGGTAATAGACCTTTTATTGTGTATTCATCTACAGTTCCGCTATTATTTTTAGCAGAACTTGCTGTGCAGCTTTTTAAATTTTTCATATAATCAGCAGGAGGTTGTTTCCCTATGGTTACAGCCATTGTAATAGAGCTTGTCATAGCTAATGCTATTATTCCAAGTAGTGTTAGTGTTTTTTTCATGCTCTCTTTACTCCTTAATCATTATCATAAAATTTGTCATAAATTTGTGCGCACATTCCGTTTTGTGCATCTTTTATTGCTCTATTTTTATTTGCATTCTTGTCGCAATCAGCGTAATTTTCACTATCTTTTATTCCGATTATTACTTCACAAGAGTCTCCAGGATAATTGCAAATAAAGTATTCATAAGGTCTAAATTTACATTTTTTACCATTTAAAAGAGTTTTTATAAGATCAAGTGATAAAAAAGAGCAGGAAGTTTCAGCTTGTCCTTGTAAATTTACATCAATATTGCATTTGTGATCTGCTCCATTATAATAATATGGACAAGTGTATCGTCCAGGTTCAAATCTTTTTTCTGCAGAAAATACTAAAGTTTGTAAAAGTAATACAGTTATAACTAATGGTAATAATTTTTTCATATATTCCTTTCTGGGTTATTCAATGTAGCATTTACCTGCTTTTGCTTCTTCTAATACTTTTTGTGTTTGAGGAGTTTTTCCCATACAAGAAACTGTATTCCCGCTTGAAGAAATTGTTACGGAGCAGGATCCTTCTGCATATTGGCAAGAGTAATATTTACTTTTGTCTGCTTCGTATGTACATTTGTTGTTTTTTATCATATCTGCAATTGCGTCTTTATCAACATTGCAATTAGAAAAGCTTCTTCCTCCGTGTCTATGTAATTCTACAACACAAGATGAAGGACACTTATATGTTCCTGTTTTTAGTCCTTCAAATTTATCAAAGGATGCAAAGCTGCTATTTAATGTCAAAAAAACGACTAATAAGATAAAAATATTCTTTTTCATACATAAAATTCCTTTTTTGCAGTATATCATTTTTTGTTATTTTTGTAAATATTAAAAGTATTTGTGGTGTGTTTATGGTAGTATTTTTGTATAAATATGAGGAATAAGGAATGGAAAAATATTATTTAACAACAGCAATTGATTATGTAAATGGTGCACCACATATTGGACACGCTTATGAAAAAATCTTAACTGATATTATTGCAAGACATTATTCACAAAGAACAGATAATATGTTTTTCTTGACAGGTACAGATGAACACGGTATTAAAATCCAAAAAACATCTGCTGCACAAGGTAAAACTCCAAAAGAATTATGTGATGAAAATGCTCAAAAATTTAAAGATGCTTGGAAAGCTTTAGATATTAACTATAATAGATTTATTAGAACAACTGATGAAGATCATGAAAAAACTGTTCAAAAAATCTTTAAAAAACTTGTTGAAAAAGGTGATATTTATAAACACGAATATGAAGGTTTATATTGTTCAGGTTGTGAATGCTTCTTAAATCCTAAAGATTTAACAGAAGATGGATTATGTCCTGATCATTTGAAAAAACCGGAAGTTGTTAAAGAAGAAAACTATTTCTTTAAGCTTACAAAATACAAAGATGCAATTATTAAACACATAAAGGAAAATCCGGAATTTATAGTTCCAAGTTTTAGAGCAAATGAAGTTTTAAATCAATTGGAAGATATTCAGGATATTTCAGTTTCAAGAAGTAAAGAAAATGTAGGTTGGGGTATTGATATTTTAGATGATCCTGAACAGTCTATTTATGTTTGGATTGATGCTCTATCAAATTATATAACTGCTATTGGCTATGATACTGAAAATCCATCTGAACAATTTAAAAAATTGTGGCCGGTTGATGTTCATGTTATTGGAAAAGATATTTTAAAATTCCATAGTATATATTGGCCAGCAATTTTGATGGCTTTAGATTTACCATTACCAAAACATATATTTGCACATGGTTGGATTACTATTGATGAAACAAAAATGTCTAAGTCTTTAGGTAATGTTGTTTCTCCAACTTCTGTTTTAGAAAATTTTGGTTTAGAACAGCCTGATGCATTTAGATATTATATGGCAACATCTGCTCCTTGTGGACGTGATGGTAATTATTCGGATCAAGATTTTAAAGAAAAAGTAAATGCTCATTTAGCAAATAGTATGGGTAATTTGTTAAACAGAAGTTTATCAATGCTAGTTAAATATTTTGATGGAGAAATTAAAGATGAATTTTTAGCAAATCGTTCTAAAGAAGCTGAAAGTTTATTAAAAACTTCATTAGGTACTATTAAAATAGTTGAAAATCATTTTAATCATTTTGAAATTCAAGAAGCAGCACAAGAAATTATATCTTTAGTTGATGCAACAAATAAATTTGTTACAGATAATGCTCCTTGGACTTTAGCAAAAGAAGAAAAAATGACAGAATGCGGTCAGGTATTGGCTACAGTATTAGAAGTAATGTGTGTGGTATCTTCTTTGATTTATCCATATTGTCCTAATATTGCAGCTGATATGGCAAGACAATTATCTTATGATTTGTCTATAAAATTAGATGATATTAAAACAGATAATATTAAATCAGGTAAGTTGATTTCAAAAGATGATATTCATCCTGTATTTTTAAGAGTTGATAGTGAATTGGCTGATAAATCCAAGGCTAAGAAATAAGCATTGTTGAAATAATATTATTCTGGTAGTACAATTCTAATGTATTTGAAAAATAGAAAAGAGATGAAATATGAGTATATCAACAGAAAGTAAAAAAACATATATAAATGTAGAAAAGAGTGACGTTATGAAAAAAGAACTTATATTCTTAGGACCACCTGCTTGTGGAAAAGGTACTCAAACTGCAATGTTAGCAGAATATTTGGGATTACCACATGTTGATACGGGTTCTTTATTACGTGCCGAAATAAAAAAAGAAACTCCAAATGGAAAAGTTGCTAAGTCTTATATTGATAAGGGAAATTTAGTTCCTGTAGAATTAGTTGCTTCAATTATTAAAGATAGATTATCTGAAGATGATTGTAAAGATGGCTATATTCTTGATGGCTATCCAAGAAGTGTTGAACAAGCTGATATGTTGGATGTTATAAATTCTGATATAAACGGAGCAACAAAAGTTGATTTTAAGGCAATTTATTTTGATTTAAATCAAGATATTTTGATTTCAAGAATTGTTAATCGCAGATCTTGTCCAAATTGTGGCGAAATTTACAATATCAAATTTAAACCTACTAAAGTTGAAGGAATCTGTGACAAATGCGGTACAGCTTTAGTACAAAGAAAAGATGATAATGAGGAAATTGCTAAAGCAAGATTTGAAACATATTTCCATGAAACAGCACCGTTAATTGATTATTATAAAAATAAAGGTGTTTTAAAAACGATAGATGCTGAAGGTTCAATTGAACAAGTTTGGGAAAGACTTTTAGCAGTAATTAATGAATAAGAAAATAAATTTATTACAAATTTAAAAAAGGATGAATTATTAATTCATCCTTTTTTGTCATATTTTATGATTATTGGTTTTTGGGTCTTTGAAAATGTGCCATTAATTTACCAAAACCATTGCGCATTTTTACAAAAGGATTTGATTTAGGTTGCGCTTCTTTTTTTATAAATTTATCAGCTGTATTATCCGGTAGTTTAATTTTTCTAATTTGATAATAAGTTATTGGTTCAAATTGAGTTCCATTTAATGCTGAACTGATTGTAGAAACAGGATTATCGCTAATACCAAAAATTTTACCCATAATATTATATCCTCCTAAAATAACATAACCGACTTGTATATAATATAATTAAAATGTTTTCGTGGCAAGAAGAATAATAATATTAATAAATTGATATATCTATAAATATTGATATAATAAAAGTTATGACAGATATTGATAAAAGTTCACTAGAGCAAATAAAAAAACAGGTTAAAGAAAAGCTGGAAACCACAGAATTATACACATATAAAGGTTCAGTATCAAAGCTTTTGGGTTTAACCGTAGAAGTAAAATTGCCGGGATTAAAAATTGGTGATTTATGTTATATAGAAACTTATGATGGTAAGCAAAAACCGGCAGAAGTACAAGCATTTAAAGGTGAAGTTGCTCAATTATCGTTATTATTAGATGGAAGTGGTATTGGTCAAGGAAGTTTAGTTACCTCAACAGGACGACCAATAACAGTTCCTGTTGGAGATTTTTTACTTGGCAGATTGATAGATCCTTTAGGAAATCCAATTGATGGAAAACCTTTAGATACAACTGGTGCATTATGGCGACCTATTGAAGGTCCTCCTCCAGGTCCTTTTGAAAGACCAATTATTACAGAACAATTTTCAACCGGAGTTAGAGCTATTGATGGTTGTATGACAATGGGCTGTGGACAGCGTTTGGGATTATTTGCAGGTTCTGGTGTCGGTAAAAGTACTTTGTTGGGTATGATTGCTAGAAATTCAGATGCAGATGTTAACGTAGTTGCACTAATTGGAGAACGTGGACGTGAAGTTAAAGAATTTGTCGAAGACTCTTTGGGTGAAGAGGGTATGGCAAAATCTGTTTTAGTTTGCTCTACAGGTGATCAACCTCCTTTGATTAGACAAAAAGCTTTACTTACAGCAACTGCGGTTTGCGAATATTTTAGGGATCAGGGTAAAAAAGTATTTTTAATGACAGATACCGTAACTCGTTGTGCTATGGCAGGAAGAGAAGTTGGATTGTCTTTAGGTGAACCTCCAACAATGAAAGGTTATCCACCTTCTATCTTCTCTTGGCTTCAAAAAGTTTTGGAACGTGCCGGGAATAGTCCAAGAGGTTCAATTACAGCTTTATATACAGTATTGATGGAAGGTGACGATATCTCAGATCCGATTGTTGATATTGTTCGTGGTATTGTTGATGGGCACATCTTTTTATCAAGAAAGGTAGCAGAATCAAATCATTACCCTGCAATTGATGTTTTGGGTAGTATTTCTCGTTTGATGAGTGCGATTGCTTCCCCTGAACATAAACAAGCAGCTGCAAAATTAAGAACGATGCTTTCTTTATATAGAGAAAATAAAGACTTGATTGATGTTGGTATGTATCAACCTGGTTCTAATCCAAAGTTGGATACGGCAATCGAAATGATGCCTAAAATTAATGCATTTTTGCAACAACGGACTTCTGAAAGTGTTACTATGGAAGGTACTATTGGTCAATTAGTTAGTATGATGCAAGGTGTTGATATATAATTTTTGATATTTAAAAAGGTGAAAGTTATTAACTTTCACCTTTTTAATAAGTGTTATAAAAAGTTCTTATTTTAGAACATCTTTAATTTCAGGACTTTCGCTAACATATGTATTTAATTGTTTTAGTGCAGGTTTGTAAGCATTAATTGTGCTAGATCCACCTAGACAACCTCCTGTACAAGCCATAACTTCAATTAAATTACCAAGTTCGCATTTGCCATTTTTAGCAAATTTTTTCAAATCTCTGATAGATTGTTTATTTAATCCATCAATAACATAAGGTGTTGCTTTTTTATCATCATCTAATAATGAATTTACAGCACCTGCTACACCACCTGTATTTGCAAAGTTTCTTGCTTGAGCAGATGATTCTTTTCTAAACTCAGCTTCATCACAAGTTGAAACTTGAACATTTAGAGCAATAAACCAAGCTCCTAGTTCTTCAAAATTCAATACATAATCAATATTTTTATTTTGTAGAGCTTCACGTCTTTTAGCAACACAAGGGCTGAAAAATACTGTAATAGCTTCAGGTGTTTCTTTTTTTACAATTTCAGCTGTATAATAAGCCGGAGTTTTTGTGTCAGAACGGAATGGTTTTAATTCTGGTATATGTTTATCAACCAATTCGTTGTATCCTGCACAACAAGAAGTTGTCATAAAACCTTCACCTTTTTCCATTCTTTCTTCAAATTCTGCAGCTTCGTTTTTAGTTGTAATATCTGCGCCTTCTGCGACTTCAATTACATCCGCAAAACCTAATGTCATAATTGCTTGTTTTAATTGTTTTGGTGTGCAAGGTAATTGACCCATGATTGCTGGTGCAACCATGGCTATAACTTTTTTACCAGCTTTCATTTCTTTTAATATATCAATAATTTGACTCTTTTCGTGTACTGCACCAAATGGACAAGCGCTTACACATTTTCCACATGATATACATTTTTCAAAATCAATATGAGCTAAGCCTTCTTCGTCTTTTGCTATTGCACCAACAGGACAAGCATTTTCACAAGGTACAATAATTTTTGCAATTGCTTGATATGGACAAACTTGAGCGCACATTCCGCAATTTTTACATTTTGCAGGGTCAATAACAGATTTGCCGTTTTCAACTTTAATAGCACCAAATTTACAAGTTGATTCACAAGGTCTTGCTACACAGCCTTGGCATAAATCTGTTACATATATTCTTGAAGGTACACAGCCTTTACAAGCTGTTTGTAATACTGTTAGTGGGTTATCTTCAGGTTCTGTTCTATCTTGTGCTCTTTTAGCTAAGGTAGATAATAATTCGCTATCTTCAGCTTCTTCAATTGATAAGCCTAAACCTGCGATAGTTCTGTCTCTTAAGATTGCACGTTCTTTATGGATACAACATCTGTATGGAACGTCGCTTCCTTTTGGTCGCATATCATAAGGGATTAATCTTGTATCTTCTTCAAAATCTTTTCCTAAATACGCTTTGATTAATCTTACTAGAATTTCTCTTTTTAAATGAGATGTTTGTTTAGGGGTATTAATTGCCATTCTTTTTATCCTTTTCTTTATTACTTTTTCGCTAATTTTTCATCTATTGCATTAATAACTTTTTCTACGGTAGCTTCTTTAATAATTTCATTATCAACTTTTACATATGGAGCTTTTGAAAATTCCCAATCAGTTGAACATAATCCAAGGCAAGGTACTCCTGAAACATCAACTTTATCTCCATATTTTTGAGGTACTACTTCAATTAATTCTTGGAGGTTTGCAGATCCCATAACAAAACATGTTGTTCCTAAACATACTTTAACACTAACTTTTTCCATTTTTTACCTTTCTTTTTTTGTGTAGAATATTTCCTACATATATTGTACACTAACTTTTTTGAAGTATTTGTCCTGCAATACTGTTGCCATTTTTTTTATGATATTTTTTCTAATTTCAATTTCAACTGGCAATGCAGGGTTATAATGAGCTTGATTTAGCTTTGCGCCTACCATGAAGTTTATGCAATCACTATCTAATAAGAATTTTATCAGCTTTCCGGCTGCATTGTCAATATATAACTGTCCTGATTCCAGACATTCTAATGTTTCTGTAAGTGTTAATATACCTTCTGTAACTAAATCAACACCGTCCATATATGAGCAACTCGGAAGTTTGCCTATGCTTATTTCTTTATCCATAGTAATTGGTAAATTAAGTTCTCTTGAAATTAAGTTTGCAGTTGTGCCTCCGCAGATTGCTTTTTTGCCTTTAAATTCTTTAAATGCTTGTGCATATTGAGCATCATTTTTTTGATTAAACGGTGGACCTGTAAATACTAAAGATGTTCTTGGTTCTCGGAAATATAATACACATGCAGAAATGTCATCTTTTGGAAGTCTGTCTGTTTCAATATTTTCAGCTTGTTTAATTATATAAGCTGAAAGTTCTGAACTTGATATATCAGGTTCTTTTGCTATTTTTGCTAATACAAGATTTATTAATCCTTCTCGTCTAAGTCCTAATTTTAATCTTCCATTACCAAGTCCGCATTGAGTGACACCATCTGAACAAAATATTACTCTATCGCCTAGTTCAAATTTTATTTTGTAACTTTTCATACATCTGTTTTTAAAAGTTTTAGATTGGATTGTATCATAATGTGGTGTCATTACTTCATTATTTCTTATCCATATAAATTCAGGATTTCCTTCTTCAATAATTTTTGCATAACCTTCATCATTTACATCTATTATTGAGAATGTTGAATAACTTATTTTTCTAATTTTACATACCGGTAGCGAGTTCATTACTATTTCTGCTGCTTGTCTGATTGGAATTTGTTGATTTTCAACAAATCTTAATAGCATTGTTGCAGTCATACACGATAATATATTGGCTTTAATTCCGCTGCCAAGTCCATCTGATAGTACGGCAATGAGTTTGGCTTCATCAGGATACCTTTTTGAAACAAAATAATCTCCAAAAGCATTTTGATTATATTTTTTGACTTGATGACAATCAATATCTATGAACATTATTTTTTATCCTCATCGTTTTTATCATCATAATCATTAGCTATAGAATTTAATAATGTTTCGGTTTCGACCATATGTTCACCCAATAAACAAGCGATTTCTTGAACTATCGAAATGTTTTTAGAAATAACTTCTTTTGCTTTTTCTGAAATTTTTTCTCTATTTGTTTCTGTTTGAGTTACATCAGTTATTATTGCGCCTACTATTTCATTTGGTTCAATTGTGAATGCATTAATGTCGTATAATCTATCTTTTACACTATAATGTTCTTTGTGTAAATCTTTTCCTGTTTTTAAAATTGTTCTAAAGATATCAGAAAATTCAACAATTCTATCAATTGCGGCTCCTGTTAATCCATCAGGTCTTGCTTTAAAGATATCATACATATCGCCTGTAAACATTTTCATAAAACTATCATTAGCTTCTAAGATATTCATATTATTATCAACCATAACAATGGCTGCAGGCATACAGCGTAACATTGCTGCGGCTTTTCTCATTGCAATTTTTCTCATATATGATACGCACATAGATGGTTCTGCAACACCATCTAAAAGCGCAACCGCAAGCTCTCGGCAAGAAGAATATCCGCATCCTCCACAGTTTAATTCATCGTCAACTGTGTGTTTACCTATTTTTTTAAGTGTTTTTAAAATATCTTCCAGTGGATATTTTGATTTTTGAACTTCTGAAGGTTTATAGTCATATTCGACTACATACTCAGGTTTTTTAGGTATTACAGGTCTATCTTTAACCTTTGAAAGTATATCTGAAATTATACTGATACTTGCTTTATCTGTAGATATACATGGGCCTGCTACACAACCGCCTTCACAAGCTAATGCTTCAACAAAGATTGGTTTGTTTATTTTTTCAGGATCTAAATTATTTAGCGCTTTTTCAAATGCAGGAATTGAACAGATTTCTAATAATTGTACTTCGTCTTTTATACCTATTTTGCGTATAGTTGTGTTCATTCCTCCGTCAATAGGGTAAAGTGCACCTTCATAGGCACTTCTTGGTACAAATGAGTTATTTTCATCTTTTTGTATTCCCGAAAGATCTGGAATTTGATCGTTCATCCAGATTTTTAATTCTTCAAATGTTATTGCAAAATCAATTAATCCATCGGGTTCATCTGCTTCTTTCTTCTTTCCGATACAAGGACCTATGAAAACTACAGCAATGTCGTTTCCGTATTGTTCTTTGAGAATTCTGGCATGTGTTCTTGCCGGTGAACCTATCGGAGTTATATATTTTGAAAATTCAGGTTTATATAATCTGATGTAATCAACGATAACAGGGCAAGCACTGGAAATCCAAAGACCTTTTTCTGTATTGTTAAGCATTTCTGCTGTCTTTATTGATACTTCTTGTGCACCTAGCGCAGTTTCAGATACTTCTTTAAAGCCTAGTTTTTTTAGTATGGCTATCATTTTTTGTGGTGACATTTCAAAAACACCACTCCAAGATGGTGCAAGTGAAACATATATGTCTTTGCCACTTATTAGTAAGTTTTTTACTTTTTCCAAATCGCTTCTGACGCATTTTGCATTTGCAGGACAAACTTTTACGCAGGTTCCGCAAGATATACACTTGTCCGGAATTACTGAAGCATGATTATTTTCGATTTTGATTGCTTTCACAGGACATTCTCTTACGCATCTGTAGCAATCATGACATTCATTTGTAAGTGTATATACCGGATATTGTGTGTCCATTGTTTAACCCCTGATTTTTTATTTTAATTCCACTAAAAGTTTTTCTAATTTTTCTTCGTTAATTTCATTATATAATACGTCATCTATGTATATATTTGGACCAGAACTACATTCATTTTGGCATAAAGCCCCTACAAGTTCAATCTCTGCTTCTAAATTGTTTTCTTTTATGTAGTTTTCTAAAAAGTTTAAATTATCAAGATTTCCTCTAGCAAAACAGGAACTTCCCATGCAAACTTTTATATTATGTTTTGTCATATTTTCCTCTCTTTTATTATAAATTATTTTATTATACCTAATATAATATGGCAAGTTTAATTATATATTTTCATAAAGTAAACGAAAGTAAATAAATTTGGCATAGAGATTTCTTTTATGGTATAATATTGCTATATTTCAGTAGGTTAGGGAGAAGTATATGTCAGAAAACGCACAAGACATTATTAATGATAAAGGAATGGATGCATTAAAAGAAGTTGAAAAAGTTCAAGTAGAAGAACAACTTCAGCAACAGTATGAAGCTATTGAAACTCATACCTCAGAACATTATGATGCTAGTAATATCAGAGTATTAGAAGGTTTGGAAGCTGTAAGAATAAGACCTGGTATGTATATTGGTTCAACATCTCAAAGAGGGTTGCATCACTGTATATATGAAATTGTAGATAATTCTATCGATGAATCTTTAGCAGGTTTTTGTACAGATATTCATGTAACTATTCACAAAGATAATAGTATTACAGTTGAAGATAATGGCCGTGGTATTCCGGTTGATATTAAACCTGATAGTGGTAAATCAGCATTAGAAATTGTACATACAGTTCTTCACGCCGGCGGTAAATTCGGTGATGGCGGTTATAAAGTTTCAGGCGGATTGCACGGTGTTGGTGCGTCTGTAGTTAACGCGTTATCTGAAAAATATATTGTAGAGGTTTCTCGTCAAGGTTTTGTATGGCGTCAGGAATATATGAGAGGTGAACCTTTGGCTCCTGTTGAAAAATGTGGACCAACTGATAAAACCGGTACTAAAACTACTTGGTGGCCTGATCCTGAAATCTTTACTGAAACTACCGAAATCGATTGTGATGTTATCGCAAACAGATTAAGAGAAATGGCTTTCTTGAATAAAGGTTTGAAAATTATTTTCAATCGTCATGATTCAGAAGAAACCGAAATTTTCCACTATGAAGGTGGTATTGGTAGTTATGTAGAATTCTTAAATAAAAATAAAACTGTTTTACATGAAAAACCTATTTATATAGATAAAGTTGTTGGAGATTTGCAAGTTGAAGTTGCAATGCAATATACTGATTCTTATACAGAAAGTGTTTTATCTTTTGCAAATAATATTAATACACATTCAGGTGGTACTCATTTGACCGGTTTTAGAAACTCAATTACTCGTGTATTAAATGATTATGCAAGAAAAAATAATATTCTAAAAGATTCTGATCAAAATCTTTCAGGTGAAGATGTTAGAGAAGGTTTGACAGCGATTGTTTCTGTAAAACTTCCTAATCCTGAGTTTGAAGGTCAGACAAAAGAAAAATTGGGTTCTCAAGAAGCTATGGGTGCAGTTCAAGATGCTGTGAGAGATAAATTGCAAGAATGGCTTGAGTTTAATCCTAAAATTGCTAAGACAATTTTAGATAAAACTTTGCAAGCTCAAAGAGCAAGAGAAGCTGCAAGAAAAGCAAGAGAATTGACAAGAAGAAAAACTGTTCTTGAAAATTCTACTTTACCTGGTAAATTGGCTGATTGTTCAAATAGAGAACCTGAAAAATGTGAAATTTTCCTAGTTGAGGGTGATTCAGCTGGTGGTTCTGCTAAGCAAGGTAGAAATAGAATGTTCCAAGCTATATTACCTTTGAGAGGTAAAATTTTGAATGTTGAAAAAGCAAGATTAGATAGAATTTATGGTAATAATGAAATTCAATCTATGGTTCAGGCTTTCGGTATAAAAATTAGCAGAAATGAAGAAGAAGTTGAAATTGATAAGTTAAGATATCATAAAATCATTATCATGACTGATGCTGATGTCGATGGTGCTCATATTAGAACTTTGATGTTAACTTTCTTCTTTAGATATGCAAGACCGTTAATCGAAAATGGTTTTGTTTATATTGCTCAGCCACCTTTATTTAAAGTTACTCAAGGTAAAACTTCTGAGTATTTATTTAATGAACATGTATTGGATAAAATGCTAAAAGAACGTGGTATTAAAAATTTGGCATTATCTGATAAGAATAAACAAAATGTTAAAACAGGTGATGAGTTGCTTGAATTAATTAAAAATATGTCAGAATTTTATCGTTCTTATAATAACCCAATTTTAAATTTATTCCCTGCAGTATTTTTAAGAGGTCTTGTAAGATCTGATATTACTTTGGAAGATTTTGACAATCAAGCTAAAATGAATGAAATTTGTGATTACTTAAATCATTATTTATTAGATCACGCTAAAAATTATAATATTCAAGAAGCTGAAAATTATAAAGTTGAAGTTAAATATAATCCTGAAGTTTCTAAATATTCATTTATTCTTCACTTGAATGAAGAAGAACATGTTAATTTGAATCAGAATATTATTAAAAGTTCTGAGTATAAAAAATTAAAAGCTTCTTATCCGTTAATTCGTGATTTCTTGATTGAGGAATCTGATGGATTATTGTTAGAAACTGATACTGAAAAATATGAAATTAATTCATTTGAAAAATTACAAAAAATTATTGATGAAAGAGGTCAAAAAGGTCTTCAAATTCAAAGATTTAAAGGTCTTGGTGAAATGATGCCTCAACAACTTTGGGAAACTACAATGGATCCTGCAACAAGAACATTATTGAAGGTTAACATTGAAGATGCAATGATGTGTGATCAATTATTTGATGTGTTGATGGGTGATAAGGTAGAACCAAGACGTGATTTCATCGAAACAAATGCTGTGTATGCAACAAATATTGATACATAGTTAAATATTTAATTTTATAATGTTTAAAAAAGAGAAAGTCTAATTTTAGTCTTTCTCTTTTTGTAAGTATTTTTTTGAATAAAAATGGTTAGATTTTTATCTAACCTTAAAAATTTAAATTAACCGAATCGTTTACCCCTAAATATCCACTTAACCCTTGTTTGGGTTTTTATAATTGTTTTAATTATTTCCTTTTATCATTTTTTCTAGTGTTCCATTTCCGTTTTGTTTAAATATAATATCTTTGTTTGGTTTTATTGTTGGAATTTGAGATTGTATTATTTGATTGTTTGCTTCTGAAGGTTGAGCATTTCTTGGTTTAACTTCGTATGATTTAATTGATCTTTTACCTGTTAAACGTTGCATAAATGTATAATATTTTTTCTTGAAGCCTGTTGAATTATTTTGCTTAGTTTCTTCTGCAATCAATTGATCTCTTGTTAATTTCTTAATTGGTGTACCTACAGATGTTCTTGTTAAAATTTCACCTAGGGTTGTATTTGTTAATGTTATCCAACTCATTCCTAGTAGTGAAGAGTTATATTGATTTCTGAATGTAGAGTTAAATAAATCTATAAGTAATGTTTGATAGAATAATCTTGAACCTTCTTGAACAAATCTTTCTTTAAATTTAGTATCAGCACCTTGTTTGTCATTACCGTTTGATTTTAGCATTACCATATTGTAGTTATCTGTCATCAAGAACCAGATTGTTGCAATTGATGCAGCGGTTTTTGCTAGGTTTGATAATTCTGCATTTGATACGCTTGATAGTGAATCTACGTTGAATGCTTTTAATAAATTTACTTGGATATAATCTTCAAATTGTTCAGGTTTAATTTTCTTTTGAGCTAGAGCTTGAGCTTGTTTTGAAATTTTTTCAAAACTATTTGCTAAAGCTTGTATATCAGTCATTCCTTTTTTAGGTTTACTTTTTCTAAATACACTCATAAGTTTTTCATCTATCATCCAATATGGAAGTGTAATTGTGTTCCATAGGAATTTAAATGGTGCAATTATGAAGTTCACAAATGGTTTTACTTTTTTATCTTTTTCGCCTAAGTCTATAATATTTTTGCCATCAACAGTTTTTAGTGCAGATTTACCTACTTGTTCGTATTTGTCTGCAAGTTTTGTAAATCCGTTTTCTCTTAGAGCTTTTACTACTTCATCAAATTTCTTTTCTTCAACAATGTATTTTTCTGAAGTTAATGTTTTATATAAATTTTTGAATGGTCTAAATATTACTTTGTTTTCAAATGTTTCTACTGCATTATCAAGATCAAGTTTTTCGATTTTTAGTTTATTAAATCCTTCTGCATCTTTTATTTTTAAGTTTTCAAAATATTTCAATGCAGCTTTTTTAACGGCAGGTATATTTTTAATTCCTTTAATTCCGTAACCTACAGCTAATATTGCCGCAGATGCTTTCATTACTGTATCGAAAGATAGTAATGGTTTTTGTTGTTCTTTTTGTTTATTATGTTCAGGTTTTTCATTTTCTGATTTGAAAGTTAAAGGTTTTATTTTTGCTTCAGGATTATTTAATCTTTCATTTTCTTTTCTTGCTTCTTCAGGAGTTAGTCTTGTAATATGTTTACCATTAGATAAACGTGAATACATTTCTGTAACAAGAACTGTAATACCTGTTGTTAAAACAATTCCTGCTTTAGATTTGTTGATGAATTTTTGGAATGCTCCCATAGTGATTAAAGTTAAATAACCGCTTGTTAGAATTCTGCTAACTTCTTGTTTAAATCTGACTTTCTTTTCGTGATCTGCTGCTTTTGGATCATCGTCCATCATTCTTGATAAGTTATATGCATCTGTTGCCAAGAATATTGCAGGAGGAAGTCCTGATACTAATCTGTTTAATGCTCTTTCGTGTTTTGTATCATAGTTTCCTGATTTTGGGTCAAACATTTTTAATGCACTTTGGAAAACGCTTGAATCCATTTTTGCATCAACATTTGCTATAATTTTTGATACTTCTTCTTCTGTTAAATCTGCAACATTTTTACCAACTTGTTTTGCAAATGCTTCTTTAGCATTTGTAATTTTCATATCTCTGTATGTGATTAATCCTGTTAAAGAATTGATTTTTGCATCTAATTTTGAACGTTGTCTTATATTTTTGAATAAAGGTCTTTGTAATGTTTTTTCTGACCAGTTTTTAAATCCAGGAATTTTACCTAAAAGTTCTACTGTTCCATTTAGTAAATCTCCAGGTAATATTTTGAACGGATATATTATTCCGTCCCAAGCTAAATGAGGAACTGTTTTTTTATTTATTATAATTCTATCCGGATTTGCTGGGTCTATAGATATAAGTTTGCTTGTTTGATTAGCGTGGTTAACTGTTATATCTTCCAGCAATTCTCTTCCCATTTTTCCAAGATATTTTTCAGCGAATTCTAAAAATTCTTTTTTGCTAAATGATTTTTCTAATGGTTTATATAAACCTAAAGAAAGACCTTTAAAACTCAAATCCTGATGATTAGTTTTTAAAGGTCTCTTAATATCTTGATTATTATATTGTGAATAAAATTTTGAAGTGGTGAGAAGAGAGTCTGATTTTGGGGATAGTTTCTCCTCTTTAAATCGTTGCTTATCTGTTCGAAATTTTGTTACACTATTTATTATCATTTCACACATCCATTTTTCATGTATTTTCATTCATACTAAAACAAAAGGCAAGTAATTTTTGCTAAATGTTTACTTATTTTAACATTTTTGTAATAAAGTATTTTGCTTGAAATATAGGAAATAATTTTACAATATGCTAATTTTGATGTATAATCAAGGATAAGAGAAGTTTTATGCTAAAGAAAGAAAATAAAACAGAGGTAATAGTCGTTGGTGCCGGTCCTAGTGGGGTTGCTTGTGCAATTACTCTTGCAAGGGCGGGAAAAGAAGTTGTGCTTATAGAACGAGGTCTTTTCTCAGGTAGCAAGAATGTTTTTGGCGGTGCTATATATACTGCTGCGACTAAAGAGATTTTTCCTAATTTTGAGAAGGAAGCTCCTGTTGAAAGACGTAATATCGAACATAATTATTTAATTTTAGGAGAACAGGATTCTACTAATATTTCATATAGAAAAGAAGACAACGCAAGTTATTCTGTTATTAGAGGAAAGTTTGATCGTTGGGCAGCAGAGGAAGCTAAAAAAGCAGGAGTTTATTTAGTAGAGGAAACTGTTGTTAGAGATCTTATTAAAGAGAAAAATAGAGTTGTTGGAGTAAGAACAGAGTTAGAAGAATTTTATGCAGATGTCGTAGTTTTGGCAGATGGTGTTAATTCATTATTGGCAAAGCAGATTGGATTACGTTCAGATATTGAAACAAAAGATGTTGCTCTTAGTGTTAAAGAAGTTTTAAGTTTAGATAAAGATATAATTAATCAAAGATTTCATTTAAAAGATGACGAGGGCTCTATTGTTGAAATTTTTGGTGGACCAATGCTTGGAATGTTAGGGCTTGGGTTTATGTACACCAATAAAGATTCTGTAACAATAGGGTTGGGTGTTACCTTAAATGAGTTAGCACAAGCTAATTACAGACCATTTGAGCTGTTAGAACAATTAAAACAACATCCTTCTGTTGCTCCGTTAATCGAAGGTGGCGTTTTAAAAGAATATTCTGCACATTTGATTCCGGAAGGCGGCTATAAAAAAATTCCAAAACTTTGTGATAATGGCGTTTTGGTTGTTGGTGATGCAGCTATGCTTGTTAATAATTTGCATTGGGAAGGCACTAATTTGGCAATGATTAGTGGTAAATTGGCTGCTGAAACTGTTATTATAGCTTTGGAAACAGAAGATTTTTCAAAAAAATCTCTTTCAAGATATGAAGATAAATTGAAACAATCATTTGTTTTGAAAGATATGAAAACTTATAAAGATTTGTTTGATGTAATGCATGCTAGAAAACAGGCATTTCTGTCATATTATCTTAAAAAAGTTAATGCGTTTTTCGAAATGTTTACATCTTCAGATGGTATTCCTAAAAAAGATAATTATTGGAAATTTATAAAAAGTATTTTCACAGATAGAAGCATTATTGAATTATTTAAAGATGCTTTTGCAATATTAAAGTTGTTGTGGAGTATTTTGTTATGAATATTGATATAGACAAAAAGTTATATACATTAAAGTATTCACCTGATACAGAATCACATTTAAAACCTGATAAAGAACAATGCAGGTTATGTAAAAGTAAAACTTGTACATATATATGTCCTGCAAAAGTATATGAATGGAATGAAGAAAAACAAGAGTTAATTGTTAATTATGAAAATTGTCTTGAATGTGGAGCTTGTCGAATTGCTTGTGAAAGAAAATCTTTAGATTGGCAATATCCAAAGGGAACAAAAGGTGTTACTTTTAAGCAAGGATAATTAAATTAAGTTACAAAATAAAGGAGATTAAATATGAAAGAAGAGTATTCTAACAAGTACAGACGTTGGTATGATAAAGATCCTGTTTTATCAGAAGCTGTAAAAACATTAGAAGAAACAGATGACCAAACTCAGATTCGAGTAGCTCTTAATATAATTAAAATTATTATCGAACACAATATTGAAGATGAAAAATATGAAGCTGTTGATGATATTATAAGTGCTGTAGGCTCAGGTTTAGATGATAATAGACGTGGTCGTTGGTATGATATAGATACAACTTTAAGAACAGCGATGAATATGCTTCAAAATTGTCCGGCAGATACTCAAAAGGTTATTGCTAAAGAAATGGCACAATTGGTTGTTAAAGAAATTAAGAAAGATGAAACAGAAGAGGAAGAATAAATTTTCATATAATTAAAAAGCCGTTATAACGGCTTTTTTTATGTCCTATAAATAAAGGATATCCTAATTATATGTTTAAGTTATCATGATACTATGGATATTTATACGCAAGAAGACGAAGATAAGGCATTAAAAGCGGTAGGGTTAGAATTAATGTTTTTAACCCCAGAAAAGTGTTCCTCAGAAGATGGAATCACTGCTGTTGAATTGGCAAAATTAGTTAATCTTCCTGTCGAAATTGTTAAAAAGAAATTAAATATTCTGAAAGAAAAGGATATAGTAAGAGTCAAAGGTATAAATCCTAAATATTGGAAATTTAATGAATATAATTTTCAAAGAATGGATGAAGATGATGAAATATTTCTTCTTTTATGCAGTTTTGATGATGTTGATTTTGATAAATATTTTTCATACTAAATACAAAATTTGTAGTATGTAAAACCTTGTTAAATATGTTATTATAAGATTGGTTCATATAGTAAAGGAGTAATAATGGTATCCAGTACAAATCAAAATTTAAAACCCCTAACTACAAATATAAATTCAAAAGGAAATTTAGAAATTGGCGGATGTGATTTGGTTTGTCTTGCAGAAAAATATGGGACTCCATTATATGTAATTGATGAAAAAACTATAAGAACAATTTGTCAGGATTATAAAAAAGCTTTTGCGAATTATCCAAAAACTCATATGATGTACGCATCAAAAGCTCTTTGTACAAGTGCTATAGCTCGAATTTTAGATAGTGAAGGCTTTGGTTTTGATACGGTTTCCGGTGGGGAAATTTATACCGTATATAAAGCAGGCGTTGATATGAGTCATGTTTTGTTTAACGGTAATAATAAATCATATGATGAACTTGAATTAGCTTTGGATTTGGGCGTTGGCAGAATTTCTGTTGATAATTTCTTTGAACTGGCCCTTTTAAATGAAATTTCTAAAGCTAAAAATAAACAAGTTGATGTTTTATTACGTATCACTCCTGGAATTGAATGTCATACTCATGAATATATTCAAACCGGACATTTGGATTCAAAATTTGGCTTTGATTTAACTCAGATTGATGAAGCAGTTGAATTAATTTTAAATGAATATAAAAATATCAAATTACATGGACTTCATGCTCATATTGGCTCTCAAATATTTGAAACAAGTATTTATCCTGATGAAATTGAAATTTTGATTAAAGAAATTGTCAGATTAGATGAAAAATTTGGATTAAAACTTGATGAAATAAATATTGGTGGCGGTCTTGGTGTAAAATATACCGAAAAAGATATGCCTCCTTCAACATATGAAATAGGAAGTTTGGTAAGTGATAAATTGCATGAGTTGGTTAAAAAATATGGTATAGAACCACCAACATTATTTATAGAACCTGGCAGAAGTATTATATCTACATCAGGTGTTACTTTATACACTATAGGCAGTTCAAAACAAGTTCCTAATGGAAAAAAATATGTTGCTGTAGATGGCGGTATGGCAGATAATCCTAGACCAAGTATGTATCAAGCTGAATATTTTGCTCAAGTTGCAAATAAAAAAGATACGCAAGAAAATGAAACTGTTACTATTGCAGGTAGATATTGTGAATCAGGTGATATTTTAATTAAAGATATTACTTTGCCTCAATTAAATGAAGGTGATATTTTATGTGTTTATAATACAGGAGCTTATAATTATTCAATGGCTTCTAATTATAACAAGGTTGCAAGAGCTGCTATGGTACTTGTAAATAATTCACAATCTGATATTATTATCAATAGAGAGACTCTTGAAGATTTAATTTCTCACGATGAAATTCCAAGCAGGTTAGAAAAATGATTGACGAAATTTTAATGCTACTTCAAAATTTAATAGGTAATTGGCATCTTTATATTAAAGATACTTTTGGTTGGAAAAATATTTTTGAAGTTTGTATTATTATTGCGATACTTGTTGTTTTTTATCAGAAATTTATTAAAAATACCCACTCAGAAAAGTTTGTAAAAGGTGCTTTTGTACTTGTTTTCTTGTGGATACTTAGTGAAATTTTAGTTGCTGTAGATTTAACTATTTTGGGTGTATTTTTAAGATCTATTGTAACTTTGATTGCTTTGAGTTTGATTGTTATTTTCCAACCGGAATTACGTAGATTTTTGGGTTATTTAGGTCAGGTTGATTTCTTTAAAAGACTTTTTGAAAATGATAAGAAAAAAGAATCTAACAAATCAATTGATGTTATAAAAGAAATTATTGAAGCCGTAAAATATCTTTCAAAATCTCATACAGGAGCGTTAATTGTTTTTCAAAAAGATTTAAGTAATACATATCATGATGTTGGAACAATGTTGAATGCAGATGTTTCAACAGAGTTGTTATTAACTATATTCCATGTTAATACTCCATTGCATGATGGTGCAGTTGTAATAAGTGGTTCTAAAATTATTTCTGCAGGTGTTTTACTTCCATTGACAGATGATCCTAAATTGAGTTGGAAGTATGGTACTCGTCATAGAGCTGCAATTGGTATGACTGAGTCTAGTAATGCTGCTTGTCTTGTCGTTTCTGAAGAAACAGGTGATGTTTCTATTACTTTGGACGGGGCTTTGAAAAAATATGATGATATTCCAACTTTAAAAGCTGATTTAGAAAATATTTTAGGTTATAAAAAATCAGAACAACAAGAAAAGAAATCTATTTTTAATTTAGAAAAATTAATTACTATCAAAAAGGATAAATAAAATGGTATCAAATGTTGAAGTTTCAAAAGGTGAAACAATATTTAAGTTTGTAATAAATATGTTTTTTGTAACTTTGGGTGCTATTATTGCGGCTTTTGCATTGGAAGCTTTTTTGGTTCCTAATCAAGTTATTGATGGTGGAATTATTGGTATTTCAATGATTATAAGCCATGTGACAAAATTTAATCTTGGTTTGTTGGTTATTATTTTAAATGCTCCATTTATTTTATTTGCATTAAAAAAAATGGGGAAAATGTTTGTATTTAAAACTGCATATGCCAGTATTATTTTGGCATTAGCTTTGAACTTTTTTCATCATTATAAAGTTACAGGAGATTTACTTTTGGCAACTGTGTTTGGTGGAATTATTTTAGGAACAGGTGTCGGATTAATTTTAAAAAATGAAGCTTCATTAGATGGAACAGAAATTTTATCCCTTTTAGTTTCTAAAAAATTCGGATGTTCTGTCGGTGAATTTATAATGGGGATAAATATATTTATTTATCTTGTTGCAGGTAAAGTCTTTGGCTGGGAAAATGCAATGTATTCAATTTTGACATATTTTATAGCTTCAAAAGTTATAGATGTTGTTATGGAAGGTTTGAATAGTTCTAAATCTGTCAGAATTATTAGTGACGAAGCAGGACTTATTGGAAATGCATTAATAGAACAGTTAGATATTAGTGTGACTTATTTAAAAGGTATTGGCGGTTATTCAGGTCAGGATAAAGATTTGATTTATTGTGTAATTTCAAGATTAGAGTTACCTAAAATGTTGGCAATTATCAAAGAAATTGATCCGAAGGCTTTTGTGTCTATTGTTGATGTACATGAAGTTTATGGCGGTAGATTTAGAAAGAAAATTGATAAAATTTAACATCTGGACAATTGTTTTAAAATATAATATACTAGGGCTTAAGAAGATATAGAGGGAATAAAAAATGGCAAAACATACAGATACAGTTCCTATAGAAGTTACTATTTTAACAGCAGATCATGATATAAAAGGTGTTGTTCATGTGTCAAAATACACAAATACTAATAGGGAATTAACAGACCTTTTAAATGATAAGGAACGTAGATTTTTAGCAGTTACAAATGCAGAAATTTATCCTCGTGTTGGTAATCAATCACCTAGAAGATATAATTTTTTAGAAATTCATATGGATTATGTTTTAATGGTTCACCCAACAACTCAGGCTGTATTTAAAGATTCTGGTAAAACACAAGAAGATATTGCAAGATTTAGAGATTTAAGATTGAAACTTAATCAAACAAAACCTTTTTAAAATCATAAAAAACCTCTAATAACAATTAGAGGTTTTTTTAATGTAAATTTATTTATTGATTTATTTATTTAATATCTGGGAAAAAGTATCTAATACCATCATCAGAACGCCATCTTATATATCCTGTTTTTGGAGTTCTATCAAGATCCATTACACTAACTAATGCCCAGTTTCCTCGTATCACATTTAGTTTTATTTTTTGAGGGTAATTCATTTCTGATATATTTCTTGCTGTATCTTCTGTTGAAGATTTTATACTTTTACAAGATTCAGGGCTACCGACTAACAAAACCAGTCCGTATTTTTTACCATAGGTGTTATAAAAATTAATCCAAGTCATAAATTTGTATGGATCATCTTTTTTTATCCAACCTGTTGCGCCTGTTGAATTGTCATATACTATTTCAACCCAGTCTTCAGTATAATCGGTTGCATTAACCAATGCTAAAGATTTATCTTGTATAAATACTACAAAAAATTTATCAAATCCTATATTTTCAGGGAAAAATTCATTTTTGTTATTCCATCTTACACGATATAAGATTTGTGAATTTTCATCAGGTTCTTTGTAAATAGTTATATCATTACCAACTTGATATAAACCAATTGTTGTGACATTTTTACTTGGAGTTTTAGGAATTACGTCTTTAGCATAAATTCTTGTATTAAATCCAATTCCAATATAACTTACAAAAGTTATTATCAAGAATAATAATATTTTTTTCATAAAAATTACTCCCTGAATGTAATTTGAGCATAAGTTTTTTGTAATTTTTCTCTTACTGATGTCATTTGTTGATCAATAATTTCATCAGTTAAGGTTGCATTTTCATCTTGCATTTTGATTCTGAAAGCAACACTTTTGAAACCTTCTTCAACATGTTCACCTTGGTAAACATCAAAGATTTCAGAACCTTTATAAATATTTTGTTTAACTGCTCCTTTTATAACTCGTTGTATTTCTTCAGAAGATACATTATCATTGATTATAAATGCCAAGTCTCTTCTTACTTCCGGATATTGTGGAAGGTGTTTGAATCTTGGAACAGATTCTTTTACTGCAGAGATTATTTGATCCAAATCAACTTTGAATAAAAAGGCATCTTGGTTAAGTTTTAGTTTATCTTGTAGTGTTGGATGTAACTGTCCAAAATATCCTATAGGTTGAGGTTTTTTGCCTAGTAATAGTATTACTGCGGTTTTATATGGATGGAAGATTTTATGTGTCTGAGCAAGTTCTGTTTCTTGTATAGGCACAATTTTAATTCTTCTTGTTACATCTAATTCATTAAATAAGCTTTCAACAATACCTTTTACAGTGAAGAAGTCTGTATTTGTTTTTATTTGCCATTTTGAATTTTGAACTTCGCCGGTTAATATACCTTCAAGTACAAGAGTTTCTTTTACTCCTGAAGATTTTTCGTCAGCTTCTGCTACTTTTAAATAAGTTCTTCCTATTTCGTAAGCCCAGAAATTCTTTTGACCGTTATCAAAGTTGTATTTCATACAGCTCAAAACGCTTGCTGCAAGAGTCTGACGTAACATTGAATAGTCTTCACTTGCTGCATTTGCAACTTTTACAGCATTAATATCATCATATGGGATTTTGAATTTGTCTAATAATGGTTTTCCAATAAGTGAACTTGTTTGTATTTCATTTAAACCAGCAGAAAGCATTGATTCATGAACTTTTTTGATAACTTTTTCTGCTAAAGTTATTGTAGGTGTTTGAGATTTGTTTGGTAATGTAGGTGCAATTTTATCGTAACCATTGATTCTTGCAATTTCTTCAATTAAATCAATTTCTCTTGTTACATCATATGCTCTGAAGCTTGGAACTAAAAATTTTGCTGCAGCTTCATTACCGCCTAATTTTTTAAATCCTAAATTTTCTAGTATATTAATACATCTTTCAGGAGATATTTCACAGCCTAAAATACGTTTAATTTGATTATATCTAAGAGTTATTTCAATTGGTTCAAGTTTATTTTCACCATCTTCTACAAGTCCTTCTACTTCAGCATCAGCATATTCAACAAGTAATTGCATAGCTCTCATTAAAGCCGGCTTAACAGCTTCAATATCAATACCTCTTTCAAATCTTGCGCTTGCTTCGCTTCTATAGCCTGCGCTTCTTGCTGATTTTCTGTTTGTTGCAGGTGTAAAGTATGCGGCTTCTAGTGCAATAGATTTTGTATTATCATCAATTTCAGAATTTTATCCACCAAATACGCCACCTAGACATACACCTTCTTTTTCTGTTGCAATAAGTACAGAATCTGTAGTTAAGGTTCTTTCAACTCCGTCTAAGGTTACTAGTTTTTCACCTTCTGTAGCTCTTCTAACACACAAATAACCATTTAATTTGTCATAGTCAAATGCGTGTAGTGGACAACCATATTCAAGCATTACATAATTTGTAATATCTACAACATTGTTTATTGCTCTAACTCCGGATGCAATTAATCTTTTTTGCATCCAATCTGGAGATGGTTTTATTTTTATATTTTTAAGTATTGCTATTGAATAATATTTGCATACATCTTTATCTTTAATTTCAACTTTGAATTTATCTGTCGATAAGTCTTTTGTGCATTCAATTTGGTTATATTTTAAAGGTGTATTAAATAGAGAACTTAATTCTCTGGCAACACCGATAACAGACATTTGGTCTCCTCTATTTGCAGTTGGAGCAACTTCTAATACTGTATCTTTTTCAAATCCAAGAACATCTTTAACATCTTGACCAATTTTAACATCAGGGAAAATTCTGTTTAAAATTAAAATGCCATCTTCTTCTTGATATCCTCTTTCAGAAACTCCTAACTCATCAGCAGAGCAAAGCATACCTTGAGATTCAACGCCTCTGATAACAGCAGGAGTAAGAGTAAACATTTCTCCTGTTTTTCTATCTAAAACTTGAGAACCAACGCTTGCATATGGAACAATTTGTCCTTCTTGAATATTTTGAGCTCCACATACTACAGTTTTTAAACCGTTAGCTGTGTTTACTGTTACCAAGTGTAATTTTTCTGAATTTGGATGTGCGTCTATTTTTTCGATTTTAACGGTTTGTATATTTGTAAACATTGGTTTAACATCTTCAACACCTTCAACTTCCAAACCACTCATTGTCAACTCATGAGCAATTTGAGATGTTTCAATATTTGATAAATCAACGAATTCATTTAACCAGTTTAAAGATACTTGCATTTATTATTTCCCTCATAATCTTAATTTATAATCTGTGCCTATATTTTATTACAAAAGAACCCAGATGTAAAATAATAAAAGACACAGTATGTAATATTTTTGGGACAGGTATAATAAATATGTTATTATGTAGTTTGTTGATTGGTTATTTGTTGTAATAATTTTTTAGCTGGATTATATTCCGGTAATATTTCTAAACACGTATTTAGTGCTTTTTTGCAATGTTCTATATCTTTTTCATTATAAAAAATATATGCAAGTAAATAATGTAATTCAGGATCTTGATAAAATTTGTCTTTAGCACGTCTTAAAAAAAATTTAGCTGCAGATATTAAATTATTTGCCCAAAATACTCTCCCGATGAATTTGTAACATTCGGGGTTGTAATATGCCATAAAATCTGCGTATTTTATTATTTTTTCTATGTAATTGCCTTTGCAATATAGAATTAAAATATTTAAATCCAATTCTAAGAAATTTCTAATTTGAAAATATGTAGGAAATGATTTGATATCTCCTTTTATCATTTGCAAGAGAAATAAACCCCAATTGGCGCGTATGTCTATATCTTTTGTTTTTAAAAAGAGTTCTTCAGCTTTGTCTAATTTATCTAAAATAATACAACTATATGCTGCTTCGATAAAATATCCATTGTCTTCAAAATATGCCCTGCAACCTTTTATTTTGCCTGACAAAAAATCATTTTTTATTTGAGCATATTTGCTGACCATAGATATTTCCAGTTATTTTACAGAGTAAAATCACTCATCATTGATTTCATCATCATAGCTTGTATTACTTCTGGTGATAAATTTTTATTGCCAGATTCGCTCATATAAGGAAGCATATCCATCATATTATCTTTATTGTTGGTTTTATCATTACCTAATAACATATTCAATTCATCTATTTCTTGTTTTTGTTTAATGAATTCAGGATCTTTTGTTATTTTTTCCCATTCACTAGATGAATTATCATATGCTAATTTATCAGTACCTAAATCTGATTTTTGGTTATCAAATTTCTTTATGTATTTCAAATCTCTATTTTCTTTTTCAACAGAATCTTCTCCGTTATTGATTGTACCTTGGATTTTTCTCAATTGTAATTGTTTGTATTCTTTATTCAATTCTGGAGATAAACCATTTCCATATGGTGCATTAATAAATTTATCAAGTTTGTCATCTTGTTGACCAAATGGTAGTACAACTTTATCTTTTTCTTCTTTTCCTTTTACATTGCTGTTTTCTTCTGATTCAACAACTTGAGGAGATAATTTTTCTCTTAACTTAACAAGATTTCTATCAATCAGTGTTTGTGGATCAACAGGTGTTAAATTTGTATTAACTACATTTGCATATGGGTAAATTAATTCAGGTTCGTTTACATTTGGATAACATTTTTCGTTATCATTACCCATAATACAATTTCTACCATTTGTTGCATATTTAACAATCATTGGATTATCATTTAATGATATAACTTTTTCATATGCACGTATAGCATTGTCTTTGTCATTAACTTTAGTGTAGCTCATTGCAAGATAATAAAATCCTAATGTATCATATGGATTTTGTCTTACATATGATATACATTCTTGTAAGCATCCTGCAAAATCACTTTTGCGATATTTTTCAATGATACTATCTAAAGAAGGTTCTGGGTAATAAGAAGGTCCAATTTCCCATGCAGGAGTTGTTTCTTGGTTTGAATAAACATTTCTTGATGAATCTCTTAATATCTCGTTTCTGGTTTTTTCTGGAGGTATTTCAGATCCATTACTGCTCATGCTTTCGCTACTCTTGCTGTTTGCAGAATAATCTAAGCTCGCTGTCGGAGCTGCTGCTGAAGAACTTTCATTAGGATGTGTATCATCATACAGATTATAGCTCTTCATCAAATTGATAGCAAATGCTGATGAAGATGTAATATTTAATACCATTACCATTGCTAATAATAAGCTAATTTTGTTCTTCATTTCTCTTCCTCTTTAGTATCCTTTTTAATAAAAATATCTTCTTTGTCAAAATTATTATATGACATTATATTTATAACGTCATAATACAAACGGATGATATTATGATTTTTTTATTGCAAATTTACAACCACAATAATTTTGTCGATATAAATTTAGAGCTTTAGATATATTATTAGTCTTTAAAAATCCATCTTGTTTTCTAAAATTAGTTGATAGGTAAGTTAATCCGTATTCTTTTGCGATTTGTTCACCAATATTTGTTAACTTTTCATAGTTTTTATGAGGGCTAATAACCATTGATGTTGTAAAGGTAGTTATATTCATGTTTTGAGCTAATTTAGCTGTTTCTCTTAATCTAAGTTCAAAACATTTATCACATCGGGCACCTTTTTCAGGTTCTTGTTCGTATCCTTGTACGTAGTTATAATATATTTCCGGATTATATTCTCCTATGATTAGTTCACAATTATAATAATTACAAAGAGTTTTTTCGGCATCTAATCGCTTTTGGTATTCTTCTTCAGGATAAATATTTGGATTGTAAAAATATACAATAACAGAATATCCCATATCCTTTAATAAAGATATGGGATAACCTGAACATATACCGCAACATGCGTGTAATAATATTTTTTGTTTAGAACAATTTATATTTTGGTTTTCCACCATGTTCAATTATCCATTTCTTAAGTTGATGATATCCTTGAACTCCCATTTCAAAATCTTTATCCATTTTCATTGAAGGAGTACCAACTTGTTTATTCGCTACTGCGTATTGAATATCATCTTGTACTAACTTTTGAATTTCAGGACTGTTAGCATCTTTTTGAAGTTTATCTATATCAAGATTATAACCTGAATCTTTTAATATGTTAATAACTTCTTCTTCTGTTTCAGGTTTTTTTTCAAAGAATAAGTTATTTACTTCCCAGAATTTACCTTGTAATCTTGCAGCTTCAGCATAATGAGCCATTGTGCAAGATCCGTGGTGGAATTCTTGTTTTAAATATTTATTACAAGAAGTATCAAGTGGAAGACTATGAGCTTCAATTCTAAGATTTTCAAATTCTGATACTACTTTATTTAACATGTTATTACAAGTATGGCACATTGGGCACATATAGTCTGAATAAATTTCAAGAACAACTGCACCTTTATCTTTAGATCCTAAAACATTACCTTGAGTTCCGTAGCTTGTAGGTTTAGCTTTAGCAAATTCACCATATTCTCTTTTAAACTTTAAAGCAGGTGAAAATTTAGCACTTACATAAGCCCAACCTAAAAAAGAACAAGCACAAATCATTACAACTATGAATGCAATTCTGTATGGTAGAGGCTTTAAAGCATCTAAAAAATCGTTCCAACTTTGTTTTATTGCCCCTATGAAATTACCTTCGATACCTTTTACAGCGATTAGTGCTATACATAAATCAATAACATATGTTATTGCGCACATGTAACAGATTTTGTTAATCACGAATAAACTTACACATAACAAAATCATTGAAATTGTAAATGAAATTATTCCTAAAGATGCAATATAATGGTATTTGTTTTTAAATACTTCTAAAAATTTTAAAAATGGAACTTTTTTCAAACGATCAACTAATAATAGCATTATTATAAATAAATATAAAAATATTCCCCAATAAGCTAAAGGAATTCCAAAGAATTGAGATTCTGTAGTTTTTGCTACCCCATCACAATCAATAAATTCACTTACTGAACAAAAACTTGGTAATGAATATTGGTTAAAATTTGCTTGGTAATATATATATGCTAAATCTATACTAACAATCAAACCAAGTATAACAAATGTACTAATCAATATGTTTTTTGTTAGTTTTATTTTGTTTTCATCCATCTTTATCTTCTCCCTTTCTCCTTTTATTACTTATTATATTATATTTTATAGCAAAATTAATCAACTAATTTAATATTGCACAAGCTTGAAGAAAAAAAGTTTTAATGTTAAAATAAAGTTTAATCAAGAGGTAAAATTTTGAAACGAAATTTCCTAACACAGTTTTTAAATAAAATATCAGGATTTCCAAGCTGGATAAAAGAAATCATATATATCAAATTATCCGAAGAAGTTGATAAGGATAACAAATTAGCTTATACATTTGCAACGTATAAACCAGTTTTAACTTATAAAGGTCGCTGTGAATTAGATTTCAAAAAATCAGGGTTTGATACTAATATTTATAATATTTTAGAAGCAAGTGATAATGATTGCAGTATTTCTGAAATAACTTTGAATACATATCTTTCTATGGAAGAAATCGCAAGATATTTTTTGTTTTGTGTAGATGAAGGTTATTTTGAACTTCCTGACAATTCACAAATCCTCAATATTGCAGGGTTTTTAGCCGGCAAATATAGAACAGGTGAATATTTAGTAAAAGACGGTTTAATTTCTGAAAATGAATTGGATACAGCGGTCAAAAATCAAGAAAACAACAAAGAAAATAAAAAATTTGGTCAATATCTTGTAGATTTGGGATTAATCTCACAAAAACAAATTGATACCTTGATGTTTATAAAAGAAGAAGCCAAAAAACGCTTTATATTAGATCATAATGAAGTTCCTAAAATCAATCAAGAATATTCAAAAGAAATTGATTCTTATAAAAAACAAATTGAAGAACTAACAAAAGAAAATAAAATTTTGAAAACAAGATTAGAACAATTATTAGCAATGGTGAAAAAAAATGATGAATAAAAATACAGAACCGGCAAAACTTGTAACATATAATAGAGATGGTTTGATTGAAAGAGAACATTGCGGCTATGTTATTTTAAGAAATAAAATGCACATTGTAGAAAAAATTGGAGATGATAAAAATTATCCGTTTTATTTGAGATCTTGCGCAAAACCTTTACAAGCAGCATTAATAATAGATTATGAACTTGATAAAAAATTTAATTTATCAGAAAAAGAAATTGCGATATGTGCAGCATCTCATTCCGGTGAACAACTTCATATTGATATAGTAAAAAGTTTATTAGATAAATTTGAAATTCCTATATCTAAATTAAAATGCATACAACACCAACCATTATCAAAAGTTGCACAAGATGAATTAAAAAAACAAGGTAATTGCCCAACTGCTTTACATAATGATTGTTCAGGCAAGCATGCAATGATGCTTGGGTTGTGTAAGATAAATGACTGGGATATGGATAATTATGATAATATTAATCATCCATTACAAAAAGCTATCAAAAATAAAATTTATGAACTATGTGAATTGAAAGAAGAATATCCTATAACAAAAGATAATTGTGGAGTTCCAGTACATTCTATGCCTTTAGATAATATTGCAAGAGGTTATTTAAATTTATTTTGTAATCCTAAATATGAAAAAATAAAAAATGCATTTTTAAATAATCCATATATTATTGGCGGTGAAAATAAAACGGATACTAAAATTATCGAAAATACACAAAATATTATCGCAAAAGTAGGTGCGGAAGGACTTTGTGTAGTTGTAAATACAGAAAGAGAAGAAGCATTTGCATTGAAAATTTGTGATGCAAACAAAACCGCAAGAGAATTTGTCTCAATTGATTTAATAAATAATCTTCATTGGGGTGATATAAAAATTTCACACGATATCGAAACTGAATGTCACGAAAAAATAGGTGAAATTTCTACTTTTCTATAAGTTTTATATTATTCCCTAGATAACTTTTTACATCTTTATTATAACCAGCTAATTGTGCTTGGAAATTTTTGCCTTCTTTTTTGCATTCTGCTCTTAAAAGTTCGACTCCTCTGTTATAAACTTGTTGAGCAGTATTTAAGTTGCTTTGTGGAATTTTACCGTTATACATTCTTATAGCTAAAGAAATATCAAATAGTCTTCTTTTATTTAATCCGGCCATTTCTTTGCCTGTTTTAGATGATTTATTATTAGTAAATTTATTAATAGCAGCTTCATATTTTCCTGCTTTTAGGCAATACAAAAGCCCTGGAGTATCTTCAATAATTGCAGTTCCCTTGTTAAAAGTCATATCAAGTAGAGCTTCTTTCATTGCTTGAGGAAGCTTATCATAATTTTTCTTTCCACCAAGCAATACGCATAGATTATCTTCCATTTTTAATAAATCTTTTGCACATAACTCACAAACTTGTTTATTTGTTAAATTCCTGGATTCACCTTTTTTTAACACGTGCCCAATACCAATTGTTTCAACTCCGGCATCATCTTTATATGGTTCATTATGGAATTGATTAACATTCAATTCACCGTGGTCTTCAACTTGTTTAAGTTTTTTTATAAAATTTGGACTAACTCCCATTGCATTTGCAACGTCATTTAAATTATTAATATTTTGTACTGTACGAGTTGGTGGTATTTTTAAAACTTGACCAATCCTAATTTTAGTCGCTGAAGTTTTGTCTAAGCCATTTAGTGCCATCAAGCTTCGTTCTTCAATCCCATATTTTTCAGCTATTTTTGCGATTGTATCACCAGATTTGATTTTATAGTCGGGGTTTTTAGTAGTTTTTATATATTTTGAACGTTGTTGATTTACTTGTATTTGTTCATCAGTAATATCATTTATTACATTAATTTCATTTTCATAGTTTTTTTTATTTAAACCATTAAATAGTGGTTCTTTTGTGTTTTTTTGTACAGATTTTACGGACGAATCAGAAGATTGTCCTAAAAAATTAACCTTTACATAATTCCATAATTTTGTTAAAAAATCCATACTTATTTTATCCTTTAATCAAGATCGAAATATCTGTTTAAACCACTTGTTAATTTATCAAGGAATTTTCCTTGAAATGCTGATGAATCTAAATTCTTACTTTTTGAACCGTTAACATATTCAACTTCGAGTAATACAGAAGGATTTTGTTCTGTTTGATATAATACTTGAAGACCTCTTTGACCCCAAACTCTTTCTGATAAACTTGAATGTATCCATTCATCTTCATTTAATGTGTTCATAAGTACATTAGCTAAATATGTATCATCTTCAAATCGTGAATCGTAGCAAACACCGGAACCGGATTTACCTGGTTCAGAATCTGCGTGTAGTGATACGAAAACAATATCATCTTTATCATATTTTTTATTTGTTAATTTACCTTTACTTAAATCTTGTACTAAATTAATAATGGAATCTTGTTTTGCAATAGTTTGAGAATGTCCTCCAATAATTACGACAGTATAACCCTCTGCTCTTAATTTTTCAGAAGCTTTTTCTGCATAATCTTTCATCTTTTCATATTCTAATAATGGTGCATACTTACCATTTTTCTTTTTTATAAAACTGTATGAACCAGGGTCAAAATTACCAGAAACCGAACTATAACCGCCATGACCAGGGTTTAGAATTACAACTTTGCCGTTTGGTTTTGTTGTAGGTTGCAACACTGGTGATATATCAGCAACAACAGTTCCATTTTTTGCAACAGGTTCTGGAATTCTTTCCATTGGTGTTAAATCTAAATCGTTTTCATTATATTTTATATTGTTGGCTTTACAGAATTCTTTATATTTTTGTTTTGCTTCGTTTTTAGCAGCTGCAATTGCGCCTCTACGCCACTGGGCTGCTGTTTTTACTTCTGGATTCTTTTGAAATTTTATTTTATTATTACTTCCAGCTGTAGTTGTTGAGGTTTTAGAAGATGATGAACTTATGCTTTTTGAATTTAGCATTTCGTTAATCATTTCATCTAATTTTTCTGTATTAACCATTCCAAATGAATTGAATTGATCATTTAATTCTGTTTCAAAAGTTTCTCTTTTAGCTTTTGGTGTATTTTTTTGTGCAGCTAAAGCATCATAAATATGCATAACTGCTTCTTTTCTACTATCTTTACTGCTACCTATTTCACTAGTAATTCCTTCAATTAATGATTCACCTGTCTTTAGATCGTTATAAGCCTTTATAACTTCAGAAGCATTATTTTTATTTACTAATGAAATTAATTCATTAAAAGAGTCTTTTCCAACAGCAGAAGATTTGTGATCAATATCATTCTCCATTTTCTTTGCTAATTCTTCTGGCGAAGCCATTATTCTATTTATTGTTTCATCTAATTTTTTGGTATTTACCATTCCAAATGATTCAAATTGTTCGTTTAATTCTTTTTCAAAACTTTCTCTTATAGAATCCGGAGCTCCGTATTCTTTTGCTAATGCATCATATATATGCATCACAGCTTCTTTTCTTTTCTGTTTATCACTTCTTACTTCGCTTACAATAGTATTTATTAAACTTTCTTGGTCTTTATTTTTAGTATTTTGAGTATAAGCTTTTATTACACTGGAGGCGTTTTTTGAATTAATTTGATCGATTAACGCATCAAAATCGGGCTTTCCTACAGCACCCCAATGTTCTACAGATTTATCATAAATATTTGCTGATAATTCTTCAGGAGTGTATAAAGAATTCCATTGTGTTTTATTTTGATGTACTCCATTATTACTTGGTTTTGCCGGTGTATTTGTTTGGGTTTCTGATTTAGGTTGTGTATCAGTTTTTTCGGTTTTGGTTTCCGGCTTTGTTTCAGATTTCGTTACATCTTTTGTATTTTTATGATTTACAATATAAAATTTTTCGCCAGCAGAAGCTTTATATTCTGAATATGGCTTTGGAAGTTTATTTAATTTCCCAAATTCTTCTAGAGTCATATTATTATCCCTAATCAAAGCCATTATGCCTTTACCTTTTGGAATTTCTGCCATAGGTAATGTAATTTTTTGTCCAGCATTGAGTGTAGATTTTTTTAATCCGGTCCAAGCCATAAAATCATTAACACTCATACCGTATTTTTTAGCTAATCCAGATAATGTCTCGCCTGATTTTACAACAATTTGTTCCGGGCGAGATGGTTTTACGTGCTTATTATCATCCGAATTTAAGAAATTGACATTATTTACACTACCTGACATAGTTTTCTCCATATAAGTTACACACAAAAAAAATAACGGCAAGTAAAATCTTAAACTTTAACTAATTCCGTTATTTTTTAATATATATTAACATTTTGGATATTTTATGTATTAAATATTCTATCTCCGGCATCTCCCATTCCTGGAACAATATAACCTTTTTCGTTTAAATGATCATCAATAGCCGCAGTTATAATTTCTATATTTGGATAGTGTTTTTGTATATTTTCAATCCCTTGAGGTGCTGCAATGATACATATACATTTGATATTTTCTACAGGAATACCTTTATTTGCGTATAAATCAATTGCAGCTAACAATGAATTTCCTGTCGCAAGCATCGGATCTGTTATATAAATATAGAATTTTTCAGGATTATCCGCATTCATCGGCACTTTGTTATAATACCAAACTGGTTTTAATGTTTTTTCATCTCTATACATTCCAATGTGTCGAATAGTTGCTTGTGGAAGAATATCTATTGCTTCATCTGTAAAAATTAAACCTGCTCTTAATATTGGTGAAATAATTAAGTTAATATCAGGATCAACAGTTTTTGCTTTAAATGTTGTTAATGGTGTGGTTACATCTGTTTCTACCAAAGGAAGATTTTTTGCTGCCTCATATAACAAACATCTTGTAATTTTTCTAGTTGCAATTCTTACACCTTGACTATCGGTATTTTTATCTCGCATAGTACATAAATTCAAATAGACCACAGGATTGTTTATTACTCTAACTTTATCCAAGTTCATTTTCATTCCCCCAATTAATCTTGATTTTTTATTGCATTCATAAATTTATTTTTTGTTTGCATTACTTGTTCAACTGATTTGTCAATTTGTATAAGACTTTCTGTAGCATCAGCCGGAGTGATTACGTTTTTCGGAACTTTACCGCTAGATGTGAATTCAAACTGATTTGATGCATGACTCAAAGTTGTTATAATTGAATCTAATTCTCTAAATATACTATCAAATAATCCCATTACCTTACTTAATCTTGTTGGGTCTTTTGAAATAATAATCTTATCTTTTCTACTACCTTCTACAGGCGGATATATTTCAAGAGCTTTAGAACCCCCAAGTCCTGATGCTTCAACTGTTGCAATAGAACCTACAGGTAGTGATAAATCCTTTTGAGTAATAACAAATTTTATATATACGTCAGTTGAAACAATTTGGATTTTTTTTACATACCCTATTTGTACCCCTAAAAATTTAACCGGAGAACCTACAATAAGTCCATCAACATCTTCCATAAAAATTTGATAATTTTTATATTGTTTTTGGTTTTGATAATGGTAATATCTAAAACCTACAACAGAAACAGCAACAATAATGAGCCAAATTACAAATTCAATCCACGCATATACTCTAATGTTACTAAAGTTTTTCATAATCTTTATTATACACAAAAGAGAAATTTTGTAGAATTATGTTATTTAAATTTATGTATTTTTGTAATAGATTTGTAGCATGTTTGATTTTATAAAATCTGTTATATATGAGTATTTATCCTATTTTGTTCCTGAAAAAATGACTTACGAAATAACAGGTAAGTGTAAAAAATGTGGTAAATGTTGTAATTATATGTACAGTGTTGATACATATACAGAAAAAGAATTTAAAATAATGCAGTTTTTATTTCCTGCATATAGAAGATTTTATATAAAAGGTAAAGACGAATTCGGGAATTTTATATTTGCTTGTAAATTAGTGACTCCTGAGGGATTATGTTCAGATTATAAACACAGACCCAGAATGTGTAGAAAATATCCGGCAAAAAGAATATCTTACCCGGGGAAATTACATGAAGGTTGTGGTTATACTGTTAATATAAAAAATTTTAAAGATTATTTAAAATAACTATTTTATTAAAATAAAACAACTTCCTAATATCATAATTACAGAACCAAGCAGTTTTTTTAGAAAGTGCTTTTCATGAAAAATTTTGTATCCGAATATAACTGCTACAAGGCTTGATAATTGAAATAATGCAAGAGATAAACCAACATTGATATGCTCAAATACAATATTTGTAGATAATTGCATTATTCCCAAACATATTGCAATTAAAAAACATGTATTTATATTTTTTAAATTGAAAATTTTGAATTGCACACGATGTATAAACATTAAAACCACCGTAAAAATAAATCCTGTAAAGCACCAAAGGATAAAACTTTCAAAAGCCGAAGACATAGTAATAATTTTTTTTAGAACCACAGCTTCGCAACCTGAAAAAAATAATGCACAAAATCTTAAAATGATATCTTTTCTTCTAAAAAGTGCTAAACTAAAACCTTCTTGAACGGTATCAAATATAAACCAACTGCCCCATATTATAAGAGCAACACCAACCAACCCGGCAAAAGAAGGAATTTCCTTAAGAAATAAAAACCCAAGAATAAGTCCAACAACACATTTATATGAGTTAACAGGTCCTAAAATTGACATTTCACCACATTGTAATGCCTTAATTAAGCATATAGAGCCCAAAGTGCATAATATTCCTGCCAATATTACCAATCCCCAATAATTAACATCATAGTTCCAAGTGTTATTTATAGCAGGGTAAATACAAAATATACTTAAGAATAAATATGAATACAAATTTATTAATATTGCGGAATTATTCTGTGCTAATTTTTTTTGCAACATATTCGCCGCAGGGTTTGATAGAACTCTGGCAATTAGTGCAATTATAGCAGTAAACATAGTCTTACATCATACCTTTTCTATTAAAAAATATCGCCACAAGACAAGTAGCAACGACCGAAATTAATATTACAATAGAAAATCCAAACTGAGTATGACTAAATGGTACAGGGACATTCATACCCCAAAAACTACCTATAACTGTTGGAATAGACATGATAATAGTAATTGCTGCCAAAAATTTCATAATCAAGTTTAAGTTATTATTAATTATTGAAGCCATACAATCCATCATACTTTCCAAAATTGTACGGTGCATTTCTACCATCTCAGCAGCCTGTTTATTTTCAATAATTACATCTTCTAACATATCAATGTCATCTTCTGTAAATTTTAAAATTCTTTGTAATGCTGGTGCATTAACCATTCTAAGTAATTTTTGCAGCACCAATTGATTATCTTTTAAGGCAGTTGTAAAATATACCAAAGATTTTTGAATTTCCATTAACTGGAACAGTGCTTTATTATTTGTTGTTTTCCTTAAAGAATCTTCAATGCTTTCAGTTTGTTTATTGAGCACATTTAAGTATCTTAAATAGAATTTTGCAGCTCTAAACAAAATGTTCAACATAAAATTAGCTTTATGACGGGTATCAAAAAACTTTGCGGTATCAGCATTAAATGAATTGATAATTTTGTTTTCGTGAGAACATACAGTTATTATACTCTCCGGAGTAAAAATCAAACCTAAAGGTAATGTATCAAAATTACCTTCTTCATCCATTACAGGAACATTTGTAATCACAAGCAAATTACCATCTTCAAAATCCATACGAGATAACTCATCTGCGTCTAATGAGTTGTTCAAAAAGCTTTCATCAAGTCCTAACACCAATGAAACTTGTTGAATTTCTTCTCTTGTCGGATTTATCAGATTAAACCAGGAACCAGAAACTGCTTCATTCAAGTTTAGCTTTTTTAAAGATCCGTTATCCTGAGTTTTGGTGATTTCTAACATAACAACTATTCCTAAGTAGTCTGACTTATTCACATTAAACTACATTTGGGGTCAAAGTTCAATAGTCTAAATTATGGAATTTACATATTATGCAAATAATGAAAAAGCCTACTCTTCTTCTAACTCATCTTCATCTTGATGTTTTTTATTTTGAGATTGATTTTGTAATTTTTTTACTCTGAGAATTTCTTTTAAATCTTGTGTAATTTTATCCTCTTCATCTAAAACAGGTTTACGCTTTTTAGCATTGAGGACATTAGCAACATTCATCATTGCAAGAGAATTCAAGGTTGCGCGCAAAACTGCGCTTTGGTCCATATATTGATTAGGTTGAGTCGGAGCTTCTTCTTCAGCGTGACGTTGCGAAAAATATTCACCGCCTTGTCCCATTTTATCATCTGATAATTTTGCAGCCGTTCCCGATATATCACCACTTTTAAAGTTAAAAGAGCCACCTATACCAAAGAACCCGGCAGATCTGTTATCGACCATAGTTTCTAACCTTTACTTCTTTTGAGACATAAAGCCTCATATATCCGTGTTTAATTTTTACACATTATAAAATGTGTGATGTGTTATTAACTCATCTGAATGGATTATTTTGCTACTTATTAGAACAAAATTTACAATCCGCAATAAAATTTTCCTCTTATTTAAACCTCTACTACTAGTATAACATATTATATTGAAAATTACAAGAATACATGCTATAATAGTATATATTTATTATGTATTTGAGTTGAGGATTAAAAGATGAAAAGATCAAATAGCGCATTCACTCTTACAGAGTTATTGATAGCCTTGGGTGTTATTGCAATACTTTGTGCAATTTTGCTACCTGTTATATTTAACCTTATGCCAAACCAAAACACTATAATGGCAAAAAGAGCTTATTATACGATTCAATCAGTTGTTAGTGAATTACTTAACGACAACTCTTGTTATCCTGATAAGACTTCTGCAGTAATCAATTCCAGAGTAGGTTTTGATGACGGTTTTGGTTCTCCAAACTGTACAAAGTGGGGAGATGCATATATTAATGGCGGAGATGCAAATGTAAAATTCAAAACCTTATTTTGTGATAAATTAGGTATTGATATTGACGATTCTAAATTTACAACTTCAGATGGTATGGACTGGGTATTTAATGGTGTTAACTTTATAGCCAACGGTACTGATGGTGGAAGAGCATATTTATTAGTTGACGTAAATGGTAAAGATTCTCCAAATTGCAGTAACGGACATAGTTATGCTTCTGAATTTGGTTCTGGCGATGATGCTAGTTGCACGGGTAGAACTTCCGGATTTGACAGATTCCGTGTTGAAATTAAAGGCGACGGAAGAGTAAGTATTAGTTCTACTGATACTTGGGCAAAAGAAGCTGTTAGAGTTGACAAAAATATTACAGAATAATTATAAAGCAGTCGGATAATCGCGCTTAAAATTTTTAAGTGAGGAAAGTCCGTGCATCCAAGAACAGGCCGCCGGAGAAACTCCGGGCGATGTGAGTCGGCGGATAGTGCCACAGAAATGAAGACTGCCAATGGATTTTATAATCACAGGCGATGGTGCAACGGTGAGTTAAGAGCTTCACCAGTGATATCGGAAGGTATCAGCTAGGTAAACCCCGGTCGGATGCAAGATTGAATTGAAGGTTATAAAGGTTGTTCGCCAACTTCTAAAAAATCGCTAGAGATCAAGAGTAATCTTGATACCAGACAGATGATTATCTAAAACAGAACACGGCTTACGGGCTGCTTTATTTAAAATAACGAACTTATTTAAGTTCGTTATTTTTGCGTTATAATAAATAATAACGGAGTAGAGTATTTTATGCAAAAAGGTTTATTTATAACATTTGAAGGTGCTGATGGTTGTGGAAAAACAACACAAATCAATTTATTAAAAGATTATCTTGAAAATAAAGGTTACAGTGTTTTATTAACCAGAGAACCTGGTGGAAAAGGTTTAGGCGAAAAAATCCGTGAGATTTTACTTAATTATGATGGGATAGTTGCAGATAGATGCGAATCATTCTTGTTTTTAGCAGACAGAGCTCAAAATATAGAAGTTATAATTAAACCTGCAATTGAAAAAGGGCAAATCGTTTTATGTGATAGACATACTGATAGTTCTGTTGCATATCAAGGCTATGGTAGAAGATTAGATATTGAGCAAATAAAGACCTTGAATAATCTTGCAACAGGAGGAATGCAACCTGATTTAACTCTTGTTTTTGATATTGATGTAGAAACTTCAATGAAAAGAGTTGGTAATGAAAAAGATAGAATGGAAAGTTCCGGAAAAGAATTTTTTAACAGAGTTAGAAACGGCTATTTAGAACTTGCCAAAAACGAACCAAACAGAATGAAAGTTGTAGATTCTACTGTTTCAATAGATGAAATTCATCAAGAAGTAATTAAAATCATTAAACAATATTTGTAATAATTTGTTAGATTTGTTTTGATAAGTTAAAATTTTTCAACTACAAATTCTTGATCAGCATACGCAGGTTCATATTTAGACAATTCATTTGGAGAAATTTGTGACATTGAAAAATCCATAGTTGCTCCAGCTGTATCCCCCAATCGTTGTTTAGTGAATCCTCGTTCTGCTAATATTGATTTTAATTGTTTTGAATATTTTTTAGGATTACTTTGTGCATAAGAAACTATAATATTATAAACATCCAATGCTGATGCATATTCGCCCATTAAATACAATATATATGCTTTATCTGCAGATAAATAAAATTGGTTATCTGTATCTTTTGTGTCTAGCGCACTTATTAAATCATCATATTCTTGAATAATGCCTTCCGGAATATTATTTTCTATTTTAAATATTGATTTTATCCACAACATTTGTGAAGTTTCCAAGGTAGAAAGTCTTTTTTTCGTAATATATTCATTGAAAACATCAATCGCATCTGTTGGGGTAGAAACTTTTTTCTGCAAATATAAAAGATTTGCAAATCTAACATAATCTCTATTGGTAAAGTTATCTCCAGACATATTTAAAACTGTTTTATAATCTTCTAACGAACCTTCAATATCTCTATTTCTATATTTTGCATAAGCTCGCATATCATAAATTTTTTCAGATTTTGGATATATCGCAAAATATGTGTTAGATAACTTTATTGCATGAGGAAATTTATTTCTTGATGTAACACTTAATTTGATTGCATATTTAAGAATAAATGCAGGAATAAAGAATAAGCAAATAACAATAAATATAGCAATTATTTTTGAACGAAATAATGCAACAAATTCATCTTTTTTTTCTTTAGGAAGTTTTGGTGAAAATTCTACAACTTCGTATTGTCCAAATGTTCTTAATAAATAATTATTGTAAAAATATGAGCAAATAAGACGAGCTACATTTGCTAAAATAATCCATAAAAATTCAAAAAATAATACACTACCTAGAGAAATATTTGTATGGATAAATATCAAATATAAAATTACCGGAATTAGAAAGTATGACCATTTTAAATATTTGTCTAATTCAAAACGATATTCCAAAGCTTTACCGGCATTAGCTTTTGGTATAGTTGTTTTATATAAATAGCCGGTTTCTTTGAATAAGCAAAAATTTCTAAAAACAGAATTTTTCGACTTATCAACATAATATAAAATAGGATTACTTAATTTTTCTATATACTCTCTTATCATACTCTATTAACACAATTATAAACTATAACAATCTTTTAGGCAAAATTAGATTCAAATGTAACATTCTTTTCAAAGTTATAAACATCAGTTGATACATTCAAATTCTCTTTTATATCAATAACATCTAAATCTCTAAATTTATAAATTACATTTATTTTATCAGGGTGATTTGAGTGTTCTTTGGCTAACATTGCACCTAAAATAGCTTCTAAATGAGACATCGGCATCATATTAGAAGGTAGATCTTCAAATCCCCATTCATACTTTAATGCTTGTTGTAAAAATTTACAATCAGCAGGAGATCTGTCTTTATAACACGAATTTAAATGTAAACTTTGTCGTGTCATATAAATATCAAAACGAGTAACCGTAATTCCTTTGTTAGTCAGCTCTTTAAAATATTCAGAGCCTCTATTTGAATGTCTTTGAGTCCAATTGTCACGGTTTGGTATTAATTTATTTGATGAAACCAATTGATATGGCTTAGATAAGATTCTCCATTTCCCTTCCAGCATAGTTCTATCTGAAGGAACTGAAACACAAATTTTTGAATTTTTTAATGAAGAAAAATTTTCAAAAAAGAAAATTATATCATTCATTTTATAAAGTTTATCAAGTAAAATAATTTTATTATTTTCATCTACAACAGCAACACCAGAATCCATACTTGATCCTGAAGCTAAAGATAGACCAACATAATAATTCATCTATTTCTCCTAATTCATCAATTGAGTTGTAATTAATGGTCCATCATCTGTTGCTATAACAGTATGTTCAAAGTGTGCAGACGGTTTTCCATCTTTTGTGCTAACAGTCCAACCGTCTTCTTTAGACACAACTACATCATCACAACCCAAATTTAACATTGGTTCAATTGCAATAGCCATATTAGATTTAATCAAAGTGTTGTCACCAACGCTATAATTGAATAAAAATGGATCTTCGTGCATTTCATGGCCAACACCGTGACCACCGTACTGACGAACAATTCCGTAACCTTCTCTATTTGCAACAGCTTCTATTGCTTTTGAAATATCATCTAAAACATTGCCAGGACGCATTTGTTCGATACCTGCATACAATGATTCTTCAGTAACTTTCATAAGTTTATCTATTTCATCAGAAACTTTGCCAACTCTATATGACCAAGCACTATCACCAACCATACCACCATATGTTGCACCTACATCAATAGCGATAATATCCCCCTCTTTTAAAATTACATTTTCAGAAGGAATACCATGTACTACTTGTTCATTAATTGATGTACAAATACTTGCAGGAAAACCTGAATACCCCAAAAATGTTGGGATAGCTCGGTTTTCTTTAATAATTTTCATAGCTATATTATCTAATTCTTTTGTAGAAATACCAGGTTCTACAACTTCTTTCATTTTTTGATGAACAAGAGCAACAATATGTCCAGCATGACGCATTCTCTTAATTTCATCACGTGATTTTCTATTTATCATATCTTTTTACCTACCCTTAACTAAAGGGTAGCACAAAATTAGTAATAAAATCAAATTTATTAAGCTCAGTACTAATTAATAAATTTTGAAAAAATTAATTGTAAAAATATCAATATAGAATTGTAAACAATTGTAACGAACCTGAAACCATGTGAAATCAAGCTTTTTCTCATGTTTTTATATATTTAAGAATAAAAAAATGAGAGAGCAATCATGTCACTAGAGTTAAATTCAATGCGAAATTTGAAAAGACCTGGACTGACCGGTTCGTTTGGAAGTTCTAAAAGGACCGTAGGTACTTCTTCGCAAGCCACAAAAAATCTGGCTAACTCTTCTGCTGCAAGTAAAACTACTCATTTTTCATTCAAATCTTCAAATAAATATAACTGGGTAGCAGGTCAGAATGTTTCTAAAGGTCAAAATAGATACAACTATCAAGGTATGCGTGCAAGCTTAAATTCTCGCACATTTACTCCAAGTGTTGGTTATTCTGGTCCTACAACTTATGGTACAACAACATATACTGTAAATAACAATAACGCTTATATGAAAGGTCAAATTATTGGCCAAGTATTAAATGGTACATTCTCATTGTTAAATCAGTTGGGTGTATTTGATGGATTGAAAAATGATAGTTCAACAACTCCGACAGCTACACAACAATTAAATGATTTTGTATCAGCAAATCAAAATATAAGTTCAACATCAGGAGTATCAGGGTATATCTCTAATATGGAATCTGCAACTGATTCAATGAGTTTGAGAAGTGCCTTAGCAGATGCTTCCGGTCAATTATCAAGTTTGAATGCACAAACTAATATTTATACATCTTTATCTCAAGAGGCATCTAAAGCTGTAGATGGACTTGAAGAATCTGTATCTAATGCAAAAGATGATGTTTCAAAAAAGAAAAACCTTGTTGGTCAATTAAATACTACAGTTACTGCTCGTGAAAGAAGTAGAGATAATGCAATAAATTCAGTAAGATCACTGGATAGTAGTTATGCGGAATCACTTGAGAAATATTCACAAGCACATGATGCAAGAGTAACTGCTGAATCAAATTATTCAAATGCACAAGCTGCAACAGGTCGTGCTCAAACAAGCTTTAATCAAGCTGAAGCAACATTCAGAAGTACACCAGAACAAATTCCAGACGCAAATGGTAATCTTGTTCCAAATCCTAAATATCAACAAGCTAAAATTGCTTACGAAAACGCAAAAACTCAACTTGATAAAGCTAAAGAAGCTGAAGAACAAGCTAAAGAAAAACTTGATCAAGCTAAAACGAATGAAAATGATGCTTTAAAAGCAAAAGAAGATGCATTTAATAAACTAGGTGATGCCAAAGAAGCTGTTAAACAAGCCGAAGCAGAAGTAACTAAGGCACAAGAACAGTTAGACAATACAAAAAAATCACAAAGTGAAGCTCAAAACAATTATAATATTGCAACTGAATCATATCAAACAGCAATAAGAATGCAAGAATCAAATGATAGCATACTTGAACAATGTAAAAACCATACAAAAATGGTTAAAGAATTAAGTGAATCTATCGATAAGCAACAAAAACGTTTGACAAAATTAGAAGCTGAGGAAGAGAAAAAATATGATAAATATGATGATAAAGTACAAAAAGGTATTGAAAAAAATCAAGAGAGAAATAATAAAATAGGTGATACCGTTGATGGATTTAGAGATAAATGGTTATCAAATAAAATGGAAAAAACAAATGCAAAAGTTGAAGAGAATATCCAGAATCGAAATCAATATAGTCAAAGTGTTAAAGAATCAGACTTTATTAAAAGTAAATTAGAAAGTGCAAGCGCTGATTTTACACTTGGTGGACAAAAATTCCGTAAGATAGATACTCCAAGTGGTCAACAAGTTTATTATAAAGATAACTTAGTAATATCTGCAGAAGAATATGAACGAGCACAAAAGGCAGCTGGAGTATCAGCTTAACTAAATATTTACAAATACTTTACATTTAATAATATCTATATTAAAATATTAACAGCAAGCAGTATTGCAATTAAAAAAAAGAACGGTTACCCCGTTCTTTTTTTCACTAAGTAGGGAAAGGTTAGGACGATGAAACAAGAAGTAAATAGAATGGAAGTATTAAATGCAATTACACCGTTAATTGAAAATACCGCTATGCGTTATAATCTTATTCCTATAGAAATTGATTTTTCAAAAGAAAATCATAGATGGTTCTTGAGGATATTTTTGTATTCAAAAGAAAGAAATATTACTCTTGATGATTGTGAAAATATTACAAGAAGTTTAGAAGGCTTTTTAGATGAGTTAATCCCTGTAAAATATTACCTTGAGGTTTCATCACCTGGTTTAGAAAGAAAATTTAAATCAGAAAAAGAATTTATAATTTTTAAAGGTAAAAGAATTAGTTTAAAATTAAAAGAACCATTAATTGGTGAAACAGAAAAGATTTTTAAAGGCGAAATTCTAGATTATGATTATAATGAGGGTTTAACATTTTTCAGATTTGATGATGGCTGTGAATTGAATATTCCTAAAGAAAATATACAATCAGCAAAATTATATATAGATTAATAATATAAAGGAGAATAATTATGATTAAAATTGGTGCAGGAAACTTGAATGAAGTTTTCGAAGAACTTGAAAGAGAAAAAGGTATTTCTAAAGAAGTTGTTATATCTTCTTTATGTGATGCAATGGTTGCTGCATATAAAAAACACTTAAGAATAAAAGATATTGAAAATGTAGAAGCATTTTTAGATGAGCAATCAGGCGAAATTGGTATTTTCAAAGGCAAAACAGTTGTTGAAAGTGTAGAAGATCCAGATAATGAAATTTCATTAGCTGAAGCTAAAGAAATTGATGAAGATGTTGAATTAGGTGATGAAGTAAAATTAGAAGTTACACCTGAACAATTTGGTAGAATTGCAGCTCAAGCAGCTAACCAAGTATTAACACAACGTATTAGAGAAGCTGAAAGAAACCTTGTATTAAATGAATTTCTTGATAAAAAAGGAACTTTAATTACAGGTATAATTCAAAAAGTTGATGATAGAAGAAACGTTATAGTTAACATTGGCAAAACTGATGCGATTATGCCAAGAAAAGAACAAATTCCTGGTGAATATTATAAACCGGGTAACAGAATTAGAGTTTTTGTTCTTAATGTAAAAGAAACAACAAGATTACCACAAGTAATTGTGTCTCACGCTCATGCAGAAATCGTAAGAGAACTATTTGAACTTGAAGTTCCAGAAATTGAAGACGGAATTGTAGAAATTAAATCAATTTCTCGTGAAGCTGGTTATAGAACAAAAATTGCCGTATGGTCAAATGATCCTGAAGTTGATTCAGTTGGAGCTTGTATCGGACCTAGAGGTAGCAGAATTCAGACTATCGTTGGTGAATTGAAAAATGAAAAGATTGATATCGTAAGATATTCAGAAGACCCTGTTGAATATATCGTAAATGCTTTATCTCCAGCTAGAGTTGTATCAGTTGATATTATGGCAGATGATGAATATGCTCATGAAGCATTAGTAGTTGTACCTGATGATCAACTTAGCCTTGCAATTGGTAGAGAAGGTCAAAATGTTCGTTTAGCTCATAAATTGACTGGTTGGAAGATTGATATTAAATCTGTTTCTCAAATGGAACAAGCTGAAAGCCAAAATATTTCTAATTATGATTACGAAGAAGAAACTGAAGATTCATCAGTAGATGATGTTGTGGATTCTGAAGAATTGCAAGAAGAAATTGAAGAAGAAATGAATCAACAAGCTCTTGATGAAAGTGATATGGTAGATGATTCTGGCATGTCAGAAGAATCTGAAGTTGAATAGTAGATAAATATTTATAATTAAAAAAGGTTATCTGAGCCCTCAGATAACCTTTTTTAGTCTTAAAGTATTAGTAAGTGTTAAGGAATATATTAATTCTTAAGAACTAGACTTTAAATACCTAAAAAGATATCTTATAATATATATGTGGGATATATAGTTTATTTAGGGAGGCCTAATGGGTAATCGTTGGTATGAACTTTCTCCAGATGTTTGCATTGCCATTAGTAAAATTGAGATGGCAAAAGAAGAGGATCGTACTCGCTATGCAAAAGTGATGCTTAAAGAATTAAGGTTGGCGGGGTATGAGCCTAATAAGCAAATATATCTAGACCGTATTAGAGGTTATAAAATGCGGAGATGGTACGATAAAAACAGGTATTTGTTTATGGCATTTGAGTATTTAAAAGATTCTACCAACGAGGTTCAATCAGAAGTTGCTTGTAACGTTTTGAAATACATTAGGCAAGAAAATGCAGCTTAGCTTTCTATAGTGATTAGCTGTATCAAGGGAATCGGTATTCCGGTTCCCTTTGTTGTGTTTTAAACTAATCCTTCTTTTAGTGCTTTTACGGCAGCTTGAGTTCTATCATCTACTAGTAATTTTTGAATGATATTACAAACGTGTGCTTTAGCTGTATGAGATGATATTGTTAGTGCTTGTGCGATTTCGTTATTGGATTTTCCTTCTACCACAAGTTTTAGAACTTCGTATTCTCTTTGTGTCAGGTTTGAATGTTGTTCTCTAAACATGGCTCTGGACATTTGTCTTTGTGGAATTAGTCCACAGTTTTTATCTCTTAGAATGGGTACTGCCAGTGGATCTATCCACATTGCTCCATCTTTAATGGTTTGGATTATCATTTTTAAAATATCAGTATTTATATCTTTCATAACATAAGCACAAGCGCCAGATTGAAGTGATTCTAAAACTTCTTGTTCACTAAGATGGGAGGTTAAGATTATGACTTTTGCATTAGTATTTAATTCAAGAATTTTTTTTGTTGCGTCTATACCTGTTATATCGGGTAATCCAATATCCATAAGTGTTACATCTGGGTGTGTTGTTTTGAATTTTTCAATTGCATCTTTACCACTGTTTGCTTCTGATGTTACTTCAAGTCCATCTTGTTCTTCAAATAGCGATTTTAATCCTACTCGCATTAGTTTATGATCTTCTACAAGAAGTAATTTGATTGTTGAATTCATAATTTTGCTCCTTACGGCTTAGTTTTATTATATGGAGGTTTTAATTATGCGATAAGTGTTTTTTGTATATATTGAGTGGTTATTATTTTTTTTTATTATTTTATATGTTAAATTTGAATGTTTTTTATGTTTAATATTATAATTTTATTTATTTTGTAGCTAAATTTATCTGTTTGATATAAAATTATTTAGCTACAAATTATATGGGACTTTTAAAATGAGAGAATCTAAATATTCAGCAGTTGTTATTGGTAGTGGTATTGCAGGGTTATATGCTGCATTAAAAATAGAACAACATATCGGAAAAAATAGAGTTTTACTTGTAACAAAATCTAAATTAGGAGAAAGCAATTCTTATTATGCGCAAGGGGGTATGGTTGCGGTTTTAAAAGATAATAAGTCAGATTCTGTAGAGTCTCATGTGCAAGATACAATAAAAGCCGGTGCGGGTTTAAGTGAATTAAATACTATTAAATTTATTAGTGAAAACTCTGATAAGGTAGTTAGAGATTTACTAAAATTTGGTGTAGAGTTTGATCGAGATGAAAATGGAAATTTCACATTAACAAAGGAAGCCGCACATAGTGTTAGAAGAATTCTTCATTCCGGAGGAGATGCAACAGGCAGAGAAATGGAAATTGCACTATGTAAAGCTTTTCAAGATAATAAAAATATAGATTTGTATGAAGAATCTATGGTTGTAGATTTGTTAATTGATAAAGATAATAACACTTGCCAGGGGGTTATTATTTTTAATAATTTGACTGGTGAATATGAAGTTGTTTATTCAGATAATGTAATTTTGGCAACTGGCGGAATTGGACAATTGTATAAATATACGACCAATCCAATAGGAGCAACCGGTGATGGTTTTGCTATTGCTTATAATGCAGGTGCAATATTGCAAGATATGGAATTTGTACAATTTCACCCTACAGCTTTAGCTTTTGATGATAAGAAAAATCATAACAGATTTTTGATTAGTGAAGCAGTGAGAGGTGAAGGTGCAAAATTATGCGATAAATCTGGAAATGAATTTATGGCGCAATATCATGAGAAAAAAGAATTAGCTCCAAGAGATATAGTTGCAAGATCAATATATTCACAAATGCATAAATACAATGTTCCAAATGTATATCTTAATGCAACGGTTATCGGTAAGGAGAAATTATTAAAACGTTTTCCAACAATTGCAAAAAAATGTTTAGAATATAACGTTGATATTACAAAAGATTATATTCCTGTAGCTCCTGCTGCACATTATTTTATGGGTGGAGTTAAAACAAATTTGAAGGGAGAAACATCTATAAAAGGCTTGTATGCAATTGGCGAAGTTTCATCAACAGGCTTACATGGCGGAAACAGGCTAGCTAGTAATTCATTACTTGAATGTGTTGTTTGTGCTTATGAAGTAGGACAAAATATCAAATTTAGTGATGATATTGTTACTTTTGATAAAAGTATTTTGCATAATAAATATAAATCTATACTTGATAAGTATGAAGAAAATATTGATTTTTCAAATGTTGATGTAGATAGTCTAAAAAATAAACTTAGAGAGATAATGTGGGAAGGTGTTGGCATTTATAGAGATGAAAAAAGTCTATCAAATGCGCTTGATTCATTAAATATTATTGATAAAACATTTAATAGGAATTGTAAATGTAAAAATCAAAACGAATATGAATTAAGAAATATGATTATCACAGCAAGATTAATTATAAATTCGGCTTTAGCAAGAAAAGAATCTCGAGGCGCTCATTATAGATTAGATTATTTAAGCGCTAGTGAAGATTGTAAGCATAGTATTGTAGATAAATATAAAGGAGAAATAAATTTTGTTAAGTAATTTTTATGTTGAGGATCATGTAAAATCAGCATTGATGGAAGATATCGGATTTGGCGATGTTACAACTGAAAGTATAGTTGATGAAGGTAAAATTTTTGAAGCTTCTTTAGTTTCCAGATGTGATGGTATAATTTGCGGTTTAGATGTATTTAAAACTGTGTTTAAAATATTGTCTGATAAAGTAAAAGTTGATTTATTATTTAAAGATGGCGATAAAATTAAAAAAGGTGACGTTCTTGCAAAATTGTCCGGCCCTGGTAAATATTTATTACTTGGTGAAAGAGTTTCGCTAAATTATATTCAACGAATGAGCGGTATTGCTACTGAAACTCACAAATACCAACAAGCAATAGGCGATTTACCTTGTAAAATTGTTGATACACGTAAAACAACTCCAAATTTTAGAGCCTTTGAAAAATATTCTGTAAAAGTTGGTGGAGGAGCATTGCATAGATTTAATCTTTCAGATTGTGCAATGATTAAAGATAATCATATCCAAGTTGCCGGCTCCGTTACAAATGCAGTAAAAATGGTAAAAGCAAATTTGTCACATGCTCATAAAATAGAATTAGAATGTGATAATATTGATCAAATAAAAGAAGCTTTGCCATTAGGGGTTGATATTATAATGCTTGATAATATGGATTTAGAAACAATGAAAGAAGCTGTTAAGTTGATAGATCACAAAGCCATTGTTGAAGCAAGCGGAAATGTTCATTTGGAAACAGTTAGAGCTATTGCAGAATGTGGTGTGGATATAATATCTTCAAGTGCAATTGTTGCAAAAGCTCCAACATTAGATATTGCTTTAGATATGTAGTTATTAACTTTGCAAATATATTTAAAAAGTACCATATATAATATGGTACTTTTTTGTAATAAATATTAATATTTGCGCAATTTTAGTGTAAAAATTACCTTTAATAACATGTAATTAAAGGGGAAAATAAAATGGGGATAGTTTTATTTACAATTCAAGTATTAGCAATTGGTGCTCTTTCTAAAGATTTACTTTCTCAATATTAATGATGGTCTGGTTACAGATAGTACCATTTCATTTGGGATATAGAAATCTTTAATTCCATTATTCGCATTTACGAATAGAAATTCAAGAGTTTCACCGTTTTTAATATCTAAAATTTCAAAAGGAATTTTTACGTCTAGAACTTCATCATAAGCATATTCTATAGGTTTAGAATTTTGTATAATCCACATATCACCAGGAATAGCTTTTATGATTCTGATATCTTTTAGTTCGTTATTATGTATAGAAATTACAATTTCATTATGAAATCTTTCCATAGAAATTGGTAATATATTTTGAGTTTTATGAATTAATCTTACAGGTGCTAAATCTTGTTTTTGGGTAGATTTTCTCAAATATATATACATTTGGTAAGTTCTATTTTGTAAATCAGGTCTTTCTTTAATGTATTTATTTAGATGAAATTTTAAATAAAAATTATTTTCATCATTACCAAATCTTATCTTATCAAATAATTTTGATTCTCTAAGAACCGGACCATCAGGAATTTCTATATATCCGGCATTATTCCAAATATCATTTTCATCAATGACATTTTTTCCATCTATGGCAGGACTAATTAAAAATTTCGGATATTTTGAAGGTTTAGATGTAGAAATATTTGAAAGTGGTTCATCTAAATATTTTGGAGCATCCAAATCCAAATATCTGTAAATATTTTTCAAATGTGTTCTAAATATAAAATCAAATATATTATCTCGTCCTGAATCGTTTGGTTCTCCATACCACCAGAACCAGTCACTACCTTCGCAGATGAACAATTCTCTTCTTGCTAATTCAATATTAGGGTTTAAAGGTTCGCGTTTTACGAATGCCGAAAAATCTTGTCTTACACGTTTTAAATATGTCCAAGCTAAGTCTTTTACAGGTTCATCTATCCATAATTTAAAGTTTCGATTAATCCAAGAACCTGCTGATATTTTATTTAAAAGTTTGTTTTCTTTAGCATTTTCTATGTAATCACTTATTAAAACTGTTTCTAAAGTATCATCTTCAGTTATTAGTGTATATAAAGTTTTAAGGAAAGATGCACCATCTTCCATATAATTTTCCCAGCAATTTTCACCATCTAAAGCTATTGTTAAAAGATGTTCATTGTCTGGAGATGATAATATTTTACTTTGCATAACTTTTATTCTATCGTACAAGTCATTTGCGGTAGAAATAGGGTTATGGTTAGGGTATTCAAAACCTATCAAGTTTGGTATTGTTGAATCTCTGAATATCATTTTGATATCAGAATTTTTTGTTTTGTATTGATAAGTTTTTAGCAAATGATAGGGTTCGTTTAAATAGCCTTTAAAATCGTGTTCAAATTCAAAATTAATTGAATTAGATAGTATGCCTTCATCTGAAATTGACCATTCCACGCCAAGATTACTTAGCATTTCTAAAGTTTTGCCGTTTATGCATTGTTCAGATGGCCAAATCCCTTTTGGTCTTTTACCAAACACTTCTTCAATTCTATCAAGAGCAGATTGAGTTTGAATTTTTGCATCAAGTTCAGTTCTTAGATTAGATAATTCTTCATCTGGAACAGGTGTTTTTTTGATGTTTTTATAATCTAAAAGAATTGGTAAAATTGGGTGGTAATAAGGGCTTGTTGTTATTTCTATTTTATTTTTTTCAACTAATTTTTTTATTGTTGGAATAATTTTTTTTATAATTTCTCTTTGTTGGTCGATAATTTCAATTCTATCTTCTAAAGTATAATTTTTTTCTTTTTTAACAAGTTTTTTTAATACTGTATTAGAAGTTTTAAAAGAAGGATCAATCCAAGCCAGATTAAAAAGTGCCATTAAATCTGCATATTCTTGATTTGTAAATATTGATATATCACTTGTTCCTTCAATTTGAATTTTTTGATAAAGTCTATGATATTCATTATTAGGAAGGATCATTGTTTGGTAATTCGAGTCGAAGAAATTATTTAAGATAAATATTTTATCTTCTTTTGTCAATTGATCTTCAGGGGTTATGGTTAATCTGGAATGAATATCATGTGCACCATTAGCATAATCAATTATTGAATCAACCAGCACTGGAACAAAGTTAAAATTCAATTTTAATTTGTCGAATTTTTTAGCCCATAATGCCATATCAAGGTAATCTTTTACGGCATGAAGTCTTACCCAAGGCATTAAATAATCACCATTTGCAGATAGGGAATAAACAGGTTGATGCATGTGCCAATAAAAAGCTATCGATAATTTTTTGGCTTGACTCATCATTTACCTTAACCCTTTCATTATCATTGTAGCATTGAAATAATTATAAACAAGTAGTTACAATTTGTAAAAAGGTTATAATATATTTTTTTGTGTAACAGTTAGTAACATAAAATGGCTAGATTTATTTCATGTAGCATGTTTTTGCTATACTATTAGTAGATATTTGGTTGGTTTACCCTATCAGGTAATTGAACCTTTTTTATAGTAGTTCGAAAGGATAGATGAAAAAATGAAAAGATTTATGACTTTACTAGCATTACTGTTGTCTGGAATGCAGGGTGCTTATGCTTTTAATGTAGATGCTTTTATGGATAAGCATATAGCTCCGATATCCGATGCAGTCGCCAATTTAATCTTTTTCCCAATATCTATATGCGGTTCTAAAGTTCCAATAATTATTTTTTGGATTTTAATTGCGGGTATATTTTTTACAATATACTTTAAAGGTGTTGCAATTTGGGGATTTAAACACGCAATAGATAGTGTAGCAAAACCTGCGGAAAAACACCACGATGGTTGTGGTGAAGTTTCTTCATTCCAAGCTTTAGCTACAGCTTTATCCGGTACAATTGGTATTGGTAGTATTGCTGGTGTTGCAATTTCTATTTCTATAGGTGGACCTGGTGCAGCATTTTGGATTTTTCTAGGAGCATTACTTGGAATGTCCATAAAATTTGTAGAAGCAACATTGGCTGTTAAATATAGAAGATTTAACATGGATGGTTCAGTTTCAGGTGGACCGATGCATTATATTGCACATGGTTTGACCAGAAAGAATATGCGTTGGTTAGGACAACCGTTATCAGTTGTATTTGCTATTCTTTGTATTGGCGGTGGTATTACCGGCGGTAACATGATTCAGATAAACCAAACTGCTCACCAATTAGTATTCATAACTGGGGGAGAACACAGTTTCTTACACGGTTGGACTTGGGTTGTTGGTTTAGTTGTTGCAATCCTTATCGGATTAGTTGTTGTTGGCGGTATAAAAAGTATAGCTAAAGTTACAACAGTTTTAGTTCCTACAATGTGTATTATGTACATAATCTCAGGTTTAATCGTTATATTTGCAAATATAAGTAATATTCCAAGTGCTCTACTTTTAATCCTAAAAGAAGCATTCCATCCAACAGCTGTAGCCGGCGGGGTTTTTGGAACAATCATTTTAGGTTTAAGAAGATCTGTTCAATCAAATGAAGCTGGTACAGGTGCTGCAGCTATTGTATATGCTACAGCTCAAACAAAAGAAGCTGTTTCTCAAGGTTTTGTTGCTTTATTAGAAACATTTTTAACAGGCGTTTTATGCTTGTTCACTTCTTTTGCAATTATATTCTCAGGAGTTTTGAAAACTACTCATATCGGAAAAATATCAGGTATTGAACTTGCATCAAATGCATTCCAATCAGTAATTCCATTTTTCCCATATATTTTATCAGCAATCGCTGTTATGTTTGCTCTATCAACATTAATTTCTTGGGCTTATTATTCTCAAAAAGCTTGGACTTTCTTAGTTGGTGAAGGTAAGAAAAGAGCTTTATCATTTAACATTGTATACTGTATATTTATTGTAATTGGTTCAGTTATGAATGTTGAATCTGTTATTAACATTACTGACGCAATGATGATTGCAATGTGTGTACCTAATATTATAGTTCTTTATATATTAGCCCCAGAAATCAAAAAGGATTTAAAAACATATTGCATTAAACATAATGTTGGTAGATTAGTTAATAAACAATGGTTTGAAGAAGCTCAAGTAGCTACAGTTCCTGTTGAAGTGAAGGAGGAAGCATAATATGTCAGATCAAATTATTGTTACCGTTTCTGGAATTGATAAAATTGGAATCGTAGCTAGCGTAACTTCAGTATTAGCAAAATACGAAGTTAATATCGAAGATATCAAACAAACACTAATGCAAGGACACTTTGTTATGTTTATGCTTTGTGATATTGCCAAATCTAAATATTCATTTAAAGAAATAAAAGAAGCGTTAGTTAATACCGGTGAAAATTTAGGTATGGAAATTTGGGTTCAGAAAAAAGAAATCTTTGATAATATGCATAAGATTTAATGATATGCTAGTAAAGTTTTTAAGGGCACCTTTTATAAAAGGTGCCCTTTTTTAATATAATTTAATAATTTGTTTTCCAACTATCAAATTTTGTATTTTTGAACTTAATATAATAAAAATTTATGGAGTTTTATCATGCAAATATCTACAACATACAATAATTATTCTTCCAAAGTAAACGAATTTAAAAATAATATCAATTTTACAGGTTCAGAAAAAGCTCTTGCAGCAGTTGATAATGTTGTTGCTCCTAAGACTATTAAACTTGTAAAACGTGCTGATGAATTTATTGAAGAAACTTGGGCTGAAATAAGGGCTAAAAAACACAAGTCTAAAATAACAATTCCCGAATTTAGAACCCGTGATAAAGAAGTTGAGGTTCTTTTAAAACCTTTATATAATACTTTGAAATCTTCAATTTTATTTGAAGCTCGAGGTCCAAAGTATGTTGATAGAATTATTATTGAAAGACAAAATCCTAATAATTTTAGATATGAAAAAGCTATTTTAACACCAACAGGTAGTGCTACTATAAAAATGTATGATAGTAGAAATGAGAGAAATCAAGAAATTGTTGATAAAGTTGATAATTTGGTTGCTAAATATTTTCCAAAAATTTTACCAAAAGTTACTTTTAAAGAATCTATGATTTCTTAGTTTATAATTTGTCATATAAATTTAAAATGGTGGGCGGTACCGGACTTGAACCGATGACCCCCACAATGTCAATGTGATACGCTACCATCTGCGCCAACCGCCCAAAGTTTATTTTTTATTGCATTATTTTATATAAAAATTTTTTATCTGTAAAGCAATTTTATAAGTCTCAATGTTTTTATAAATATGTGAAGGTGTTTTATTATTTTTTATAGGTGAAAGGAAGGTGTGTTAGATGTCAGAAGGAATTATACCGGTAATGGTTATGCCAATTGTAGCTCCAAAAAGCGAGCGTAGAAGAGTTCCAGTTGTAATAGATGAATCTTTACCAAAAATAAAAAATCCAAATAATATTATGACTGAAGCTATGCGAAGACGTATGATTGAAAAGATCTTAAACAAGCCAGATGAAGAAAGAACATTTTTTGATTATTTGGTTTTAGCACAACAAAAATTAAAAGATCTAAATCCTCCTGTTTGCTATTTAGCATAAAATATTTATAGATATTCCTTAACAACCTCGTAAATATATACGAGGTTGTTCTATTATTGAAATATTCTGTTACAAATTAATAATTATAAACAAATTTTGATGAAAAAATACTTTTATATAAATATAAGTCAAAATTATTTATTGACATATGGGGAAAGTAGAATAAATTGAAAGGAACTATTTTATGGGGTTAACATTTGGGCGTGTTACGCGTGCATTCATTAATGAAATGCCATTCAAGCGTATTTTTAATTTTGGAGGAGAAGAACTTGTTGCCAAAACTGGCATTACTTCAAAAGGTATGAAATATACAAAATTGTATTCTAAAGAGGGCGATTTAATCAGTTGGAAACATTCACAAAATGGTAAAATTCGCAAAGGTAGATATGAAAAAGTTGATATTTTTGATAGAAATAAAGGCTTACAAGTGGATATTCAAGGAAATAAAAAGCTAGCTACAGTTAAATTTGATGGTTATGAACAAGTTCCTCAGAAAAAAAACAGAATGTTTGATGATGATCAATTTGATCCTCTAAATAAGTATGATCCGTTAAATCCAAATTATGGTTCATATAATGATGATTCTTTTGGGCTTAACAATGACCCATTTGCTAATCCTTGGGAAAAATCTCCGTGGGATTTATAAAAATTTATAAATAAAAAAGACCTTGGTTTTATCCAAGGTCTTTTGTTTATTGAATTGTTTATTAAACTAATTCTTTTACTTCAGCTGCAAAAGTCTTAGGATCTAATTTGATACCAGGACCCATTGTAGTTGATAGATAAACTGATTTAACGAATGTACCTTTAGCTGAAGCAGGTTTTGATTTGATAATTGCATCTGCTAAAGTAGCATAGTTTTTAATCAAATCTTCTTCAGAGAATTGGATTTTACCTATAGGGCAGTGAATCATACCTTGTTTGTCTGCTCTATATTCAACTTTACCAGCTTTAGCATCTTTAACTGCTTTAGCAATATCCATTGTTACAGTACCTGTTTTTGGGTTTGGCATTAAACCTTTAGGTCCTAATACACGACCTAATTTACCTAACATACCCATACAATCAGGAGTTGCAATCAATGTATCAAATTCAAACCAACCGCCAGAAATTTTATCGATAATTTCTTCAGCACCAGCAAAGTCTGCACCAGCTTCAGTAGCTTCAGTAGCTTTAGCACCTTTAGCGATAACACAAACTTTTACTTCTTTACCTAATCCTGCAGGTAATACAACTGTTGATCTGATTTGTTGATCTGCTTGACGAACATCAATACCTAAACGCATATGACATTCTACTGTTTCGTTAAATTTTGAAACTTCTTTTGAAATTTCTTGTAATTTTTTTATTGCATCAACTGCTGTAGATGGTTGTACAAAACCTTCTAGCATTTCTTGCATTTTCTTTTGTTTTTTAGTTAATTTTGACATTTTTAATTTCCCTTTCGTGGTATTAGCGGACTTTCGTCCTTCCATCTATTAATCTTTAACAGTAACACCCATTGCACGACAAGAACCTGCAATCATTTTTACTGCAGCTTCCATTGTAGTTGCATTCAAATCGTCCATTTTAATCTTAGCGATTTCTTCTAATTGTGCTCTTGTAATTTCAGCAACTTTATCTTTGTTAGGAGCTGATGATCCTTTAGAGATATTTAATGCCTTTTTTATTAATACAGGAGCTGGAGGTGATTTGATAATGAATGTAAAACTCTTATCTTCGTAAACATCAATAACTACAGGGATAATATATCCTGCTTTATCTTGAGTTTTTGCATTGAATTGTTTACAAAAATCCATGATGTTAACACCGTGTTGACCTAATGCTGGACCAACTGGTGGTGATGGATTTGCTTTTCCAGCTTCGATTTGAAGCTTAATTTTTCCTACTACTTTTTTTGCCATTTTTTTTCTCCTTTTGTGGTTCTAACGGTTCTTCCTTTTTGGGGAGAAATCCTTCCACATTATTTGTACTTACGTTTTTATAATTATAATTTGTTTATTTGTTTGTATTCTAATTCTACCGGAGTTTCACGTCCAAAGATAGATACATTTGCTCTTAGTTTTGATTTATCAGGATAAACTTCAATGATATCTGCATCAAAGTCTGCAAATGGACCTGATATAATTCTAACTTTATCACCTGCTTTAACATCAAGTTCAATTTTTTCAACTTGAGATGATGATCTGTGAAGAATCTTTTTGATTTCACTTTCTCTTGCAGGAATTGGTTTCTTAGCTGATCCTACAAATTTTGTAACTCCTGATGTATGTCTTACTACATACCAGCTGTCTTCGTCCATAATCATTTCAACTAGTACATATCCTGGGAAGATTTTTTCTTCTTTTTCTTGTTTCTTACCTGCTTTCATCTGAGTTACAGTCTTTTGAGGTACTTCTATTCTGAAGATCTTATCACCCATATTCATATATTCGATACGTTTTTCCAAATTAACTTTTACTTTGTTTTCGTATCCTGAATATGTATGAACTATATACCATCTTTTTTGGTTTTTCTTAGCTTCCTTAGCTTCTTTAGCTGCTGCTTCTTTTTCTTCTGCTTCAGCTTGTTCTGCTAATTTGTCTTCGTTAAGTTCTTCTTCCATTGTTTTTTCTTTTTTAGTCATAAGCCACCTTTTATATTATGCTTAAATTTTACTTAATCAGGCTAAGTAATCCTTTGAATAAAACGTCCATTAAATATATTGCAACAGTAAACACAAATACAATTACAATTACTGAAATGGTTTCAATAACTACTTGCCTTTTTTCAGGCCAGCTTATTTTTCCCCATTCAGCTTTTACACCTTTAAAATATGATTTAATTGCTTCTATTGCTTCTGCCATTTTATTTATCCTTTATTTTTTTTAATCCGCGCCCTGAAGGACTCGAACCCTCGACATCCGGTTTTGGAGACCGACGTTCTACCAACTGAACTAAGGACGCAAGCGGGGAATGTTCCCCAATTTGCTTGTCGGGTTTTACCCCCAGCTCATCTTAAGTTATTTTGTTTCTTTATGAGCTGTATGTTTTTGACATCTTGGACAATATTTATTTAATTCCATTCTTTCCTTGATGTTCTTTTTGTTTTTTGTTGTTGTGTAGTTTCTTTCTTTACATTCTTCGCAAGCTAGAACTACCATTCTGTCATTTTTTCCTTTGATACCCATTGTTTTATTTCCTTTTTATTTTATTAACTTGTCTCCTATTTAAAATAGAATGTGAACATTACACATTCTATCTATTTCGGCTTATACTTTTATCTTATATCAAACAAAATAAAATGCAAACTAATTGTTAACAAATACTACATTTTTGACAGCAATTATTTACTTATTTTTTATAATTGTTTTGTATTTTGTTTATAAAATAAAAAAGATTGGATTTTTATCCAATCTTTTTTATTAGTATTTAATTGAAATTTTTTATAATCTTTGTGATTGAGATTGAGTTGAGTATTTTCCTATAGAATCTGTTCTAAGTTGTTCCATATAAATTTGACCGTTTTTAACAACTTGTTGTAATTGAGCCAAATTGCCTTCTAAACTTGTAAGAACTTGTTCTGCGTATAACTCAGCACCTTCTCTAATTTTCATTGCTTCATCTGTTGCTTGAAGTCTTATATTTTCTGCATCTTGAAGTGCTATGTGTTTAATTTTTTCACAATCTTCAACTACTTCATTCTTTATTCTTATACCTTCACGCTCAATTGCTTTAATCTGATCTGATTCAGATAATTTTCTATCAGCTTCATTTTGAGCATCTTGGATAATTTTATTTGCTTTTTGTTGTGCTTCATTTTGCAATTCTTCTTTTCTTTTTAAGAAAAGTCTTGCTTCTTGAACTTCAACAGGTAATGCTGCATATATTCTATCAATTAATGTTTCAATTTCTCTTTTATTTACTACAGTGTATTTTAGTACTGAATAGCCCTCGTCTAGCGCTATTTCTAACATCTTTAGTAAATCATACACTCCGTTTTGTGGCATGTCTATTATCCCTTATCCCTTTCACATTTTATATTATATATATTACATAAGCATTTTTTAATTGTCAAATAATATTTTTTCATGTAATTACATATGTTAACATGTTTTATTATTTGTTGCTTAAGGTTTCAACTTCTACTATTTCATCCGGAATAGTTTCATACATTTTATCAAGTAATTCTTCAATTTCACGAATATTTAATATGACATAGGATGCTACACTCAAAGTTTCTTCAATAATTATCTCAAATTTTTTCAGGTAATCATATAAACTTGCTTTATTGCTATTTTGCTGGTTTCTCTTTAATTCTATACTGCTATTTTTTAGGTATTGTCTTGCTACTTGAATATCAACAGGTAAAGTTGCATACATTTCATCAAGAAGTTTTTCTAACCCTCTTTTGTTAACGGCAACGTATCCTCTGAAAATAGGTAAAGAATAACTTTTTTCTATTTTATTTTCAAGCTCTTGTATAATTTTTTTTGTTCTAAATTGCATTTATTTCCTTTCTTTTAGATAGATATTTACTGCTTCGGGGACGAATTTTGAAATATCTCCGCCGTTAGCAAGTATTTCCTTAATTGTGCTTGAAGATATAAAGTTATATTTAGGTTTTGTGATTAAGAATACAGTTTTAATATCTTCGCACAGCGCGCTGTTTGTTTGAGATAACTGCATTTCATATTCAAAATCTGAAACTGCACGAAGCCCTCTTATTAAAACTTCAGCTCCTCGTTTTTTTGCATATTCAATAGTCAAGCCTTCAAATGAATCTACTTCAACATTTTCAAGGTGAGGAATACTTTTTTTGATAAGTTCAACTCTTTCTTCTACATTTAAAAAACCTTTTTTTTTTTTTTTATGTGCAACTGCTATTATTACTTTGTCAAAAATGCCTGCTGCATTTTTTAAGATATCTAAGTGTCCTTTTGTTATTGGGTCAAAACTTCCCGGGTATATTGCAATTTTCATTTTGTCCTCATTTCTAGCTTGCTTGATTATAATTGAATTTGAAAAATTTTTCAACTTGTACTTTGCCCAAATGTATGTATTTTGGCTTGTTAAGCTGTTATTTGTAAAAATGTAAAGTATTGTAAAACTGAGTTTAAAATTAATCAATTCTATATATATTTTGTACTTTATTAATATATACAAATGATATATAAATGCTTTTTATATATACATTACTACCTTCTACTTTCTACCTACTAATCTTTTACACGAGGAATTGTAAAAATTCCAAGGAGCTTCTAGTCATAGAAGCTTTTTTTTGTGTTTATTTTCTCTTTTTTAACAATCTTATAAATTTTGCGGATAGAGCTTTTTGTATTGAATTTGCTATTGAATTTGAAATATGTTTTTGTTAGAATTTCGCTAACGTGTAGTTAGAAAGAAGGGATTATAAAATGGCTAAAAGAGTTTTGCTATGTATAATGGATGGTTGGGGAATTTCAACCGGTTCAGAAAAATATGATGCTACAAAGTTAGCTCATCCTATTAATGTTCCTGAATTAGAACATGAAGGGAAATTTATTAAAATTAAAGCTGAAGGTGAATATGTTGGTTTACCGGAAGGGCAAATGGGTAATTCTGAAGTTGGACACTTGAATTTAGGTGCAGGAAGAATTGTTTACCAGGATTTATCTAAAATCAACAACGCAATAAAAGACGGTTCATTCTTCAAAAATGAAAAATTCTTGGCTGCAATCGAACATGCTAAAAAACATAACTCAGCATTACATTTATACGGATTAGTTTCAACAGGCGGAGTTCACTCTTCACTGGAACACTTGGAAGCCCTAATAAAAATGGCTGCAGATAACGGTTTAACTAAAGTATATGTACATGCATTCTTAGACGGAAGAGATACGCCTCCTGCAAGTGCTTGTGAATATTTACAAGTTATTGAAGATGAATTAAAAGAATATAAACTTCCACCTATTGCAACAATTATCGGTCGTTATTACATTATGGACAGAGATAATCGTTGGGATAGAGTTGAAAAAGGTTATAATGCACTATTGTTAGGTGAAGGTGAACACGCTTCATCTGCTATTGAAGGCGTTAAAAAATCTTATGAAAAAGGTGAAACTGATGAATTTGTTTTACCAACTGTAATCGGTGGCGAAGAATCAAGAATTCATGATAATGATTCAATCATATTCTTTAATTATCGTCCGGATAGAGCTAGAGAAATTAC
>CALUYT010000020.1 GCA_944325085.1 Candidatus Gastranaerophilales bacterium | reverse complement strand
TTTTTGTAAAATCTTCTGAAGAAGGTGGAGTCGGAACTACCATATTGCATAGTTGGCTATAGTAGTTTGAAGACTCGTTAGACAACGTTGTTCTTTGTTGGTTGATTTGTTGTCCTTCGTATTCAACGTTTGTTTTTCTTGCTGTCAAGCTCAAGAATCGAGCTTGAGATGCTGCCATACCCATGACGGTAGTCCTTTCATCTTGCTTCCTATATCCTTTTTATCGGCAAGATTACTATCCGTCTTTAATTTTTAATACTTATTTTGTAATATTTCGTTACAAAAACTCCTAAAACACAATAATAACAAGATATTTAAAATTATAATATTGTTTTTAATTCATTAATTACAACATCTAAAGCGCCTTGCTGATCTTTGAATATAAATTCACAATCTGCACAAGCTTCATTATAAAACTCACTATCTGATAATAATTTATCTACGTATTGTGCAAATTCTTTAGGTGTTTTCACAATTTTTCCGGCCTTTGTTTGAGATAATAGCCAATAAATATCTCTAAAGTTATGAATTGAAGGTCCGGTAATTGCCGGTTTAGAATACACAACAGCCTCCAACGGATTGTGACCGCCGGTTTTATTAAAACTTCCACCAATAAATGCAAACGAACAAATAGAATACATTTTACTTAATTCGCCCATTGTATCAAGTATAATTACATCTTTAGTTTTGAAAGTATCTTCTTTTGATCTAAACCCATAATTTAAATTTAACGAATCCAATATTGGAAGAATTTGAGGCAAACGAGTAGTATGTCTTGGCGCTAAAAGTAATTTTATATCTGGATATTTTTTTAACTTCTCACTAAACATATTCAAAACAATTTCATCTTCACCTTTGTGAGTACTACCTGCAATGATTACTCTATATCCATCTTGACCAATATCAATAGTTTCATTTGATCTTTTTATATCAAACTTTAAATTCTTCATAACCATAGTTCTATCTTTTGGTGCACCAATTGATACAAGTTTATTCATATCGATCTCACTTTGAGTAAGAATTTTTGTATATTTAGATAAAACCATTTTGAAAAAATGAGAAAACAATTTATACAATGAATATGTAGAATCTGACATTCTTCCATTTATAGTATATAAGTATATATTTCTTGAATTACAAAAGAATGAAAATACCGGCCATAATTCAGTTTCTGCAATCAAAACTACAGTTGGCTTAATTTTATTTAAAAATGCATCAACACAAAATGGTATATCAAACGGGAAATATGTTATAAAATCTGCAACTTCAGAATATTTTTTAATTGCAATTTCTTGACCTGTTTTAGTACCTGTTGTAACAACTAATTTATAATCAGGGAAAACTTCTTTTGTTTTTTTGATTACTCCATCTAAAGCCATAACTTCACCAACGGAAACGCCGTGATACATGATAACTTTATCACCCAAATTAGGATTTTTAAAAAAGCCTAACTTTTCTTTCCAACCATATAAAAACTTCCCATTAAAAACACGAACTATATAATAAAAAGGAAGTAATATTATAAATACCAATGTTGACACTAGACCATACAAAAATAGTTCACTAAACATTGATACAATAATCAATAACAATAAAATTAAAATAATAGAATAAGTAATCATAATACGTAAATTATACAACAAATACTTTAAACATGTTGACATGATATATAAAAATTTATAAAATCGTAGTATGGCAATAATATATTTAAGTTTAGGTTCTAATAAAGGCGACAGAATAGGATATGTTCAGCAAGCAGCCAGTTTAATTGGTGCAGATAACAACATATCTATAGTTAGAACGTCTGCATTTTATGAAACTGAACCTTGGAATATGAATACAAAAAATTGGTTTGTAAATGCAATAGTAGAAGCCAAAACAACATATTCTCCGCAAGAACTATTAGAAGTTTGCCAGCGAATTGAAAAACAACTTGGTAGAGAAGAAAAAACTAACACAAATTACGAAGATAGAACTATCGATATTGATATTCTTTTTTATAACAAAGATATTATCAGTGAAAACAATTTGGTAATACCTCATAAATATATGCATTTAAGAGCATTTACACTAGTTCCAATGATGGAATTGAATGCAGACTTTGTACACCCTGTACTACATAAAAGCATTGTTGAAATGCATAATGATTTAGAAAATCCTGAAATGGTATTTTTATATGGTACAAGAGTCGATTTCTAAAAAAACTATAGCAATAATAGGAGCCGGTCCTGCAGGTTGTATTTGTGCAGCTTTTTTATTAAAACACGGCATAAAATCGACTATTTTTGATAAAGGGAAATACCTTAGAACAATTTTACCAACAGGCGGGGGACGCTGTAATCTTGCTAATGAAGAATTTGATTTTAGATTACTTGCCAAAAATTATCCAAGAGGAGAAAAATTTTTATATTCGGTTTTCTCAAAATTCGCAACTCAAGAAACAATTGACTTTTTCAACTCAATTGGCATAAAAACATATACCCAAGAGGATAAAAGAATATTTCCTATATCAAATTCATCAAAAGATGTTCAAGATAAACTACTGAAACAAATTTCAAATTGTTCATTTATAAATGAAACAATTAAAAATATAGAAAAACTTGATAACTGCTATAAAATAGTAACAAACAAAAGTTCTTACGCTTTTGATATTGTAATTATTGCAATAGGCGGACACTCTGATTTTTCAATATTAAATAAACTAAATATAAATATTGAACCGCCAACTCAAGCTCTTGTTGGATTAGTTACAAAAGAAAAATTTTCTGATATAGCAGGCGTAAGCCTAAAAAATGTTACCTGTAAACTAAACAAGAATTTAATTTCCGGAGATCTATTATTCACGCATAAAGGTGTTTCCGGTCCACTAATTTATAAAATCTCATCATTAAAAGCTCGCGAAAGCCTACCTTATAATTTAAACTTACAGCTAATACAAGAATTTGACCTACAAAAAGAATTAAATGAAAATCCACACAAGGAAATTAAAAACTTGCTAAGTACACATATTCCGAAATCTTTATCAATTCACATATTAAACAAATTAAATATAAAAGAAGATACACAATGTCATTTAATAAATGGCAAAACCAGAGACTTAATTTTAAACACATTAACAAACCTAACAATAACAGTAATAGACAAAGTGCCAGATAGTGAAGTTGTTACTTGTGGAGGAATCAGTTTAAAAGAAATAAATCCGAAAACCCTTGAAGCAAAAAAATATAAAGATCTGTATTTTTGCGGCGAAGTTTTAGATATAGATGGGTTTTGTGGCGGATTTAATTTACAAAACTGCTGGTCAACGGGATTTATAGTTGCTCAAAGCATTGTAAAAGATATTACCTAGAATCATTTGTTCGTATTATAATAAATATGTTAGTACAGTTAGAGGGGTCCACCTCAGGGGTAAATCATTCTTTCAAGTGTTATTGACTGAAACGGGAAATTCCCGAAAAGGTTTACATACCTTAAAAGGACAGAAAGATGAATTATGGAAAAGAACAACGAAACATTGTCTATTCTTAGACACTCAACATCACACATTATGGCTCAAGCTGTTCAAAGCTTGTTTCCTTCTGCAAAGTTAGCAATAGGACCAGCAACAGCTGACGGGTTTTACTATGACTTTGATTTAACAGATGGTCATGCATTCACAGAAGAAGACCTTGCTAAAATCGAAGAAAAGATGAAAGAAATCATCAAACAAAACCTTACATTCGAAAAATATGTAATACCTGATGTTGAAGCTCAAATTGAAGAATTCAAAAAAGAAGGTGAAATTTACAAAGCTGAATTATTGGAAGAACACAAAAATGATAATCCTACTTTGTACATTACTAAAGACAAAGATGGTAATGCTTTATTTAATGATCTTTGTGCTGGTCCACACCTTCCAAATACATCATATATAAAAGCAAATGCAATAAAATTATTAAAAGTTGCAGGTGCATACTGGCGTGGTAATGAAAAAAACAAAATGCTACAACGTATTTATGCTACTGCTTATTGGAATAAAGAAGATCTACAAGCTTATTTGACATTTATTGAAGAAGCTGAAAAAAGAGATCACAGAAAATTAGGTACAAAACTTGATTTATTCTCAACAAGAGAAGAATTAGGCGGAGGCTTAGTTTTATGGCATCCAAACTTAGCGATAGTTAGAGAACAAATTGAAAACTATTGGAGAGAAGAACACAGAAAACGTGGTTATGTAATCGTTAATACTCCACAAATTGCAAAATCTAAATTATGGGAAATTTCAGGACACATGGATCACTACAAAGAAAACATGTTCTTTGTACAAAAAGATGAAGATTCAGATGATCAATTTGTTGTAAAACCAATGAATTGTCCATTCCATATTTTAATATATCAAGCAAACAGATATTCTTACCGTTCACTACCTTTAAGAATGGCTGAATTAGGTACAGTTTATCGTAAAGAAAAATCAGGAGCTTTATCTGGCTTAACTCGTGTTCAAGGCTTCACTCAAGATGATGCTCACATTTTCTGTACACCAGAACAATTAGTTGATGAAATTAACAGAATTATTGACTTTGTAGCAGATACTATGGCTATATTCAATATGAAATTTGAAGTTGAATTATCAACTAGACCTGAAAGCTTTGTTGGAGAAATTGAAAACTGGGATAAAGCTGAAGCAGGCTTAAAAGAAGCTATGGAAAGACGTGGAATGACTTATGAAATCAATGAAGGTGATGGCGCATTCTACGGTCCAAAAATTGACTTCAAAATTAAAGATGCTATCGGTAGAACTTGGCAATGTGCTACTATTCAATTAGACTTTAATTTACCGGCAAGATTTGATATCAAATATCAAGACAAAGATGGACAATTAAAAACTCCATTGATGCTTCACAGAGTAATATTTGGTTCAATGGAAAGATTCCACGGTATTTTGATAGAACACTACGCAGGTGCATTCCCAACTTGGTTAGCTCCAACTCAAGTAAATATTGTTCCTATTTCAAATGAAAAACATATCGATTTTGCTGAACAAGTTTACAACAAAATGCGCGAAGCTGGCATAAGAGTACATCTAGATGACAGATCTGAAAGTATGAATTATAAAATCAGAGAAAGCTTACAAGATAAGAAAATACCTTATGTTTGCGTAATCGGTGATAAAGAAATAGAAGCTAATTCTGTAGCTGTAAGAGCAAGAGGAATTGGTCAAGTTGGGACATTCAAAGTTGATGACTTTATTAACAAGATTGTCGAAGAAACAAAATCTAGAGCAAATAAATCATTTGCAGCTAAAGAATAATCTTGTATAATAAATATATCAAAAGTTAAAAGTGCATGCCCTCAATGAGTATGCACTTTTTTAATTTAAAGGGAATTTATGAACAACAAACAAGCAAAAAATCATTAATAGCTATAATTAGTATCATATTAGCTATACTATTTTTAAAAATAGCTTTCACCTTATTTGTAACAATAGAAGCAAATAAGACTATTATCCCTGAAAATATTAATTTTAAGTCAGAAAAGAATTATAAAGCTGAAATTCCCAAAATAAAAAGTAAAATAAAAAAATATCCGGAAGATAATACCTTACAGGTAGAATTAGCTAATGCATATTGGGCTAGCGGAGACATCAAAAACGCCATCAAAACAACTGATAATTTCAATAACAAACAACTTGCAGCATATAATAAAGCATTGATTTATTATTCTCAAAAAGATTATATTAATACCATCAATACAATAGATAAAAATTTTATAGAAGATATACCCAAAAACTGCGATAAAAAATGTCAATATGGATATAAAATGGCACAAGTTATAAAAACAAATTCAAATTGGGAATTAAACAATTATAAAGAATGGCTCAAGAATGAACTAAAATTTTTCTGGATTATTTTAATATATGGAAAAATCTAAAATGTACATCCTAAAAATCCAGACATTTAAAATATCTGGATTTTTTACTTTATATATGAAATTACTTAAATTTCCAAAATTCCTTATTAAATAAAACTAAAAATGGTATAATTTCAAGACGCCCGATTAACATATTGAAAATCATAATATACTTTGAAATAGAATGAATTCCGGCAAAAGACCCCATAGGACCTGTTGCCTGAGTTAACCCCGGACCGATATCTCCTAAAGACGTAATAGATGCCACCAGACCAACTGCAGTATCCTGTTCAATACATGTAATAACAATAGAAGCTATTGCCCATATTAACATATAACAAACCATAAAAAATATTGTTTGTCTTATAACTTCAGGAGCGACTACAGTATTATCAATTTTAATTGTTCGAACAGCATTTGGATGTAGAATTTTATACAATTCATTATTTATATATTTAAAAATTAAAATCCAACGAGTAATTTTAACACCACCACCTGCAGATCCTGAACAAGATGAAATGAACATGGCTAAAAATAAAACTATTTTGGCATTAAAAGACCACAGTTGAAAGTCTTCACTAGCACTTCCTGTTGAAGTTGCTAATGTAAGAATTTGATATACAGAAGCCGTTGCTGAATGGAATATAGAATAATGCTGTTCAAAAAACAATATTAAACCAAGAACTAAAGAAAAAACAAAAATTATGTATGTATACCATCTAAATTCTTCACTTTTCCAAAATAATCCTAAATTTCGCTTAGTCAAAGCTCTTGATTGCAGAGCAAAACTCGAACCGGCAATAAACATAAATACTATAATAATCCAGATAATAAGATTAGAGCCGTAGCCAGCTATACTTTGGGCATTAGGAGAAAAACCTCCTGCAGCAAGAGTAGACATCGCATTACAAATACAATCAAACGGGTTCATGCCGGCAAGCCATAAAAAAATGGCACAAACAACTGTCATTCCTGCATATACAATCCATAATGCTGATGCCGTATTTTTAATCCTTGGAGTAAATTTATCTTCAGTCGGTCCTGGAGCTTCAGCAAAAAACATTTGACGGCCCGCTACAGCAAATTGAGGCAATATAGCAACAAATAAGACTATAATTCCCATACCTCCAAGCCATTGAGAAAACGATCTCCAAAATAAAACAACTTTAGGATAATCATAAGTTTGAAATATAGTAGCACCTGTTGTAGTTATCCCAGAAACTGCCTCAAACAAAGAATCAACAAATGACAATCCATAAAAAAGATACGGAATTGCGACAATAAGTCCAAATAAAATCCACGAAGTTGATACAATCATCAAAGCTTCCGAACGTTTTATATCATTTAAGGAATTAACATCTTCAGACTTAACCAAAGCATATTTAAACACAACACTCAAAAATAAAGCCACAAAACCAGCAGTGACAAAAGGGAATATCGAATTCCAATCATGATAAAACATAGCTACCAAAATAGGAATAAAAGTAACAAATCCTATATCTCTCAATATTAAACTTAAAGCACTTCCAATATAACCTAAACGCATAACTAACCTAACCTAAAATAATCCTTAATTTTCTCAGCATTATCAGCCATTGTAAATATAATTAGAATATCGTGAGTACTTAACATTGTGTCCCCTTTAGGAATTATAACATTAGCCCTACGTTGAATAACACCAACAATAGCTGGAGCTGGGAATTTTAAATCCTTAATCAATTTACCGTCAAAATCTTCTTTAACAGAAATTTCTAAAACTTCAGCCTGTCCTTGTTCAACCGTAGCTAAAATATCAACGTTAGTTTCATCAATATCATTGCGAACTTCATTTATAGCAGAAGTTTTTGGAGATACGGCAATATCAATACCAACTTTCTCAAACAATGGAATATTTAAGACTTTAGAAACTCTTGAAATAACTCTTTTTACACCTAATTGTTTAACCAGTAATGAGCATAACAAATTTCTCTCATCATTATTAGTAACTGAGATTACAACATCGCTAGAACCAATTTCTTCCTCATCTAAAAGTTTCAAATTTGTACCATCGCCATTGATAACAAGAGTTTTTTCTAACTCTTGAGCCAAATATTCACAACGTTCATAATCTTTTTCAATAATTTTAATTTTTATGCGCATATCTTCAAGACTTTTAGCAAGCATAAAACCTACATTACCGCCTCCGATAATAGCAACAGATTTAACTACCTCATTTTCATGGAAAAACGTACCCGCTAATATATCCAAAGAGTGAGACGTTCCCATAAAAATCAATTTATCCCCTTCGTTAATTTCAGTTAAACCATTTGGGATAAATAACAAGCTATCACGTTTAATCCCAACCATAATAGTATCTTTGGTAAATGCACAATCCTTCAACATTTTGCCAACAATAGAAGATGAAGGTTTTACCTTATATTCTAATAATCTAGCTTTACCGTCAGCAAAATTTTCAACATCTAATGCATGAGCAACAGTAACTATTCTAAACAACTCTTGAGTTAATAAAGCTTCTGGCCAAATAACATAATCAATAAAGAAATCGCCCAAATAATCACCTGTTTTTTCAACAGTCATAGCATCTTGATATTCTTCTTTAGATACAAAACAAATAGTCCTAATACCACTCATCTTCTTAACCATTAAAGAAGCAACAATATTAGCTTCATCTAGTTGAGTACAAGCGATAAATACATCAGCATTCAATACATCAGCTGCCTTTAAGACTTTTATATCAGTAGCATTACCCTGAATAAAACTGATATCCAACTTATCAAATTCATCAGTGCGATTTTCTTCTTTATCAATAACTGTAATATCGTGATCTTCAAAAAATTCTGTAGCTAATAAACAGCCAATTTCTGTAGCGCCAAAAATTACTATCTTCATTTACCAATTACCTTATAATACCTAAAATTTGAAATAAAAAAACAGCTCCGTACAACACTGCATTTCTAATAAATACAAGAACAAATACAGCAACAATTGGAGATAAATCAAAAGGTCCTAAAGGAGGAATAAACCTTTTAAACAAATCTAAATACAAATCAACAGATGATCTTAATGCATTCAAAACAGGATTATTCCAATTCAATCCAGGAATCCAAGTTAATAAACATCTTACAAAAATCATCAACATGAATATATAAAAGCAATTAGCAATTGCTGCTATTATTTTAATTGCTATCATCTTCTTTATTTTCTCCTTTTTGCTCCTCTACCTTTTTTAAAAATTCTTCAGGCGTCAATACAAGAATTTTGTGTTCCTTATCCGCATAATATTTAAAATAAATCTTTCTCAACCCCATAGAAACTAAAACTAATGTAATCATAACCATCATTGGTGAAAAAGATATACCAAAAAACGGAGGTATAATATAAAAACCGGCAAATTTAAAAATATAATGAAAAAGTGGGTAATCCATATTAATATTAGGAACGATAGACAAAAAACATGCCATAACAACGTAATATAAATATAAATTTACCACTCTATCAATAAATAAAATAAAATTAGCCATAATTTTACCTATTAAAAATCAATCTTTGTTGAATTCATACATTCACAATGATTTTGATCTGCTGGGATATTTTCAATCATTGTAAACAATAAAGATTTTAAATTTTCAACATTTTTATTAAATACTTGCATAACAGCATCATGAGAAACAGGAGGAACATCTCCAACTAAACCTGCATCATAATCTGTTATCAAAGAAATATTTAAAGGACACATATTAAGTTCTTTTACTAAATAAGCTTCAGGAAAAGCTGTCATATTAATAACTTGCCAACCTTGCTTTGTAAAGAAAGCAGATTCAGCTTTTGTTGAAAATCTTGGTCCATTAATTACAACAACTGTACCTGTTTCATGAACTTTTATTCCAAGTTTTTTACCGGTTTCAATTGTAAGCTTTCTAAGTTCAGGACAATATGGATCAGCTGGAGAAGGGTGCTGAACAACAGGGCCTTCAAAAAATGTAGTTTTTCTACCATCAGTCCAATCGACAAATTGATCACAAATTACAAAATCACCTGGCTGAACTTCTTTTTGCAAACTACCGGCAGCGCAAGGTGAAATAACTCTTTTACAACCCAAATATTTCATTGCCCAAACATTTGCTCTAAAATTAACTAAATGAGGTGGAATAGAATGATTTCTACCGTGACGAGGCATAAATGCAACTTTATGAGGTCCAATTTTGCCTAAAAATACATTATCACTGGTTTTTCCATAAGGAGTATCTATTGAAATTTCTTCAATATCTTCCAAAAAACTGTAAAAACCAGATCCACCAAATACACCTACTGTCGCTTTATTTAAAATTTCCATATACACCCACCAATCTTTTATACATTATATAAATTATAAATTTAGACTATCATAAACCTATATTTAAAACAATAAGCGAATTCTACTATATTATTAAGATAATAGCAAAAGATAAATAAAACTTCATAAAGAGCTAGTTAACCTTACCTAGACAAATTCAAACACCTGACCAATTAACAAAATAACACATATTAAGTTTAATATAATTAATCTTTTTCATACTTCCAGCTATTCTTAATTCAAATGAGCCTATTGCAGGCTCTTTTCTTTTTGCAAAATTATACAAAACTTAATTTACGATAAAAAATATTAACAAAATTAGAATAATATGCTAATATACAAAAATAAAAAAGAGGGGGATATTATGAAAAGAAAAATATTAGGTATAATATTAACAATGCTAATTGCCACCCAAATGACTATGGCGGCACCATTTAGCGGAAATGCTAAAACAAAAAGAATTCCTGCAGGAACAAAACTTGAACTTAGAATGCTTAATAATATCGGAACAGACTTAAGCACTCCAGGAACAAGCTTTTCTGCAGTATTACTAACGGACCAAACCGCAGATGATGATGTTATCCTACCTTCAGGATCAATTATTCGCGGAGATGTTAAAAATATAGTTGAACCAAAAAGATTATCAAAAGGTGCAGTTTTATATCTAAATTTTGATCACGTTGTAACTCCAAACGGAAGACAAATTCCGTTAACACTAAATGTTGTTGGTAGAAGCGACCTAACATATGATGGTGGAATAACATCAACAAGAGGATATGGCGATGCTTGGAGAAAAACTTGTGCAAAATCCGGTGCAATAACCAAAAATGCCATTGAATGGGGTAAAAATGTAACTGATACAGGTTGGCAATATGTTGTTGTTCCAGTAAGTGCATTTGGCGGTGCCGTAGGAACTGCCGGATATTTTGTATATGGTTCAATTGCTGATTTAATCAAAAAAGGTGAACACGTTCACTTAAAATCTAATGATACATTAGAAGTAATTTTGGTTGATCCTATTGATGTTCCTGTAATATAAAGCGTATAGATATGTCTAAAATTGATAAAATAGAAGAACTGCAGAGGCTTACAAAACAAGATCCCTCAAATTTTGAGGCAAGACGAAAACTTGCTATATTACTGATGGATTGCGGATTTAATGAAGAAGCCTTGCAGCATCTTCTACTTTTATCAAAAACATTCAGCTACGATGACGATATATTTTATAATATGGGCATCGTATATGAAAAAATGAAGCAATTCCCAAAAGCAAAAGACTCTTATCTAAAAGCTATTGAACTTGAACCTGGTTCACTAGACGCCATTTATAACTTAGGGCTTGTTTATACTGAATTAAGAGAATACGACAAAGCTATTGAATGTTTTAAACAAATCTTAGAAGAAGACCCCGAAGATTCCAATACTTATTTCAACTTGGGTTTAGTATATTTTAAAAAGAAAGAATACATACCTGCAATAGAAAATTTTCAAAAAACAATAGATTTAAATGATGAAGATTTATACGCATATTTCTATCTTGGAAATATTATGAAAGAACTTGGAGACCTTGATTTAGCAAAAGAAAATTTTGAACGAGTAATAGAATTATCTCCAAAATATAGTTGGGCATATTACAACCTTGCCGTAATCTATTATGAAGAAAAAGATATAATAAACACTGTTGAATATCTTAAAAAAACAATTGAAATGAATCCTGCGGATTCAGAAGCCTATAAAATATTATCAAAACTGCTTCTAAAACAAGAAGAATACACTGAAGCCTGCGAAGCAATTGAAAATGCCCTAAAAAATTGTCAGCAAACAGGTGATTTATACTACCTTGCAGCTCAAATATATAAAAGCGGCAATGACTTAAAAAGCTGTGCAAAATATTTAAGTGAAGCAATAAGAAATTATCAAACTCTCTCAATTCCTGTACAAGTTGCAAAAAATGAACTTGCACAAGTAAAAGGATAATTAAGTATATTTGTTTGTGATAAAATAAAGACATTAAGATAATAAAGAGGATTAGCAATTATGAAAATGTCTAAATTATTTGTGCAAACACTGAGGGAATTTCCTTCTGATGCTGAAGTTGTATCTCATAAAATGCTTGCAAGAGCAGGATATATAAGAAAACTTACCTCAGGTGTTTATAATTATTTACCATTAATGTGGCGAGTATTGAAAAAAATTGAAAATATTGTAAGAGAAGAAATGGATAAAGCCGGCGCTCAAGAACTATTAATGCCATTTGTTCAACCTAAAGAACTTTGGATAGAATCCGGCAGATGGGAAGCTTACGGTAAAGAGTTAATGAGATTAAAAGACAGACACAATAGAGAAATGTGTCTTGGACCAACTCACGAAGAAATTATCACATCTATAGCAAGAGATGTTTTAAAATCATATAAACAATTGCCAACAAACCTATACCAAATCCAATCAAAATTTAGAGATGAAGTAAGACCTAGATTTGGATTACTAAGAGGCAGAGAGTTCATAATGAAAGATGCCTACAGCTTTGGAACTTCTCAAGAAGAACTTGATAAAGAATACCAAAATATGTGGGAAGCTTATACAAAAATATTCAAAAGATGTGGTTTAGAAACTAAAGCCGTACAATCTGACTCTGGTGCAATTGGTGGTAATGTATCACACGAATTTATGGTAATAACAACAACTGATGCAGGAGAAAATGATGTATTCTACTGTGATGATTGTGATTATGCAGCAAATTCAAATCACGCAATCTCAAATTTACTACCTGCAATTACAGACGGTAAAGAATACTTTAAAGAAACAAAAGTTGTTGATACCCCAAATACACACACTATTGAAGAATTATCAAAATTCTTAAATATACCATCAACTTTGATTTTGAAAGCTTTAGTATATATTATTGATAAAAAACCTGTAATTGCACTAATTAGAGCAGATAAAACAGTAGAAGAAACAAAATTACTAAATACCATTGGTGGTCTGGAAATCAGAATTGCAACATCAGGTGAAATTGAAGAAATCATGAAAGAAAACGGGTTTGATGCAATACCTGGTTTTATCGGACCTAAAGGAATGAAAAATATAGAAATTATTGCTGACAACACAGTAAAAGATATGAAAAATTTCGTTGTTGGAATAAATCAAAATGATGTCCACTTAGTTGGAGCAAACATAGAAGATTTAGGCATAGAAAAATTACAATATACAGACCTAAGACTTGTTGAAGCTGGAGAACTTTGTCCTCAATGTGGAAAACCTCTAAAAGTTACACGAGGAATTGAAGTTGGTAACATATTCCAACTAGGAACAAAATATTCAAAACCAATGAATGCTGTATATTTAGACGCTGATGGCAAAGCAAAACCATATATTATGGGTTGCTACGGTATTGGTATTTCAAGAACAGCAGCTGCTGCAGTTGAAGCTCATCATGATGAATGGGGTATTAAATGGCCTTTAGCTATTGCACCTTATCATGTAATTATAGTTCCTGTAAGTACAAAAGATGAAACTCAGATGAAAGTTGCAACTAAAATATATGAAGATTTACTTGCAAATGGCGTAGAAGCTGTACTTGACGATAGAGATGAAAGACCTGGTGTAAAATTTAAAGATGCAGATCTTATAGGTTTCCCTTACAGAATAACTGTAGGAAAGACTATAACTGAAGGTAATGTTGAATTTGTAACAAGACAAACAGGTGAAAAAGTTGCAATCAAACCAGAAGAAGCAACAAGTAAAGTTATAGAAGCTGTAAAGGCTATAAAATAACAACAAAAAATACACATAAAAAAATAACAGATTGGTTAAACAATCTGTTATTTTTTTAATATGCCTTACCAATTAAAGAATTATGAGTATCTAATTCCAATTTATCATCTAAGCTATTAAGTTTTATTTTTTCACCATATCTTTTTTCTAAAGCCAATTCAATTAAATAATCAGCAAAATGTGGATTTTTAGGAAGTAAAGAACCGTGTAAATATGTTCCAAAAACATTTTTATACCTAGCACCTTCAAAACCATCTTTTGCATTATTACCGTTACCAACAGAAACAATACCCAAAGGTTTTGTTTCTCCTTGTAAATATGTCAAGCCACTATGATTTTCAAATCCAACTAAAGTATTTAGCTGAAGAAAATCAGTCTTTACAGTAACATTACCAATAAATCTTTTCTTCCCTGCAACAGTATAAGCATCTAATAATGATATGCCTTTTAATTTATCTTTATCATGAGGTTGATAATAATGACCAAAGAGCTGATACCCGCCACAAATACCTAAAAAAACGGCACCATCATTCATTTGGGCATTTAATTCATCTTTTCGGGAGTATAATTCCGCCGCAACTTCTTCTTGTTGCTTATCTTGTCCTCCACCAATAAAATACAAATCATGAGACTTGATATTATCTCCTATATTGATTTGCTCAAAATAAACTTGAATACCACGCCATTCGCAACGTTTTAATAATGTTATTATATTGCCCATATCTCCGTATAAATTTAGTAACTTAGGATATAAATGAGCAATAGAAATAGTATATTTTTGCCCTTCCATACCAAAATTATATCATAAAAAAGACAATAACTTAAAATAAAAAAATTAAGCAAAAGCCAGAAAAATTTCTGACTTTGCTTATGTATTATGCCCCAAATACGATTAATTATAATTGTTTTAATACACCAACATTTGTTGTTCTTGTTGTGTTTTGTGGTTTTGCGCCTAGAGCTGTTCTTTGTGCTTGACTTAATTGTTTTATTAT
>CALUYT010000019.1 GCA_944325085.1 Candidatus Gastranaerophilales bacterium | reverse complement strand
AAACCGTCTATTAATTTTGAAAGTATATCTTCCGAAGATACTTCTGGTTGCCAGTTTAATTTTTCAAGTTTATCCGTATTGAGTAAAAGTTTGATTTTTGGCAAGTATTTATTATCAATTTTTAAATTATATTTTATATTGATATTTTCGCCGTATTCGGATATTTTTTCAGCCATTTCCTTGATAGATAATACAATACTTTTATTGGTTAGATTATAACTTTCTCCAGACACACCGTTTTGTAAAATTGTTAAAATTCCTGTAATACAATCAGTTATATAGCAGTAGTTTCTTACTGTTGATCCTTCTGTATGTAGGATAATATCTTTGCCCTCTATGGCTTGTTTCGCAAATTGTACAAAAACTCTACTGTCATCATAAGGAATATTTGCACCGATAATTTGTGATAACCTTGCAATTTTAACAGGTACATTATATTCTTTAAAATATGAATAACATAAATTTTCGGCAAGCCGCTTTGCTTGCGGATAAGAATTTCTTTCGTTTAACAAATCAAGACACCGGTAATCAGTTTCTTCAAGAGGAGTATCAGAATTTACAATTCCATAAACTTCCATGGAAGAAAGATAAACTAAACTTTTCACATTTTTATTTTTTGCAAATTCCAGAATGTTTCTTGTACCTGTTATTATTGTATTAATTGTTTCAACTGGAGTTTTTACAAAAGAGTTTGAATCAGTATTTGATGCTGTGTGGATTATGTAATCGACTTGACCGTTATACTTTAGTTTTTTATTTATGTCTTGTTCTATAATTTTGATTTTATTAAATAATATTTCATGCAAAAATAATTTTTTAGCTTTTTGTTTATTTCTTACAAGAAGAATTAATTTTGTATTTAAATTAAAATCCATTGATGCTTTAGCTATTGATAACACTAATTGTGTACCAATAAAACCTGTTGCTCCTGTTATAAGGATTGTAGAGTTTTTAAATCCCTCCCACTTGATATAAGGCGAGTCAACTATTAGTTTTGTATCATATCTTGTGTATCTATTAATTACATCTGTGTAGTTCATAATTCTCTCGATTTCTATATTTTAAAAGTGCTTCCAGTATATATAAATCTCTTGGTGTTGTTACCTTTATATTGCCAAAATTCCCATTACACATATATGTTGTTTTGTTTAATGTATGAAAAATTGTACAAGAATCTATCATATCTTCGTAATTTGGTTTTAATTTTTTTATTTGTTCGTGAGCATCTATTATTTCATTTAAATAAAAACATTGTGGCGCTTGTGCTGCATACGTATTTTTTCTATATGGTACTGTATTTGGATGTTTCCCGTCTTTGCTCAGCAAAATTGTTTCATAACATGGTGTACATGTAATTGAATTACCGTATATTTTTACGTTTTTGATGTTCTCACTTATTACATCATCATCTACAATAGGGCGTACTCCGTCATGAATTAAAACGATAGAATTGTCTGGATTTTCGGTTTGAGCTTTAATAAGTGCATTGTATATAGATTTTTGAGCTGTTTCTCCTCCATTTACGATTCCTTTAACTTTATTTAATTTATATTTGCTAATCAACTCGCACATTAAACTATAATATTGATGATGAATTGATATATAAATTTTATCAATCAGATTATGATTTTCAAAAATTTCAAGTGTATGTATAATTATGGGTTTTTGATCGACTTCTACAAATTGTTTAGGTAGACTTTCATGTGAAAATCTTTGGCCTGTTCCTCCGGCGAAAATTATTGCTATATTCATAATTTCACCTGCAATTCTTGTATTAAGTAATCAAAGATTTTAGTTGCAACACCTTCTTGTGGAATAATTATTTGTTTTAAACATTCCTGTCTTGTTGAAAAAAGAGGATCTGATTTCTTGTTAATTATTAAATCTAGAGTATTTTCCAATTCTTCCAAATCATGTATCTTATAATATCCTTTAGTTAACTGTTCTCCAAACTTATTTAATCCTACAGAATTTTTTGAAATAAGCTGCAAAACCGGCTTTAATGTCGGAAGATATTCTGTCAAAAAAGAGTTGCAGTCAGTAATCATCAAATCAGAACTTTTAAAAATATCAAAATAATCCCCGTTTTCATACAAATGCGTATTAGGGAGTTTTGTCCACATTAAATAATATTCTTCAGCAGCATTTTCACTCAGTAAATTTTTTGTTATAATTTCTTTTTTTAGATTAGGATGCGGCTTAAAGATAAATTCAATCTCAGGATGATTTTTAGCATATTCAAGAAAAAATTTATAGTATTTGTTAAAGGTTCCGAATTTTAAAACACTATCTTTTGAAAATGAAAAATGCGGAGCATATATTATTCTGAAATTATCAGTATTCCATATTTGTTTTTTGACATTTAGAGGTGTTTTATATGCATCAAGTTTAATACTTCCTGTTACACATAGATTTTCTGGTTTTACTCCATGACAAATAAGTAAGTCTTTTACATAGTTATTATCTAAAAAATATTTCCAAACTTGTTTAAAAACGCGGGAACAGTATTCATTTCGTCCGTTGGTTGTGCCTGAACCATAACTGCAATAGCAACATAGCGAATGTTTTGAAATATTGTATACATTTTGATTATCTGCAATATCCCATGGCTCCTCTAAAAATACAATATCAGCATTGAACATATTTATTGGAATATGCTTTTTTGTTTTTATATCAAATGCATATTTTGTATTAATACCTTTTGTTCTGAAAAAATTATAATTATTTTCTAATTTTTTTAAATCATCTTTATTGTAATGCTGGTTTAATGTTACCAGTACATATGGTTCAAAAATTTTACTTTGATATAATTTGTCATATAAAGATTGATAAACCCATTTTGAGTTTTCACTACTTAAAAAACATACTTTTAATTTCTGTTTCCCAAATTGTTTTCTTAAATTTGTTAAGACAGATTTATAATTCTTATGTATTATTTTAATTTTACAATTATTAGGTATGTATAATAAACATCTTTTTAGAAATATAAATATGTTCATTAGCTTCTGCCCTTCAATAATTTATAGAAATGCGCAGCACAATTTTTACAGATCATAAAGCCTAATAAAAAATACATTTTCAGACCAAATTGGTTATATAGTTTATTGTGGAATTTGACTATATTAAGTCTGATTTTAAGATAATTTATAGGTCTTAAAGACTGTTTGGTACGCTCATTTTGCTGCTTTCTGTAATAAAATAGAACTTCCGGAATTTGATAAACTTTTGTGCCAGTTTCGATAATTGAAAGCCAGAAATCCCAATCTTCACAACCAAGTTCCATCTCTTTTTTATAGCCGCCAACCTCAAGGAATTTTGATTTTCGATAAATACCTGATGGAAATATTCTATTTTGTATAAGCATATTTGAAAGAGTTGCTGGTTTTAAGTTCCATTTTATATTTTGTCCTGTTCCGAAAAATTCCGCTTCGCAATAAGCAATACCAATATCTGGATTTTGCTCTAATATTGAAACTGCTTTTTCAATATATGTATCTGCTATTCTGTCATCTGCATCCAAAGGTAAAA
>CALUYT010000018.1 GCA_944325085.1 Candidatus Gastranaerophilales bacterium | reverse complement strand
AAATCCACACCACCAAGATTATAAGATGCCCACAATCCAAATTCTGCCCCAAGCGGACGTTCATTATCTTCTATTGTCAAATTATATTTATACCCCAAAACATCTACATCTATATTATTGTCTGGTTTTATAATATCATATTCAACCGCTACACGACCGCCCAACATAAAATCCCCCAGCGCACGTTCATAACTTGCGCCTGCAATGACACTACTAAAATCACTTTCTGATTTTTTAAGATATTCACTATTTTGATTTAATTCTATATTTGTGTATCTGATACCAATTTCTGGACTGATACCACTGTCTGTATTATACCCAACTATCAAAGACGCAAATAAACCACCTATATCACCATTATTAAAATTACTATCTACATACTCATAGTCCGCAAAATCATAAGACACAATCGCATTTAAATAGAATTTACTTGGCTTCCATTTTGAATATAAAAACAAACTGCTGTTATCAAATAATATATCAGATGGATTTATATCCACATCGGTATTTGAATAACTATACCCCAGCCCAACCAATACTGTATCAGACAACTGCAAATCCGCCCCCAGAACAACACCTAAACCATTTGTTGAATAATCATATTTGCCAGATTTATTCATTGAATTAAGCAACGTTGTTCCCCAAACAGAAAACCTATCTTTATTAAACTTTGTATTGCTAAATACAGAATTATAAACATCAATATTGTGCTGTTGTACGATATTTCTAGAAATACCAACGACAGACAAATCCACAATTTCAGAAATATTATTAACAACCCAGTTATCAAATTGATTTTTTAAATCGGCTATATTTTGTAAAACAATTTCATCACTCTCAAAACCTATTTCTTTATCAAAATTTTCAAATGTTATACCCGAATAATAATATTCACTTGGATTATAAGGTGCCGGATAATCATAACCGTTTCCATCACCAACCCATTCTGTTTGACTTAGGATTAAACTACGTTCAAATGGCTTGTAATAATAATAAATATCAGAAACCATCGTTAATTGTCCAGCTGATGCATACGCAGGGTCCATAACACTATACATATTACCATCGTACGAAACCAACGTTAAATCCACCGCATACGAAGAAAAGACAAATAACATACCAATAAAGCCAAATATAATTTTTTTCATACCACACCCCTTGTAAAAAAATACCATCAACAAGGGAATATTGACGGTCGGATGGCTTCAAGACATCAAGTAAATGCCCCGCTGCCTTTGGAATAATCCTGTTATATAACAACAGACACCCGACCACAGTTCAGGCAAAACGGTGCGAACACACCTTTTACTATATGGATAACGATGCAATCCGCATCGTACTTGATGGGTTTTGAAGGACCCGAACACGCTAGTCCCCTATCGGATTCAGAATCATTTTATCAATAAATATTCAGAAATGCAAAACATTACTTTTACAAATATATTTATTAAATAAGCTTCATATATTAAATAAAATCATTTTGTTACAGAATTTGACGAAATCACGAATTGGGTCTAAATATGTCAGAAAAGCAGGGAAAAATAATTCGTGAAAGCATTCGTGAAATTCGTGAAAAATATATCCAAACACCCTATAGTTTATTTATACTATGAATTCACATATATGACCCATACATAATCACCAGCTTTTCACACATAATATCTCGAATAAATTACAACCAGCAGAAAAGTGGTTTTATAATTAATCAAAGTAAATAATTCTAACACGGAATGATTATTCCTTTTCCTTATAGAAGTAGTTTTCCAAACCTATTTCTTGTAAAATCAAAAATCTAATCATTTTATTAAGACTTACCGACAATTGTGAAATTGCCCTATAATTCAACCCATGTGTTTTTGAACAACACCAAAAATCATAAATATTTTCTTTTTCTGCTTTTTTTAAAGCTCCTCCTCTACAAGGATGTATAATGAAATTTCTTAGTTCCATCAAATTGTCTTCCAGTACTGAACGATATTTATTTACTTCCTCTCGAACAGTACCCTTGGTTTTAGAAATATCCCCAAAAATATCAAGGCACGGAATAGAGTTTCTAGTTTTATAATAATGAATAAATATCAAATCAAAGGCTTTATCGGGTATTTTCGATAATGCTAACTTAATATCTTTTTTTGTTTTTTTGCCTACTCTCCTGGATTTTAAATTACCATAAATTTCAACTAATTGAATCTGAGTGGCTACATATAATTCTAAAGAATCTGTTTTATTTTCACTATTTAAAATAAAATCTATAAGCAAATGCAATTTATTATACTTATCAAAAAAATTTTTGATAGAGTCAGCAAAATCTTTTTTTATTTTTCTATATGTCATATTATAACTTACATGCCAAGCATCCTGCTCTGTTTGCTCTAGATCCCAAACAAGTCTATTGTCATAAAATTCTATATCATGATATTCCTGTTTTTTTATAGTTCTAGGTATAAAGTTGTATATCCTATGAATTTTACATTCTGAATTAGTTAATACAGACAAATACTTTTGTGTCTTAGCAATTATTCTTGCAAAGAATAAAAATGGCTGCGGGGTTCTTGCTTTTATCTCTATATAACTTATCTGGTTAACTGAAAAATCTGGGAACTGACTGCCTATAGCATTTGGTTCCGAGTATATAGTCAGAGAAGTCTCGTCATTTAATTTAATGACCCTTTTTAGGCTTTTAAACGGAATTTGCATCTTGGTTATGGACTTATCGTATCCCTTTAATGTCCTATAACCTTTATGAATTTCTCCTTTATTATTAATATATTCTGCTGCAAACTCTGATTGTTTTAACTTTCTATCATCTATTTCTTCATCTAAACTTAATCTCCATAACCATTTATCTAACTTATTAATTTGAAAAGAAATTTTCTTAAATGTATCATTTTGCTCTATAAAATTAGGCAGATAAGCTTTATTTTTTAAAAGTTCGCTTGCGGATCCATAAAAATTACCGTTATCGTGACTTATAAACGAACTGAACTCAATTATGTATTTTGTAAATGGGTTACCACTTAATTTACAGTCAAAAAATGTATAAGAAACTAGCCTGGTTAGTTCATTATCAGAAGAGAAACGAGCATATAATGTTCTGTTGCAGTAATGTAGATATGACTCTGTTGATAGAACTTTTATGTATATCTTGTTCTTTATAATTTCTATTTGTCCAATAAATAACGGCTTCAGGCAATTTGAGTTCGAATAAAATTGCCCAGCATTAGGAAACTTATAAGCCAAAAAATTGTTAGTGTTCATTTATTTAAGTTTTACCCAAAACTCTTCAAAAGTTCAAGGAATATGTTTTATATAAACCGTACCGTAAACAATCAGCCAAATTAAAATTTTATCAGGAGTTTATTTTTTGCCTTTGTTTCGTGTATGGCAATCATCTCTTCATAAACGGTGTTCAAGTCTTCTGTCAAAGACAGTACTATTTCTGTACTTTCTGTTCGAAGTCTGTCTATAATTGCGAGCCAAGATAGACAACCCTTTGTTTCAAGCATTTGAGCAAAGGGCTTTTTTATTGTTATTACTACATTTTTTCCATCAACTAAACAGTTCGAGGTCACCAGTTTTATTATTTGCCGTTTTTGAGA
>CALUYT010000017.1 GCA_944325085.1 Candidatus Gastranaerophilales bacterium | reverse complement strand
TCTCTTTTTCCCGATGATTTGCTATCAATACTGGCATAGTCATTGCAGCTACAATTCCGATTATACCTAAGGTTATCAAAACCTCTGCCAATGTGAAAGCAAAACGGCGAATATTTTCAAAACATGCAGCATGCACAGCACCACCTGCCTTCTCACTGCCGGTTGTTAGCTCTAAGCGCCCCCCCCCCGAAGCTCTTTATTCTTATTCATATTCCAACTCCTCTCTTTTTAATACATTAAATTATTATATATTTATTATATGGGATTAACCATAAATTTTCAAGCTCAGGCACTTCTTCGCATTAAATCAGAAAGTTTTACCTCTTTGCTAACATTTACAGCTTTTTTAACCTTTTTTACAGCAGTTGTATTGTCTTTTTTGAACTGCGATAAACCTATTCGTAATTTTGAATTTTCATCACTCAGCATAAAAATATCTTTAAAAAATGCAATTAATTCTTTCATAAATATATTCTCCTAAAACTATTATAATTTACAATTTAAAATTTATATCATATATTAAAACTATTTTACCTTAAAAAATCATTGTAGTTTATGTTATATTAGGAATACAACACGATTAGGAGATAAATTTGAACAATACTATCACAGAAAAATATAATGATGATTTCAATACAGCTTTAGATATATATCAAAATTCATATCCGCATGGGTATCTTATAAATCTTTTGAAAAATGGAACAGTTGCTCAAAAACAAGCTGCCGCACTTAAACTCGATAGAATAAATACACCTGATGAAGCCAATATATTTATTCAAAATTTAACCGGCTGTGACGGAAAAATAAGAGAAGCAGTATCTTTCAGGCTTAAAGAATTTACTCCTGACAATCCAGATTTCTTTGTGGGTTACCCTGAAATATTGCTTAATGCCATTATTGATATAAATGGTAACATTTGCAGAAATACTATCGAAGCAATTAAATCCCTTAAAAATAATAAAATATTCACCAATATATTTTGTCATATGCTGCAAAAAAAAACTTTAGACTTATCGGAAACAGCTAAAACATTTAATTTACAAGAAGGAAAATACAAAATTAACAAAGAAATTTTTAAACTTTACTGGTATCTTGAAACAATAAGCGAATTCGCAAATTTTATAGATAAACAAACACTTCTAAAAATTCTGACAAATACAAAAAATATTCAAGACTACACAATAAGAGAAAAAACAGCGAAAATTCTTTCAACAATAAAAAATAATAAAGATTTTTTAAATATAAAAAATGAATTAAAAGATGACCCAAATTACTACGTACGCAGGCTCTGAGCTATAATATATTAAGATTTATTACAAAATTAATAAAAAATATATACACTTTACGCAATTTTTAATTAATAATTTCCTTTATATAAATACAGGGGAATTACAAAAGGGAATAAACAAAAGGAGAAACATATGGCTAGAGTGTTAATATCAATGCCTGAAAGATTTTTAGACGAAATTGACAAAGTGGCAGGAAACGAAAATCGTACACGTTCAGAATTAATCAGAGAAGCCCTAAGAACTTATATGTACAGAAATCAAATCAGAAATACTAAAAAAGCAGTAAAAAATGCAGAAATATTAGATGCTCTGCTAAGTTAAATTTTACAAAATTACAATAATGGTTTATAATAATTCACAAAAGGGGAAAAAAATGGAAAATACAGAATACATTATGTCATCACTCGATGAATACTTTGATATCTTAGATAAAGAAAACAAAAAACGCTCTGAACTGGTTGCAAAATCTCTTGTTAAATATTTACAAAAATCAAAAGAAGTAAACAAATTCCAATCACTTCAAGCGGCAAAACAAGTTTAAAGGAAAAGAAATAAGGTCAAGGTCAATAATTATTTTGGGAAAAGGTAAAAATTTTATAGGGGAAAAGAATTGTAAAGGTCTGCTAAAATTAGCAGACCTTTTTGTATAGAAATACTTATAAAAAAAACGAGCCTGAAAAAGCTCGTTTTTTTTTATTTTTATTATTGTTGAAAAATTCACCGAATAAAAATTGGCGAATGAAACGACTACGTTCCTTATTCAATAATTTTATCAACAACACCGGCACCAACTGTGTGGCCGCCTTCACGGATAGCAAATCTCATACCTTCTTCGATTGCAACAGGAGCGATTAATTCAACTTCCATTACAACGTTATCACCAGGCATTACCATTTGACCGTCGAATTTGATAGAACCAGTTACGTCGGTTGTTCTGATGTAGAACTGAGGTCTGTAGCCAGGGAAGAATGGAGTATGACGTCCGCCTTCTTCTTTAGTCAATACGTAAACGTTCGCAGTGAATTTAGTATGCGGATGAATTGTTCCCGGTTTAGCAAGAACCTGACCGCGTTGAATATCAGTTTTATCGATACCACGTAACAAAGCACCAATGTTATCACCTGCTTGACCTTGATCAAGAGATTTTCTGAACATTTCAACACCTGTAACAGTTGTTTTCTTAGTTTCGCCTAAACCAACGATTTCAACTTCATCACCAACTTTAACAATACCACGTTCTACACGGCCTGTAGCAACAGTACCACGACCAGTGATAGAGAAGATGTCTTCGATTGGCAGCAAGAATGGTTTGTCTAAGTCTCTAACTGGATCTGGGAAGTATGAATCTAAAGCATCCATTAAGTCCCAAATTTTATCTGTCCATTCATTCTCTCCACGTTGGATAGATGGGTTAGCTTGAACTGCTTCTAAAGCTTTTAAAGCTGAACCGTGAATGAATGGGATGTTATCTCCGTCGAATTCGTATTGTGAAAGTAATTCTCTAACTTCCATTTCTACTAATTCTAATAATTCTGGATCGTCAACCATATCGCATTTGTTTAAGAATACAACTAGGTTAGGAACACCAACTTGTCTTGCTAACAAGATGTGTTCACGAGTTTGAGGCATAGCACCATCAGTTGCTGCAACTACTAGGATAGCTCCGTCCATTTGAGCTGCACCTGTGATCATGTTTTTAACATAGTCAGCGTGGCCTGGGCAGTCAACGTGTGCATAGTGTCTTTTGTCTGTTTCGTATTCTACGTGAGCAGTAGAGATAGTAATACCTCTTGCTTTTTCTTCTGGAGCAGCATCGATTTCATCGAATTTTTTAGCATCTGCTTTACCAGCTGCTGCTAATGTACCGGTAATTGCTGCTGTTAATGTAGTTTTACCGTGATCAACGTGGCCGATTGTACCTACGTTAACGTGTGGTTTCGTACGTTCATACTTTTCACGTGCCATGAGATTAATCTCCTTCTTTTTTGTCTACTATATACTACTATAAATTTAGTATTCTACGATACTTCTAATTCTATTCGCTCATAAATTTTTGTCAATATCGTTCAAGGAATTTGATACATTTGCTTTATTTTTTTGTTTTGTAAAGTTATGTAACAATACTTTTGATTTTATGCAATTCCCTCATTAAGAAATACTTTATATATATAAGTGATATTGATGGATATGGAGGACACGATTATGGCAGATTTTTCTATTTCAAAAATTGCAGGTTCTGCAGCTAACAAAGTGTCAAATTTTACTGATGATACTAAAAATTATTTTACACAATTAGCTAATAAAAAATTTAGATATGATGATTTAATTGGTGCTCATTTGGGTGGTACTAGTGCTGCTGCTTCAGGTGCTACAACTGCTACTCCTATGAATACTGTTAATAATAACTAGATTTTTGCATAAAAACTATGTTTGTAATAGAATAGTTCTCAGATATGTGAGGACTATTCTATTATGTTATTAACAGCTGATATTGGAAATACTAACATTACCCTTGGTTTATTTGATGGCGAGGTTTATGTAAATGAATTTCGTTTGGCATCTGATAAAGATTTAACAGGTGAGGAATATGAAAATATTTTAAAGTCTTTGTTTAAAGACTATAAAATAGATGGTTGTGTTATCGGGTCTGTTGTTGAGGAATTAAATATTAAGTTTAAACGCGCGGTTGATAATGCTTTTGGTATTACTTCTGTATTTGTTGATTGTGATGTCAATTTAGATATTAAAATTAAAACAGATAATCCAAGAGAAGTTGGTGCTGATAGAATAGCTAATGCTGTTGCGGTTGCTGATAAATACAAAGGCGCAGTTATTGTTATTGATTTTGGAACTGCTACCACTTTTGATATTATAAATTCAAAAAGAGAATTTCTTGGTGGTGTAATTGCTCCTGGAATAAATACTCAAATGAAGTGTTTAAAAAGTTCGACTTCAAAATTACCTAAGATTGATGTATCCATATCTCAAAGAGCTGTGGGTCATAATACCACAGAAGCTATATTATCAGGAGTTATTCGAGGCACTGCATGTATGGTTGATGGGCTAGTTGCTCAGTGTGAAGAAGAATTAAACGAACCTGTGACTGTTGTTGCTACAGGTGGATATTGTGGTTTAATCGCTAATTATTTGAAAAGACCATTTGATTTTGTTGATCAAATTTTGACTTTGCAAGGGCTAAAGCGCATTTATGAATTAAATACAAATAAAACTTCTGTTAATTGTAATTTAGATATTATAAGTGAATTGCAAGAAATTGCCCATTAGATTTTCGTTCCAAACTTGAACATCGTCTGGGACATTCAGAACTGTTGGTGTAAAATTCCATATGTATTTTATGTTTGCTTTTATAATAAAGTCTGCGGTTTGTTGTGCGTATTTACCGGGTACTGTTAGAATTGCAATTTCAACACCGTGTTCTTGAGTGAATTTTGGTAATGTATTGATATCAAGTATTTCTTTATCGTTTATTGTTCCACCAATTTTATTTTTATCATTATCGAATAAACTAATTATGTTAAGTCCATAACTTGTAAAGTTATCATATTTTGCAAGTGCCATTCCAAGATTCCCGGCACCAATAATATAAGCTTTTTTTGTTTTGCTAAATCCAAGTGTTGTTTCAATTGATTTTTTTAGTTCTTTTACTATATATCCAACGCGTGATTTTCCTGATTTGTTTAAGATATTAATATCTTTTCTGACTTGAGAGTCATCAATATGTAAAAGTGTTGCGATTTGTTTACTTGAAATATATTCGGTTCCACTTTCTATATAATCCTGTAATATGCAGTGGTACAGGGTTAAACGGTTTATTACTTTTTCTGAAATTCTTTTATCCATATTTTTATTATACATAAAATTGCTTATTTTTTAACTTTTAATGTTATAATCTGTTTATGATGAAACATATATTTGAACAAAAAGTATTTTATTCAGACACCGATGCTTATGGTGTTGTATGGCATGGTTCTTACCTTAGATGGTTAGAAATGGGTAGAGTTGGATTGTGCGAAATGATGGGGCATAATCTTTTGGATTTGGTTAATAATCATGATATCGTTTTGCCGGTAGTTAATATGAATATTAAGTATAAAATGTCTGCAAAATTAGAAGATGAAATGATTATTGAAACTGAAATTTCTGAGTTCAATGGATTTTCTGTTACCTTTAAACAACGAATTCTGTCTAAACAAAATAGAAAAACTTATATCGAGGCTGATGTTGTTGTAGTTGCAATATCTAATGCAGGCAAATTGTATAGAAAGATGCCTGAGGTTTTGGCAGAATCATTTAATGAGGTATTGAAATGCCCGGCACTCGTTTAAATAAATATATTGCATCATCAGGTTTATGTTCTCGCAGAAAGGCAGATGAACTTATAGAGTCTGGTGCTGTAATGGTTAATGGTAAAAAAGTTTTAGAATTAGGCTTTTCTGTTCAACCAAAAGATAAGGTTTTTGTTAACGGGAAATTAATTCATCCTGTTAAACATGTATATTATCGATTTTATAAACCTGCTGGTTATATTACAACTGCAGAAGATGAAAAAGGTAGAAAAACCATTTATGATCTGTTGCCTGAAGAATTGCATAATTTAAAGCCAGTTGGTCGATTAGATAGAGAGTCAACAGGGCTGTTGATTTTGACAAATGATGGTGATTTGATAAATGAATTAACTCATCCTTCTGTTAAAGTGCCTAAATTATATAGAGTATCGATAAATGGTAAAATTTCTCAAAATGATATTGATACAATGTATAAAGGAATTGAACTTGAGCCAGGTAAAAAAGCTTATGCTCAGGTTGATGTTTTAGAGATAAATAATAATCAAACGGTTTTAGAAGTTCTTTTATATCAGGGAATGAACAGGCAAATTAGAAGAATGTTTGAATATTTGGGGTTTGAAGTTTTAACTCTTAAACGTATTCAGCATGCTACTTTGACATTAGAAGGATTAAAACGTGGTGAGTTTAAGCCTATAAAGCCGGGTCAAATTAAAGATTTGAAGAATTTTTTAAATAGGATTGCTGAAAAGAAATGATAAAAGTTGCAATTGCGGGAAATATCGCAAGTGGTAAATCTACTGTAGAATCAATATTGTCTGGTTTTGGTTTTAAAATTTTGGATACAGATAATGTTTGTCATTCTTTGTTGGGCAGTTGTGATGAAGTAAAAAAAGTTTTTAAAGATTTTGATATATTTGAAAATGGTAATATATCAAGGGCTAAATTAGCTAAAGTTGTTTTTTCTAACTCTGAAATGAAAAAGAAACTCGAAGATATTTTGTACCCTAAAGTTAGAGAGGAAATTTTATCATTTTTTAAATACAATGCTAATGAAAAGGTAGTTTTTGTTGCTGTCCCTCTTTTGTTTGAAGCTGGAATGGTAGATTTGTTTGATAAAATTGTGTTTGTCTATTGCGATGATAATATAAGGCGTCAAAGATTAATTGAAAGAAATAATTATACGGAAGAATATGCTGATATAAGGATAAACTCTCAATTAAGTCAAGATGAAAAAATTTCAAAAGCAGATTTTGTAATATATAATAATTCTTCTGTTGATGCTTTAACAGCCGAAGTTATCAGCTTAATTGAACAAATCCACTAAGTTGCGGGTCGTCAGGTTTGTAGCTTCCAAATGCAACTTTGTCACCTCTATTGCCTTCTATAGTTTTAAAGCTTCCATCAGGATTTATTTGAGATACGAACCCTGTATGAGATGCGCCATTTTCTCTTAGTATCATGATGTCTCCGATTTTGACATTGTCTGTTATTGTTTTTGCTTTATTATTTGAATCAGTTATGGATAAATAGTTATTGTTATCAATTCCCCATTGTTTTAAGTTTTCAACAGAGTGATCCCCAAAATCTTTTGGTGGAAGTAAACCTTTACTGCTGTAACTTTCTTTTACTACGTATGTTACAAAATCAGCGCACCATTCTTTACTATTTGAAAATAGTTTTGAAGATCCGTCTTTTTCATTATAGTTCAAGTATTTTTTTGCGTTGTTTGCAAATGTTTGTCCCATATAGGATGATCTTGTACTGATTGTTTGCGGAGTTGGTGTCTTATCTGTATTGTTTATTACTGGTTGAGTAGTTTCTGTTTTTGTTATTGTTGTTGGAGTTTGTGTGTTTGATGAGTATATTGATCCTGTAAAATTATATGTTGGCGAAAATATATTCCAAGTTGGATTGATGAATGGATTATAATTTGGTGTTGTGTTCCACCTTGGGGCAGATAATTTGTATATGTTGAAATTCGCAGGGTTATTCAAACTCCATATAGAATTGTTTTGTGGTGGAGTGTTACTTATTGTAATTGGCCATGGGGTTTGATATGGGTTTGCAAAGATGTTGAAATTGCCGTAATTATAGAAGTCAAAGTAGGCTCCTCCAAAAAGTAATCTTCGGTTGCGAATATCATTAATGGCTCCGTTTAAGTTTGTAAAATATGTTATTGGATTAATTAAATCGTATAGATCCATGTTTCCCCGTTCTATTTTCCCCTATATATAAATAAAGTATTTTTGAATGAGAAAATTGCCTTGTTTTATAAAATTTATTGCAAAATTAGACTTGCTTCAGCTTTGCCTAAGTCAACAAGGTTAAATGGTCTTTCTTCAATATCTTCTGATATTTCAAAATCAGATTCTGAAAATTTAAATTCTTCAATTAATTTATCTAAAATGTTGGTGTTATTTGTATTTGTAAATAGATAATATTTATTTACATTTTTCATATAAAGCCCAATAGTATTTGTATTGTTTTTTAAGGATTTTAAAAATTTCTTTTTTTCTATGCTTTTGGTTACGCCATCAAATGTGTAATCACTATATTGGCAGAATTCTTTTATGTATTCTAGCAATTTGTATGGTTCAACCCATTTTGTTATTATTATACTTTTCACTATTTTATACTAACCTCTTCGTCTTTAAATTGCATTTCGTATAAGTGCTTGTAATTTCCGTTAGGAATTGAAATAAGTTCTTCATGTGTTCCTAATTCAACAAGTTCACCTTCATTTATTACGGCAATACGATCTGCATTGTTAATTGTAGATAATCTGTGTGCGATTACAAAAACTGTTTTGTTTTGCATTAAATTATCAAGGGCTTTTTGTACAATTGCTTCTGATTCGTTATCAAGAGCTGATGTTGCTTCGTCTAGTATCACTATTGGTGCATTTTTTATCATTGCTCGAGCTATTGCTACTCTTTGTCTTTGTCCGCCTGATAAAGATGCCCCTCTTTCTCCTACATAAGTATCAATACCATTATCCAGTGTTGATAAAAATTCATCAAGGTGAGCAAGTTTTACTACTTGTTGAAGTTCTTCTTCTGTTGCATTTTCTTTGCCCATTAATATATTTTCTCTAATTGAACCTGAAAATAAAAAGTTATCTTGAAATACAAATGATATATTATTTCTTAGGCTTTCTATTTCAAAATCTCTGATGTCTATTCCGTCAAATTTTATTGAACCTTTTTGAATATCATAAAATCTTGGAATAAGGTTAACTATTGTACTTTTTCCTCCTCCAGAGTTGCCAACTAATGCAAGAGTTTCACCTTTTTGTACATGAAGGCTGAAATTTTTTATAACAGGTATATCTTTTTCGTATTCAAAATATACATTTTCAAAGTCAATTGAAGATTTTAACTCTGTTAGTTTTAAAGCATTTTCTTTATTTTTGATGTTTGGAACTAAATCAAATAGTTCAAACACTCTGCCTAAAGCTACAAATGTTGTTTGAAGATCTGTAAGTGTTCTTCCTAAATCTTTTACTGGTTTATATAGTAACAGTAAAGATGTTACGAAAGAAGCAAAACTACCGGCTGTCATTTGACCACTTATGATTAAATGGTTCCCGTAAAACATTACTAACGCTATACCTATAGAACATATAAAATACATTATAGGTGACATCCAACCTACTCGTTTTGTTAGTGAAATAGTTAAATCAAATTGATTTTTGATTTGGTGTTCAAATTTTGTGTTTTGTAATTTTTGTAGGTTGTAGGCTGTCATTATTTTATTGCCAGCAAATGTTTCATTGAAGTTTGTTGTCATATCTCCGCTAACAACCATTGTGTCATTTGAAACTTTTTTAATTTTCTTTCTTATTAAGGTTACAGGGGTTATAGCAATTGCCATAATTCCAACACCTATAATTGCAAGTTTCCAAGAGTTATATAATAAAACCCCAACAAGTCCTACAATACCAAAACTTGTCATAATGAATGTTTTTATAGTGTTTATGATATTTTTTGAAGCTGTTTCAGGATCTGTAAAAAATCTTGTTAGAACAATTCCTGAAGAATTGATATCGAAAAATTTTGGATCTAGTGATGTAAGTTTTCTGAATAGTTCAACTTTAAGAGCGTTTGATATTTTGTTACCAGTCCAATCTGTAAGGTAGTTGTTTGTGTATTTTAATAAACCTTGTATTATGGCAAATAGAATAATACCAAACGGAATTACTGTAGCTAAAAGACTTTGTTCAATTGTAAATCCTAAAAGATGCCATGGTTTTCCGTTTATTACACAATCCATATAAGGTTTTAGAGCAAAAGCTACTACACCATCTAATAATCCTAAAGGTATAGCTAATATCATATTTAAAACAATTCTGCCTATATGAGGTTTTAAAAATGGTGCGATCTTTTGTATTAAATAACCATATCTAAAGGCATCTTTTGATAATGTGTCTTTTAATTTATAATCCATATTTATATATCCCTATTCATACTCCCTCTTAGTTATTATAAAGTATTACATAAAATTTTAATTTTTACAATTTTTTAAGAACTTCAGTAATACTGTCGATTTTGTTTTGATCCATTCTATGTCCGCCTTTTGGCAAAAGAATATAATCTTTTTTGTTAGGGGTTATTTCTGCAAGTTTGTTTACTCCTGAACTACTTATATATCTATCTGTTTTAGAGTGTATTATATATGTCGGAGTTGTATTTTCTACAATGTGTTTGTTGATTTCAAATACTTTGAAGTATTGTTCTTTAAATCCTGGAATATATTTTATTAATGTAGATTCCATCTTGTATTTTTGAGGATTTTTTAGAACATTTTTTAGCCAAAATTCAAGTGATAACATTGGTGATACAAGTATTTGAAATTTAAAAGGATTTAGATTGGAAGTTTTAGCTGCCATATAGCTTCCAAAACTGTGACCAACAAGTCCAATGTTGTTAATACCTTTGTTATTAAGATACTTTGTGGCAGCTTGAATGTCATGCATTATTTCAGTTTCTGTTGAAGGCTTTTTTATTTGAGATTTGCCGTAGCCTCTATAATCTATGGCTAGTATTCCATAGTTTGTATCAAGTAATGATTTGTATAGCGGCTGATTGTTTGTGATGTTTTGTGAAAAACCATGAAGGAATATTACATATTGATTTGAATTTTTAGGGTTTATATCATAAGCTTCAATGGTTTCATTTTTGCTAACTTTTATGTCTATTTTTTTTATAATTCCTGCTAAGTCAGGATCAATTGATAGGTATGGCCATTTTGAACCTCTCATTGAGTTGCTATAACTTCTATTTTTTAAGTATTTAATTATAAGTTCTTGAAGCGCGTTTCCTTGAAATTGAATTTGTTGTTTTTGGTTATTTTTTGTTTTTACAAAATAATCTGAAGATATTACCTTTGTTGTGTTTAGATTTAAAGGTTTTTCTGTGTAGTATTTATTTTTTTGTAAGTTTATATTTGTATTAGGGTATGTATATTGAATCCTTTGTATTTGCAAGATATTGCCTCCATCATCTGTATAAGCTAGTTTATCACAAATATATTTTAGAGTGTTAAAATTTATTCTTGACTTTAAAGGTTGCTTATTATAGATTAGTATAGTCGGCAGGTTTGCAGGCAAAGTTGAAAATTAAATAAATGGGCGTGTGGCGAAATTGGTAGACGCACTAGACTTAGGATCTAGCGCCTTCGGCATGGGAGTTCGAGTCTCTTCACGCCCACCATTTAAATCAAATAGAACAATTGAAAACAGAGCCTTCGGGCTCTTTTTTAATGCTTTCGATACATTTATCCTTTGAAGAAATTATTGCAGACTTGAATTCAGCGAACATAACTTCCGCAAATTCTTTTTTAAAGCACAAATTCCTGTCTGTTAATAAAATTTACAAATATAGCATTTTTAATTAAATAATTTACTTTATATAAACATAGGGGAAAATAAGGATATTTGTATGGGATTAAGCAAAATCGCATTGAATTTGGCTGAACATACTGCTAATTATGCTAAAATATTAGGAAAATCAAGTATTTTAGAAACAAAACCGATTAGCAGAGTAAATGTTAGCGGATTAAAATATTCTGCGCTTAATCAAGATATTTGTAAATTTGTCTCAGATAGGTCATTATGCCCAAGTTTTCTTGATAAATTAAAAACTGTGCAAGGTTTTGGAAAAGAAAAAGTTGCGTATATAACGAAAGAAATTTTAAATAAAATGGGGTATAAGTCAGCAATAAAAATTGTGGAAGAAAACTCTTCGGAAATTTCCGCTGGAATAAGTTTTCATAGTGGAGTAATGAGTATATCTAAAAAATGTTATGATTTGTCAAATGAAGAGTTAGTTACATTTTTAAGACACGAATTAGATCATGTTGATAAATATGCTAAAACGATAAAGAATGAAGGTTTGGAAAAAGTAATTAATACTTTTGGGTTCAAGTATATGCCACAAGAATCAAAAGAATTTTGGCAAAAATTAGCAAATGAAACCAATTTGGATGGTTTTGATTCTAAAAAATATTTACAAGCAATCAAAGATTACATATCTCCAGATAATATGAGACCTAAAACCCTTTTTCGAAAATTTCTTGGACTTCACATTTATTGTACAAATCCATTAGAAGAGTCTGCATATAAAATTCAAAAACAAGTAGGAAATTACTATAACATTAAAGATTTAACAATTTATGATGTTTGTGCGGAACGTTTTGGAAAAATAAAAGATGTTTTACTAAAACACTCCCAAAATAAGGATGTGACTATTCCTAAAGGTTTTAAGGGTGCTAATTCTTTTGATGAATTGTATTGTTATGCGAGAGTACTCCAAGAAAAAGATGGGTTACAAATATTACAAAATAAAGATATGCAAAAAGCAGCTGAAATATTACAAAAGGAACCCTCCAATACAGAAAACAGTCTTATTTTAGATCAAGTGTATAGTTGGTTAAAGGATGAAAAGTTTAATTTAACTGATATTATTACTTAATTGAATTGCTTATAGGTTTATTGTAGCTTAAGATAATTTTTTAAGGGTTTATGCTAGAAAAGTTATTGAAAATCTATTAGCAACAGAGGTTGTTGAACAAAATTCTCAATTAATATTAAAAGAAGCTGTTTAATAAAATTTTGCAGTTTTTTTGATGTGTAAATTTTGTTTTAATTTTGAAAAATGCGTAATTTCAATATGCCTGAAACCTAATTAATTAAGCTATTTGGCGAGTTTGAAGTGTTAAACCGTATATCAAGGTCCACCATTTAAAAAGACAATAACTTTTGTTATTGTCTTTTTTTTATGCCTTACTGTTTGGTGTTTATTACCATTTGTTGTAGTGAATTTTGTTTTCGTCCCATTTGTCTTTTGGTTTGTCTTCTCCTGAAGGGTAACCTATAGCGATTATATTTAGTGGGATGATTTTATCCGGAAGTTTTAGTTCTTCTTTTACAATTTCAA
>CALUYT010000016.1 GCA_944325085.1 Candidatus Gastranaerophilales bacterium | reverse complement strand
AAATAGTAATATATCCAAGGATTTTCATTTTTATATTCAAGAACATTTTCAAAATTTTCTATTGCGCTGGCATAATTACCTAATTCAAAATGCACTCTGTCTAAATCATAATAAACATCAAAATTATCAGGCTGTTTTTCTAATATATTTTCTAATTCATCAATAGCTAAATCTAGTCTTGCATCTTCCATATAAAATCTAGCTAAATAATGACGCAATACAAGATTATCAGGAATTTCATGAATGCCTCTTGAAACAAGTTCAATTCCTTTACCCATATCTCTATCACGATAATATATATCAGATAAATTAATATAAACTTGAGGTAATTTAGGATTTAATTCCAAAGCTTTCAAATAATTTTTTTCAGCTTTTTCATAATCTTTCAAATTTGCATAACAAAGAGCAATATTATTATATAATTCTGCATTATCTGCACAAGTTTCTAATACTGAGCTAAATGCATCTATAGCCTTTTGATATTCTCCTTTTTGGTATAATTCTATTGCTTTATCAACTTTTTCTTTTTCACTCATTTTTATAATCCTAATCCTATACCGCCATCACTATCACTATTATCACCAGAACCGATATTTTTTATAACAGTTCTTGTATTTCCGTCAGCGTGAAAATTCTTTGGTTGCATTGTCATCTTAATTTTATCTGCATAAATTGTTCTTACACCCTGAGTAATACTTGAACGCCCTGTGAAATATGCTTCATTTGGTTTTCCTTCTTTGTTAGGATACAAAGTAAGTTTAGGACCTACTGCATAATAGTCTTGATACCAAACTCTAACATTTCCTGATGCATTAAATATATTTTTATCTTGAGCATATTCCTGTCTGTTTGATTTCAATACCAAAGTAGCACCATCATCCATTATAGCTTTAGATGTCGTATTACCTGTAGCTGTCAAGACTTTTGTTCCTGCATTATAATAAAATCTGTCAGCATAAGAGTCATTACTTTGTTGTTTAATTCTTGCATTGCCTATAAGTTCAATATCTTTCAAATCGCCGTTTTTATCTGTTTTAACTTTTGCCTTATCAGAAAAAGTGTCTAAATCTTTATATTTAATTGTAACAGCTCCTGTCGCAGTCATAATACCGGTTTTAGTATCATATTCCTGCTCATCTGCATTTATAACAACAATAGGAGTCTTGCCGTCAAATACAGTAGATTGGGTATCACCTTGAGCTTTTACAACTTTTGTAATCAAAGACATTTTTAAAATATTTGCCTTTACTTCTCTTTTTTTATTCTTTTTAACCTCATATGCATAAGGTTTGTTATAAAAAGTTGCAGTATCTAACTTTTGGTTCTCATCCATACTTACATCAGCAGAATCTCCAACAACATGCATATCGTCTACTGATACTTTTACATCACCCTCAAATTTCAGTTTATTATCCTGTTCACTGTAACTTTGAGTTTTTGATTCGATGATAAGATCAGAAGCTTGAACTATCAAGCCTGTTGCAAATAATGCTATCACTAATGTTAATAATACTTTTTTCACTTAATCTCCTTATCGCTGTATACTTTAGATACCGTATTTCCAATAATTTTAAATGTATTATAATCAGGACTTATTTCAACTTTTTTTGCAGTTGCCAACAAATCACTTTTTCTTGTAATCCTTACATTACCTTCAGCCACAATCGGAATATCTTTTCCTGTCCATACCAATTTATTAGCTCGTAAGGTTGTTAAATCTTTTAAGACAATAAAAGTATCTTCATATAATATTATCTGTTCTTTTTTTTCGTTATAAGTACCTTTTGAAGATTCAAAACTCATAGATACTTCGTTATTTTCATCATAAAAATTTCCGATAACATTATTGAGCATGGCAACACCGTTTTTGCTGTCATAATTACCGGTTTCACCATAAATCTCCCAATATTTTTTTTCATCTTTTGTTTCGGTAAGAATAATACCGTTAATCATAGCTTCCTGCCTGTCCTGATCAGTTTGCAATTGGCTACGATTGAAGTTGTGAGTAATTACACCAGCGGATATAAATGCCCAAGCCAAAAGACCGACAATTGCGGCGAAAGCTCCAATATATGCTTTTTGTTTCCTCGATAGTTTTCTTAAATCCATATACAGAATTTTAACACGAAAACATTCTTAAAACTAAAACTTTAACTTATATGAATTACCAAGGATAATCATCTTTAATTTCCCAACCGTCTTTATAAATTTTATAATAACACGTTGCTCTTGAATAACCCTTCCAACAAGCATTTATTTTAAAGAAACAAAACAAAGATTCTTTCCCACAGCGTCCACCGTCACTCAAATCAGCTTCAACAAAAAACACATCACGCCCTGCAATATTCGGAGGATTATTTCCATTTATATCAATAGTATATCCAATCCAAAAAACAGAGCTATTACCACCATAGCCTATATGGGATTCTGAAATTTTTATTAATGTTCCATCTTTCAAATAAAAACCAATCTTATCTGTCAGGTCTTGCTTTCCTCCACTTTCAGGATTAGTGTACTTATATTCACACTCATTTCTCTTACATATTTTTAATACATCTAAATACGGATAAATATATTTATTTAATAAAATTTCCTCACTCCAATATTCTGTCCAAGACTCAATATCACCATTATCTGCAATCGCACGGGATTCTACATGCTTCATTGTTGCATAAACTTTTTTTAATCTTTCAACAACAACTTTCTTTTGATACTTTGCAATTAATGCGGGCATCGTTAAAGCAACAACAATACCAATTATTCCTAAA
>CALUYT010000015.1 GCA_944325085.1 Candidatus Gastranaerophilales bacterium | reverse complement strand
GCTTCCAAAACACTGCCATCTTTTAAGTTGAGTGTTCCGTTAACAGTAATATCAGTTGTTGGCGTATCTTTGGCAGAAGTTTTAATATCTGCGCCAGTCAGAGTTAATGTTCCTTCTTTGGTAACATTGATTGTGTTATAAGATACACCGGTTGATTCGGTCAATTCTTGATTATCCGTTACGGATAAATCAGGTAATGGCACCTGAGCAAAAGCATTAGTCGCACTCATGACAGCAACTAATGCGGTTGTGATTAAAAGTTTATTTTTCATACGATTAAACATCCTTTTTCTAACTAGTTAAAAGAAAAACCCGCTTTTCTTTGAAAGGCGGGCGGATGTTCAGAAACCGTATATACTCAAACGGCTCGGCTTATTTGGCTGAGCCTTATTCACCGACATCCGTCCATTAGACAAGAAGTCGGCACAATTTTTAAGTCGTGTGCACACGACTGAGTATATGAAAGGGTTTCTGACGCCCTAAGCAGTAAACTGCTCGGATATACTCTATAAAGCAAATGAGTTAGAATCAAGTTAAATCATCAAAAACCCTCTGGAATTTTTAGAAATAAGCCTTTATAGTGCTTTTTATAAGAGGTTTAAATTAGGTCTAAAACTAATAGTCTGAGGGTTATCGTGAAAAAATTACTTTATCCATTGCTGATTATGCTATTTGTATCGCCGGTATTGGCGGTAGATAGTCAAACCGTAATTATGAACACCAAACCTATATTTACCATAGCCCTGACTGTAAGTGGGCAAAACGCTGCACCAAAAACTGTATCAAAACCACCAAACAAAAAGCCCAAGCTCAAGGAGCAAGGGCTTGTAAAGTCTGTGCATAGAGTAAAACCTAAATATCTAATTTAAGTTGGTTATCTATATCTTTTTTCATTTGTTCTATTTGGGATTTATTATAAACTTCTATCTTTAACAAGCCATTATCTATAGCTTTTGAAAACCAATATTTAAGTTTTTCAATATGCATATGGGAGTGCTCAATATCTTCATCGCTATCAATAATCATAACTTTTAAAAATGAATTATTGTTTTTTGCTTTACTATATAAATATATACGATTTAACATCAAATATAGTTTATCTCGGAAAATTATAGGAGATGTACCTGTTTTCACTTCGATAAAAACTTCACTATTTTCTGTTTTATAATAACCATCAAAATTAATTTTTATGTCGTTTGATATTGGATCTATAACATCAATAATATCATTAATTTTTGCTTCATAAATGAAATTTGTTCGATTTTTACTTTCATAACTTAGTAATGTCTTTTCTGCATCTTTAAAATAATTCCATTTTTGTTCTCGTTCTATCCTAGAAAGAGATTTCTCAGTATTAAGTACATCTTCTTCTTTTGCTTTTTCGCTTTTTTGTTTTTCTTCGTCACTAACAGCTTGAACTTGTAAAAGATTTCTCAATTGTTCTATATCGAGGCCATTAAAATTTAAAGTACTTTGATTCTGGTGACAACAAACCGTTGTACTAACATTTAACAATTGATTTAACAATTCAGAATTTTTTTGTTCTAATTTAGTATTTTGCTCTTTAGTATCTTTAATAATTTTATTTAACTCAAATATTTTTCCTATACGGATTTGCTCATATTTTCCAGCATAAAGAATTAGCAAAAGAATAAAAATAAGAACTAATATAAACATAGAAGAATATGTTATTAAAGGTGAAAAATTTTTAGGCTGATAAAAAGCTAACACAATGATTCCATAGATACTTATAAAAATCAAAGCTGTTGAAATGGATTTTATAATTGCTAAAAATTTAGTCATCAATCACCTTTCTTATTGTTTATCGTCAAATACAAATAAAGATAATTGTCTTGGATCTTCTCGGTATCGTTTTCCTTTTGCTGTTTCGATATACCCATCTTTTAATTCAGTACCTAAAACAGCCGTAACAGAATAACTTGATGGTTCTTCTTCCCCTCTCTCATTTATTTTTTTCTTTATTTCTAATATAGCTGACAGAATATTATTACTTCCAAACTGCAAATTATTATTTAAAATTTGCTGTTTAAATTCTTTATCTTTCATATAGAAATCTATTATTTCTTCGTTATAAATACCTTTCCATTTTATATTACTATTGTTTAACACAGGTGAAACAATTTCAATTGTGGCATCTTCATCAAGCTCAACAATTTGTTCTGGAGTTTCAATTACAAAATTACTGAATTCACATTTATTAACTCTTCCGACTTCAATAATTTCTTCATTTGAAATTTTTTCAATTGAAAATGCTGTTACATTCTTATCTTCATTTAATTGTTTATATATGGTTGATTGTTTTCTTCTAATCTTTCTTACTACTTCCCCTTTATTTAACTCAGGTAACTTCTCATCAATCTTTTTCAATAAATCCAATACTTGTTTATCTTTTTCATCCTTCTCAATCACCTGTTGTTCTTGAATGGCCAAAGCATCAATTTGTGCTTTGTAAGCCTGTATTTGTAATTCTTCCAATTCTGGATTTTTTGTTAAAAAATAGGATATTAAAAAGATTATAAAACTAACAAAAATTGGAGCATATATACTCGTAAAAAGTAATTTATCTTTAGCTGTTTTAGGGCGAAAAAGAATAATGTCTTTTATACCCCCTTCATTACGTGCTAATATGTCAATATGAATATTTAGCCCAAGAGTTTCGGATACAATTTCAATTATAGAAAGGATATTGGCCTCACTAATATTATGAATTTTTGCATCCATAATATGTAAACCATCTCTAATATGATAATGGATCGTTAATTCATTGTCTAAATGTGCATAATCCGTTGAGATATTTTCAATCATTAAAATATCATTAGACATTTATTACCCTTTTATTATTGATTTTGTGTAATATTACCACAACTTAAAACAAAAGCAAGTGTCGCATTAGTTGTATGCACGATTTTTAATAATAAAGTGGATAAAAATTAAAACGATAAAACGACACACAAAAAAACAAAACACCTATTGCCCAGTCAGGAAAATGTAGGAAGTTATATAAATCACTAATCTTCTTGTAATAACCAGTCGAAAACATTCAGGCGTTTAATGCCGTTGTTTTCTCCTGAACCGTAATCCATTGACAGTAAGAACTTAGGGTAATTATCATCTATAGCCTCTAAAGAAGCTAATTCACGTTGTAAAATTTGTTGATCAAGGACATTTAAAGCCACTTGGTAATATTCAACTAAGCCGCCGCTTTTCTTTGCGACGAAGTCAACTTCAATATTTTTGCCACCTTTTACCAACTTACCTACAGATACTTCATACCCTCGCCGTATCAGTTCCAAATAAACGATATTCTCTAGAATATGCCCTGCGTCCATATCCTTAATACCCAACAGAGCTGTTCTCAGACCAATATCGGCTACATAATACTTGGCATTGCTGTCTAAATATTGTTTTCCTTTAATATCATACCGTTCGCACTTATATAATAGGAAACTGTCCACCAACCCTTGAATATATGTATCAATGGTTGGAACTGATATTTTGCGTCCGCTGGCTTCAAGACACTTCGCAATATTACGAACGGAAGTTTCACAACCGATATTATCAAACAAATATTTAACCACGGCATCTAATTTGTTGGTGTCTGCTATATTAAAGCGTTTGACAACATCTTTTTGAATTGTGTTTAAATATACCGTATCCAGCAAATAATCGCTGATAAGCTGTTTGTCATACAACAAATTAAGCGTTTGTGGGAATCCACTATCCTTAATATAATGCGAATAAACAACTATTGGATTGTGCAAATCCGTTATATCTTTTTGGGTTTTTACCCAAAACTGTGCAAATTGAGAATATGCTCCCCGGTATTCTTTAAATGACAGGGGCTGCATTTTGATTTCAACATAACGTCCACCTAATTGGTTCGCCAAATCACTGGAGAACATATACGCATTTGAACCAGTCAAATACAAATCGACATTATTTTGCAGACGTAAGGTATTCGCTACTCTCTGCCAATCTCGTAATAACTGTATTTCATCAATAAAAACATAATTCATCTTTTGGGGTTTAAGGCGTTTTACAATATAATCAAGGAGTTTATTGTAATCGGTTAAAAAGTTCTCTTTGTCATATTCCAAACCAATTTTTTGAGTTTGCATAAGATCTTCAAGATTGATATTGATTATCTGTCTATCATCAGCAACTTTATGAACAATCAAATCTTGTTGATAGAGATAAAATAGCTTGGATTTACCACAACGTCTGACACCAGTTACAATTTTTATCAAATCTGTTTGGCTCTGCCATTTCTTTAATTGTTCTATATATTGAGGCCGGCCTATTAGCGTTTCTGTTCCATTTTGCATATTGCATACTCCTTGTTTATGTTAATAAGTATAATTAACAAAAATGCAAAAATCAAGCTAAATGTAAAATATGTTTTACAAAATTTAGAGATGGGCAATTTTTGTTAAATACATATAAAATAAATGTATAGCAAATCAGGCACCCTAAAAATCAGAAAACTCCTATTTATTCTAATATAAAATTCTATAATTGATTTATGCTACTCATTATTTTTACCACTGCAATTAGTCTTAATTTTACTACGCCCGAAAAAATAAATTTTTATCCCTTTTAGATGATATTTAAACTTCCGATAATGATATTTGATCACCTCTATTAACGTACAATCAGGACGCCAATTTTGATCGAAAAACTCTGAAATTTTAATAAATTCTTTATTTTGCAATGCGTCAGGTATATATTTTTCTATTTTAATTTCTGCTTCATCTTCATTATCATCGTAATAGTATACATTAAAAAATCTTTTATAACATTCATTAAAATGTTTTTCTAAATAATATAATCTGATGCATAACTGATTATAGAGATTGTAATTAAATAAGAATTTTTTATACATATCATTAAATATACTTTTATTTCCTTGCTGATATAGCGGTTTTGCTGAAAACAATTGTTCCGTATAAGTTGTCCATAAGAGATTTAAGGTATCATAAGTGGATTGTATTATTTTTATCTCAGGTATAAAGCATTGATTGCAATCATTTAAAAATATATACTTATCTATATTGAATGAAAATGACACCATTGGACCTCGAATAATAGTAGATATAGCTTCCACTTTTTCGTTTTTATAAGCAATGATCAATTTATCTAATATATTCTTTTTATAATCCAACATATTTTCAAGATTTAAATGAAACTGCGTAGATAATGTACAAAAATCTCCTCGCATTTGACGATTTGCTTTTCGCATTTCCAATTTCAAACCGAATTTGTATGCAAATAAAGCACCTAAAAATACAGATACAAAAGTAACGCTAGCGTCAAGCCAATTTACCTTCGTAAGTATCTCCCCTGTTTTAATCACCAGATTTTCAATATCAACGTTCATTAACTTTACCTTTTACTGAGTTCTCTAAATATTTCCTTATTTTAATCAAGTATCTACCACTAAGATAGCTTTAAACTTTAATTTATCATAAAATAGGCCTGCAAAAATACAAGAAATGATTTATCAAACATAAATGTTTTTTAACAGCTAATTTTTTCTGCAAAAGTTTGGTATCAAAATACCAAAACAAGAATTTCCCTAATTTATCCACTTAGGTATTTTATTGTAAAGCCCGTTTATGTGTTTTCGTTTTATTTTATATATACTTAAAAATTTTCTGGAATCTTCTTAATAAGTTATTATAGTTATCATTAAGGAGTTGAATATATGTTAAAAGCATTAATTATCTTATTTTTTGTGGCTGGGTGTACGGCAATCAAAGCACCGACTGATTTTGTTTATAAAGAAATCCCGACAAGAGACTTTACGCTTGCCAGCTGGCAAAAAATAACAGAACCGTCCGGTACTTATAAAATATACATTGAAGGCGATGGTTATGCTTTCAACGCTCACGGCCGCGCCACGCAAGACCCGACACCTAAAGGAATACTCATGCGAGAACTTGCCTTTGAAGACGATTCTCCTAATGTCGTTTACCTTGCAAGACCATGCCAATATGTCAAGAGTCCGATTTGTTCCAAACGTCATTGGACAACCGCCCGTTTTGCGCCGGAAGTGATTAATGCCGAAT
>CALUYT010000014.1 GCA_944325085.1 Candidatus Gastranaerophilales bacterium | reverse complement strand
GATTCTAAAACTACTTTCAAAGAAGCTGGCGAAATGTTTATGAGGCTACATGTAAGTATTCATTGTAAACCTTCGACAGAAGAAGGTTACAAAGGTTATTTGAAAAATCATATCTACCCATTTTTCGGTGAAATGAAATTAACAGAAATTACACCTCTTATGGTGAAAGAATTTATAAAACAAATGGTTGATACAGGCAGAACCCATTCAACTATTAACAAGTATACTAAATTGATTAGTGAAATTTACACATTCATGATTGATAGCAATGTTATAACAAGAAATCCTGCCCACAAGCAAACATTGAAAGAAACAAAAAATGATAAAATTAGGGCACTTTCTTCTATTGAAGTTAAAACTTTGCTTTCAAAAACAAAAGTGGTTTATCCTGATTTTTATCCTTTGTTATTTACGGCTTTATTTACAGGTATGAGACAGGGTGAATTATTAGCTCTCAGCTGGGATTCAATAAACTGGATTACAAAGAAAATTACTATTGATAAAAATTATACTCATGGTCGTATAGGGACGCCCAAAACAGGTAAGATAAGAAAAATTGATTTGTCGCAGGAACTTATGCAAGTTTTAAGGGAATGGAAAATGGCTTGTCCACCAAATGTAAATAATCTTGTTTTTCCTAATAGTGACGGGAATTATCAAGACGCCAATAATATGATTAAAAGAAGGTTTAAGCCTTCACTTGAAAGAGCAGGAATCGATACAATAAGATTTCATGATTTAAGACACACATATGCCAGCTTGTTGCTTGCTAACGGTGCCCCGATGAAGTATGTGCAGCATCAGCTTGGACATACTTCAATAAAAATGACAATGGATTTATATACTCACTTATTGCCAGAAGTTACAGAACAATGCGTTAATCTCCTTGATTGTCTTGTAAAAACTTCTCAACCTGTTAAAGAAGTAGCAAGAAAATTGGGGACATAAAATCCCTGATTTTCTTATTTAGGATGGGGGTAATTTTAGTTTAATTAATCCTATTTAGTTGTTTTGGGTTTTACAACAGGTTTTGGAGCGGTTGTTTTTGGAGGATTATAACCTTCATTTAAAATTGATTTTGGAGGGTTATAGCCATCTTGAGCAAAGACATTTATTGCTTTAGGTGGATTTAGACCATTATTCACGTTTATTTTTTTAGTCATATATTCTTTCCTTTCTTTATATTTATAAACTGGTGTACTTATACTTTGTTCATATAGATAATTTTGCATTTGTTTATCTGTCATACAAAAGTTTATTGGAATCACAATTGATACACATAAAATAGCTAGGCAAAACGTTATCAAGAAGGTATTATTTAAAAATCTAGAATAATTAAAATAAACAGTTGCCAATTCATATTGGTTACTATCTAATCCCGCATCACAACCTTCCCTAGATAATACAGCAGAGATTAACTGTATGATTAAGGTAATAACAAATAAGGCTATGCCAACACTATATGGGAAGAACATAGCTTTATTGATATTTTGAAAAAAACCTAATAGAAATGTTATCGCACTTGCGGTTACAGTGAATATAGCTTTTTCTATAAATGCATGATTTTCTGTATAATATTTCTTTAATATTTCTCTATATTCACTATCTTGCTCTAATTTTTCTTTTTGCATATTTCCTAAATTTAAACAATATTGTCAGTATAACAATAGTAACATATTTATACTGATAATAAAAAAAAATAAACAAAAAATTAATGTTTGAGAGGATAAAAATAAAAAATGCAACTTTTTTGCGACTTTACAACAACAATTGACTAAAAATAAAAATCAGCCTTACTATAAAGTGGCTGAAACTTAATTATATCTTATAAAAAGAAAAATACCCTGGATGCGATTCGAACGCATGACCTACCGCTTAGAAGGCGGTTGCTCTATCCAGCTGAGCTACCAGGGCTTACATTTCTTATACTAGCACGAAAATTTTTTCTTGCAAGAGGATATTTAGCAAAAAAAAAATTGTTTGTATTATATTATTTGTAGTTAGTTTATTTTAAGGGGTATATATGCAAGTAGATTCTATTGGGGTTAATATAAAATCTTTCAAATATGGTGATTATATATCGAATAATTCTGTCAGACCTAATTTTATAAATAAATTAAATAATTCTGTAGTTTCTGACTGTTTTATAAAATCATCAGATGTTCCTTCATCTAAAAATTTATATAATGTAATTTCATTTACCGGTGTTGATGGAAAAGGGAAAGTTAAGCAAAGAGGAATGCTTTTCAATATATCAAATTTACCTGCGACAAGGTCATACTGTGGACAATTTTTAGATCCAGAAACTGATAAATTTATTGATTTTTTACAAAAGTCAAAGCAAACTCATTGGATAATGAATCCGTTATTTGCGGTTGGTGATGATTTATGTCCTTATAATGCTTCAGGAAGATTTAGTAAAAATATTTATTTAGTAAATTTAAACGAATTAGTAAAACCTGAATATGGTGGATTATTGAAAAAATCAGAATTACCTGATGATGTTACGCCTTTATCTTTTACATTACAGATGTTACAAGCTCAAAAAAATCCACGATTTGAAAAGGCTTATGATAGATTTTTAAAATTGGATTCAAATCACCCATTGAAGCTTGAGTATAAAAATTTTGTAAAAGAAAATGGCAAATTATGGTTAAATACTTATGCAGCTTATAATGGTATTTCTTCCAAATATGGTGATAACTGGCATGATTGGCCAATTAAATATCAGACATTGCCTGAAGATGCGCAAAATAGCGGATTATCATTAAATAAAATGTTATCAGAGCTATTAGATGAGGATTTTGGAAAATCAGAGCAGCGAAAAGTTATAAAACAAGTTGAGTTATATAAATTTGAGCAATTTTTATTTGATAAACAATTCAAACAATTTAAAGAAGAACTTGATGAAAAGGGTATAAATCTGATTTTAGATTTAGCAATTGGTGTAAACCCAAATGGTGTAGATGTATGGGCAAATAAGGATATGTTTTTGCTAAATGATAAATTTTATCCTGAAAAAGTTAGTGGTTGCCCGCCAGAAGCTGCATACCCAAGAACTCAAGTTTGGGGACACGCTTTATATGATTATGATTCTCCTAAGTTTTGGGAATACCAAGAGGCTTCTATCAGAAAATTAATAAATGAAGGAGATTTGCGCTTAGATCATTTTGTTGGCTATATAAACAGAGCCGAAATTCCAACAGAATACGAAACCCCTGATGGACGTATTTTAAAAGGAGATGAGATTTTTGCGCCTGTTGAAAAAGGTGGTATGGGAAAAGCTTTTTTTGAACCAGATTGGATTGTCAGAATTGATAAAAAGACAAATTCAAAAGGTGAGAATATGTTTGAGTTATTTAAGCGTGTAGCAAAAGAAGAAGGTAAAAAGCCAGAAGATAGCTATGTGTTAGAAGATTTTGGACCATTAGCAGAAACTAAGGCTTATCAAGACTTTAAAAAACATTTTGGAAAAGATTTTATAAGTCAAAGAATTCCAATAGCAATGGGTATTGGTGAAAATTTATCTGAAGAACAAAATATAAACAATTTGTCTTATCCTGCTAATTTGAAAAAACAATCTAACATTGCTGTATTGACAGGTAATCATGATTTGCCGCCATTAAAAGATTATGTAGATTTGTTATTAGATAACTTATCGGAAGATATGGATAGTAACAGTTCTCCTGCATTGTTTAAACAGTTCTGTGAGGAAGAATTAAATTTAACAGAAGAAGAAATGCAAGATAGAGATTTAGTATTTAAAGAGTTGATGAAATGGCATTATACTCAAGATAACATAAAACAGGTACAAACAACTTTGCAAGATGCTTTAGGTATTTATTATCGTCCAAATATTCCCGGATATTGGAATGGAATGAATGATAAATATCTTATGAAAACAACGCCGGAAGCATTGTTACCATATTGGAGCAGAGTCTTTCCAAAAGGATTTCTTGATAGAGTAAATAAAAGTGGTATAAATCCTGGATATAAAGATTTGGCCGATGATTATGTGAAAATGATGAATGATTTATATGAATCTTCTGATGTTGAATAGATTTATTTTAGACTAAACTATTGGCAATTTTATTATGTTTTCGTTACAATTAGAGCATAGAATAAAATATAAGAGGAATTAAAAACTATGCTAACCGGAAATGAAATTAGAAAATTGTATTTAGATTATTTTAAAAATAAGCGTCAACACACAGTAGTAGAAAGTTCAAGTCTTGTACCAGATAATCCTACTGTATTATTAACAACAGCAGGTATGTTGCAATTTTTACCGATATTTTTAGGCATTCAAGAATGTCCATATAATCCTGCAAGAGCTACATCTTGCCAAAAATGTGCAAGAGCAGGCGGTAAAGATTCTGATATCGAAAATGTTGGCAGAACTCCACGCCATCATACATTTTTTGAAATGTTAGGTAATTTTTCTTTTGGAGATTATTATAAAAAAGAAATTATACCTTGGGCTTGGGAATTTGTTACAGAAGTTTTGAAATTAGATAAAGATAGACTTTGGATTACTATTTTTGAAACTGATGATGAAGCTTATGAAATTTGGAGAAGTGTAGGCGTTCCGGCTGAACGAATCAAAAGAAAAGGTAAAAAAGACAATTTCTGGGGACCTACTGGAGCTTCAGGTTCTAGTGGTCCTTGTTCTGAAATTCACTATGACTTAGGTGAACAATATAAATGTGATGATCCAAATTGTGGTATCGATACTTGTGAATGCGATAGATGGGTTGAAATTTGGAACTTGGTATTCACAGAACTTTACCAAGATGAAGAAGGTAATCAATCTCCTTTAGGTAAGAAAAACGTTGATACCGGCATGGGTTTAGAACGTATCACTATGGTTTGCCAAGGGGTAGCTTCTACTTTTGAAACTGATTTATTAAAACCAATTATGGATAAAGTTTCAGAAATGAGTGGTGTTCCATATAAAAAATCTGAAAAAACTGATATATCACTAAGAATTATAACAGACCACGCAAGATGTGTATCATTTTTGATTTCAGATGGTGTAATTCCTGGTAATGAAGGCAGAAGTTATGTGTTGCGTATGATTTTACGTAGAGCTCTTCGCCACGGTAAAATTTTGGGAATGGAATTGCCATTTTTATATAAATTGGTTGATGTAATTGTTGATATGTATGGAGAAGCTTATCCTGAATTGGTTAAAAATAAGCAAAAAGTTATCGATACAATCAAAAAAGAAGAAGAAAGATTTGCTAAAACACTTGATCGTGGTTACAAAATGCTTGATGAATTCATTGATAACAAAAAAGATATTGATGGAGAAAGCGCTTTCAAATTGTATGATACATTTGGTTTCCCATTTGAATTAACAAAAGAAATTGCAGAAGAAAACGGTTTAAAAGTTGATGAAGCTGGATTTAAAACAGCTATGCTTGAACAAAAAGAAAGAGCAAAAGCTGCGACTGCAAAAATAAGTGTAACAGGAGATATCAAATACGCTAAGATAGAAAAAGAAGTTGGATCAACTAATTTTATCGGATATAGCGAAAATGAATGTTCAGATGCTAAAATTTTAGCTCAAATTGAAGGTGAAGGTTTTGTTGATATCGTATTAGATAAAACTCCATTTTACGCTGAATGTGGTGGTCAGGTAGGCGATAGCGGAATTATCGAAAGTCAAAATTTAAAAGCAGAAGTTTTGACAACATTCAAAGTTAATGATTTGTATGTTCACAGATGTGAAATTTTAAATGGAGAAGTTATAATTGGCGATGTAGTAAAAGCTACAATTGATTTAGCTCGTCGTGAAGAAATAAGAGTTCACCATACATCGGCTCACTTGCTTCAAGCTGCATTAATTAATGTTTTGGGTGATGAAGTTAAGCAAGCAGGTTCTCAAGTTGAAGAAAATAGAATGAGATTTGACTTTACATTCACAAGAGCTATGACTGCTGATGAAATTAGAAAAACTGAAAGTATAATGAATAATTGGATTGGCGGTAATTACAAAGTAAATACTCAAGTAATGGGTATTAAAGAAGCTGAATTAACAGGAGCAACAGCTTTATTTGGTGAAAAATACGGCGATGAAGTTCGAGTTGTATCTATAGAAGATGATAAAGAATGTATTTCTAAAGAATTTTGTGCAGGTACTCATGCAAGACAACTTAAGGATTTGAGAGTTGTTAAGATAGTTTCTGAAAGTGCAATTGCTGCAGGAACAAGACGTATTGAGGTTGTTGTATCAAAAGCTGCAATTGAATATTTGAATGCAAAATCTGCAGAAATTGATAAATTATCTACAAAATTCAAATCTCATTTTGATGAAGTTGTTGAGCGTGTTGAAAAATTATCTGATGAAAATAGAGAACTTCAAAAGCAAATAGAAAAATTGGAAGAAGAAAATGCAAGAAATAAATTTGCGTCTTTTGTATCTAAGGCTCAGGATATAGAAGGCGGCAAGTTATTTATTTCAAAAGTTTCAGCATTAAAACCTATTGGAATAAAAATTGGTTTAGAATTTTTATCTCAAAAATTGGGCGACAGTATAATTGTTTTAGCAGGTGAAACTACTGTTGCAGTAAAAGTTTCTGATAATTTTGTTAAAAAAGGTGTTAATGCCGGAAAAATAGTTGGTGAAATTGCCAGAGCTACAGGAGCAAATGGTGGTGGCAGACCAAACTTTGCTCAAGGTGGTGTTAAGGATTCTTCAAAATTAGATGAAGTTTTAACCAAGGTAGAAACAGATTTGAAATCTTTATAAAAATAACAATAACCCTAGCAAAAAATATTTTGTTAGGGTTTTATTTTTTACATCAAAAGAAAAGGAGAAATATATGGCAATAAGATTTGACGGTTTTGATATATTAGGTATTTTGGATCAAAATCCTAATTTGTTGAAAAATATCAAGCCAAGCAAGAGCGTAGCAAAGCTAGATAGTATTGATGATTTTAATAAACATTTTGAATTGAAGTTGTTGAAAAATAATATGGACAAATTCCCGTTGGAACGTACTCCGGATAAAGATACTATTGAATTTACAGATTCAATGGCAGAATTTCCAAGTGTTTTATAGATTTAAACAACTTAACAAGTTTACAAAAACCTCTTTGTATTTTATTATCAAATAATACAAGAGGTTTTTATTTTTGAAGGAGATTAATAATGACTGTATTAAAAATTAAAAGATTGGAAAATAATAGAATATTACCGGAATATAAAACAGAAGGTGCTGCAGGAATGGATTTATGTGCAGCAATTTCAGAACCTGTAGAGTTAAAACCATTAGAGAGAAAATTGATTCCTACTGGTTTAAAAATTGAACTGGAACATGGTTATGAAGCTCAAATCAGACCACGTTCAGGATTATCAATAAAGCACGGTATTACTTTAATAAATTGTGTTGGAACAATTGATGAAGATTATAGAGGCGAAGTTTGTGTTCCAGTTGTAAATATTTCTAATGAAACATATACAATTCAACCAGATGAAAGAATTGCTCAAATGATTATAGCGCGAGTAGAACAGGCTAAATTGGAAGTTGTTACTGAACTATCTGAAACTGCACGAGGTGTTGGCGGTTTTGGTTCTACCGGAAAATAAATTCATAATAACAGATGATTACAAATCTTAATAAATATTTTAAACTCGTATAGGTATTTTATATATGAGGATATTAAGATATGAGTTACGATTATGGATTAAATTCCAGCCCTAAAAAAGAGCCAAAGTCCTATGTGATAGCATTACTTTTAGCCTTCTTTTTAGGTTGCTTTGGTGTGCACAGATTTTATGTTGGCAGATGGAAAACAGGTCTTGCAATGTTATTGCTTACTATTACTGGGTGTTTATCTATTGCATCTATAGTCTGGTGGTTTATAGATTTGTTTACTTTATGTACAAACAAGTTTTTAGATTCAGATAATGATGAATTAGAACCATATAATCCGGGTTGTGCTATTATTGCAGGTATTTTTACTATTATATCCTTTGTAATATTTGTTGTAGGTATTTTGGCTTATTTACCAACATTGTTTAGATAATAGGAGGTTAATGTTATGGTTGGAACAGAGTTAGAAAATTTAAAAGGTAAAAACTGGGTTGCAGCAATGATGTTGTGCTGGACATTAGGAACTTTAGGAGCTCATAGATTTTATACAGGTAAGCAAAATACGGCTTGGGCAATGTTAGTTCTTACTATCACCGGTTGTTTAGCTCCAATAAGTTGCATATGGGCACTAATTGATGGCATTGTAATTGCTCTAGGGCAATATAGACATGAAGATGGAAGTGAGTTATATGAAAGAATTCCTTGGTTAGGCTATGTTTATATTGCTATAATGGTATTAGCTGTTATTGGTGCATTATTATATGGCGCAGTTATATTTTCTGTGGTTGCTGCAGCTATTACTAGTGGCGCTGGGGCAGGAGCTGCTGCAGGTACTGCTGGTGCTGCTGTTACTCCTTAGTTTTAGTAGTTTAGTATTAAAAAACGCTGTACTGAAAATTCAGTACAGCGTTAAATAAATTTATGAGTAATAAGACTGTTTATAATAAGATATTTGTTTTAGCTTTACCTATATTAGCTGTTATATTGGCAAATGTGACAGTCAGTCTTCATTTGAAAAGTTTTTGTTTAATAAAATTGATAACCCACCATGATTGTTGGGGGTGTGGTTTAACCAGAGCTTTTGTCGCATTGAGCCATGGTCAATTTCAGCAAGCATATGATTATAATCATTTAATTATTATATTTTTTCCATTATTAATTATCGTTTGGTTTTTTATGCTTAAAGAAACTTTTGATTTTTAATTGGGATAGGCAATAAAAAAGGAACCTTTTTAGGTTCCGTTTAGTAGGTTAATAGTGGAAAAGGAGGAAAATTAGTTTTGTTTAGTTACATATTATTTATCGGAATATAAATAGTGAAACTTTAATTTTAAACTTGAATTGTAAAGAAATTGTTACAAAAAAGATCTGCATATCGCAGATCTTTTTTGTACTGTGTATTTGTGGTTTAGATTTATTTCATAAATAACTTTAATTTATCAAGCCAATTATATCCTTTTGATTTTTTTACTGTATCAAAATCTATTCTGTTATTTTTAATAATAAATTCCCTAATTTTTTTTGTTCTAGGATAAACAAAATCAACGATATCATTAAATGTTTGAGCAAGAAGTTTAACTTCAGAACTTTCATTTTCAAGGATTTTTTGATTTCTAATAAAATGATGCGGATAGTTTATTAGAGGTTTATTTTTAGCTTCGTGCATTGCCAGCATGCCAATAGTTGGGTGTTCTATTGAGTTTTCAAGATGTTTTGCATAAAAATATTCACCATATTCATCAGGAAAAAAGCGTGTATCTAATTCATCTCTTACCCAGCGAGCATTTTGTCTTTCGTAATTGTATCTTTTGATTAGTGGGGTTCCATTTAATTCCATTATATTCTCCTTAAATCCGTTATATTTTTTTAAAAACTGAAAAAAATTTTTTTGAACAGTCAGATAAAAATATAATTTTAGTAAATCAAATTAAAATAATAGCCCTTATAAAAAGGGCTATCTTATGGAGTTCGGGATTAAGATTAAGATTTAAGAATAAAGTGGGGTAAATTAATAGATTAAGAGTTAGATTGGTTTATTTAATAGGTAAAAAGATGTAAAAGTGTATGTTATTTAAGTTTAATCTATAATTGCTGAAATAATTGCTGCAACTCCTGCAATTCCGGTTACTGCAGCAAGAGTTCTTGTTCTTTCAGATGCTCTATGATATCTATGAACATGAACATCTCTATGGTTGTCATAAACTACATAAGAGTAGTGAGGGTGTCTTTTTGGAGGAGGTACAGGGTGACCTTTTCCACGAGCAAAGCAACTAGGTGCTAATATTGTTAAACATAAGGCTGTTGCAATAATCTTTTTCATAATTGTACCCTCCTTTTTCTCATTTAAATTTCGTCCTACATTTATATAACGATTTGAAATTTTAAAAGTTCAAAATTTTATACAAAATTCTAAAAAAGCTTATATAATAAGTGTTTCTAGGTAGGGTATAAATAGAAAAAGCTTCGAAAATCATGTTCGAAGCTTTAAGTTTAGAGTTTGAGTTTATGAAATATTATATTTTATCGAAAGTTAATTTGTCATCGTTTATATCAATTTTAATTTTGTCTCCTTTTCTGAAGTTTTGAGCCAAAATCATTTTTGATAATGGATTTTCAACCATTTGTTGAATAACACGTTTTAATGGTCTTGCACCATATACAGGATTAAATCCTTGAGTTGCTAAAAATTCTTTAGCCTCGTCAGTTATAACAAATTCTAATTCTTGATCTTTTAATAAGTTTCTTAGATATTCCATTTGGATATCTACGATTTTGCTTAATTGTTGTAAATTCAAAGCTTTAAAGAATATAGTTTCATCAATTCTGTTTAAAAATTCAGGTTTGAAATGCTGTCTTAGAACTGCTAAAACTTTTTCTTTAGTATCGTTGAATTGTTCAGGCGATAGCATTGAATTTAATGTGTTTTCAAGAATTATATCGCTTCCGATATTACTTGTCATAATGATAAGAGTATTTTTGAAATCAACTGTTCTTCCTTTAGAATCAGTTAATCTACCATCATCAAAAATCTGAAGCATTATGTTAAATACATCAGGGTGAGCTTTTTCGATTTCATCGAAAAGCACTACTGAATAAGGTTTTCTTCTAACAGCTTCTGTTAATTGACCGCCTTCTTCGTATCCAACGTATCCCGGAGGAGCTCCTACAAGTCTTGCAACATTATGTTTTTCCATATATTCTGACATATCAATTCTTATTAGAGCATCTTCATCATTGAACATGAATTCTGCTAAAGATTTTGCAAGTTCAGTTTTACCAACACCTGTTGGACCTAAGAATAAGAATGTACCGATTGGTCGTTTTGGATCTTTTAAACCTGATCTTGCGCGTCTTATTGCATCAGAAACTGTGTTAACTGCTTCATCTTGACCAACTAATCGTTTATGCAAAATATCTTCCATTTTCAAAAGCTTTTGCATTTCTGATTCAACAAGTTTTGTTACAGGTATTCCGGTCCATTTTGAAACTACTTCATCAATATCGGTTGAGGTAACTTCTTCTTTTAATAGACTGTTGTCTGCTTTTTCTTTGTTTTGGCAAGCTTTTAATTGTTTTTCCAATTCAAGTAATTTGCCATATTTTAATTCTGCCGCTGTTTGAAGATCTGTATTTCTTTCAGCTTCTTCGATTTGGGTTTTTACTTTGTTAATTTCATCTTTAATATCAGCTTCTGATGTTATTGATGCTTTTTCTTGTTCCCATTGTGTTTTCATAATGTTGATTTTATCTTCTAAAGTCTTTACTTGTTTTGTTATGTCTTCAACTTTGGCTTTAGCTTCTTCAGATTCTTCTTTTTTCAAGGCTTCTCGTTCTATTTCTAATTGAATTTTTTGACGCATCATTGAATCGATTTCTTCCGGCATTGAATCTATTTCAATACGTAATGAGCTTGCGGCTTCATCTATTAAATCGATTGCTTTATCCGGTAAAAATCTGTCTGTGATGTATCTATCAGATAATTTTGCAGCCTCAATTATTGCACTATCTAAAATTCTTACTCCGTGGTGAACTTCGTATTTTTCTTTTAATCCTCTTAGGATACTAATTGTATCTTCAACAGAAGGCTCATTAACCATAACAGGTTGAAATCTTCTTTCTAGTGCCGGATCTTTTTCTATGTATTTTCTGTATTCATTAATTGTTGTAGCGCCTATTGTTCTTAAAACTCCACGTGCCAACATTGGTTTTAAAAGGTTGCCGGCGTCCATTGAACCTTCAGTTGCACCTGCACCGACTACTGTGTGTAATTCATCAATAAACATTACGATTTCACCGTTTGAAGTTTCAACTTCTTTTAATACAGCTTTTAATCGTTCTTCAAATTCACCTCTGAATTTTGCGCCTGCAACTAATGCTCCTAAGTCTAGGGAAATTAGTTTAACATTTTTCAAGCTTTCAGGAACATCTCCTCTAACTATACGTTGAGCAAGTCCTTCTATTATTGCAGTTTTACCAACACCAGGTTCGCCGATTAACACAGGATTGTTTTTGGTTCTTCTGTTTAATACTTGGATTATACGTCTTATTTCTTCATCTCTTCCTATTACAGGATCGAGTTTGCCTTTTTTAGCTAATTCTGTTAAGTCTGTAGAATATTTTTCTAAGGCTTTCATATTTTCTTCTGCATTTTTTGTATCCACTTTTTTATTTCCTCTTATTTTTTTCATTATATTTAGTACAGAGTTTGAAGTTACATTGAAATTTTCAAGCAATGTTTTGATATTACTGTTGTCTAATTTTGTCATTGCTAATAGTATTGCTTCAATTCCTATGTATTCATCTTTTAAGGTTTTAGCTTCGTCGATTGCAATTGTAAGTAATCGATTAGTATTGTTTGATAGGTACAAACTTTGCGGATTTATTGGTCCGGATAATTTTGGAAAACTTTCAATTGTTGAAACAATTTTGTTTATAAAGTTTTGATTTAAGAGTTTCAATTCAGTAAGGTAATCTTTAATTATCCCATCATCTTTTATCATAGCTAGCATAATGTGCTCAGGTTCCATTTGTGAATTCTGATATGAATTCATCAAAGAACTTGCGCTAGATAAGATTTCTTGAGAATAGTTAGTAAATTTGTCAAAATCTAGCATATACATCAACTCCATTCAAATAATTTCTATATTTTTATTTTAACGTTATTTTGATGAAAGTCATTGTAAATTAACTTTTATTTAATTATTTTGGAAAAGATGTGTTTTATTAGCAAAATTCTTTTTTTTAGTTTTTCATATAAATGCTTAGTAGAAAAATCTTATTGGAAAGTAAAAATGATTTCATCATTATTAATAAAGCCACAAATATTTACCAGAAAAATAAAGACTAAAAATATTGGGTATGTATGTTCAGATGGAACAATAAATTTTCAAAATGTAAAAAGTGCGCATAAATATGCTAAATCAGTTGTTGTTAGAGCTTTAAATCAAGAAGAACCTTTTGAAAGAGTAGTAATGATTGAAGGTTCTCGAGTTATGAAACAAGTTGATGGTGATAATAAAGGAGTTTATATACCTATGGATCCATTAACTATTTTATGTGATACTATTGTGCATGGACATCCTGATTTGCTTGGTAAAGGTATAACGGCTTCGTTTAGTGATAAAGATGTGCAAGCTTTGTTTTTTTTACCTTATGATACTATTCGAACATTAAAGGTTTACAATTCTATTGGTGAAGTTTCTATAATGCGAAGGCTTGGAGTTCCTCTATATAGAGTAATGGGGTTTACTGATGAATGTCTAAATGTTCTTCGTTCTAAGTATGCTAAATCTAATAAAATTATAGGTAAATTATCAAATGAAATTTGTGATATAGGCTCAAATATTTATAAAAAATTAGAGACTGATGATAAGTTCTTTAGAAAATTTGTTAAAGATCTGTCTAAGGATCAATTACTTGAAGATACTGCTACAAAAACATGTATTTATGCAAATCATATTGCTCTTAAAAAATTTGCTTCAAAGTTAAAGGTTTCTTATAAAACAAATTTTACAAATTTGAATAAAAAACATATGAGTATTTTTAATGATTTTATGTCTTAACTTTTTTAAATTTTTCTATTGATTTTATTTGCTATGCTATAATTATTTTATGAAAAATTGGAGAATAATTTTAGGGTATTTTTGTTTGATTGCTATTGCGATAAGTATGTTGTATCCGTTTTTTGCAATGCTTAATCTTTCATTAGTTCCAAACGGTGAGATTTTTAATCAGGGTGGAAAACTTTTATATTCTCCATTAACATTGGAAAATTATTCAAATGTATTCAAAAAAATTCCGATGTTTCAATATTTTTTAAATAGTTTGTTTGTGGCTTTAGTGACTACGTTTGGACAGGTTATAATTTCTGCTTTAGCAGGGTATGCTTTTGCTAGGTTACATTTCAAATATAGAGATACATTATTTTTGATAATTCTTATTACAATGCTTGTCCCGCCACAAGTTAATATTATTCCTCTATTTTTCTTGATGCGTCAATTCCATTGGATAAATACTTACCAAGCTTTAATTCTTCCGGGATTATTTGGCGGTTTTGGTATTTTTATGATGAGGCAATATTTTTTAGGTTTACCTAAGGACTTGGAAGAAGCTGCGAAAATTGATGGTTGTAATATTTTTACTACATTTTTTAAAATAGTTTTACCTTTAGCTGTTCCTGTAATTGCAACGCTTTCGATTTTTACGTTTGTAACTTCTTGGAATAGTTTTATGTGGCCGTTAATTGTTACAAATACTGAATCTATGAGAACTCTTCCTGTCGGATTAGCTATTTTTAAAGGTAGTTTTAGGGAAATTACACTTTGGGGTGATTTGCTGGCATGTTCTGTAATTTGCACAATCCCTGTTGTTGGAGTTTTTCTTTTAGGCAAAAAATATTTTATAAATGATATTATGCAAGGTGGAGTGAAAGAGTAAGAATTTTAGGCTTTTAAACTTTCGAAAAGTTCTTCAAATTTTGGGAATGATATATTTACCCATTGAAAATTGTTTATGGTAATTTCTTTTTCGCAAATTAAACCTGCAATATATAAACTCATTGCTAGGCGGTGATCTCTATATGTTTCTACACTACAATTGCCTATAAGTTTTGTTTTTCCGTGTATAATCATTCCGTCTTCAGCTTCTTCAATATCTGCACCTAATTTTTTTAGTTCATCAACTGTAGCTTTTATTCTATCGGATTCTTTTGCTCTTAGTTCTTGAGCATCTTTTATTGTTGTTGTTCCTTCAGCTTGGGTTGCAATTACTGCTATAATAGGAAGTTCATCAATAAGTCGAGGTATAATCTCTCCTGATATTTCACAACCTTTTAATTCTGAATATTCAACAGATATATCGCCAACATCTTCTCCGCATATATTTTTTTTATCAATTATAGTTATATTAGCTTCCATAGTTTTTAAAATGTCGAGAATTCCTGTTCTTGTAGGGTTTAGTCCTATATTTTTTAAAATGATTTTTGAGTCAGGAATTAATAATGCTGCGGCTATAAAATATGCAGCAGAAGATATATCTCCACAAATTTCAATATCTATTGGCGATAATTCTGATTTTTCAACGGATATTGTAAGTCCGTTTTGTTCAATATTTGCGCCCATATGTTTTAGCATTATTTCTGTGTGGTTACGAGATAAATAAGGCTCTGTTATTTTTGTTTTCCCTCCGTCAGCACCTAGTCCGGCGAGTATGATACAAGATTTTACTTGTGCTGATGCTTTTGGTGTTTTATATTCAATCGGGTGTAGTTTTTGTCCTTGTATTTTTAGTGGTGCAGTGTATTTTTTTGTTTCAATATGTGCGCCCATTAAAGTTAGTGGCTCAATAATTCTTTTCATAGGTCGTTTTGAAAGACTTTGATCACCTATTAAAATTGAGTTGAATTTTTGTCTTGCAAGTATTCCGGCAATAAGTCTCATACTTGTTCCGGAATTTCCGCAATCAAGTCTTCCTGTTGGGGGTAAAAGTTTAGCTTTAGAATTTATTATTAATTTATTATTTGTTGTAATTTCTATATCTACACCTAAAGCTTTAAATATATTAAGTGTAGATTTTGGATCTTGACCGTCTGAAAAGTTTTTTATAGTGGATTTACCCTTTGCAAGGGCAGAAAATATAACTGCTCTATGCGAAATTGATTTGTCGGCAGGTATGGTTATTGACCCTTGAAGAGTTTTAAAATTTTTAGAAATTGTTTTTTGCATATTTTATATTATAAATAAAATTTACATTTGGGTAAATTATTAATTTTATGTTATAAATGTAAATATGAGTATTTATCACAGAAGACATCCGGTAATTTATATTATGGCAATTATGTTTTTGTCATTCGGTGCCTTTCGTGAATTAGGGGTGAGTTTGGCTAGTTATATATATGCAAGCTTTTTAGTCTTGGCTATTATATTGTACCTTGCTAAGCTGTTTTTTGCAGATAGGCTCTATGTGAAACACAGTACATCTTTAGTTCCAAAACATTTGGTTCAAAGTTCTTCATCTATACGTAATCGATTTTGTTCAGTTGTTTTAACTCCAGGACAAAAAATTGTAGTTCTTGATAATGATTATGGTTATAATAATGCCAAAAGAATGTTTGTGTTAAATCAAAAAGATATAAAAATAAATGAAATGTGGAATAAAATATGTAAGATGTATGATGAAAATACAAACTTAGATTCATTGGCTACATTTTGTAATTTAGAAGTGTATGTTAATATTGTAACTTATGCAACCAAGCCTATAAAGGATATGGCTACTGAGGCTGTGGCTCAAAATGCTTCTGGTTTGACAGAATCAAAATCAAATGTTGTTGAAAATAAAGGTAAAGATAGTTCGGTTAAAGTTACAACAAATAAGGTTTCAAAAATTGATATAAATAACGCTTCATCAGAAGAAATAGCAAATCTTCCTGGAGTTAATATTGTCGGTGCTAAGAAAGTTGTTGAATATAGAAATAAAAATGGTTTATTTAAATCAGAAGATGATTTTATAAAAATTGCCGGCGTAAAACCTCATTTTGTTGATAAAATTAAATCGATGATTTTGATAGGTAAATCTCAAACAACGACAGATAAAGATAATGATGATGGTTCAGGAAGAATTGTAGATTTTTAGTGTTTTATAGAAAATCATCTATTTATATCATTGATAAATTTTTAGATGTGTTATTTTAATATTGTATGTTTAGACGATTAAGATATTTTATAGCTTCTGTGGTGGTGGTATATGCATCTCTTATGTATTTCTCACCTCAATTAGCAAATTTTTCACTTGCGGTATTTTTAGTTTTAATGGTACCGGTATTAATCTTGCGTCATATATTTCTTGATAAATTGTATAGATCAAGTATTACAATGGTTCCAAAAAGATTTGTGTCAGGACATAATACTATAAGTAATGAGCACTGCACTGTTATGTATTCTCCTGATGAAAAAATCATTGTTATGGATAATGTTGCAGATAAAACTCATGCAAAAAGAATGTTCACATTGACAAAAGGAAAAGTAAATATAAACAAATCTTGGAATAGAGTATGCAGAATTTTTGATGAATTTATAACTCTGGATTCTTTAGCATCTTTTTATAGTTATGATACTAAAATTGAATTAAAGACAATTGAAGCAAAAGTCAAGAAAATAGAAAAACATGAAGTTAATATTGATGTTTCAAATTCCGGACCTAAATTTGTAGAAATGGGTGAAATAACGCCGGATTCTTATACAAAAGGCACAGAAAAGCCAAGAGAAGTAAAAGAAAATTTTGTAGAATTAAATAGTATAAAAGAAAGACCGCAGGAAAAGGAAAGAGAAGAAAAAACTCAGTCATTTGTGGAATTACAAGATATTGTTTCTTCTCATAAAATTAATATAAATACAGCTACATCAAGTGAGCTTTCTGTTTTACCCGGCATAAATATTGTTATAGCTAAAAAAATTGTAGAATATCGAGATAAAAATGGATTATTTACAAATATTGATGATTTTATAAATGTAGCGGAAGTTAAGGATCATTTTATAGATAAAATTAAGGCTAGGGTAATAATGGAAGATCCTAAGTCTGGAAATTCAGATGATGATACTTATGAAGGTAGAATAATTGATTTTTAAAAATGTTAGATATTTATAAAATAATTGAGAATACTACAGTAGAAGGTCCTGGAAATAGGTTTTGTATTTGGGTTCAAGGTTGTAAGAAAAGATGTTTGGGGTGTTGGGCTAAAGACACTTGGGAATTTGATTGTGGAAAAAAATATTCTGTTGAACAACTTTTCGATATGATAAAAAAACAAAAAAATATTGAGGGTGTAACTTTTCTTGGAGGTGAACCTTTTGAACAATCTGAAGAATTATCAAAACTTGCTAAATTGATTAAGTCATTGAATTTATCTGTGGTTTGCTTTACAGGTTATACATATGAGCAGTTAATATCAGGTAAAAATATTTATGCAGATGAATTTTTGCATTATATTGATTTGTTAATTGATGGAGGATTTGAACAAGATAAATTTGATCTTTCAAGACCTTGGGTAGGTTCATTAAATCAGAGGTATATTTTTCTTACTGATAAATATAATTCTGAGCAAATTTCAAAGTATAAAAATAAAATAGAGATGCATGTTATGCCTGATGGACGTTTAGAAATAAACGGAATGGGGGATTTTGCAAAGGTTAAAGAGTCTTTTTGTTTACAATTGGGCGGAAATAATGTAAAATAGTTGCAGAAGAGGGTTTGAAATGATGAAAAATATAATTGTACAATTATCAAGATTATTTAGAGCAAGATTTCCATATATATATTTGACAACTTGGGAAGAAGAAAGGGCTATTGCTTTAATTAATAAAATTGCTAAATCAGAAAAACTAATAAGATTTACAAGAGATGTTTATATTTGGACACAGACAAATGGTTTTACGTTAAACGGACAAAAAATTGATGGTACAAACAGTCCTGATAAAGCTATTGATTTTATAAAAGAAGCAAATAAAAATGCTGTATTTGTTTTGTGTGATTTCCACGTGTATTTTGGTGTGAAAGGTCGCCAAGTTGATTATAATGTTGTTAGAAAATTAAGAGATATTATTGGAGAATTAAAAACCAGTAAATATAGAAAAAATGTTATCTTTTTAGCTTCAGAAGTTTTAATACCTGAAACTATGCAAAAAGAGATAACACTTTTAGATATGCCGTTACCAACATTGGAAGAAATCAAGGCAAAGTTAGATAAAATGATTACTCAAAATAATCAAATTGATACTGTAGATTTAGATGAAGAAGGCAAAGAACGTTTATGTAAGGCCGCTTTAGGTTTAACATTACAAGAAGCTGAGAATGCTTTTGCATTGGCAATGGTTAATGACGGAAAAATTGATGGTAAAGATTTGAGCATTATTTTGAGTGAAAAAATGCAAGTTATTAGAAAAACCGGAATTTTGGAATTTATCAATACGGATATAAGTATTTCTGATATAGGTGGTTTGGAAAATTTAAAAAATTGGTTAAATAAGCGCAATAATTCTTGGTCAGAATCAGCTAAAAAATATTGTCTTCCTGCCCCAAAGGGTGTTTTAATAACAGGTGTACCTGGTTGTGGTAAAAGTTTAACTGCAAAGGCTATGAGTGCAGCTTGGCAATTACCTTTATTAAAATTGGATTTTGGTAAAATTTTCTCAGGTATAGTAGGAAGTTCTGAAGAAAATATGCGCAGAGCAATAAAAACTGCAGAAGCTGTAGCTCCATCTATTTTATGGGTTGATGAAATAGAAAAGAGTTTAAGTGGTATTAATTCAAATGGAGATAGTGGAACATCATCAAGAATATTTGGTACATTTTTGACTTGGATGCAAGAAAAAACAGCTCCAGTATTTGTTATAGCTACGGCAAATAATATCAGTAGTTTACCTGCAGAATTACTAAGAAAAGGGCGTTTTGATGAAATATTTTTTGTAGATTTGCCTACTCAAAGAGAACGAAAAGAAATTTTTAGATTGCATTTAACAAAGCGTTTAAAAGATAAAGAAGTTGCTAGTAAATTGGAATTAAATGATGATTTATATTCAAAATTAGCAAGTATGACGGAAGGTTTTGTAGGTGCAGAAATCGAGCAGGTTGTTATAAGTGCTTTATATGAAGCTTTCTTTAGCAAACGACCTTTAGAATTTGCAGATTTGGAAACTACAATCAAAAATACCGTACCTCTTTCCGTAACGCAAAAAGAACAGATATTATCGCTTCGTCAGTGGGCTAATATAAGAGCTGTTGCAGCAACTCAAAAAGATGATATGGCTCAATATTCATCAAATACTGATGAAGATAGTGATATTACAAATTCTAGAGGCGGTAGAGCTTTAGACGTTTAGAAAAAGAAAGGTCAATATAAATAATGTCAATAACATTGATGGCTTATCCAATGGCATTTTTAATAAATCCGGAAGAAGCTAAAGCCGAAAAGATAAAAAAAGCTTCTGATGAACAACCTGTTAATAATTCTAATGCCGAACAAAAATTAAAATATATAAAAGTTTTAACCAATATCAAGTATGATGAATTATCTTACTTGATGAATAGAGTTGATTGTATAGAATTGGGTGCAAATACTTTTAAATTAGATTCAGGCATAAATATTAATTTTGTTGTTAGAGGTAAATATTTATATGTTGAACTTTCTGGCGGCTTGGATAATGATGATTTGCAAGCTAAGGGAGAGGCATTCTTTAAAGATTTGGATTCTATTGCTCAACGAAATGTTAGATTAATTGATTCTCATGAATATTTTTATTATATATATGAAACTTTCTATACAAAATTGTCTGAAATATATTCTGTGTTAAAAAATGAGGGTGCTACTCAAATTTTTTCAACATCAGATAATGAAGTTGTTGCAATTATGAATGGTCAGAATCTTAAATATTTTAAACCGCAAAGTTCTTCAGAATTTTTATTAGAAGTTGAACAAAAGGTAACAATATTAAATATAGGCTTAAATGGTGATTGTGAAGGTACAAATGTAACTTATGGACTTACAAATTTAAAAATTCAGACAAATATAAAAAAAGAAGAATTAAAAACACTATTGAAAGCTGCTAAGTATTTATATTATGAAGCAGATGCTCAAACTCCATTAAAAAACAGCAATGCGACATTGAATTGGGTTATGAAAAACGGCTATTATGTTGCAGAATTTTCTGGACTTAATAACGCTGCAATAACAAAAGAAGCTGAGATAATATTCAGAAAGTTAAATATAGCAGCAGGTAGAGATTTAAGATTAATTAATGATGAATCAACTGTTGTATATACATACAAAACAAATTATACAGACAAGGGTATATTATTAAATACCCTAACTGAGCATGGTGCAGAAGAAATAGTTGAAACAGGTGATGAGATATCTTGTAAGCTTTTTGGAATGGAAATGGTTTATTATAAAAAAGATAATTCTCAAGGTTACACTTTAGATATAACCCAAGTTTCAAATATGAAAGAGTGCGAAGGGCTTATAACAGATTTGAATGATGAATATGGTCTAAATATTCAGGAAATGACATACAACAAGATAAAAGAACGTTTAGATAAAGAAAATATGCGATTGGAAAGTGAAACTGTTTTGGAAGATAATTCAATAGTTTTGACTGTCGAGGTTTAATAAAGGAAAATATATGGGTAAGATGAAAATACGCTTGTTTCCGGATGGTACAATTCAAATGGAAACCGAAGGTATAAAAGGTAAGAGATGTATGGATTATGCTAAAGTTTTAGAAAAACTTACTGATTCAAAAATATCCAGTATTGAAAGAACTGAAGAATATTATGAACCTGAAGTTCTAAATATTGAAACTGATGCAACCGAAAAAAATTATGATATATAAATTTTGCAGACTTGACGAAAATTAGACTTTCAAAGATAATTGGAATATAGAGAGGTGTCCGAGTGGCTTAAGGTGCAATCTTGGAAAGGTTGTGTGAGGGTAACTTCACCGTGGGTTCGAATCCCATCCTCTCTGTTTTATAGTGATATTGGGGTAATAATAAAGAACTATTTACATATAATTTATTATTATGCTATTCTAAAAAAAAGAGTTAATTGTTTCTATAGAGATATTATAAATAATAGAAATTTTTGCGCATCTTAAAATAAAAAATAAATAGATATTTAATGGGGGAAATTTTTTATGCAAATTGGGGCAATTCAAAATTTTAGAAGTTCGAATGTAAATTTTGGGAATTTAACAAAGGAAGAAAAAGAAGCATTTATTAAAACAAAAGAATCAGCATTAGATGTAATAGGTAGGCCTGAAAAATCTGTATTTATATATTCAAGTGCCTGTTTGCCCCAAGCTCCGGAATCAAATACAGGAACAGGAACATTATTATCTAAACAAGGTGAGGAGTTTTTAGATGTTGTAAAAACATTTACTACTGCAAATGTAATTCAAGATGTTCCGTCAGGTGAATATATGGCTGCTCCTGATGGAGGTTTTTACACTCCTTATAAAACTTCATCTCAAGCTTTAAGTACTCATTTAATTGAGCCTGAGCTTTTATTAGATGATAAATTCGGAAAAATTATTACTCCAGAGGAATTAAAAGAGGTTGTATCTGCAAATAATGGAGAATGTAAGGATGTTTTAGCCAATTTTGAAAATGTTGTTGCTCCAAATAGTCCTTTTGATAAAATGCTAAAAAAAGCATATGAACGTTTTAAAACAGGAGAAAGCGAACAAATAAAAGCTTTACGTTCTGAGTATGATGCGTATAGCGCTAAGAATGCGCAATGGTTAGAATCTCATGGTATTTATGAAGTTTTATCAAAAAAATATAATACTCCATTATTTGACCATTGGGGTGAAGAAGTTGATAAAAAATTGTACGATCCTGATTTTTCTCAAGAAGCAAGAGATGCTAGAAAAGCTAAAATATTAAGTGAAAATGCAAGTGATATTGAATTTTATAAATTTAAGAAATTTTTATCAGATAAATTTTTAGGGTTGGCAAGAGATAAGGCCCACGAAAAAGGTTTAAAATTTGGTGGAGATGTTGCTTATCAATTCCCTTTAAGTGATATGTTTAGTAATCCAAAAGCATTTTCTTATGACGTTTACATGGGACCTTTGGATAAAAAAATTCCTGCATTGAATTTTTATCAAATAACTGATCAAAATAGCCCGGCAGCAAAACTTTTAGCTCAAAAATTTGCTCTTGCAGCCAGCAGATATGATACTATAAGAGTTGAGACAGGTTGGGGGTATGTAACTCCAATGTTGAGAAACTCTGAAGGTTCATATCATGAACAAAAATATATGGGTTCAAGTGTTTTAGAATTAATTGAAAATGCTGTAAAAAGTGTTAAGGGTGAAAATTATAATCCAAAAGATATCTTTTACGAAGTTGAGGCAGGAGAAAAAGATTTTAAAGCCTTTAACGATGATGGTTCATTGTTAGAACCATTAAGAGATAGGGTAAAAATTTATACATCTGATTATATGAAAAGAGGTTGGGGTTCAAGCAGAGCTTATTCAGACAATTTTAAAATTCCGGCATCTGATTATATGTATGGCGCCTCAAAGGTTGATACAACTCCATTGGTAGAATTGGCTACTCATGGTATATACACTCAGCGTAAGGAAAACCAAGTAAAAGAATTAGGTTCTATATTAAATCTCGATACAAAAACTTTAGAAGATACTAATGAGTTTATAAGAGCAAAAAATGCAGAGCCTCTTTTAGCAAAGAATAATTTTATGTTCTTTACAGAATTTTTCGGTTCAGATAGAACTTTTAGTGATGTAGCAAGGGCAACTAAAGAAAGCTTTAGAGTAAAAATTCCTGCAAATCCTGAACAAGCATATTATGATGCCGTAAAAACAGGACACGCATTTAATTTGATGGATGCATTTGAAAAAATCTTTAAAGCTAAAGGTTATGATAATGAACATCCTGAATTGTTTGCGAAAATTGTTGAGTTTAAAAATAAACTATATGGTATAGGTGTTGCAAATGCAAATCCTAAAGTTGAAGAAGTGACAGAACAAGGAACTAAAAACCCTCCTGTACAGTCTGTTGTTGAAGAAGCGATTTCAATAGATAAACCTGGAGCAAATTCAGTTGAAAAATCAGTAAAGAAAAATAAATATATAAAACCTGCCTTGATTATCACAAGTGTTGTTGTTGCAGCTGCCGGTGCTTATAAATATTTCACCAGAAAACCAGATGCTGCATAAGTTTTTAATTAATAAATATTCTTATTTTAAAATACGGTTGTAAATTTTTACAACCGTATTTTGTAGGTAACAAATTAATAAATCTATCATTACAAGTGTAGTTTTTTGTAATTTATGGTGTATAATGTTTGTGATTAGGTATGTAATTTAAAATTTTGAGATAATAACATAGGGAGATATATTATGGTAGAAACAATGCTGGATAAAAAGATTTACCCGGAAACCTCTTTTGTATCCGGTTCTTGGGAAAAAGAAATAAATGTAAGAGATTTTATTCAAAAGAATTATACATTATATGAAGGTGATGCAAGCTTTTTAGAAGAACCAACAGATGCCACTAAAAAATTATGGCAAGAGTGTTGTGATTTATTTAAAAAAGAACGTGCTAACGGTGGAGTTCTTGATATGGATACAAAAATTGTATCTACAATAACTTCTCATGGCGCAGGATATATAGATAAAGATTTAGAAACTATTGTAGGTTTGCAAACAGATGCTCCGCTTAAGCGTTCAATGCAACCGTTTGGTGGTATAAGAATGGCTGAAGCTTCATGCAAATCTTATGGCTATGAAGTTGATTCTGAGGTATCTGAAATTTTTACAAAATATAGAAAAACTCATAATCAAGGTGTTTTTGATGTTTATACTCCTGAAATGAAGGCAGCAAGACATTCTGCTATTATTACAGGTTTACCTGATGCTTATGGAAGAGGCAGAATTATTGGTGATTATCGAAGAGTTGCATTGTATGGTATTGATAGACTTATTGAAGATAAAAAAGAACAATTCAAATCCTTAGAAGGTGAGATGACACCTGATAGAATTCAACTAAGAGAAGAAATCTCAGAACAAATTAGAGCTTTAGGTGAGATGATTGAGTTAGGTAAAATCTATGGATTTGATATATCTAAACCTGCCAGAAATGCTAAAGAAGCTATACAGTGGTTATATTTTGGATATTTAGCTGCAATAAAAGAACAAAACGGTGCAGCTATGAGTATTGGTAGAACTTCTACATTTTTAGATATATATATCGAAAGAGATTTGAAAGAAGGTATCATAACTGAAGCTCAAGCTCAAGAAATGATTGACCATTTTATAATGAAGCTAAGACTTGTGAAATTTGCCAGAACGCCTGAATATAATGAATTATTCTCAGGTGATCCGACTTGGGTTACTGAGTCAATAGGTGGGGTTGGTGTTGATGGCAGACCTTTGGTAACTAAGAACTCGTTTAGATACTTGCATACATTAGAAAATCTTGGTACAGCTCCGGAACCTAACATGACTGTACTTTGGTCAAAAATGTTACCTCATAAATTTAAAGAATATTGTGCCCGCATTTCTATAAAAACTTCATCAGTACAATATGAAAATGATGATTTAATGAGGGTAACTCATGGTGATGATTATGCAATTGCTTGTTGTGTATCGTCAATGGTAGTTGGTAAAGAAATGCAATTTTTTGGAGCTAGAGCTAATTTAGCTAAATGTTTATTGTATGCAATAAATGGCGGTATAGATGAAAGATTAAAAACTCAAGTCGGACCAAAATATCGTCCTATAACTTCTGAATATTTGGATTATGACGAAGTTATGGAAAAATATGATGATATGATGGAGTGGCTTGCAGGATTATATGTAAACACTTTGAACGTAATTCATTATATGCATGATAAATATTGTTATGAAAGAGCGCAAATGGCACTTCATGATAGAGATGTAAAAAGATACTTTGCAACAGGTATTGCAGGGTTGTCTGTCGTTGCGGATTCTTTATCAGCAATAAAATATGCTAAGGTTAAAACCATAAGAGATGAAAACGGTATAGTTGTAGATTATGATGTAGAAGGAGATTTCCCTAAATACGGAAATAATGATGATAGAGTTGATCAGATCGCAGTTGATTTGGTTAGAAACTTTATGTCAAAGATTAGAAAACATTATACTTATAGAAATTCTATTCCGACTATGTCTATATTAACTATAACTTCAAATGTGGTTTATGGTAAAAAAACAGGTAACACTCCAGATGGTAGAAAAGCCGGTATTCCTTTAGCTCCTGGTGCTAATCCTATGCATGGCAGAGATACTAATGGTGCAGTGGCGTCATTGGCTTCAGTTGCAAAATTACCGTTTGATGATGCTCAAGATGGAATTTCAAATACATTTTCTATAATCCCTAACGCATTGGGTAAAGATGAAGTATTTTTTGGCGATTTAAGTGTTTGTTTTGATTGCGGGTGTAGTGAAACAAATTTAAATTAATCTTTAAAATGTTAGATAATTTGATAAATATTTGAAAGGAAATAATTTATGGCAACAATGCAAGAAGAAAATTTAATAAATTTAATAGATGGTTATGTTGAAAAAGGCGGACATCATTTGAATGTTAACGTATTTAATCGTGAAACATTATTAGATGCTCAAGCTCATCCTGAAAAGTATCCTCAATTAACAGTAAGAGTATCAGGTTATGCTGTTAATTTTATAAAATTGACGAAAGAGCAGCAAGATGATGTTATTTCAAGAACATTTCATGGTTCAATGTAATAAAGTAAAAGCCGGATAATCTCCGGCTTTTATTATAGGTTATAATTTTAGTGATTTAGGTGTATAATAGTATTATGGAAAATTCTTTAATTGGTAATATTCATTCAATTGAAACTTGTGGCACCGTTGATGGTCCTGGAATTCGTTTTGTAGTTTTTATGCAGGGTTGTCCTATGAGATGTAAATATTGTCATAATCCTGATAGTTGGACAACTGATATAAATAAAAAAATGACAATTGATGAAATTTTAGATAAATACGAGGGCGTTAAAGAATTTGTAAAAAGTGGTGGTATCACAGTTACAGGTGGTGAACCTTTATTGCAAATAGATTTTGTTACTGAATTATTTAGACGAGCAAAAATGCGTAAAATTCATACTGCTCTTGATACTTCAGGTATAAGTTTTAATAAAGATGATACCGGTAAAATTGATAGATTGTTAAAATTTACTGATTTAGTTTTATTAGATATTAAGCATATTGATGAAGCAAAACATATAGATTTAACAGGTCATTCAAATAAAAATATTTTAGAATTTGCAAAATATCTTTCAAATAAAAATATATCTGTATGGATTAGACATGTTGTTGTTCCGGGACTTACAGATGATGAAAAATCTTTAATAGACTTAGGAAAATTTTTGGCAGGCTTAAATAATGTAAAAGCTTTAGATGTTTTGCCATATCATGATATGGCTGTTTCAAAGTATGAAAAGTTGGGTATAGATTATCCTTTGAAAGATGTTAACCCTGCTACAAAAGAACAAGCTATATCTGCAAGAGATGTAATTATCAAGGCTTTTAAGCAGGCAGCTGCTAATCATTTATAATAATTTAAATTGATAATCTTTTAATATATTGTTTAGGGGTTGAAAAATTTGTTGTGATATTTTATAATAGGGTATAGAGGTATAACCTATATGGAGATTAAAAATATGAGTTGTTATTCAGAGGAAGATAAAAAGAAGCTTATAGTAAGGTTAAATCGAATATCAGGACAAGTTAACGGTTTAAGTAAGATGATATCAGAAGATAGAGAGTGTATCGAAGTTTTAAATCAAATAGTTTCAACACAAGCTGCATTAAGAGGTGTTTGGAAACAGGTTGTTCGTGGTCATTTGCAACATTGTGTATATGATGCGCTAAAACAAAATAAGAACGGTGATGAAATTATTGAAGAATTAGTTGAACATATAGATAAATTAAGATAGAGGATATGGAATATGGATAATTATAAATTAAAAACAAAAACATTAATAGTAATCATTATTACACTAGTTACAATGGCTATTGAAATTTATTTTGGTATCGTATCGCACTCTATGGCGTTGACGGCTGATGGTTTCCATATGGGAACGCATGCTTTGGCGTTGGGTATAACTTTTTTGGTATGTATTTTTGCAATTAAATATCAAGATAAAACAGAAAAGATTAATGCTTTAGGTGGTTATACAAGTGCTATTCTTTTAGGTTTTACATCAATTGGAATAATTTATGAGTCTGTAGAAAGATTTTTTAATCCATTGAGTATTTCATTCAGTGATGCAATATTAGTAGCTATTATTGGTTTAGTTATAAATTTGTTATGTGTATTAATTATGCAAAACTCACATCATCACCATAATCATAACTATTTATTACATATTCATCATGATGAAAATGAGAATGAACATTCAGAAAAAGAAAATTTAAATTATAAGGCAGCATATTTACATATTTTTGCAGATGCTTTGACTTCAATATTGGCAATAGGTGCATTATTATTGGGTAAATATTTTGGTTTAATTTTCCTAGATCCTGTTATGGGAATTTTAGGAGGTCTTATTATTGCAAAATGGGCAATAGATCTAATTAAAACTTCTTCAGGTATTTTATTAGATTTTACTACTTAATTTGTCTTTTTAATTCGCTTCTAACTTCAGATAAAGGACCATTATTTGGGTTTCTTACATTTTCATAGTATTTTCTGACATAAACTATAGGATATTTAGGAAGCCAAGTTAATTTCATAAATATAGATACAGTTTCAGCACCTTGAGAAAGCATTAATTCATCGATTGTATCTTCATGAGCAGGTGATATTGATGAAAATATTTTAATCAGGTAATCTGAAAAAGTAAGAACTGAATACCCTGACATTACTCCGGTATTCATAACAATATTATATACGTTGAGACCTTCTTTATTTGCAATATTATTTTTTGCATCAGCAGGTAGTGTTAGGGTTTCTGCATTTACTTGTTCTAATTCATACCATTCTCCGTTATGTTTTATTCGCATAACGTTAGGTTTTGGCATGTATATATCTTCATACTCATTTTCTAATATGGTTTCTCCATTGTAACCTACAATGCCATATTTATAGTTTTTATATGTTAAAAACATTTTTCCATAAAGCACATCAATTTTAGAAAATTCAGGTTTTACAATTGTATTACCATATTCGTCATAAACTCCGTAGTTACTGTTGTTTCCGAATTTTGCGAATTTACTTACTAATCTGTCGGCATGAGTATATTTTATAGGTATTAAAACATTTCCGTTATTATCAATAAGACCAAATTTATTTTTCTTATTTTGCACTATCCAAGAATGATTGCCGAGTCTTATAAGTTTTTTGTATATAGGTTCAACGTAAATTGTTTCGCTATTTTTATCTTTTAGGCCCCATAGAGTGTCTTGAGTATAAGTTACAACTTCACCAGGCACAGCCACAGGTACAGTTTGAGTTTCTGTTGCTTGAGCAGAAACTGAGATTAAAAATAATATGCTTAGTATGATTAAAATTTTTCTCATATGTATATGATATCATAAAATTACTTATGGTATAATTTTTCTATGGGATATTTAAAAATGAATAGAAGAGATTTAAAGAAATTATTAGTAATTATATCAGTTGTTATTTCGGTAATTGTTTTATTAGCTGGCATGCTAGTTTTATTTTATCTTAAGGGATTACCATCAATTGTTTCGAATGATAAATTTATCAGTTACGTAGAACAAATGGCAGAAAAATATGCAAAAGTAGATTTAGATATTCAAAAGCCGGTTTTGGTAACCAGTTTGTCTCCTGAGGTTCAATTTTCTGTTGATAAAATAGGATTGTATGATAAAAAGAATACATTATTAAATATTAATGATTTTTCAACAAAAATTTCTTTTGCAGATATATTTGATAAAAAAGTTGTTATAAATAAAGTAACTTTAAAATATTTATTTGCTGATGTAAATAAAATTTTAGCATTACCTATCTTAAATCAAGAGAAAAAAGAAGAACAAAAAGAATCAGATTGGACTGTTGATGTTTTTCAATCTGTTATGAAAGTTGATAATGCTGTAGTTTTATATAATATAGACAAAGATACAAAAATAAGAGTAGATGCCAAAAATTTAAGTATAGATGATAATGTTTTGAAAAAATATGTTACTTATGATGTTTTGGTAAATATAGCAAAGGGTAAAGAAGCTCTACAAATATTAACCTCTGATGGAGGTAATGTACATATAGAAAATAAAAATAAATTAGTTATCAACGATTCAAATATAAAAGTAAACAAATCAAATATTCTTCTTAATGGGTATGTTGATGCTAATGCACATTATAATATTGATGTTACAGCAAAGAAATTTTCTATTCCGGAAGTTTTATATTTGCTAGACACTCAACTTGTTCCAAACAATATTGCTGAACAATTAGTTTATTTCAAAAATATTGATGGAAATTTTGATTTTCAGTTTAATCTTTCAAATGAAGATATGAAAGGTAAAATTAACTTAAATAAATTAAGTTTTAATTTAGTACCTTTTTCAAATTTACCTATTCTTTTGAATAGTGGTGATATTACAGTAGATACCAAAACTGTAAATTTAAAAAATTTCAAAGGATATTATGATAACAAAAGTTACAACAAGATGAATTTTGAGGGCGTAGTAAATGATTATATGAAATCAGTTGATACGAACTTAACAGGAGGAGCTGTTGTAACAAATGATTTTGCAAAAAAATATTTAACAAAAATGTTATCATATCCTATAGAAATAAAGGGTAAAGCAGATACCAAAGTTGTTTTAAAATCAAAATATAATAAGATAGATTTAAAATGGATATATATATTCAAGCAAGGTAATGGTTTTATAATTGATGGTGATGAAGATTCATTAACTGAACATACCGGTCGAGCTATAACTGCAGATATGCATTTTGAAGATATGCTTTTAAATATCCGATCAATTTCATACTATGTTGGAACTCCGAAAATGGATAGAGATTATGTGAGAATTCCAATTGTAAGTATGAAAGGAAATATTGATTTATCTGATGGAAAGACTTTTGTAAAAGATTTTGGATTGGAATTACCAAAACCAATGCCAAGCGGTTTTTTGAATTTGTTAGTTAAGCAAAAACTATTCAAGAAAGGCAAATTTACAGGGAAAGTTCACTTAGTAAATACAGGCAAATATCCTGTATTAGTAGCGGATATGAAAGCTGAAAATGTTGCAATACCAAGTCAGCGTTTATTTATTAAGAATGGTCAATTTAAGACAGATAAAAATAATATACATATAATTGCAGATGGAAGATATAGACGTTCCGGTTATGAGTTTGACGGCACTATTTTAAATGAAATTAAATTTCCAATAATAGTAAGAGATGTAAATTTAACTGTTGATAATGTTGACGTAGAAAGATATTTAAGAGTATTTAATAATCAAAAACCAAGTGAACAAGCGGCAACAGATGTACAAACTGTACTTGCACAATCAGCGGCAGTTGGTGGAGATGAAGATGACGATGATGATGTGCAAACATTTGATTTGGCGAATTTAATAATTGAAAAGTGTGTATTAAAGGCTAAAAAAGGATTTTATAAAGATATCAAATTTTCAGATGTCGCTGCACTTTTAACTTTAGATAAAAATAGTTTATTAAAAATTACATCAAATAGATTTGACATAGCAGAGGGGATTTCATCTGCAAAAATAGATTGTGATTTGAAAAATCATAATTATTCTATAGTTTTGGGTGTAAAAGATGTAAATTCAGACATTATGGCAACATCATTATTAAACTTACCAAATGAGATTAATGGTAAAGCTAGTGGTATTTTATCATTGAATACTGACGATTCATTAAAGTTAAACGGTAAGATGGTATTTCTTATTAAAAATGGTGTAATTGGCAAGGTTGGTCTTATTGAATATGTTATGAAGGCTGCTGCATTATTTAGAAACCCGTTAACAATGATAAGTCCTTCTGCAATTTCTGATTTGGTAAATATTCCGGAAGGAAGGTTTGATAAAATTGATGGTGAGATTATATTAAAAGATAATAATGTTCAAAAGATGATGATAAAATCTTATGCTCCTGAATTAAGTGCATTTATTATTGGCAGATATGATTTAGAAAATAAAGATGCATCATTAAGAATTTATACTAAATTTGCAAGCAGAGGTAGAGGAGCATTAGGATTTTTAAGAAATATTTCATTAAATTCTTTGGCTAACAGAATACCATTGAGTAGTCGCAATGATAGTAATTATTATGCGTCAGAAATATCTCAACTTCCACCAATTGATGCAGATGAAAAAGATTGTCAAATATTTTTAACAAAAGTAGATGGAGATGTTGAAAGAAACAACTTTATATCTTCATTGAAAAAGATTAAATAAATGTATAGTTTTGCAATACAATATTCTTGAAAATTTTTGTAATTTATATGATAATTTTTCTGTGTAGATTATGGAAGTAAAAATATGAAAAACAAATTTATTAAATGTGTTAGCAAAATAGCGGGGATAAAATAATGGATGTCTTTTCTTTATTCACTTTATGTGGCGGATTGGCATTCTTTTTATATGGAATGATTGTTATGTCTGCCGGGTTAGAAAAAATTGCCGGTGGAAAAATGGAAAAGATGTTGGAGAAAATGACATCTAATCCAATAAAAAGTTTAATATTGGGTGCCGGGATTACAATGGCTGTACAAAGTTCTTCAGCAGTTACTGTTATGCTTGTCGGTTTTGTGAACTCAGGGATTATGAAATTATCTCAGGCGATAGGTGTTATTATGGGTTCAAATGTCGGAACAACAATAACATCTTGGATATTGAGTTTATCAGGTATTCAAAGTGATAATTTCTTTATAAGACTTTTAAAACCTGAATCTTTTACACCTATATTGGCATTGATTGGTGTTGTTATGGTTATGACTTCTCCAAATAATATGTCAAGAAGAAAAAATATAGGAACTTTTTTCTTAGGGTTTGCTATTCTAATGTTTGGTATGGGTTTAATGTCCTCATCAATGAGTCCGTTGGCGCATGATCCAAATTTTGCTCATATATTAACCGCATTTACAAATCCTATATTTGGTTTGTTAGTTGGTTTAGTTGTAACTGCTATTATTCAAAGTTCTGCAGCTTCTGTTGGTATGTTGCAGGCTTTATCTATGACCGGTAGTGTTACATATTCAATGGCTGTTCCAATTATTATCGGACAAAATATTGGAACTTGTATTACTGCGGTAATTTCCAGTATCGGTGTTAATACTAATGCAAGACGAGTTGCTGTAGTTCATGTTGCATTTAATGTTTTGGGTGCATTAATCTTTTTACCATTGTATGAATTAGGTCATTATATTATTGATTACCCGTTTAATGATGTAGTTAATCCTTTTGGAATTGCTGTAGTGCATTCTATCTTTAATGTTGTTACGACATTAATATTGTTCCCATTTGCAAAATGGTTAGAAAAACTAGCATTATATGTAGTAAAAGATGATAAGGATGAAGCGGAAGTTATTATTGATGAAAGATTGTTATTAACTCCATCTTTTGCAATTAATCAATGTTACAAAGTGACAGCTACTATGGCAAAAGTTACAAGAGATACTTTGGTAATGTCTGTTAGAATGTTGAAGCAGTATAATCCAAAAGTTGCTGAAATAATTAATAAAAATGAAATTATTATTGATAAATATCAAGACACATTAGAATCATTTTTGCAAAAGCTTTCAGGTAGAGAATTGTCTGATGAAGATAGTAATAAAATTTCTCAATTAATATTATCAATTTCAGATTTCGAAAAGATTGCAGACCACGCAATTCATATATTGAATATTGCAAATAAAATGCATCGTAAGGATTGGAAATTATCTCCAGTAACTATAGAAGAATTAAAACATGTAGTTAATGCAGTAAAAGAAGTTTTCGATGTTACAGTGAATGCTTTTGTGGCTCATGATTTAGAATTGGCATATCATGTTGAGCCGTTAGAACAGGTTGTTGATGATATCGCATTCACTGCTAAGAAAAATCATATTAAAAGAGTTAAGCAAGAAAAAATTCATATCAAACGTGGATTTGTGTATGCAGAAATTTTAAATGATTTAGAAAGAATTTCTGATCACTGTTCAAATATTGCTACAAATATTATTCAATCAATATACTCAACAATACCAAAACATATTTTGAAAAATAGATTAAAAGAAGTTAATGATATGGATTTTCAATCTGAAGTTAATGAATTTAAAACAAAATATGCAGTTGATCCTTTGATAATAAACAAATAAAATAATTGGAGTTTTGTATGCCTATTACTGTTGATAAAGCGACGGAAAAATATACAATGGAATTGGTATATCCTGTATCAATTTCAGAAATAGATGGAAAAGGTGTTATAAAACCTGCTGTTCTATTTAATTATATGCAAGATATTGCGGCTAAATCTATTGATAGGCTTGGTCATCAGTATAGTTGGGATGAGTTATATAAAAAAGGCAGAGGCTGGTTTTTAATTAGATATAGGGTTGAATTTGATTCATATCCTGCCAATATTGAAAAAATCAAAGTTCAAACTGAAAATCGTGGCGCAAATAGAATGCATGCATTCAGGGACTTTGAATTGTTTGACAATGATACGGGCGCAAGATTTTTAAGAGCTACAAGTTCTTGGTTTATTGTTGATTTGGATAATAAATCTGTTGTTAATTTAAAACAAGAATATCCTGATTTTTTCAATTTTGAAAAAAGAGAAGATGATTTGGTTTTAAATAAGTTAAAGTCAATAGATACTGTTGATGCAGAAAAACTTTTTCATGTGCGATATGATGATTTAGATTTTAATAATCATGTTAATAATACGGTGTATATTACTTGGGCAATGGAAGTTTTGGATTATGAATTCAGACAATCTCACAGATTAAAGAGTATGGATATTTATTTTAAACATGAAGTTAGCTACGGTGATGATATTATATCGCAGGTAAAATATGATAGAGAAAATTGTGAAACAATGCATGTTATAAAAAATTCAAAAACAAATGAAGAATTGTGTTTGATAAAATCTTGTTTTGTTGCAATATAGTCAATATGGGTTATTTATGATATAATCCATTTAAAGATATAGATGTTAATTTAGGGGAGAACTGTATGAAAGAGAATATTTTATCACTATTAGATCAAAATACAAAATTGTATGGTGAAAGAATTGCTCTTGGTAAAAGAAATAAATATGGCTGGAAGGAACTTACTTATAAAGGTTTAAGTCTATTAACCAAGCAATTTGCAAGCTATTTAATAACAGATTTGCAAATGCAAAAAGGTGAAAAAATGGCTATATTATCTGAGTCAATGCCTGAAATGGGTGCTTGCTTATTTGCAGCTGTAATATCAGGCATGGTAACTGTTCCATTAGATAACAAGTTAACAATTTATGAATTGGAATCTATTTTAACAAGTTGTCAACCTTCTGTATTTGCAGTATCTCAAGCAAATTTAGAAAAAGCTTTGGAATTGCAAAAAAGAATACCGTCTATTAAACATATAATCTTAATGGATGAACCAAGATACGATTCAAAATATCCAAGTTTATACAGTTTGCCATCTGGACGTGAATGCAAATGGCGTCATAGATCTTTGCGTGATACTGCATTGATAATTTATACCTCAGGTACAACAGGTGCTCCAAAAGGCGTTCAAACTACTTTTGGTAATATGACATCTCAAGTTTGGGGTATGGCAAAGATTTTGCCTGAAATTTTACCTCATGAAAATGTTAATTTATTGTCTATATTGCCAATGAATCATTTATTTGAATTAACTGTTGGCTTTTCAACATTCTTAAATAGAGGTTCTTCAATATTTTATCCTCAAAGCTTGAAACCAAAAGATGTTTTGGGTGATATGAGAGAAAAGAAAATTGACTTTATGATTGTTGTTCCTGCATTTATGAAGTTATTAAAAAATACAATAGAAGCTGATATAAATTCATTACCACCTGAAGAAAAATTGTTATTTGAAAAATCTTATGCAGCAGCTGAATATATAACAGATTATTCAATCAGACGTCAATTATTCAGAAGTATTTTGGCAAAATTTGGCGGAAATTTCTATGGATTTATGACTGGCGGTGCTCCATTAGATCCTACGGTGGGTGAATTTTTTGAAAGAATTGGTATAAAAGTATTCCAATGCTATGGCTTATCAGAAACAAGTCCTATTATTTCTGTAGATAGAGGAGATGATAGAAAATTGTTATCTGTAGGTTTAGTTTTGGATTCTTACGATGCAAAAATTGATAGTGAAACAGGTGAATTGTTAGTAAAAGGACCTTCTGTAATGAAGGGATATTATAACAATCCAGAAAAAACCGCAGAAGTATTAGAGCCTGAAGGCTGGCTTCATACAGGAGATATTGCAGAGTTTGATTCTGATGGAAGATTATATATAACCGGACGTATAAAAAATATGATTGTTCTATCTGGCGGAAAGAAAGTCTTTCCGGAAGAAGTAGAAGCTGTATTAGAACAAAATTCTAATTTTGCAGAAGTTTGTGTGTTTGGTGCAAAACGTACTTCAGGAGCAAAAGACGGTACAGAAGAAATTATGACCGTAATTGTTCCTACTCAAGAAGTTTTAAATAAATATAAAGATGAAAATGAACTAGAATCATTTATTGTTCATGAAGTTAAAGCTTTATCTGTAAAATTAGCGCCGTACAAAAGACCGGTAAATATAGTTGTTCGAAAAGAACCATTACCAAGAACTGCAACACGAAAAGTTAAACGTAATGTAGTTAAAGAAGAAACTATGGCTTGTTATTAATAAATATTATAATAGTCGATTTATAAGGCAAGGGATTAAAAACCTTGCCTTTGGTGTATAAAATATGAACGAAATTTTGAAAAAAGCAATAAATACTCACACTTTATCAAAAGATGAAATAATAAATCTTTTAGAGTCAGATGGTTCTGAATTATATAAAGCTGCAGATTCTGTTCGTAAGATTGCTGTCGGTGATGGTGTTCATCTTAGAGGTTTAATAGAATTTTCAAATATATGTTCAAAGACTTGTAAGTATTGTGGTATTCGTGGTGCGAATTTATCAATTAGTCGCTATAGGTTGTCTGTTGAAGATATTTTGAAAGATGTAAAACAAGGGGTTGAAAGTGGTTTTAAGACTATAGTCTTGCAAAGTGGAGAAGATGCATATTTTAGTAAAGAGTTGATGTGTGAAATAATAACAGAAATTAAAAAGTTTGATGTGGCATTAACTTTGAGTATCGGCGAACGCTCTTATGATGATTACAAAGCATTTAGAGAAGCTGGAGCAGATAGGTATTTGTTGAGAATTGAAACAACTGATAAAGGTTTATATAACAATATGCATCCAAATATGAGTTTTGAAAATAGGATAAGATGTTTAAATGATTTAAAAAGTTTAGGATATGAAACTGGCACAGGGTGTTTAATAGGTTTGCCGGGGCAAAGTATTAAATCTTTAGCTGAGGATATTTTATTTTTTAAGGAATTAAATGCTGATATGATAGGTGTTGGTCCATTTTTGCCGCATCCGAATACCCCTTTAAAAGATGAGCCTTGCGGAAGTTTTGATTTGGCTTTAAAGGTAATGGCTATAACAAGATTGTTGCTTCCTGATATAAATATACCTGCAACTACGGCAATGGAAACATTAAACCCAAATGGACGAGTTATTGCATTACAAAGCGGCGCTAATGTTTTTATGCCTAATATAACCGGTGAATCTTCAAAGAATTATGAGATTTATCCAAATAAATCAGGCATAAATGCATCAAATTCTGATATAATGGTAAAACTTGATGAAATGTTAAATCTTATAGGACGACATGTTGCAAAGGATAAAGGCTTTAGAAAATAGGGTTTTTAAGCTTTCTGAGTTTTATTTTGATTTTCGTTATTTTTATCTAATCCCATTGTTTTAAGTATTGGGTGGATTAGTGGGTGAGAAATAATAGGTGCAAGAATAGCTAACCCTAGAACAGTTCCTAAGATTGAAGAACTTTCTATAATACCTTTTCCAAGGTTAAGATTTAAGTTTTCTTTTACAAATTGATCACCGGATTTGCGCAAGCTATTAATAGCTTTTAATTTTTCAGCTCTTGCAGCTTCATCCATTTTATAGTATTCCATAAAATCTCCGGTATGTTCAAAAGCTTTAAATACAGCTTCGTCTTTAAATAATTTTCTTCCAATAGAAAATGATGCTTTTTTAAATTGGTGAATCATTGAAAGATATATTCCAAGACAAGTTAATTGGTATAAAAGTTCTTTTGTAGCAGAGAATTTTTTAGTTTTTGAATCAATTTGATTATCCAGTAATATGAATGATGGACGGCCAATAGCTTTTAGACAAGTTTCGGTTGTAACTTGAGTAACGGTACTTTGTGTCAAATTATATAATGTAGGATTTGATATTAAATTTTGAATTCCGCCTATCATATTAACCTACCCTCATTCCATTATTAGTAAATGTTGCTAAGTGATAACTTTTAAATATTGGATTTGTTTTTTGAACTTGGCTTATGTTACCAATATCTTGTGAATCTTGAGTATTCAATTCAGGAGCTTGAGAGGTAACATCTAGTCTTGCTGGTTCATTTTTCTTTTTATCATTTTTATGGAAAATTGCATCTGTAAAAGGTTTTATAATAAGTGAGCATAATCCTGGAATAATAAATAAAGCCGCTGCACATACTCCAATGAATCTTAAATTATGTTTAGCCATTTTAGCTTTTTCAGGATCTTTTACTAATGCTGCACCTTTACCTGCAAGTGTGCCACAAGCTAAATATGTTGGGATTGCAATAACTTCAGTTAAACCTTCTCTTAATGCTGTGTATTTTTTTGTTTCAGGTGATTCTTTTTTATCCATCATAGTAAATAACGGTCTAAAAATACCTTTTGCTGTTGCTATCGCAACAACTACGTATGCTGGATTATTATCCTTCCCTATTGATTCGCAAATCCTTTTTATTCCATTAACTAGTGACATTTATTTTATTTCCGCCAAATCTTAAATCTTTATATTGCTAATGTGATACAATACCATCATATATTGTAAATCAAAGAAAAATAAATTTTGCTATGAGTATTATAAAAATTTACAAAATTTTTAAATATTAATATAAATTTTATATTCTAATATTTAAAACAAGTTTTATCGTGATCATCTACAACTCCGATGGCTTGTAAATAAGAGTAGATGATTATTGAGCCGACATATTTCATTCCGCGCTTTTTTAAATCTTTTGAGATTGTGTCAGAAAGAGGTGTTGTAGTATAAATTTCACCTGTAGTATTTTTGATGATTTTATTATTTGTAAAGCCCCAAATATATTTTGAGAAACTACCATATTCTTCTTGAATTTGTTTGAATATTTTTGCATTGTTAATTGCTGCAAGTATTTTATTTTTGCATCTGATAATTTTAGGATTTTGCATTAATACAGATATTTTTTTCTCATCATAATTAATAATTTTCTCCAAATCAAAATTATCAAAAGCTAATCTAAAATCTTCACGTTTTTTCAGTACAGTAATCCAAGATAATCCTGCTTGAAAAGATTCAAGTATCAGAAGTTCAAAGAGTTCATGATCGTCATATTTTGGAACTCCCCATTCTTCATCGTGGTATTTCACGTAGATTTCTGATTTTTCGTCAACCCAAAAACATCGTTTCATAGTTTAAGTATATATAAAATAAAGATTTTATCAAAGTGTTTCTTAATTTGAATTTCTATTGTATAATATTGCTATGATTGATTAGATATGATTATGGGGTTTGAGTATGAAGAATAAGAAGAAGTTATGTATATATATGTTAGTGATGTTGCTTGGAGCATATAATTTATCAGTATCTCAGGCGTATTCTGATGAGGTAAAGCAAGAAGGTAGTACTGTAACGACCAAGCAAGAAGAAATAAAAGCAAATCAAGAAACTTTAGATAAGGCTTTTGAATTTATGAATAATAAAGATTATTCATCTGCAATTGTTTACTTAACAAATTATATACAAGCAAAACCTAAAAAGTATGAAGCATATAAAATGCGTGGCGAATGTTTTTATGCCCTTAGACAATATAATTTAGCGCAAGATGATTTTCAAAAGGCAATAGATTTAAAAACCTCAGACGATAAATTTATAACAGGTACAAAAGTATTGAGTGCTATGGTTTTAGGAGCAGATAAAGATGATCAATATCAAAATCCTGAATTAGGCAATTTGTATGGAATGCTTATGTATTCTCAAAAAGCTTTGAATAAGCCTGCTTATGAATCTTCATATCAAAAAGCGTTTGATTATAATTCACATATATATTTGCCAAAACCTAAAAAAGAAGATATTGCAAAGATAAATTGTCCGCAAAAATACGGCAAAGCTTTAGATCCACAAGGAGTTGACAAATATATTTATGGAGCAATTGAAGATATTGAAAATGGAAATTATTCAGAATCTATTTATAAATCACAATATGTAACCTCAAATTATCCAAAATATTATTTGGGTTATTATTTAACAGGTGTATCTTTAGTTGGTCTTGGTAAAGAAAAAGAAGCTATTGCAGCTTTTGAAAATGCTTTAAAATATAATTCTTATGATTTTGAATCATTAGCAAGTTTAGGGCAAATTTATTTTAGAACTGCCGAAGAAACTTTTTCTTCAGAAGCTAGAGTCAAATCTGTAGAGTATTTTAAACAGGCTTTAAAATATAATCCAAATTGTTATTTGTACTATTACTATATCGGTTTAAATCAATTACAATTAGGTGATTATGATTTAGCCATTAAAAGTTTTAATTCTGCAATAAAATATAATTCAAATGATTATAATAGTATGTATTATAAGTTGATTGCGCAGTATATACAAGGAGATTATCCAACAGTAACATCAGGCGCAACAAGATTATTATATAGACATGTTTCAAATTACAATTCAGTTTTATATTTAAGAGCATTATCTCAATATAAGCAAGGATATTTTGAAGATGCTTTAGTTGATATTGAAAAAATTCACAATAATATGAATGATATATATAATGCTGATGTTAAAAAATTATCAAAAAAAGAAAAAACTTTAGAAAGTTATTTGTATTATTTAAAAGCTCAAATAATACAACAAAAGGGTCTAGGTGTAAAAGCTGATCTTCAAAAGGCTATGCAAAATCCTATAATTGCAAATTTATCTAAAGTTGAGAATATTTCAAAACAATATACAAAAGCATTAAATGACAGTGAAATTTCACTTGAAGATTACAATAAATATAAAAGCTTTTATGATACTCAATTGCAAGGAATGCTTAATTCTAATCTTGTGATTACATATGAAGACATAGATAATCAATACGATTATATAAGAACAACTTTTGATTCTTTAGGTGTCACTTTTGAATATGTCATGCCAAATTATAAGTTGTCAACAATAGATAATTACGCGTATAAAAAATATTCTTCAAAATTATCAGATACAGTTAAATCAGATGAAGTTTCAGATAAGTCTGAAAATAAAAACGAAAAAGCTGAATTAAAGCGATCAACAGATCCTTCTGAAACATTAGCAGGTGAAAATAGTTCAATTGCTCAAATGTTGGCTTCTCAATCATTAGCTGCAATTCCGGTAGCTGGAGCTTTTTATAATGATGATACAGTTGAATCAACTATTATAGAGCCTCACAAAGATGTAGAAAAAGCTTCTGATAGTTCTATTGAGCAAGCCTCTGGTATATCAACAGAAAAACTTGCTGATAATAGTTCAGAAAAACCAATATTAAGACCTGAAGACTCTGAAATAATTACAAAGTCAGAAGAAGTTCAAAATGACAAAGTTAGTCCTGTTGAAAATACAGAAGTTCAAAAAGATGAACTAAATGCAAATAAAGTAGAAGAAAATGCTAAATTGCAAGACAATGAAAAAGATGATAAATCTGAAAGTTCAGAATCTTTGAAAAAAGATTTAACGCCTACTGTAATAACAGCACCTGTAGAAAAAGAATCAGAAACTTTTGAAATAAAAAATGTTCCACTTGAAGAACAAAAAGTTAAGGAAGCTGAAAATATTAACAAAGAAGAACAGGTAGAAAATTCTGAGAATTTAAAAGAAGAAGCTCCGGTAGTTGATACGCAATCTACTATGGAAGAAGAAAATAAGACTATTCAAGATGACTCTGAGAATTCAGAAAAATCTGTTAATAAGGAAATAGATGAAATATCTAGCTCCGTAGATAAAGAACAGGAAGAAAATAATACTATAAAAGATAAAGCTTCAGATAAAAATGTTCAAGAACATAAAGCAGAAGAAGTTAAACCAGAAGAAATAAAAACTTCAAATGATATTGTTATAGATAAAAATGTTTCAGAACAAAATGTTGATATTATTCAACCTAAAGAAGATAAAGTAAATAATGTTGAAGATGAAGCAATAGAAAAAGAACAAAAATTAAATGAAAAAGAAGAAGTAACGACGTTAGAAGAAAAAGAAGTAAAACAAGAACCTAAAGTTGTTGAAAAGCAAGCAAAAGTTAATGTTGAGAATAAACCTGTAAATGATGATATAAAACCTGAGCCAAAAATAAAAGATGGCGATGAAGTCGTTGTGTTTGTTCCTAGAACATTTATGACAAAAGCTGAAGAAAATTTATCTCGTAATTCTTATACTTTAAAAAATCCTAATAGAGTTACTGATGATTTTGCGGCTATTAGGAATAAGGCAGCATTGGTTAATAATGAAGAAGCATCTATTTCAAATATAGAAAAAACAAAACCAGAAAAAGTAAAAAATGATTCTTCAAATGTTAAAGCAAAAAGATTGGAAGAAAAATCTTTAAAAACCAAACAAAAAGATAAAAAACAATCTAAATTACAAGATGAAAATTCTAATGTTTTATTGGAAGATGTTGCTTCAAATCCATTGCAAAAATCTGAAGATGTTGAAGTAACAAATAATAATGAAGATAAAGTTTCTGAAGAAAAGAATGTTCCAATAGAACCTGCGATTATAGATACCGACAAAATAGATGTATCAACCACTCCAGTTTTAGAAGATGATGAAATTTCAAAAAATAAAGAATTAAAAGAAGTAAAAAAATCATCAGAAACTGTAATTGGAAATATTTTACAATCTGCATTTTTAGGTTCTGATAATGTAGTAGAGTCTTCAGATAAAGAAGAAGAAAATATAAACTCAAATGATAAAGAAGTATTAAATAATATTGCGGATAAAGAAAATTCTAAATCAGAAATTCAATCAGTAAAAAAAGAAAATAAAAAAGTAAAGAAAAATAAAAAAGAAAAACAAAATATAGAAATTACTGAGCCTAAAGTTGTAGAAGAAAATAAAATTGAAGAAGTAAATTCAACAGAAGAAAAACAAAGTGAAATAAAAGATAAGAATTTATTCTTTGGTTTGTTCAAGAAAAAAGATAAAAAACAAAAGGTAAATGAATCTTCTGAGATAAAAGATACATCAATAGTAGAACCTCAACAAGTTTCTTCTGATGATACTGCTAATACAGAAGTTGAAGTTAAGAATGAGGATTCAAAATCAGAAGTTGAATTGAATTCAAATAGCGAATCAGTAAATGATAATTCAAATGATGATAATGTTAAACAAAAAGAAGAAACAGGGAAACAAAAAGATGATGTATCTGCAGAAGCTGATGTCCCTGTAATAAGATCAGATAAGGCAGAAGTTTTAGAAAAAGAGGTTTCAGATAGTAAACCAGAGTCTAAAAAAGAAAAGAAAAAGTTTAGATGGTGGTGGCAAAAAGACAAAAAAGATAAAAATGTGAAACCAACAGAAGATTCTGAAACCGCAAAAGAAAATGAAGTTATTGAAAATTCAGAAGTTGAAAATGCAGAGAATGAAAATAACGTAGAAGTAAAAAACAAAGAAAAAGATTCAGGTGTTTTGAAATTATTTAAAAAAGATGAACCAGAAAAGAACAAAGCTTCTGAAAATGTAGTTAAAGAAAAGAAGGTTATAAAAGAATTAAGTAAGTAGGTAACGAAAAAAAACTCCGGATATATCCGGAGTTTTTTTATTTAAGTTTCACATCTACAATAGAGTTGAGCACTTCTCTAAATTTTCTAAGATATAATATAAATTGTTTTATGTCATCATCTGAAAATTCTTTTTTCATAATGCTTTTTATTCTTTGGAATTCTTTATTACCTTTTTCATAAATTTCAGCCCCAACAGGAGTTATAATATTTCTTTTTATAATAATATTTCCTCTGGTTTCAGCAGCTCTTTTAATGATACCTCTAGTTTCCATATCATTAAGAATTTTGCCTATATGAGCTTTACCCTTAAATAATAATTTCGCAAGTTCAGATTGAGTAATATCGGGAACATTTGTAATAGCATAAAGTATTACAAATTCATCTGGAGAAATATCTTTAGAGATGTATTTCATTTGAAATTCTCTGCGGAAGGATCTGTTAAAATTTGCAGTGTAATCAATCTGGTATGCTAAATTTTCTTGTAATTGAGTAAATCTTTCAATATTTTTTATCATACCTGTATCCTTTTCAACCCGTAAACATTGTTATTATACTATATATGGAGTATTATTGCAAGTTTGCGTTGACAGTATTAATGCGCTTAAGTTATTATTACGGTAGAAAATTCTACCTTTCGTAATATGTAAAATGGAGAGCATTATGAACGTTAAAATTACAAGAAAACAAATGGCAATAATTGTATTATTAGTGATTATTGTTCCTATAGTGTATAATAAAATATCAGGGGCAGTATTAGGTTTTATGCAACGACAAGCTATGCTGCGCCCAAAAGAAGTTGTTGTTGATTTTCCTCATAATGATGCTGTAAATATTTCTGCAGAATCTACAGGCAGAGTTGAAGCAAAATATTCTGTAGATGTAATAGCAAGAGTTTCCGGCTTTTTATTAAAGAAATATTTTAAAGAAGGTGATTTTGTTCATACAGGACAAGTTTTATTTCAAATTGACCCAAAAGAATATCAATTGGAAGTTAACAATTCAAAGGCTTCTGTTAATCAGTACAGCGCGCTATTAAAAAATGCTCAACAGGAATTGAATAGAGCAAATGCATTGGTAAAAGAAGATTTGATAAGCCGTTCTGAAGCAGATCAAAGTTTAGCTACAAGAAATCAAAACAGTGCTTTATTAGATGCTGCTAGACAAAAATATGAATTAGCAAAAGTTAATTTAAGTTATACAACAATAAAATCACCTATAGATGGAAGAATTGGTAAAGTTAATATAACAGAAGGTAACTACGTAACAGCATCATCAGGTTCACTAGTAAATATATCAAGTACAAACCCTGTATATGTTTCATTTAGTTTAAAAACAGATGATTTTGTAAAATTATTAAGAGCTAGTGATAAATTTAAAGATGTAGAAGTACGAGTTCAATTTAACAGCGGAAATTGGTACAGCAAAGTTGGTAAAATCAATTTTGTAGATAATAAAGTTGATGAAAATTCTGGATCTGTACAAATGAGAGCTACATTTGATAATTCAAAAGGATATTTAGTACCTGGAGATTATATGAAGGTTTCACTTGTAGCACCAAAGAAAGTTACTTATATGACAGTTCCTCAATCTTGCACAAAAGGTGATGCAATGAGTGGTTATTATGTGTGGACTGTAGAAGGTGACAAATCAGTTAAAAAAGATATTAAAGTTTCTGAAAATATAAATAATAATTGGGTTGTAGATAGCGGATTAGATAGTTCAGATCGAGTAATAATTGCCGGTATTCAAAATGTTACAACCGCAGGGCAAAAAGTAAAGATTATAGATGCAGCTACTTATGAAAAGAAACAAAAAGCAGGTAAAGAATAATGAAAAAGATATTTGATAAAGATAAGTTATTTTTCTTTATAAGAAAACCGAGATTTGCGCTAGTAATATCTATCTGTATAGTAATAGTTGGTTTAATATCAATGATTACTTTAAAACAAGAAAGTTATCCAGATGTAACACCACCACAGGTAAGAGTTTCAGCTTCATACCAAGGTGCAAGTGCTGAAGTTATAGAATCTTCAGTAGCAACGGTATTGGAAAATAAATTAAATGGTGTTGAAGATATGTCATATATGGTATCTACATCATATGATGGCAGTTATTCTTTAACTATATATTTTAAGGTTGGTACTGATAAAAATATTAACTTGATGAATGTTCAAAACAGAATTCAACAAGTTCAATCACAATTACCGGAAGATGTACAAAGAACTGGTGTTACTGCTATTAGTAGATCATCAGGTTCTGGTGCTGTAATTTTAACATTGTATCCTGAATCTGGTAATTGGTCTCAGTTAGATTTGACCAACTATGGTTCAATATATATTAAAGATGAATTAAAACGTGTTGAAGGTGTTGCTGATGTTAACGTATATGGTGCGGGCAATTATTCTATGAGAATATGGCTTGACCCGCAAAAAATGGCAGGATTAAATATTTCAACATCTGAAGTAAAAGCAGCAATATCAGCTCAGAATACACAAGTTACAGCCGGAGCTTTAGGTCAGCTTCCTACTGATGATAAGCAAGCTTTGCAATTAACATTAAAGACAAAGGGCAGATTATCTGATGTAAAAGATTTTGAAAATATTATAATTCGTTCAAATATGGACGGTTCTAATGTAAAAATAAAGGATATAGGACGAGTTGAATTAGGTGCGGAATCATATTCAAGTTTAGGTTTGGTTAATGGTAAACCTTCTGCTGTTATTATGGTTTCTCAGTTGCCTGACGCAAACGTTATAAATTTGTCAAAGGCTGTTCATAAAAAAGTTGATGAATTAAATTCAAGAATGTCAAATGGTATCAAGATTTTGACATTAAAAGATGACGCAGATTATATTCATGAATCAATGAAGGAAGTAGAATTTACTATTTTATTAACAGCATTGATTGTTGTATTGATTATATATTTATTCTTAGGCGATGGAATGGCAACGTTAGTTCCTTGTGTTACTATTCCTGTTTCATTAATTGGTACATTTGCAGCTTTAAAGGCTTTAGATATGTCAATAAATTTATTAACATTGTTTGCTTTAGTATTGGCTGTAGGTGTTGTAGTTGATGATGCTATTGTAGTTATTGAAAATGTAAAACGACATATCGATGAAGGTAAATCTGCAATTATGGCAACTCAAATTACAATGCAAGAAGTTGGGTTTGCTTTGGTTGCTATGGCAATGGTATTGATGGCTGTTTTTGTACCTATTGTATTTATGGGTGGTATGACAGGCGTTATGTATAAACAGTTTGCTGTTTGTATTGCTGTGTCTATTGCAATTTCAGCAATTTGTGCATTGTCATTGTCTCCTGCAATGTGTTCTCATTTCTTGGGACAACATAAAGTTGAGAAAAATGAAATGGAATTATCTCCATTTATGCGTAAGTTTGAGCATATTAAGAAAAGAATAAATAATAAAACTTTAAAGATTGTAGAAGATTTTAATGAAGTTTTTGCCAAGCTTGAAGATTTTTATATGGAATATGTTAAGAAGTTCGTATATGATAAAAAGTTATTAATCATATTCTATGCTGTAATTGTGGCATTAACATTAATTTCATTTAAAACAATTTCAACAGGTTTTATTCCGGATGAAGACCAAGGTGTTTTAATTGCAAGTATCACATTGCCGGATGGTGCTTCTTTATCAAGAACTGAAACTGTTACAAGAAGATTTGTTGATCAAATAAAAGATATTGAGGGTGTAGATGCTTCAAAATTAATGGTATTTGGTGGTGACGGTTCTACAAATACAGCTAACGCAATTATAAAGTTAAAAGATTATAAAGATAGAAAAATTTGGCCTTGGGATTGGGTTGTACGTAAGATCCAGGGTAGAGCTACAAGCTTAGGTCATACTGATATATTAAGTAAGATAAGAGTAATTGCAGCAAATGAAAAAGAAGCTCAAATTCAAACATTCTCACCTCCGGCTATTATGGGTATGAGTATGATGGGGGGTTTTGAATTCCAAATGTTATCAAAAGGTGAATATACCGCACAAAACCTTGAATCTTGGGCAAATAAACTTATTGCTGCAGCGAATGAAGATCCAACATTATCAAATGTATATACTTCATTCCAAGCAAATGTGCCACAGTATATTGTAGATATAGATTATGCAAAAGCTTTGGCTCAAAATGTTGATTTGCAAGAATTATATTCAACATTGGCATCTATGTTAGGTACATATTATGTTAATGATTTTAATAAGTATGGTAGAGTATTTAAAGTTCAATTACAAGCTGAAAGTGGCTTTAGAGATAAAGCAAGTGATTTATCAGGTATATATGTAAAAAATAATAATGGTGTTCAAGTACCTGTATTATCAATAATGTCATTAAGACAAACAGTAGGTACAGCATCAATAACTCGTTATAACCAGTATGAATCAGTTCAAATTCAAGGTCAGCAGGCTCCTGGTAAAAGTTCAGGTGATGCGATGAAAGCAATGGAAGCTGTTGCGAAAAAAGTTCTTCCTGCTGATATGACTTTTGATTGGTCAGGTACTTCAGCTCAAGAAAGAGAAGCTTCTGGACAAACTGCAATGATTATATCAATGGCTTTAGTATTTGTATATTTGTTCTTGGTAGCATTATATGAAAGTTATACTATTCCGGTTGCAGTATTATTGGTTTCACCTATTGCGGCATTAGGTGCATTGATATTCCAAATGATGATTAATCAATCATTTGATATTTATTCTCAAGTCGGTATGATTACATTAGTTGGTTTGGCCGCAAAACAGTCTATTTTGATTGTAGAATTTGCTAAAGAAGAACATGAGAAAAATGGTTTATCTGTAAAAGAGGCAGCTATAAAAGCGGCAAAATTAAGATTTAGAGCAATTATGATGACTGAGTTAGCATTTATTATAGGTGTATTACCTATGATATTCGCATCAGGTGCAGGTGCAAATTCAAGAATTTCTGTTGGTTCAACTGTATTTGGTGGTATGGTTGCTGCTTGTACATTGGGTGCAGTTATGACTCCGGCATTTTATGTAATTGTTCAAGAATTTGTTGATAAGTTCCCTAAAAAAGAAATTACAGATAAAGATTTGGAGATAGATGAATAATGAAAAAGATTTTTAACGTAATTTTATTAGCTTCAGTATTATCAGTAGGTTCAACTTTTGTTTTTGCGAAAGATAAAAGTGTAACTCCTGACTTGGATAGATTAGCTAAAAAAGAAACTCAAAAAGCTATAAAAGCAGATAAGTTAGCAAAGAAAAATGCTGATAAAGATAAAGTTCATATAGTTGAACCTGAAGAAGTTAAAGTAAATCATAAAAAAGAAATAAAAAAACGTATTTTTGCAGAAAAATCAAAAGTTAAATCTTCAAAAGAAGCAGAAGGAATGTATGAAACTAAGTTCCCTGTAATTAATAGTCAGATTGAATATGCGGATATGCATGGTGAAGTGACTTTAGCAGACTGTATAAAACTTGCTATTACTCACCACCCTGCTATTATGTCAGCAATTAGTAATTCTGAAATATATAAATCTCGTATAGGACAAGCTTGGTCTAATTATTTCCCAACATTGTCTGCAGGAGTTAGTTATTCTCGTAATGATATGTTTAATACAATGGGGGCAAATTTCTCAAGAATGATGGCTTCCAAGTATGATATGTATTATGTTCCAACTGTTTCAGCTAATATGCTATTGTTTGATTTTGGAAAAACTAAGTCTTATGCAGATTCTGCAAAAAGAACTTATGAATCAACAAGATATGATGCAGAAACAAGCATCGAAACTGTAATATATAATGTCAAAGTAGCTTATTATAATTTAGTATTTGCCAAAATTCAAAAATCTGTTTATGAAGAAACAGTTAAAGATTTTGAATTGCAATTAAAACAAGCTCGAGCATATTATGATATAGGTAAAAAAGCTAAAATTGATGTTACATATGCAGAATATAACTTAGGTAATGCTAATTTGAATTTAATTAAGGCTAAAAATACATTGGAATTAGCTTCTGTACAATTAGCTAATGCTGTAGGTATTCCTGAGTTGGCAGATGTAATATTGAAAGATAGTTTAAATACAAAATTATATGATGTTAATTTTTCTGATTTGATTCAAATAGCTGAATCAACAAGACCATCTTTATTGGCAGCAAAAAAACGAATGGATGCTGCTGAATTAAATGTAAGAAGTGCTAAAAGGGCTTTTACTCCGGATATTAGTGCTTTTGGATCTTATAATTATGGTGGTAGAAAAATCAATGCAGATTATGGCTATCAATTTGGAGTCCAACTACAGTATAGTGCAATAAATTTGATGTTATTGAAAAAACAAGTTGATGAAGCAAATGCTACATATAAAAAATATGTTGCTGATTATGAACAAACTCGTCAAGATGTGTATTTAGAAGTTAAAAGTGCCTATATTAACTTGATGAATTCGCAAGATAGTATAGCTGTTGCAAAATTAGCATTACAACAAGCAAAAGAGCAACATTATCAAGCAACAAGAAGATATCAAGTAGGTTTAGAGGATGCAATTGTATTAAAAGACTCTGAAAATACATATTTAAATGCCCAATTAAGTTATTATTCAACAGTTTTACAATATAATATCAATGCTGCCGAATTAGAACGTGTAATTGGTGCTCCAATTAAGCAAACGGATAAAGAATTGTAATACTATTTTGCTAGTGATAAACTGTTCTTATGGACATGTTAGCGCTAATGTATAATAAGTGGTGTAAAATCCCTGATAAAATAAGGTTTTTATTTATTGGAGGAGTTAATGCTGCTATATCTTATATAATATTTGCAATAGCACTATTTTTAATTGGAGATAAACATTATCAGGTTTGTGTTATTCTTCAGTGGACATTATCTTCTGTGTTTTCTTATTTTAATCAAAAATTTTTTGTTTTTTGTACTAAAGGAAACTACTTGAAAGAATATTTAAAATGTTGTTCTACTTGGGCAGTTAGTTATTTTTTGAATGTTATAATATTAGAATTGTTGGTGAGATTTGCAATTAAAAATGTATATATATCGCAATTTATATCAATATTTTTGGTTTCAGTTGTAACTTATGTCTTATTTAAATATTTCGCATTTAAAACAAAAAAAAGCAGTAATTAAAATTACTGCTTTTTTTAATTACCTGATAGTATTCCAAAAATACCTTTTTAGTTTTGTTAATCCTGATATTTTGTCTAAATCTTTTGTGCCTTTAACTTTAGTTATAGAAATTTCTTCTGGTTGAGTTGTTCGTGTATATTTGGTATCCGTTGGACCAAATAACATTACATAGCCAGGTTTGTATCCTTCTGGTATTTCTAAAAATTCACATAAATCAGGAAATAGTTTTAAACAAATTTGAGCAAATCCACACCATAGTGTTCCAACACCTAAACTTTGAGCGTAAAGTTCAAAATAGCTAAGGGCAATAATTGGATCTTCGTTTACACATGGCGCATTTATAGGTGATGAGATGACAATCATATGTGGGGCATTTCTAAATATTACATCGTCACCATTAAGAAAAGCACTTTTGTAACTTGCAAATTTTTTTACTATAGCATTGATTTTATTTGATAAAAAGAATTTTTTAATTTTATTATTTGTACGGTTTCTGAATCTGTCCATAATGTCAATATCATCTATAACCGAAATGTGTAAGCTATGTTTATTACAGCCTGTAGGGGAATATTTTAGCATGTTTGTCAGTTTTTCAATTGTTTCTTTAGGTAAATTTTCATGCTTATATTGACGAATACTTCTTCTTGATTCTATTAAGTTTAGGACTTGTTCGTCGCTAGGAAAATTATTACAAAGTCTAGAATTTTCCGGATCTTTTCCAAAAATAGAAATAGCCCCAACAGGACATATTGCAAGACAGTGTTGACATTTTATGCATCTGCTTTCATCTTCTTCTGAAATTGCAGGTGTTTTATTTGCATTTAGTTTTATGATATTTGCAACGCAATCTTTTTCGCATAATCCGCAATGAATGCATTTATTTTCATCAACAATAAAATTGATTTTACTCATTATGAAATCTCCTTATTTAATAATATATATGATAACATGATATAATAGATTTAAAATAGGAATTAAAAAAATATAGATAAATGCTTGACAATAAATTTTGAATTGGTAGAATATAAATACAGCAAGCAATTGTCTGGAGGAGTGCCAGAGCGGTTGATTGGAGCGGTCTTGAAAACCGTCGTACGTGCGAGCGTACCGTGGGTTCGAATCCCACCTCCTCCTAATTTTAAAAGCCACCTTCAAAGGTGGCTTTTTTAGTGCGTTTTATAGAGATTTTTTGATTATATTTTGTGTAATTTTTTGTCCAGGTTGATTTGTACGGCTAGATAGATTATTTTGGTAAAGTAGGCTTTGTGTGGGCGTTTTCGGGTCGGAAAATTATGTTTACCAAAAAAATCAAACTGCCGAAATGGACTTTTTGGGGACTGTACGGATAGCTTGATTTTTTCTTAATATAGCTGCTTTTAGCACCGTTTTTAAGGTGTACGGATAGTTTGATTATTTTGGTATAGTCCAGTTGTGCAAGGAATTAAAAATTTAACACAAAGTTTCGGAAAAATTATCATAAGGTTTTGGAAATTTTAATGATACAAGAATGATACAAAGCTCGGAAGTGATGTTCCAATACATTTAATTCCGAGCTAATGTGTGTCTGCGATGAAAAACGAAGAATATATAGATATTAATAAAATAGCAGAATTAAAAGGGTTAAAAAGTAACCGTTCATTAAGATTAGCAATTCAAAAAGGTCAAGCATTTGCTCAAAACCAAAATAATCAAATCCAATCTAAAAAAGCTCAAACAATAGTTGTTTTTTCAAATGATTTGGATAAAGCTCTTGCAGCATTTATTATTGCTAACGGTGCTAAAGCAAGCGGGCATGATGTTACATTATTTTTTACTTTCTGGGGATTAAATATTTTGAGAAAAGAAAATGTAACTGTAAAAAAAT
>CALUYT010000013.1 GCA_944325085.1 Candidatus Gastranaerophilales bacterium | reverse complement strand
TAAAATATTTAAATCTATAATAATAACTTTTTTTAGAATATGTTATATGTTTTCTCATATTTTCTATTTCGATATGATTATTTTCTTCCATAAGAGTAAGAATATTATCATATGAGCTATGAGGTTTTTCTTTTTCTTCTGATAATATTAGTTTTAAATAATCTAAAGCTTTTTCTCTGAGTTTTGGTAAATTTTCATTTATATATTCATAATTAACTTTTGAATTTAATTTATTTGGTAGATCTTCAATAGATGTAATTTTTCTATCTTTGATATCAAATAATTTTATAAGTGTATCAAATCTTGTAGAACCTCTTTTGGGATTTACGAAGAATAAAAATTCTTTTCCAAATATTATAGAAAAACAAATTCCATGAAATGAATCTGTAATAACAAGTTCTGCATCTTTGAAAAGTTTTAACCAATCTTCAATATATATATTGTCTGTTTTAATGCTATCATTATTGACTTTTTTAATCTCTAAATTTAGTGTTTTAGATATGTAATCTAAGTATTTTTCTTTATCTTTATTATTATCAAGAATATATGCAAAAATGTATTTTTTGTTTAAATTTAATAAACTTTTTTCAGCTAATTGAGAATATATATTTTTATCAGCGATTAAAACAGGTTCAAGTGTGCATTCACTATTTACGCCAAATTCATTTTCAAGAAGTTTTATACCGCTAAATTCTCTTGTTGAAATTCTGTCAAATTTTTGCAAATCATATTTTAGTTTTGCTTTAGTTTCATTATCTCCTTTCCATTTGTCTAAACCAAACGAAATTGAAAATCCTGCTTTATATTTTGAATCAAGTACCCAATCAAGTGACATAAATCTATTAAAGTTATTGTATAGACTAGCTCTAAAGAATTGGTCAGAACCAACAATAAATTTTTTGACAAATTTATTTAATTCAATCATTTCCAGTTTTGTTTTATAGACTTTTTGAGGAAATGCGCTAAGTTCATATGGTAATTCTTTAAATCTATTTGGATAGTTCGTTTCCATATTTTTATTGATAGGATGATTTATCATTAATACACTGTATCCAAGATTTTCTATTGTTTTATATAAGCTGTAATATTGAATTTGCGTACCATAGTTGTTTCCTGTATTAACTCCAACCAAACCAACATCATATGTCATATTATTTTTTGTGTCTAAGCACATTTGAACATTTTTATTAAAGTTTAACTTTTCAAAATTGATATAGAAAAAATGTCTTCTTTCGTGGTGTTTTAAAGGTCTAAAAATTGTGACATTACAGCTTTTTTTTGCATTATTTAAAGATATTTTTTTTATTTTATATATATCGTTTTTAATTTGATTAAAAATATTTTTTGCGTGTTTGTTATTTATTAAAACAAGACTTGTTCCTTTGGTATCATTCATTTCTGGAGCAAATTTGTTTATACCCCACCAATCAGCAACGGTGAAATCTGCTAGTCTTGGTAATCTTGCAAAATGGCATGGTGCGCAAGAACTTCTGTTAAACAAACCGGCATGAAATCCTGCTTCATAAGAACATTCAGATTTATTTAGACGTTTAATTTCGTTATTATCAAATTCAATTGTTAAATAATCACTTCTCCATTTTACTTTTTTGTCTCTAAAATTTATTTTTTTTATTTTTTCAAAATCAAAATTTTCATCTAAATATTTTCTAAATACTTTATAAGACGGTGCTCCATGACATAATAATTCCATTGTTATAAGATTATTATAATCTTTTCGTAAAAACCCTTTTAATCCTGCAATTTGGCATGGACAACCTGTGAATAGTACTAACTTATCATCATTTAATAATTGTTTGATTTTTGAATAACAATCATCTGTTGTTCCAAAAATATATTTAGATCCTCTAAGTTTATCAAGATCTTTTATATTATTAATAATAATATGATGAACACTAAAATCTTTTTCATATGCAGCGCCACAAACATATCCGTTATTATTTAAGACATATTGCGCAAGTAAAGTAAACATTCCACCTGAAGAACTTTTTGATCTTATATTATCAGGTGCCATAACAGCAAAACATTCAGGCGATTTATTATTATTACCTTTTATATCATTATGTATAGGACAAACTTTTTTGCATAATCCGCAATTTGTACATTTTGCCTTATCGATTATAGGATAAAGGTATCCATATTTATCTTCTTGCATTGTAATAGCATTGGTTGGACAAATGCTTTGGCAAGCTCCACAACCAGTACATTTTGTATCTTCTATTATATTTAAATAATTATCCATATTAGCTAAATTTTTATATACGAAATTATAAATTATTTACCAAAATTATATCATAAAAAGTTTAATAATACGTAATAATTTAAGATATAAGATTTTTATAAAAATATCTTTATGTTAATATCGAAACAGGAATTAAGAAATTAGGTGAAGTGGAGCTTTTTATTATTACCTGTGGTAATGGTAGAAGCTTTACGTTTATAGGAGAGAAAGGTTTTGAAAATTTTATTTTATAATTGGGTTCAATTTGATAACAAAGAAAAAGCTGGTGGCGGCGTTTCTGTTTATATAAAAAATTTAATAGAGTATTTTACAAATAATACTGATTATGAAGTGTATTTTTTAGGTAGCGGAAATAAATATAATCCACTTGTAGATCATCCATATATTGCAAAGTCTAAAAATGTTTTTGGGAAAAAATGTAATACTTATGAAGTTATAAATTCGGATGTTTTTGGACCTTTAGGAAATTTATGTTGGGATCTTGATAGATATCTTAATGATACAAGCACTACTGATGTTATGGAACAGTTCATACGTCAACATGGTCCGTTTGATATTATTCATATTCAAAATATAGGTGGTTTTGGACAGAATTTTTTAAAAATGAAAGAAAAATTTCCAAATACAAAATTTGTATTTGATCTTCATAATTACAATTGCTTTTGTATGAATAGTTATTTGTTTAACCATGAAAAACAAGAAATGTGTTTGGATAATCATAATGGTCAAGATTGTTTAACTTGTTATTTGCACAAGGAGCCATCTGATAAATTGTATAAAAATAGAGTAAAGTTATATTGGAGCGAACATTTGCTTGATAAATTGATATACAAATTTAGTCATGGATTTAAAAATTTGTATAAAAATGATTATAAGAAATATTATGTAACTAAATACAAAAATTGTAAATGTAATGCAGAATCTTATGTAAAATTTAGAGGAAATAATGTTAAATATATAAATGAAAATTTTGATTTAATATTAGCAGTATCTAAAAAAGTTAAAGAGGTTGCAGTGAATTATGGTTTAGATGCTAATAAAATAAAGGTTTCATATATTGGAACTAAATTTGCTGAGGTTGCAAAACCTCCAAAAGAGTATGATTCAAATAAGAAGTTTAAAATAGCTTATTTAGGTTATGCAAATGTATTAAAAGGATTTTTCTTTTTAATAAATGCTCTATCTTCTATACCAGAAGATATTGCAAAGAATATTGACTTGGTTTTTGCAGCAAAGGGCGCTAAAGAAAAATATGTAAAAAATAAATTATCACATTTTAACTCTGTGGAAATAATAAATGGTTATACACATGATAATATTCAAGATATATTGGAAGATGTAACATTAGGGGTCGTTCCTGTATTATGGGACGATAATTTACCACAAGTTGCCATAGAAATGGTTTCAAATGGTATTCCTATATTATGTAGTGATTTTGGTGGAGCGTCAGAATTGAGTTCTTCTGAACTTTTTAAATTTAAAGGTGGAGATGTTGAAGATTTTAAAATAAAATTAACTCATTTGATTCAAAATCCTCAAAGTTTGTCTGAATATTGGAAGGGTCATAATGGTTTGATGACCATGGATAAACACGTTCAAATTTTGACAGCTATGTATAAAGAAATTTTGGATAATGAAAACGAATCAGGAGAAAATAAGTAAATGGCAAATAGAATTTTACAAGGGATATTTTCAATAACAAATTCAAAAAGACATAAAGTTATCACAATATTAGGTTTTAAATTTAAGATTGGAAGACGAATTACTAAATGTGGATATCTTTTTAAAATGTTAGATTGTATCCTTCCAAAAAATTCTAGAAAAATTGTTTTTTGTGCATTTCCGGATTTTTCTGATAATGCCAAAGAATATTATGAATATATGAAAGCAAATCATTCAAATGAGTATGAATTAGTTTGGTTATATACAGATAGAAAAAATAGAAATTATCCATTTATTGAAAATAAATATTCTGCTAATTCCTTTAAAGGAATTATGCATTTATTAACTGCTAAATATTTTGTTTATACCGGATTATATTTAAATAATCTTTGTACATTGAAAAAACATGTATTTTTGCAGTTGTGGCATGGCATGCCTTTAAAAACATTAGGTTTTACAGAAAAAGATATTGAAAAAAAATTCTATGATCAATATCAAGACCATGCACAGGCTGGACATTTCTTTGTAAGTTCGGATATTTTTAAACTTTCTATGATTGCAAGCTTTTTGATGAATCCAAGTAGAGTTCATATAACAGGACAGTCAAAGACAGATTGTATTTTGTCTAAAAGAAATAATGCTCAAATAAGAGAGTTTATTAATTATGATAGATATTCTAAAGTTATAATATATTCTCCTACTTATAAGGAAGCAGAACGTAACAATAGACGTGATATCGACAAAGAATTTAATAATATTTTTTATTGTGATGATTATTCTGAATATAGTTTTTACAAGATGTTAGAAGAAAAAAATATATTATTAATCGTAAAACCTCATCCATTTGATGAAAAATTCTATAGAAAATATATAGCTGCTGGTGGGTTAAATCATCCAAATATAAAGGTTGTATATGATAAAGATATGAAAGAAAACAATTTTTATTTTTATGAATTTTTCCAATTTGCTGATTTAATGATAACTGATTTTTCTTCAATAGGAATAGATTATTTAATTACTAAAAAGCCTATCATATTTTTAAGTTCTACCGCAGAAGAATACAGTCAAAAAAGAGGTCTTATATTAGAAGATAATTATAATATTTTAATGCCAGGACAAAAAGTTGTAACTTTTGCTGAATTACTTAGTGCAATAGAAGATTCTTTAACTGTTGATTCTTGGAAAACTAAGCGTTTGGAATTATTACCATTGCTTTATAAATATTTTGATAGTAAATCTTCAGAAAGAATATATGAAATTATGAAAACTTTGTAATTGGAGTTTATTTATATGATTACAGTGTTACGTAATATATTTTCTATTAATATACAAAATAATAAGCATGTAATTTTTACTGTGCTAGGTATTAAATTATCTGTTAAACTTTTTAGTATTATTTATTTTTGTAGTTTTATTTTTGATAATTTATTGCGTAAAGATGAGAATAAAGTTGTTTTTAATTCAGAACCTGAGATTAGTGATAATCCATATTGCCTTTATGAATATATAAAAAATAATTGTTCAAATATTGATTGTTATTGGATTGTTTCAGATTCGAATTATACTAAGCCAAATATAAAAAATATTTATTCTTTATTTTCATTGAAAGGTTTATATCATATTTTTACTGCAAAATATATTGTTTCAAATCATTGTAACGATTTTGTTGATATTATTAATTCGAAAAAACATGTTTGGTTGAATTTGTGGCATGGGATGTCTATGAAAACTCTAGGATATTCTGAAAAACAAATTCCAAAGATAATATTATCAAGATATAAAAAACTTGGTCAAATGTCTTATCAATTTGTTTCTTCTGATTTATTTAGAACTATAATGACATCTTGCTTTTGTTCTGAATATAATAAATGTTTTATTACAGGATTACCAAGAAACGATAAGATATTTGATGTATCAAATGATGTATTGATACAAAATTCTTTTAAATTTTCAGAATATGAAAAAATTATTTTGTATGTTCCGACATATAAAGAGATGAAAAGAGCTTGCACTCGCGAGGTTAATAAGCCATTTAATAATATTTTTTATATGGATGATTATGAAGAAAATGTTTTTCTTAATTATTTGAAAAATAATAAAATTTTATTTTTGATCAAGCCACATCCATTTGATGAGGTCTTTTATAAAGAGAGTGTTGAAGAAATATATATGAACCAATCTAATATAAAATTTTTGTATAATAATGATTTAAATAAAATAAATATAGCTTTGTATGAAATATTTAAATATGTGGATTTAATGATATCAGATTTTTCTTCAATTACATATGATTATCTTATGCTTGATAAACCTATTATATATTTAAATAATTTAGAAGATGAGTATAATACTAATCGTGGTTTGATTTTAGAAGATAATTATGAAATTTTAATGCCTGGACAGAAGGTAAATAATTTTCGTCAGTTGTATTCTGCTATTGTAGATGCTATACTGGCCGATAGTTGGAAAGAAGAAAGAATGGTAAAAATCCCTTTGATACACAAGTATCGCGATAATAAATCTGCGCAAAGGGTTTATGAAGTTATGAAAGGATTATAAAAATATGAAACGTATATTAACTTATGGAACTTTTGATGTTCTACATTATGGACATATCAATTTACTAAAACGAGCTAAGGCTCTAGGTGATTATCTTATTGTTGGTCTATCTAGTGATGAGTTTAATGCTTTAAAAAATAAAAAATCATATTATACATATGAGCAAAGAAAAATAATTTTAGAAGCTTGTAGATATGTTGATTTGGTAGTTCCAGAAAATAACTGGGAGCAAAAAATTGATGATGTACAAAAATATCAGGCTGATATTTTTGTTATGGGAGATGATTGGGAAGGTAAATTTGATTTCTTAAAAGATTATTGCGAAGTAGTTTATTTACCAAGAACTCCTGATGTTTCTTCAACCAAAACTAAAGCTGAAAAATTACATGTTTAAAGAAGAGGTATATTTATGAGAAAAAATCTTTTAAAAACAATCTTTTCTATAGAGAATGAAAATATCCATAAAGTTACAACGATTTTGGGTGTAAGATTTAAAGTTAAAAATAAATATAAAGAACTGTTATATAAACTTGAAAAACAACAAACATTGCTACAGAAACAAAATAAACAAATTGAAATGTTTGAGAAGCAGTTTAATAGTAATTTATCGGATAAGTTTAAAAGTATAAATGGAGCAATAAAAAAAATAAATGAATCAGATAAAACTTTAACAAAAGAACTTGCTACTGTAAAATCTTATATTGTTGAAAAGCCTGTTCAGAATATTAGAAAGCATTTATTTAATTATGCAGGTATGGAAACAGCTCGTTATATAATTGAAAATATGCCAACAGTTCCTTATTTTAAAGATAAATATGAACTTTTAACATATGCTCTATCAAAAGTTACATTAGAGGGGCAATATTTGGAATTTGGAGTATATTCAGGAAATACAATTAATCATATATCTTCAACTTGTCCAAATGTTCAAGTTTATGGCTTTGATAGTTTTGAAGGATTGCCGGAAAGTTGGAGATCAGGGTTTGAAAAAGGTGCATTTGCAAAAGACAATTTACCGCCGGTTAATGATAATGTAACGTTGGTAAAAGGCTGGTTTGATGCTTCCATACCAGAATTTTTAAAAGAACATAATGAACAATGTGCATTTTTACATGTTGATTGTGATTTGTATTCTTCAACAAAGATTATTTTTGATAATTTTAAAGATAAAATAAAACCTGGAACAATTATTGTTTTTGATGAATATTTTAACTATCCAAATTGGCAGCAACATGAATATAAAGCATTCCAAGAATTTATTAAAGATAGTAATTTGAATTATAGATACTTGGGTTATGTTTATACTTTAGAACAAGTTGCAGTTGAAATTATTTAGTATATGGCGATATAAAAAGAGGATTGAAATAAATTTTCAATCCTCTTTTTATTTATTAATTTTTTATTTTATTATTTAGCTTTTTGTTTATCTTTAGCATATTCTTCAATAGCCAAAATAGTACAAATAATCAAGCAAATAATACCTGAAGCTAACCAGAAATAAATTGCACCATTCCAGTTTTCTTGACCGTTTTGTCCAAGTTTATCAACCAAGAAACCTGTACCTGTAGCTGATAAAAACGCACCTATATAACCAAATGTTCCGGTAAAACCAGTAGCAGCTGATGCTACTTTTTTAGAACTTGATTCAACTGCACAAAGTCCACCAATCATCATCTGAGGACCATAAGTAAATGCTCCTAAAAGACCAATAATTACATAGTCTAATGCGCTTATAGTGTTGAATTTCAATGCAATAATACAAATAATTACACCAATTAAATAAATAAGATTAACAGGTGCTCTTTTGCCTTTAAATAATTTATCAGAAACAATACCTGCACAAACTGTACCTACGATACCAAATAAAGGTAAAGATGCAATTTTATTTGTTGCATCAGCTAGACTATCGCCTTTAGCTTTGCTTAAATACATAATCATCCAATCTTCAGCGCCGAATCTTATTATATATACAAAAATATAAGCAATAGCTAACATCCAGATTGTTCTATTACATAAAATATATTTTTTGAAGATTTGAACATAAGACATATCATCTTCAGCTTTTTTATCTTCCTTATTTTGTGTTTTTGCAGGTTCATTTCTAAAAACTTCAACATCAGGCAATCCAAGGGATTGAGGTCTATCTCTTAATCTGTCAAATAACCAAATTGCAGTGATTAAAGCCAATGTTCCAGGAACGATAAATGCTGCTCTCCAACCATAATGAGCTGCAATATGTCCTGCAATAATGAAACTTAAAAAAGTTCCAGTTTGGTGAGAGCAAGACCATAAAGACCATTTTGTTCCACGTTCAGAATTTGAATACCAGTAAGTTAAACTTTTAGCAACAGCAGGGAAACCTGCAGATTGGAACCAACCGCTAACACCCCATAAAAATGCTAATGTCCATAATAAAAGCATTGCAGACATTTTAGTACTTAAGCCTAAAACGTGAATTGCTGAAGGAGCAAAAGCGAATGCAATATTAGCTAATGCTGTCATAAGTAAAGCTGTAGGCAAAAACTTTCTAACGTCTGAACCATCAGCCAATACTCCGTTTACAAACTTACCTATACCGTAAGTTAAATATAGTGAACTGCCTAATAAACCAAGTTCTGTAGCAGAGTATCCAAACTCTTTCATAATTCCAGGTAGAGCTACTGCTATATTTTTCTTACATAAATAAAATACTGTGTAGCCAATAAAGCAGGCATAAAAAATTCTTAATCTCCAATGTTTATACATAGATTCTACTTTTTCAGAATCTTGTATAGTTTCTTTCACAGGAGGTTCTTTGTAAAAAGCCCACAAGTTTTGTAACATGTTTTTTTCTCCTATTTATTATTTTTTATTACTTGAATATTTCTTGTTTCAGTTAATTCTTGTCTTGCGTTTTTGATAATTTCTTTTTTTTCATCATCCAAGCTTTTACCGTTAACTAGTCGGTCAACAAAACCTGTATTTAGTTTTACAGCTTTTTCTAAAGCTCCTATATCTTCTAAAATAGGTTTAATAGTGTTGAAATCATATCCGAAAGATTGTTTAGAGTTATAAACCAAAACATCTCCTTCTTGTGATGTTATAGGTGCACCACCTTGTTCAAAATATAACTTGAACACAGATTTTAAATCTTGCATTTCTGATTGTAAGGTAGTTACTGTTTGTTGTATCCTTAAAAATCTTTCAAATAAATATTCAACATTATCGAGTTGTTTATTTTCCCAGTCATATTTTTGAATATACAATTTTTTCAATTTCGGGTATGCAAGGGCAAGTCCCATAGTATCACCCATAGCTCTATGATGATCTTTTAATTCAACTTTGAATTTTTCAGTAAGAGCATTTAATCCGTGAGCTTCAAGTTCTGGGTAAATTTCTTTAAACATTTGCTGAGTATCTATTCTTTCATTTGTAATTTCGTTACCAGTTGTTCTTTTTGCAGCTTCATTAATGAAAGAATAGTCAAATATAGCATTATGAGCAACAATTGGATAATCGCCAATAAATTCTAAAATTTGAGGCATAATTTCAGCTTCAGTTGGCGCATCTTCAACCATTTCTTGAGTGATGCCGTGTATTGCAATACTTGATTTTCTAATATGTTGTTCTGGATTAATCAAAGTTTGGAACTGATCTTTAATTTTGCCGTTTTCTAGCCTCACAGCGGCGAATTCAACCATTTTTTCTCTGGTATAATCTAATCCTGTTGTTTCAGTATCCAAAACTATCTCAATTACTTTTTTTCTAGCCATTTTTTTGTCCTACGTAGTCCCTGTTTAGATAATAGCACAAAAATTTTTTCTATGATAATATTATGAAGTGTTAGTTAATATATGGGGAATTTATTATGGGTAATGTTATTGATATAAATGAACAAAATTTCGAACAAGATGTAGTGAATTCATCAATACCTGTTGTAGTTGATTTTTGGGCTACTTGGTGTGGACCATGCAGAAAATTAAGTCCTGTAATTGATGAAATAGCAGAAGGTTATGTTGGCAAAGTGAAATTTGTAAAAGTTAATATAGAAGATTGTACTGAAATTGCAAAAAAATACTCAATAAGCGGTATTCCAAGCTTGTTAGTTTTTTCAAATGGAGAAGTTGTTGAACGATTAACAGGTTTAATGCCAAAATCAACAATAATTTCAAATATTGAAAAGCACATTTAAGGTGTCTGGTTAGTATTTATTTGAGTGTAACATTTTGTAAAATTTTAATAGCAAAAAGCCATAAAATCTAAAGTTAATTGACTGAAATACCGATAATTTGGGTATATGAAATCAAAAGGACAAAGGTTTTATGGCTTTAAAACTAGCAAAAGTATTAGATACATCAGGTAATTATTCTATAGCAGGCGTCGTAATTGACGAAGATTTGAAGCAGACGTATTCAAAAGATGCTGTAGAGTATGCTATTAAATTAAAGGCTAAATACGGAAATAAATATACTGATGGTTATTATTTAGATTACGCAAAAAGACATGTATTAAAAGAAATAGTTGGTGCTCATAGAGAGTTTCATAAAAATATGAAATATTCATATGAAATTCAGGAAAAAGATTGGGCAGGATATTCATATGAAGAAATTATCGAAATGGAAAACAACGGATATAAAATTCCGGATAATGTATTGCAATGGGCACATGCACAACAACAATCTGATGTAACTGCATATGTAATGGTTTCAGAAAATGCTCAATCAGATACAGATACAACAGAAGAAACAACAGGTGATAATTCTTTAGATAGTATTAAATCAAAAGCAACCAAATATATTACCCAAGCAGATCAAGCTCAAAAAGAGACAGAACAATATATAGAACAGTATAAGCTTGCTTCAGATAGAGCTAACGAAATAAAAAAGAAAAAAGAAGATTCTTATGAAGATTCAATGAAGCAAATTCTTGATTTAACAAATGAATGGAAGGAATTAGATAAGAAAAATAAATCAGGTACATTATCAGATTCAGAACGTAAAAGATATGCAGAATTAGGCAAAATGCTTAATGGTACAGATGGAACTTTAACTTCTGAAGTTCAGCAAGATAGTGCTGAACTTGATGAGTTTTTAAGTACTTTGGATACTTTAAACACAAAAATTGATAAAAATTTAGAAATAAGCCAAGATGCTGTTCAAGCAGGTTTAGAGTTAAGTAAATTTGTAAAAAATTATAATGATAAAGAAGAACCTTATGTAAACACAGGTATTACAGTTAGCGGTACTGGATTATTAACAGATCCATTATATGGTGTTACCGGAGATGAAGTTGCTGATTTAGCAATCGAAAAGGGTAAAGATTTAGAAGAATATTCTAATACTTTATCCGGAGAATTAGATAGCGGTGCAATTGCTGATTTAGCTGAGTTTGCAAATGCATATTCAAAACTTGCTGCCCAAACAAGTAATGAAACAAAAAATGCAATGGGTGATTCTTATGAAGTATCATCAGAAGAATATGATGACAATCAAAATAAAGAAGCTGAAAATAATGCAAATCAAGCACTACAAAAGCAAAAAGGTTATAGCGTAAGTGGTACTATATCTTACGCAAATTCTTTGGATGCTTCAGTAACAACAATACAAGCTACAGCTGATTTGGTATCTCAAAACAAAGTAACAACAGGATTAGAAAAAGAATTAAAGAAAAATTTAGCAAAATCAACTAATGATAATAATAAACTATCAAGCAATGTTGCAGCTATAGAACAAAATCAACAGTCTATAACTCAACAAGAAGAAACAATTTTGGGTGAATTAGAAAGTTTGCAAAATGAACAAGATAATAAAACTTCAAACTCAACTCAACAAGTTACTGTAGTAAATTTTGAAGATGAAAATAATAATTCAACTGAAGTTGAAGCAAAAATGGAACAATTAAATGAAATAGAAGAGCAAAAAACCACAGAAAATGATGCCTTACAAAAAGATGTTAATCAAAATATAACATCATTATCTAAGACTCAAAAATCTGTTAAGGATTTAGATAGTCAAAATACAAGCTTGAAGAAACTAAGTTCAAATGTACAAAAAGTATCTACCGATACAATGTTTGTTGGACAAGGTACTATGACACTTGGTGTGGTAGATGCAGCATTAGGTACAACAATGGTTTCAACAGGTTTAACAATGATGGCAACTCCATTTACGTATAATGCTGGCATGGTTTTGACAATAGCAGGTAAATTGTTACAACAAAAAGCAATCAAAGAAGAAATATTTGGAGCAGGAGCTGTCGTATCAGGTGCTGCAGGTTTAATAGCCAGTGCAAATTCAAATACAAAATCTCAAAATTCAGACGCTGTATTAAAAACAGCTGTGGAAGCCGTAAAAGAAAATAATAACTCAATAAAAGGTGTTCAAACATCAACAGGAACCGAACCTGTTTCAAATCAAGCAACTGGTAATGAAGAAACTGCTGGAAATACTCAAGCTGAAGCTACAGATCAATCAGGTGTTCAAACTCAAACAGAACCTATTAATATGAATTTTACAGAGGAGGCCTCTGATTTGACTGAAAATCAAGAGCAACCAGTAGGTGATAAACAAGAAACTCAAACAGCTGGGGCAACTGAAAATCAACCAACTGCAGCAGAAGAACCAAAAACTGAAGATAATTCACAAGCAAATCAAACATCTAATGAAACTTCAGAAAAGACTCAAGATGCAACTCAAAATGCTGATCAAAAGAACAACAATCAAAATGATTCAGTTTCAGTTGGATTTAGTTTTGCAAACGCTCTAGCTGCAACAGTTACAAATACAAGATCAACAAATGAGTTACAGAATATTCAAGCAAATGTTGCAGGTGTTGATGGAACTGTTGCTGAGCAAATTAAAAAGAGCCAAGATATAGTAAAAAATATTGATAAAGAAGCAGCTAAGGCTGAAAACGAAAAACAAACAAAAGATCAACAAGTTCAAAATATAACAGTCCAAATAGAAGATACTCAAACTCAAATGCAGTCTGCAGAAACTGAAGAAGCTGTAATTGCATCTCAAGCTCAAATGGAAAGCTTATCATCTGAACTTGCAGCTACAGGAGAAAATGGTGAACAAACTTCAGTTCAGTTAGATAAGACATTAGCAAACGGAGTTAAAGAATTAGATGCATATAAAAAATCTGCTCAAGGTTTAAATGATGATATTTCCTCATTTAAAAATAAAATATCAAATCAACTACAAGTATCTCAAGATACTATGATTGTTGGTATTGGTACAACAGCGTTAGGTATTACAAATACCGCAATGGGTACTACACTTATATCTTCAGGTCTTGTAATGATGTCTAATCCGTTTACATTCCAAGCTGGAGCATTACAAGTGGGCATTGGTCAAGCTAAATTAGCTAACGGATTGTTAGAAACAGCTACAGGCACAGTTGCAACAGCTACAGCTGCAAATGGTTTAAGTGCAAATAATTCAGCTGAAAAAACTTTAGCAGATGCTCAAGGTACATTGAAAACAGCTAATAATCAATACAAAAATACTGATAAGGATATTCAATCTACCCTAACGGAAGGTGATGAAACTGAAGAAGTTTCAGATGATGTTACCGGTACAGATTCAAATCAACCAACAAATATAGAAATTCAAGCTGATGAAGATATTCAAAATACTTCAGAAGATACCGGTATTTTAGCTGCGTCAGCTTCTGCAAATACTAATACTGCAGCTCAAACCGCATCTGATGATACTACTGCAACTGTTAAATTAGAAAGATTTAATAATGATAGTATAATTGAATCAAAACGTAAGAAAAAGAAAGTTGTTGCAGTTTCAGCTTCATCTAAAGGTGCATAATCAAATCTTTAACAAAATAAAAGACGAATGGATTTTATCCATTCGTCTTTTTTATAATCTATAGTTTTTAAAAACTATTTAGATTTTTTAGCTGTAGGGTAGTAATCTCTAACAATACCTTCAAATGCATCGATATAAATTTGTTTAATATCTGTCATTAGAGGGTATGCAGGGTTAGCACCTGTACATTGATCGTCGAATGCTAATTCAACCATTTCATCTAATTTAGCATAGAAATCTTCTTCAGTTACACCAAAGTCTTTGATAGAATTTGGAAGATTAATAGCTTTCATTAATTTATCAACAGCTGCGATTAACAATTCAACTTTTTCATCATCATTTTTGCCGCCCAATCCTAATTCATCTGCAACTTGACCATATTTAGTTTTTGCATTTGGATATTTATATTGAGGGAAGATTGCTTGTTTCTTAGGACAATCAACAGCGTTGTATTTGATTACTTGTCTGATTAATAATGCGTTAGCAACACCGTGAGGTACATGGAACATAGCACCTAATTTGTGAGCCATAGAGTGGCATAATCCTAAGAATGAGTTAGCAAATGCCATACCTGCAATAGTTGCTGCATAGTGCATTTTTTCTCTTGCGATAGGGTCATTAGCACCTTCATTGTAAGATCTTTCCAAATATCTGAATACTAATTTAGTTGCTTCTAAAGCATTAGAATTAGTGAAGTTAGTAGCCATACAAGATACGTAAGCTTCTAATGCGTGAACTAAAGCGTCAATACCTGATGCTGAAGTTAATCCTTTAGGCATTCCATCAACGAAGTTAGGGTCAATGATTGCCATGTTTGGAGTTAATGCGTAATCAGCGATAGCATATTTAACTCCGCTTTCATCATCTGTAATGATAGCAAATGGAGTTACTTCAGAACCTGTACCTGAAGTTGTAGGTATAGCAACCATAGTAGCTTTTTTACCTAAATCAGGGATTCTACAAATTCTCTTTCTGATATCCATAAATCTCATAGAGATATCTTCAAAGTTTGTATCAGGTTGTTCATACATTAACCACATAATTTTAGCAGCATCCATTGGAGATCCGCCACCAAGAGAAATAATTACATCTGGTTCGTAAGGTCTAATCATTTCCATAGCTTGGTTAATTGTAGATAATGTTGGATCTGGTTTAACATCAAAGAAGATTTGATAATCAATACCGATTTCATCTAAAACATTAGTAATACTGTAAACAGCACCTGAATTGAATAAGAATCTATCAGTTACAATAAATGCTCTTTTCTTTCCTTCTAGTTCACGAAGAGCTAAGTCAATAGCACCACGTTTAAAGTAAACTTTTTGAGGAACCTTAAACCATAACATGTTTTCTCTCCTTTCAGCAACTGTTTTGTAGTTTAATAAGTTTTCAACTCCGATATTACCAGAGATAGCGTTTTTACCCCAAGAACCACAACCTAAAGATAAAGATGGTTCTAATTTGAAGTTAAACAAATCACCGATACCACCTTGAGCTGATGGAGAGTTAATTAATACACGGCAAGCTGGCATTTTTTCAGCAAACTTGTTAACTCTTTCTTGGCTACGAGTATCTGTGTAAAGGTCAGCTGAGTGACCAGCACCACCTTTAGAAACTAATTCGTAAGTCATTTCAGTTGCTTCATCAAAATCTTTAGCTCTGTACATAGTTAATACAGGAGATAATTTTTCTCTTGAGAATGGATCATCCCAATCAACTTTAGGTCTTTCTGCTAATAAGATTTTTGCAGTTTCAGGAACTTCAAATCCAGAAAGTTCTGCAATTCTATGAGCTGATTGACCAACGATGTCAGGGTGAGCTGTACCACGTTTTGGATCGATGAATGGAAGATCAATCATTTTCTTTTCTTCAGCTTCATTGATTAAGTAAGCACCTCTATATACAAATTCTTTTTTAACTTCTTCATAAACTTTATCAACAACAACAACTGATTGTTCAGAAGCACAAATCATACCGTTATCGAAAGTTTTTGACATTAATATTGAAGAAACAGCCATTTTAATATCAGCAGTTTCATCAATAACAGCTGCAGCGTTACCAGGACCAACACCTAATGCAGGGTTACCTGAAGAGTAAGCAGCTTTAACCATGCCAGGACCACCTGTAGCTAAAATACAAGCGATGTCAGGGTGTTTCATCAATTGATTTGATAAATCGATTGATGGAACGTCAATCCAACCGATAATATCTTCTGGAGCACCAGCTTTAACAGCTGCTTCTAAAACAACTTTAGCAGCTTCGATTGTACATTTTGTAGCTCTTGGGTGTGGTGAGAAGATAATAGCGTTTCTAGTTTTTAAAGCTATTAATGATTTGAAGATTGCTGTTGAAGTTGGGTTAGTTGTAGGTACGATACCTGCCAAAATACCTAAAGGTTCAGCAACAATTTTAATACCGTTAGCTTTGTCTTCTTTTATGATTCCACAAGTTTTTGCATTTTTGTGTTTGTTATAGATGTATTCAGAAGCGAAGTGGTTTTTAATAATTTTATCTTCTAAAACACCCATGCCAGTTTCTTCAACTGCCATTTTTGCAAGAGGAATACGAACTTTGTCTGCAGCAGTTGCAGCAGCTTTAAAAATTTTATCAACTTGTTCTTGAGAGAAAGTTGAATAAAGTTTTTGAGCTTTCTTTACTCTTTCAATAAGTAATTCTAATTGTTCTGCGTTGTCAACAAGATTAGACGTGTTTAAAGTCTTTTCCAAGTTTTCAACAGTCTTTTTGCTTTTTGTTGTCATATTTTTTCTCCTTTTTATAACACAGCTTTTTTACTATTGTAATTAAATTAAAGCAAATATGATAATTTGTGAAATTTATCACAATTACATTCTACTGTAAATATAACATGAAATCAAGTGTATCATTTACAATCTTTATCTTTTCTTTATCTTTGTTAATATATCCCGAGCATGCCTGATTTTACAGGCAAAATAAAATACGAGGACTAATGCCCTCGTTTGGAATTAAGAATAGCTGGAAGTATGAAAAAGATTTTCTATTATTAAACGTCATTTATACTTTTCTAACAATTAGACACTTCGGCAATATATTCATCCAAAAGGAGTATTATTAATAAAAAAATTTATACTACTGGAGAATTAATTACAAAAGAACACAAAGCTGAAATTCAACAATAAGTGTATTTTGTGCACTTTATGCTCAAAACTTCGTAGTATTTGACTTTTAGCCTTCTTAATAAAAGTTCATAATAGGGGTTGACAAAAAAAATAATATGGTTTATAGTGAAAGTGTTAAATGAAGTGTTAATTAAACACTTAATAACAAAGGAGGTAATTAATATGATTACAATTAGTCCAGTAAAATTAAATACAAATAAATATATATCATTTGGTGAAGGCACAATGAATAATATAAATTCTAAAGTTGGTTTAATGTCATTAGATAAAAACGCTAATACAAAAATCAATTTTGAAAAAGATTTACGTGATACCAGAAAAGCTGATATGGTTCAATCAAATCCTATCAAAGCTTTAGGTTATAACATCGTAAAGGCTTATAATATACTTTGCACCCCTAAAAGACGTGCAGCGCAAACCGAATCACAATACATACACTTACCATACATGGCATAGTGTTTTAAATTGACAAGACTTAACTCTTTTTTCATTTACCCCAAATTAGCTGAAGCAATTACCCCAATTGCAGATGCATAGAATCTAAATAAATAATATCCTTTCTTTGTAAAAAGAGAGGATAAATTTTTATGAATGAAAAAATTAAAGAAATGAGAAGAAATTCTGAACTGGCACAAGAATATTTTTCTAAAAGATTAGCTTTTACACTTGGGCCTGTAGAATTAATGAATTTTATGAAAAAAGGCGGTGTAAAACTTATAGATGTCAGATTAGAGGCTGATTACGATATAGCTCATATTTCCGGCGCTATTTCTATACCAAAAGACGAGTTAGATAAGAATTTAGATAAATTATCAAAAGATGAAATAAATATAGTGTATTGTTATAATCAGCAATGTCATTTAGGAGATAGTGCTTGTTTGGTTTTGGCTGAATATGGTTATCCTGTTATGCTTTTAGAAGGTGGATTTGATGTTTGGAAAAACGATTTTCATTTTGAGGTTGACCAGAGCTAAATAATTTTATTTAGAGGGAGTTTTTAGTATATAAATTCCCTCTTTTTGACATTTAATTGTTTTTGTAATACTATCTTAATACATTGTAATCTTTTAGATTACTTTTTGGAATTTACGGTTATGAAAAAGAATATCCTTACAAGCGTAATATTATTAGGACTATTGATTGGTAATTGTTCAGATTTTGCATTTGGAAAATCTGTTAAATTGTCAAGGAAGCAGAAAAAAGAAGCTTCTTATATTGATATTGCCAAAACAGGTTTTGATTCTCAACAGTATGATGTTGCAATTGAATATTATACCAAGGCAATAGATATAAATCCTCAAAATGCTGAATCTTATGCTAAAAGAGGGAATGCAAAGTTTTTGCTTGGCAAATATAAAGAAGCTGTAAAAGATTACACAAAAGCTTTAGAATTAGATCCTACAAGAGAAAATCTTTATTATAATAGAGGGATTGCAAAAGCTAATTTAAAAGCTTATAAAGAAGTTTTAGAAGATTATACAAAAGAAATAGAATTAAATCCTGCAAATATTAATGCATATTTAAATAGAGGAACAACAAAAGTTCTGTTGAAACAATATGATAGTGCAATTGCAGATTTTACTAAAGTTATAGAGTTAGATAATAAAAATGAATTGGCATATTATAATCGCGGTATAGCAAAAAGACAAAAATCCGATTATAAAGGTGCTATAGATGATTATTCAAAACTCTTGGCTTTTGCACCGGAAAATATAGATGCAATTAATAATAGAGGGGTTGCAAAGTTTTATTTGAAAGATTATGAGGGCGCAATTGCAGATTATACAAAGGTTATATCTTTAGATCCTTCATTTTCAAAGGTATATTATAACAGAGGTATTGCAAAGTTATCTTTGAAAAAATATGAAGATGCAATATTAGATTTTACAAAAGAAATTGAAAATAATCCGCAAAATGATTCTGCATATTATGAAAGAGCAGTTGCAGAAGAAAAATTAGATCATTTTGTTTCTGCAATAGATGATTATACAAAAGCTATAGAATTAAATCCAAACAATGCGCAATATTATGCAGAAAGAGGTGCTTTAATAAGCAAATCTGATGGAGATTTAAAAAAAGCAGAACAAGATTTGAATACTGCAATAAAAATGGATGACAAAGATGTTGAAATGTATTTAACAAGAGCCATAATATATTGTAAGTTAGGTTTTTATCTTGCTGCAGTGGATGATTTGAATATTGTTATAAAAATGAATCCTAAATATACTCAAGCTTATGATTTACGTTCATATGCAATAAAATCAGTTATGTCAGAACAAAAAAAATAATATTTTGTTCTAAAAACTTTTACACTATTGAGTCTATTTATAAAAACTTAAATAAATGCTATAATAAACCCGAAAAGGAGAGTTATTATGGATATAAAAGTTGTTGACAATACTAAAGATATTGTATGTGATGTGTTAATAATCAACAAATTTGAGGGAAAACCGACTAGTAATCCTTTAGTTAATCGTTTTGCTCCTGAAAGTTTCACCGGTAAAAAAGGTGAAATGTTTGTGATTCATACACAAAAGGAATACCCATCAACATATATCTTAGCAATAGGTTTAGGTAAAGAGCAAGATATGGATAACAATGTTGTAAGGGAAAATATTGCAAAAGCAGTAAAAAAATGTTTATCATTGAAAGCAAAATCAATAGCATTTGATATTGAGACTGATTATACTTTCGGTATGTCAGCTATTATTGGAGCTTCTATTGCAAATTATCATTTTGATAAATATAAAACTAAGAAAGAACATAGAATTTCTGAAGTATATATATCAGGAGTTGTTCCGGATAGTATTGAAACTGCTAAAATATGTGCAGATTCAATTAAATTGGCACGAAATCTTGCAAATGAACCTGCAGCTTTTGCAACTCCATCAAAGTTGGCAGAAATTGCTCAAGGTATAGATGGACTTAAAACTGTTGTATATGATGAAGCAAAAATAAAAGAATTAGGAATGAATGCATATTTAGCAGTTGCAAAAGGTAGTGTTGAACCGCCTAAATTTATACATATGAAATATAGTGTAGATAATCCTAAAAAACGTATTGCAATAATCGGTAAGGGATTATGTTTTGATAGTGGTGGTTTAGATATAAAACCTCCATCTTCAATGTTGACAATGAGAGATGATATGTCAGGTGCAGCTTGTGTATTAGCTGTTATGAAAGCTTTGACAAAATTAAAACCTGATGTAGAAGTTCACGGAATTATTGCGGCTTGTGAAAATATGCCATCAGGTAGTTCATATAAACCTGGAGATATCTTAACAGCTAAAAATGGTAAGACAATTGAAGTTGATAACACTGATGCGGAAGGTCGTTTAACTTTAGCTGACGCATTATGTTATGCTTGTGAGTTGGGTGTTGACGAGGTTGTTGATATTGCAACATTAACAGGAGCTTGTATGGTTGCATTAGGAACTGTTGCTTCAGGTATAATGGGTAATAATGATGAATTTGTTGATAATCTTGTTAAGGTAGCTTCTTATTCAGGTGAAAAATTCTGGAAACTTCCTATGTGGCAAGAATATCGTGATAATATGAATAGCGATATTGCTGATATGAAAAATACAGGAACTCGTTATGGCGGAGCTTCTGCTGCAGGAATGTTTTTAAAAGAATTTGTGACCGATGATGTTAAATGGGCACATATTGATATTGCAGGTACCGCATTTTTAGAAAAACCTCAAAAGGAATTTTGTAAGGGGGCTACAGGTGCTGGAGTTAGAACATTATTAAATTATTTAAATTTATAATTTATATTTTTATAAATAAAAGAGAGAATGTATTACATTCTCTCTTTTGTTATAAGTCAAAGTTTTCATCGTTAACTTCTCTAAGGAAATTTGTCCAACTGTTATAGTAGTCAGTAAGTGCATATGTATAACCTACTATAATTGATTTATATGATTGTTTCATAACTATTAATGATGTGATATCAGATTTCCCCGATTCATATGAATCTTTGGATATATCGATTAATTTTTCTGAGCTGGTTAATATTTTAGATTCATAATATTTAAGATTTTCTGCAGCTGTTAAAAATCTGTCATATGCTGCTGTTATGTCTTTTATTGCTTTATTTTTTACTGATTGATATTTTAATTCTGCTTGTTGCAAGTGTAGTGTTGCATTTTTTATTTCTGGTGAATAGTTATAAAATAGAGGAATATTTACAATATTTGCACCTGCGTAGCCCCCACTGTTAAATCTTCCGTCGTCAGTATGGTTTGCAAGCTGGTATCCGTAGCCTCCTACAATTTCAATATCAGGTATTCTTTGTCTTGATACAACTGTTAAATTCTTTTCTGCAACATCAATTTCTTGTTTTGCAATTTGGATATCATATCTGTTTTCTAAGGCTTCTTCAATTATTTCTGAACACTTTGGAAAATTTGTATCAGGTGCAGGGGTTAACATTTCTGCAAAGTTGTTTTCTTCAGAAAAAATCTTATCCATACTATCATATGTTATATTGTTTGGATCATTAATAATTTTATTGAAATCAGATAACGCTGTTTTAACATTTACTTTTGCAGTATTTACTTGAGTAATCATTTGGTTGAGTGCAATTTCGGCTTGAATTACATCAATTTCAGGTACTGTTCCTGATTTTACTCTTTTTTGTGCAATATCTAGTAATTCTTCTTGTAGATGTTGCTGTTGTTCTAGTGTAGTTAAAATTGATTTTGCGGCAACTAAATTTATGTAGGCTTCTCTTACATCAAGTTTTAGATCAAATTTTGTATATCCTACATTTTTTTCAACAAGTTTTAGATTTGATTGCGCTAAGTTTTTTCTGGCTTTTCGTTTTGCAATTTCGATTTTTTCACTTAAACCAAGCGTTCTTGGTTCTGTCCAGCCAGAGGCTCCAAAATTATAAAAAGCATTAAATTCCGGATTTTGGAGTCGGTTTGCTGTTTTAATATCGTTTTTGGCAATATTTATATTTAATTGAGCTGCTTGTAAATCTATGTTATTTTTTAGTGCAACTTCTATTGCTTCTTGCAAGTAAACTTTTTTAACGTCATTTATTGCAAAAGCATAGGTTTGAGTAAATATAAAAATTAAAATTGATACAAACAACTTTTTCATACAATAGAAAGTATAGCATAAAATTTATAATCATATATTTGGATGTAATAACAGTGTGGAAATTATTTTATAATCTATCTATGAGTGATATTTTTAAGAGTATAAAATATTTTTTCCTGTCTTTAAAGGAGAAAAGTTTACAAGAAAAGTTAAAACATACAACAAAGAGAAGCTTTACTAATAAGACTTCTAAAACAATATTTGGGTCTTCTGTAGAAGTTAATATAAATACTCAAACGCAAGGTATAATTGCTAAGGTTAAAGAAGATGTCACAACTATTATAAATAAAGTTAATTGTGATCCTAATGAGCTTTTAAATTATATAAAAGCTGCTAAAACACCTGTTTATAAGCTAACAAATGCGGATAAATTGTTGGCCGTAATAAAAGAAGAAGAAGGTTTGATATATGAACAAAAAGGTTTTGCTGCATTATATTTATCTATTATAACTGGTCGTGGGATAGAATTTAAAACTCCTCCAATGTTTATATTAAGAGATGGTGAAATTGATAAATATTATATGCTTCATAATTTTTATCGTTGGTTTTCTTTAAAATCCGATCTTCCGGGGTTTGAGTATGATGTTCAAAAAAAATTTAAAAAGTTTATAGTAGATGAATCTGATAATTTGTTAAAAAGTTTTTCGATGGAAGATATAATATCTTTGAAAGAAGCTATTGCAAGAGATCAAGAAGCTAGTGAGTTTGTTATTAATTATACAAAAGCACAAGAAGGTTCTAAAAAAGTACTTGATAAAATAAAAAATGATGGTGGAGCGAATATATAATAAAATAAAACCAAGTCATAGTTTGTTAAGAAATAAAAAGTGAAAATAATTTTCACTTTACAAATTTTTTATAGTTTGTTATAATAAAAAATGTAAAAGGGAGACACTAAAAAAGAAAGGTGGATTAAATATGAAATTTGTATGTACAGTTTGTGGTTGGTCAACAGAAGCAGATAAAGCTCCAGAAAAATGCCCTTTATGTGGTGCTACTACATTCAAAGAAATTGGTGGCGGAGAAAAAGTATATGCTTGTGAACATAATGTAGGTGACGGCGTAGTTGAAGATAAAGAAGTTATGGAAGGCTTAAGAGCACACTTTAATGGTGAATGCACAGAAGTTGGTATGTATTTAGCAATGGCAAGAGTTGCTGAAAGAGAAGGTTATCCAGAAGTTGCAGAAGCTTATAAAAGATATGCTTGGGAAGAAGCAGAACATGCTTCAAAATTTGCTGAATTGTTAGGCGAAGTTGTTACAGATTCAACTAAGAAAAACCTAGAATTAAGAGCAGAAGCTGAACATGGCGCTTGTGAAGGTAAATTGGCTATTGCAAAAAGAGCAAAAGAACTTGGTTATGATGCAATTCATGATACAGTTCATGAAATGGCTAAAGATGAAGCTCGTCATGGTAAAGGTTTTGATGGATTACTAAAAAGATATTTTAGCTAATCAGAAGCTTGCAATATGAGGATTTAAAAATAGCCTTCTATATAGTATAGTTGGCTATTTTTTTGTGCCTACTTGGGGAGTATCTATCAAAATTTAAATATTTATAATAAATCTAGTTTATATGGTAGAAATAAGTTTCTTAATAGTGTGTGGTATATTTGCAATACTTGCAATGTACTTATATTTTCAAAATCGATATCTTAAAGGCATTTTAGTTAAAGATATCTCATCAATGTCTATAATGAATAATTTGCCGGTAGCTTTTTATTATCGAGATTTGCAGGGAAATATATTATTTGCAAATAATATTTTTATAGAGCTTGTTAAAAAATCTAAAAAACTACTGGAAAAGCAAAATATTATGGAAATTTATAACTCAAGAACTTTGCAAAGTATTATGAGCGAAGATTCTATAGTATTAAAAAATAAAAAAATTTTGTCTGTGGAAAAAGAATTAATATTTAACGATGTAGATATATCACATTATTACAGGGTAATAAAGGCTCCTATTTTTAACAATTGTGATATTACAGGAATTGTTGTTGTGTTAATTAATATTGATACTGAAAAAGAATTAGAGGCATTAAAACAATCTTTTGTTGCTACATTGACTCACGATTTGAAAACTCCTACAACAGCACAGTTAAGTACTGTTAATATGTTATTAGATGGAGTTTTTGGGAAACTTAATCCTGAACAGTTTAACATGTTATCTTTGACAAAAGATTCTTGTCAATATATGTCTGATTTAATTGCAACTATAATGGATACGTATAATTTTGAATATGGCAAAATTGAGTTAAATTCAGAAAATTTTGATATTGTTTCTTTAATTTCAGAAATTTGTAATAGTTCTAAAATTTTAACAATGAAGAATAATCAAACTATCAATTTTTTAAATCAGTTTGATAAATTTTTTGTTTATGCGGATAGATTACAAATAAAAAGGGTAATAGTAAATTTGTTATCAAATGCTATAACCTATAGTTATTCAAATAGTCCTATAGAAATAGGTTTAGAATATGATGATGAATTTATTAATGTATTTATTAAAAATAAGAGTAAGCAAATTCCTGCAAGTGAGTTGAAAACTGTTTTTGATAAGTTTAAAAGAACAAAATTTTCAAGGTTTAATAAAGCGGCTACAGGTTTGGGGTTATATTTAGCAAAACAAGTTATAGATTTGCATGAGGGAAAAATTTACGCAGAATCTTATGAAGACGGCACTTGTATTTTTGGGTTTAAGCTTCCTAAAAAAGACTGTGCATTAAAAATTTAGTGATGATAGTGTATTTAAAGTTTCTTGTATATTATTTTCTAGAAAAGGCTTTAAATAATAAAATTCAGTCATTTCAGCAATGTTTTGTTGATAGTGGTATTTGTCAGTCAGGTAGTTGAATAATGTATTAACATCTTTTTTTAATTTATTAATTTTTGATGTTATTTTGGCATCATAAGTATTTTTATTATTATCAAATTTTGTAAAAATTTTGATAATATCAATAATTGTATTTCTCAAATCACTTTCGTATTGAGAATACATATCATGCCAAGGTTCGATTTTTTGTTCCGGAATTTTAAAAGTGTCTGCAAAATTTTCATCAATAAATTTTATATCAAAGTTTTTATTTTTATTTTTTGTCATTTGATAATCTAAAAGTTTAAATAATAAAAGCTTTGTTTCTTTGTCAGCATTTTTTATAATTTCTTCAGGTGTTTTATCATATACATCTTTTAATCTGCAAATATGGTGAACTGTGGCTAATTTTTTATATTTGCTACAAAATAAATCTTGTAAAAGTGTGTCTATAAAGTTAATATCTTTATTTTGATCAGTTATTTCTTTGTAGGATATTGGATCAATATTTTTTATTAGTTGAATAAAATCTACAGCATAAATATTTTTATTATTCCCGTATATATAATCAGATTTAAATAGCTGTTCTGCTCCTTTTAAAGATTTTCCGGTACTACAAAAGTCCATTATAATATAATTTTTGCCGGAATTTTGAATATTTTCTTTGCTTAAATTTTTAGATTCTAAATATTTTAAAAATGTTGTAAGACTTTCTCTTGTGGTAATTGTATCTACAAAATCATTATATTTTTCAGAATTTATGCCTGTATAAAATCTTCCAATCGAACTTAATGGAATATTTTTTACATTATTTTCCCCTATTTTATACCCTAATACTTTTCCGATACTTGATAATGATCTGCCTATTGTAATTACTATATAATTGTTTTCGCCAAATCTTTTATCAAATACTGATTTTAAACAATTTGCGGCAAAATCATGTAAAATATTTATAGTTCGAGCTTCATTAGTTGGTAATGTGTTTCTGCATTCATAGCGAAGTCTATTGATTTCTTGTGTAGATAATTTTGAGTATTCTTCTGCTGAAAAATTTGTAAAATGTTTTAGGGGATTAAGTCTCAAAAATCTAATTAAAAAATCGTGGTTAATTGCGCCTGTAAAATTAATATTGTTATTATTAGAAACTGTTTTTATTGTTTCAGGCTGTTTTACATATTTTTGTTTTGGTAGTTGAGTTTGATTATATGTATATTGATTATAAAAATTATAATTATAAATAATAGGGGTTTTCATATTTAAAAGAAAACCCCTAAAAATTTTTTTTGATATCTAAAATTTTATTATACAATACCTTGAGCTTTCATTGCATCTGCTAATTTCTTGAAAGCTGCAATGTTAGCACCAATAACGTAATTACCGCTTTGATTGTATTCTTCAGCTGCTTTTTTACAAGAATTAAAGATATTAACCATAATTCTATCAAGTTTTTCTTCAACTTCTTCAAATGTATAATAAAATCTCATACTGTTTTGAGACATTTCTATCGCAGAAGTTGCAACCCCACCGGCATTAGCAGCTTTTGCAGGTGCAACAAGAACGTTATGTTTTAAAAGATATTCAGTAGCTTCAAGTGTGCAAGGCATATTTGCACCTTCGCCTACAGCAATAACCCCATTTTCTACAAGCTTTTTAGCAGATGTTAGGTTTAATTCATTTTGAGTAGCGCAAGGGAGTGCAATATCTGTTTTGATTGTCCAAATTGGAGAATCATCGTTGGTTCTTTCTATATATTGAGCATTAGGGTATTTATTTAGGTATTCTTTAATTCTACCCCTTTCAACTTCTTTGATTTGTTTCATTAAATCAAGGTCAATTCCATTTGTATCATATATACAACCGTTTGAATCACTCATTGCAACAACTTTTGCACCGTATTTCATTGCTTTTTCAGCTGCATATATAGCAACATTTCCAGATCCGGAAATTGTTACAGTTTTTCCTTGTAAGGTATTGTTATGAGCATTTAGCATTTCTCGCATAAAGAATATTAGTCCATATCCTGTTGCTTCTTTTCTGGCTAAAGATCCTCCATAGCAGATATCTTTTCCTGTTAGAACTCCACCTTCGTAGGCATTTCTAATTCTTTTATATTGTCCAAATAGATATCCGATTTCTCTTCCACCAACGCCAATATCTCCTGCCGGAACATCGACATCTTGTCCAATATGTCTATATAATTCTGTCATAAAACTTTGGCAAAATCTCATAATTTCATTATCAGATTTGTGTTTAGGATCAAAATCACTTCCACCTTTTGCACCGCCAATAGGTAGTCCTGTTAGTGCATTTTTAAAGATTTGTTCAAATCCTAAAAATTTCATTATACTTTGGTTTACACTTGGGTGAAATCTTAATCCGCCTTTATATGGACCGATAAGTGAACTGAATTGAACTCTATAGCCTCTATTAACGATTATTTTGCCTTCATCGTTAACCCAAGGTACTCTAAAAGTTATAATTCTTTCAGGTTCGACCATTCGTTCTAATATTGCAAGTTGTTCGTATTCTTTGTGTATATTTAAAACTGGTTCAATTGAACTTAAAACTTCATTTACCGCTTGTAAATATTCCGGTTCGTTTAAATTTTTTTGTTTGGTTTCTTCTAGTATTTTGTGTAAATAATCATTCATTAGTTTTCCCCTATAGTTTTACATAATGATAATAACATATTTTTTTTATTTTGTGTAAAAAATAAAGGCAGAAATTTTACATTCTGCCTAGATTGTTTTTTTTTAAAGAGTTCTTATGCTAAATTTTGGTAATTTTGAGGGTTATAATTTTGTTTTGCAATTGCATTTTCGTCTGCTTTTGCGGCTCTTTTAGAGTTTGTATATCCGTCTATTAAATATCCAACGCCAAGACCGGCTAAGGCTAATGCAGGACAAGCAATTGCCATATGTTTTAATTTGAATAAATCTTTAAAACTACCGCCTTGGAATAATTTTACAATTTTGCCTGCTGCTGGAGCTAAGAAACCTAAAAAAGCACCTGCAGTTTTTGCTGTATTAGTTTTTTTGTATGGATTGTTATTTTCTGTATATGCTATATTTTTATCTTTTGCTGCCAAACAACCATCAAGTTCACTCATATCAGGTTCTGTTGGGTTTGTAGTATATGTTTGTTGTGAACTAAATGCGGGATCTAAACTATTATAGTAATTTGGCATTTGTGTATTATTATATGGATTGTTTGTGTTTTGTTTTGTAGTTTGATTTATATTTTGTTGCATGTTTCCTGCTGCAAAAATTGAATCAAGGCTTGCCATCATAATATCATTACTGTAATCGTTTGATATTGGAGCTAAATTGAACATATTATTATTGCTGTTGTTTCCAAATGTTAGTGGATTGAAATTAGTATTTGTAGTTCCAATATTGTTGTAAAAGTTGTTCCCTAAATAACTTGTGTTTAAACCTACCTGTGAAGACATAATAACCCTTTCAAAATAACCTAACCTTAACCTTTAACCATATATATAAAGTATTTTTTTTTAATTAAATTGCGCGATAGAAAATTTTCTTAAATTTTCTTAATATATTATTTATTTACCCTTAGATTATTTTATGTTATATCAATTTGTATGGAAAAGACTTTTTATAGTATATTTAAAACTTTTTTTAAAGTCGGAACATTATTATTGGGTGGAGGATATGTTATTTTACCATTATTAACCAGTGAGTTGGTTGATAAAAAACAATGGATAACTTCCGATGAATTATGCGAATATTATGCTTTAGGTGCTTCTTTGCCAGGAATTATAGCTGCTAATGTCGCAATCTTTACGGGGCGTAAATTATTAGGAACAAAAGGAGCTATCGCTGCTACTGTAGGAATGGTTATGCCTGCATTTTTAGCTATTGTGTTATTAGCAAGTATATTAAGTGAAATTATTGAAAAACCTTCTATTCAGCATATTTTTTGGGGGGTTGGTATTGGTGTTATTACACTACTTTTTCTTGCAGTAAAAGAAATGTGGACAAAGGCTGTTACGGATAAATTTTCAGTTATTGTCTATTCAGTATGTTTAATTCTTGCTTTATCCAAAAAAGTTCCATTGGCTTTAATTATAATTGGTGCTTTGATTTTTGGTATTTTATTTCAAAAATATGAAGATAAGCGAAACGGGTTTAATAATTCAAAGACGGAGGAGAAAGTGTAGATGAAATTGTATTTTCAATTATTTTTGCAGTTTTTCCATGTCGGTGTATTTTCATTTGGTGGAGGGTATGCTACATTACCTTTTTTGTATGATATATCTGAAAAGTTCCATTGGTATAGTGCAAAACAATTAACAGATATGCTTGCAATATCATCAATCACTCCAGGACCTGTTGGCGTTAATGTAGCAACATTTGCAGGTTTTGCAACTTCCGGAATATTAGGAGCATTGGTTGCTACTTGTTCTATAATTTTGCCTTCTTACATAATAGTTACTATTGTATCTAAAGTTTTGGATAAATTTAAAACGAATAGATGTGTCAAGGGTGCTGTTAGAGGAATAAAACCTGCGGGTGCAGCTTTATTATCTGCGGTTGGTATAAGACTTATTTTTACATCAAATTTACATTTGTTAGGGACTATGTTGCTTTTGGCTTTGGTAGTGTTAAATATTGTCAAAAAGCGTGATCCTCTTATAACATTAGGCATTTCTGCTGTTGTAGGGTTGGTTTTGGGATATTTTAATTGGATTGGTGTTTAGTCCTTTATCCATCGGAAACTTTTTACATAATTGCTTCCGTTAATATCTCCATATATGTCAGCTTTAAATACACGTAGTGTTTTTGTTTTGTCAAAGTTTGGTATTTTATTTATATTACTTGTTGATTTTGGATTGATTTCGTTAATTTTAATACCAGGTATTGTATTAAATAATGTATTTAATGATGAATTAGCAATCTTACCAAGCAAAGTTGAGAAGTTCTTAGACAAGCTTCCATAAACTTCCATATCTGCGATTAGTGTAGAAATATTATAACTGCCTGTCATATACATATTCAAATCTTCTCCGCGAGAATATACATGTATATCTTCGGCTATTCCGTCTTTTACACGGATATTTCCACTGATGCTTTTGAAGTTACCTGTTTTTAAAGGTGTAATCAAATCTATGATACCGTTAATAGAAACTCCTGTTATTCCTCCAGTTAAAAGGTTGCCTGCTTTTAGTAGATATTCTAATGAACCAAGTTTAGGCATTCTGCCATCGCTAACTTCAAAACTTCCGTTTCCTGATAATGTATTTATACAATCAACACTTGATAGTCCTGTACAAGCTACATTCAGCTCACCCGTTACGGTACCGAACATTTGACCAGGCATGTCAAAGAAGTTTTCAGATATAATTTGAGCATCTGCATTTTTTATATGCATTTCTCCTGTAGTTTTCAAATTAGATATATTATGTGAAATATTACCATTAACGGTTCCATTTGCTATATTAAAATCATAATTATCTATATTTAAGTTTTGGTCTTTATCTAATGTTATATGAGATTTGAAGTTTGTAGCATTAGCTTTTTTAATTATGATTTTGTCGGCGTTTATCTGAGCATTTTTAATAATTAATGTATTAGGCTCAAGTTCCGGTAGGGAATTGTTTTTTAGATGATTATTTCTTGTGTTATCTGCATCAAAATCATTTAGTCTGTTTGCAATTACATTTAAGTCTAGAGCATCCATCTGAATTGTTGCATCTTCAACTTCTACAGGCAAGTTTGGTTTGTTAACTATTTTGGCATCCATCATAATATCATTTGTTAAGATTATGCCTTTTGAGTTTATATAAACATAATCTTTTTTGAAATCTATGTTTATATCTCTTACTGTAGAATCTAATAATGGGATATCTATACTTTTTACATTTAGTTCACCTATTATATATGGAGCAAGGGATGTTCCGTTTATTGTTAAATCAGAAGTAAATACACCTTGTTTAATTGTAGGTTTTTTAAATAGTATATTGAATATTTTTGCTATTGTTGGATTTTCTGTTTTAATTTTTAAATTTTTAAATGCAAGCACGTTATTTTTTAATAGAGTAATTTCTCCATTTGCGTGAAGTTGATTTTGTGTTGATCTTTTATTGTTTTGAGATGTTATTGTTTGATTATATCTTAGGTTTCTAATTTTAATTTTGCTTGGATATAGTACGGTATCAGCTGTTATAGAAACCGGATTTGTTGTAATCTCATTTGAATTCATTGAACCTGTTGGAGCTCCTGCAAGTGTTGCTCCCATATAATATATGGATGCATTTTCTCCAAGATTTAGAGTTGATTTGCTAGAAAGTGCTGTTAATGGACCTTTTAGTCTTGTGTAGAAATTTATATCACCTTTTGTTTTTACAGGATATACAGATTTTGAGTTATAAAATCTATCAAAGAAAGGTTGTATAATTTTTGCACTTATTGATAAATTTAGGTTTGGATTATTTAAAAAGTTTGAGATACTTCCATTAAGAAATACCGGCATTGAGCTAATTCTTGAATTTATCTTATCAAGATATAACGTATTATTTTTTATATAAACATCTCCGTTAGAAATTCTTACAACTGCACCTAGTGGTTTATATACAAAACTAATATCTTTTAGATTTGTATTTGCATTGATATTATTATTTTTGATTGAGCCATTAATATCAATTTTACCTTTGATATTATCAATGTTTTCTACTTGAGCTGCAATTTCTTTTGGCATCTTTAGTTGATGTTTTATAGAATTTATGGCACTTGTATCAAAATTTTTAAAATTAAAAGTTGTATCTGAAATTGTTGGTATATCATTATAGATATTTTTTGCTGTCAATGTTAGTGTGTATGGATTATTATTAAAAAGTCCATTTAGGGTTGATGTTTTAAAGATACTGTTTTGGATTGTAAATGTACCACCTGAAAGTTTTATTGGATTTTTGGTGTACATGTTTGATAAAAATTTTCCGTTAATTTTTATTTTGTCATAATCGATTTTGTCAGCATCAGCTGGACCTTTATAATAGGCATCAAAATTTACGTTTATTTTTCCTACTTCATTTTGGTAAGGTAGGGATAGTTCCGGGTGTAGTAAATCTGAAATATCTTCAATAGCAAATTTATCAGAGTGTGCAGTCAGATCAATTGCAGAATTACTACCAGTACCTTTTACATGGAGTTTTGAATTTCTAACATATCCTGTAATATCGTAATCTGAATTATATTGGTCAAAATTAACGACCCCGTTTACTTTTGTGAAAGGAAGATAAGTATCTTGCATAACAGTTTTTGCATTATGAAGAGTTATTGTTCCTTTTGAGAATAAATCTTCATTGAATACTACTTCTTCCGCATTTTTAGCTGTCCCGTATATTTGGAAATATACATCAGCAATTCCATCAGGTTTTTCGAATGGTTTTATTACTTTTTGAATGTCAACAAGTAGTGGAGATGAATTTATTACTTTGATAAGTTTTGGAATATTTTGACCCTTGCTTGTAACATAGACATTTAATTTTCCAAATACTGAGCAATCCCCTTTTATTTCTACGGGTTTACCATTTATTGTTGCATAATAACTTTTGAAAGTCGTTTTTGTATCATTAAATAAAACTTCGCCTGAACCATTGTGAAGTTCAAGATTGTGAATTTCATTAAATGATGCGGTTACATTTTTGAAATATATATTTCCCCAAATGTGAGGGTCAATTTTTTTACCTGCTGATTTTAAATCAATATTTCCAATACCTGCAATTTTCATTATAGGAACAGGTCCAAGTTGGAATTTTAGAATTTCATGTAGTGGATTTAAAATTTCTTGAGCTGGTGCTAAAGATACTTCTTTTGTACTTTTTATTTGGAGTTCGGAATATTTTGAACCGTCTATAAGAACCATACCTTTAACACTTACATTTTGAGTTTTTGATGTCGGAACAAAGACATCTAAAAACATTTTTTGACCTTTAAATTTTAGATTTATAGTGGCATTTGCAGGTGAACCTTTAATCGGATGCATTAAATATGCATCACTTAGTTTAATCTCTCCATTTACTTTAGGTCTTGTGCCTTTTCCTTCAAAGTTTAATTTTCCTTCACCGTTGCCATAAAATACATATTTTTTGAGTTTGTATAAGTTAAAGTCAGGTAATAACGTTTCGCTTCCAGGAAGTATTGCTACTACATTTTCTAATCTTGTATCTTTAACTTCTGCTGTTAGATTATATCTAAGATCTTTTTTGTTACCTAAATCAAATAATTTTCCATTAAGTATTGCGTGAATATTTTTAGCATCAATTGTTGTATTTTTAAAATGAATGCCGTTTTCAATGGTCCCAAAATTGATTTTGGCTGTGATTTTGTCGTTATAAAATACTGAAGATGCTTTATCTTTACCTTGAATTGCTAAGTTTTCGCTTACAATAGTTGTTGAAATGTTTTTATGTCCGAATTTATCAGGTAATGTATTTGCAATAATGTTTATATTACCTTTTAAAGATTTAATTTTCCCTTTAGTTAGAATGTTGACATAATCTGATATTGAATCTAATTCAAAGTCTGTAATGTTGGCATTAATTTTGAATTTATCTTCTGAGATACTATTTATAGGAAGATTTATTTCAATATCGGTAAATATATTTGTTTGTTTGTTACCAACATGTAAAATGCTTTCGGTTGCAAATTTTACTTGTTTATTATGTATGTATTCTCCATTGTTTAAATATTTTCCGCAAAGGCTCACTTTTTGATTATTGTTCAAGTCATTCAGATATATGTTATATTCTCCTAAATTAAGATCCATTTTAGACAGAGTAAAATCACTATTTTTGTTTGATTTTAGTGGATATTGTCCAAGCAGGAATTTGGAGTCTTTAGTAAATGTAAAATGAGCCTCCTCTTTTGTTGCGGAAAGTTTAGAAATTTCTATTTTCTTTAATAGTAGTGGAAATAATTTTAATTTTAATTGAGGATTGTCTATTGATAAGGCTTTTGAATTATCATTATTTAAAAGCGATATATTATCACTTTTAATCCAAACAGAAGGAAATACCCCCATTGAAAGTTCCGGATTCCCTATATCAATTTTGTATCCTGTTTTTTGTTTGATAGTTTGTTCAATGAAGTTTTTATGTGCTTTTATGTTCACAATAGCAGGAATACCCCAGGTATAAAGCCCGCAGGTAACTGTTATTATTCCCAAAGTTGTTATTATTTTCCACTTTCTCTTCATATTATACTTATTATATTATAATATGCTTGATAAGTACAATAAAAAATGTCATCCATTTTTAGTATTTTTCACATAAAATTTGGAAATAACTTTGAGGGTGAAAACAATTTGGGCAATGTTCAGGTGCAGATTTTCCTATATGAACAAAGCCACATTTTCTGCAAAGCCATTTTTCGTCTTCGTTTTTTGAGAAAATTGTTTGATTTTTTAGGTTTTCTAAAAGTTGTTTATATCTTTGTGCGTGGTGATGTTCTGCGTTTCGAACGTGTCTAAATGTATTTGCAACTGCTTCAAAACCTTCTTCTTGTGCAGTTTTTTCAGCTTCCAGATATAATACTTCATATTCTTCGGTTTCACCGGAAATAGCACTGGTTAAGTTTTCTTCTGTTGTACCTATTTCAAACGGGTAAAAGTTATCAACATGTCCCATTGGATTATTGCCTATATGTTTAAAAAATAATTTTGCATGTTCAAGTTCATTTTCCGCAGTTTCAAGAAATATTGCTGAAATCTGTTCATAACCTTCTTTTTTAGCTATTTGTGCATAGTATGTATATTTATTTCTTGCTTGAGATTCTCCGGCAAAAGAATTGATAAGATTTTGTTCTGTTTTTGAACCTTTAAAGTTATTATCCATTTTATCCTCCTTTATTTCTTCAGATATAAAATAATAATACTTATAAGAATTCTCAATTAGATGTGGGAGTAGTCTGTTTGGAGAATATAAATCTTTTAACTCAGGACTTTTTGGGGATTATTCGCAACGAAAAATATTGGACAATAAAACTGTTATGATAGTTAGGAATTTTATGACAGATTTATTGAATTATACAAAAAAAATTGCACAAAAAATTTCATATTATGATGCAATAATAGATTTTACGGAAGACAGCCATTGGTTTAATCCGTTTTATAAACAGCCGGAAGTTACAGTCATTTGGGTTGAAAATCCGAATGACGAAAATTATTATTATTAATTTATACGTAGTCCTGTTTGAGCATCAAATTTGTACAAATCAGCACTACATATTGACAAATCTAATGTTTTTCCGATATTGTAATCCGCATCTAATTTAGCTGAGCATTTTTGTTCGCCAATATTAAAATATGCGATTTTTTCGCTTCCAAGCATTTCGGAAATATCTACATTTACGGTTAGTTTAATATCGCCTTCAGGTTTATTCATTTTTTCCGGACGAATGCCGTAGATGATATTTTCATCGAGATTTATATCTTTACCGTTGATAAAATTCATTTGAGGTGAACCAACAAAACCTGCTACAAATGTGTTTTGCGGGTTGTTATAAATTTCTTCAGGGCTTCCAGCTTGTTGTATATCTCCATTGTTTAATACAACAATTCTATCTCCCATTGTTAATGCTTCAGTTTGATCGTGGGTAACATAGATAAATGTAGTTTGTAATTTTTCATGGAGTTTTTTGATTTCTGATCTCATTTGAACTCTTAATTTTGCATCTAAGTTTGATAGAGGTTCGTCCATCAAGAAAACTTTCGGATTTCTTACAATTGCTCTACCTAAAGCTACACGCTGTCTTTGACCGCCTGATAATTGTTTGGGCTTTCGATCTAAATATTCTCCTAAATCCAGAATTTCAGCAGCTTCTTGAACTTTTTTTTCAATAGTAGCTTTATCTACTTTTCTCATTTTTAGACCAAAGGCTATATTTTCTCTCACTGTCATATGTGGGTATAGTGCATAACTTTGAAAAACAAATGCGATATCTCTGTCTTTTGGAGGTATATTATTAACTTTCTTATCTCCAATATAGATTTCTCCATCAGAAATATCTTCTAAACCTGCAATCATTCTTAGTAATGTTGATTTCCCGCAACCGGAAGCGCCAACTAATACTACAAATTCTTTATCCTTTATTTCAAGATTAACATTATTGATTACTGTTTTATTATTGTCGTATGTTTTTTTTACATTTTTAAGGATTACGTTGCTCATATTATTCCTTTTCTATAGGAAGGACTATACAATATTTTGTACCTTTCATCATTTCTGATTTAATACTTATAAGTCCATTAGCTCTCTTTGTTAATATGCTTGCTGTTCCAAGTTTTAATGCTCTTAAGAAGTTCTTTTTACCTTTTTCTAATTGTGCATAAGGTTCACAAATATATTTCATATCATCTTCAGCAATCCCTGAACCAGAATCGCTGATTGTAATTTGTAAATATGATTTTTGTTTTTCTGCAGTTATATTAAGCTTGTATTTTATGCAAGTCATTTCATCAGGATGTGATAATTTTACTGAAATAAAGCCTGTTTCTGTCATTGCACTTGCTACTTCCAGTATGTTTTTATATATGATTTTCATTGCATTCAAATCTGTGAAAACATTTCTTTTTTCAAGACTAAAGTAATCCAAATCAAATGTTATTTGTTTTTCTCTAAATATAGTTTCAAAATCTTTACTTATAGCTTTATATAGTTCAACAATATCAAATACGTGATAATCTGCTTCGTAAATAGATGATTCAGCTTTAGAAAATTCTAACAATTTGTCCATAAAATGATATAATTCATCAGCATTGGTATTTATTATTTTTACGTATTTGTGTTGCTTTTCTGATAATTCCCCACCTAAACCGTCTAATAACCCTCTTGAAAATCCGCTAATTGATGTTATTGGAGATTTGATATCTCCTTCTAATTTAGATAACATAGCATTTTTTTCATTGTTAAATCTTAGGGTTTTTTCTTCATTTATTAATTCTGTTGTTAATTTGGTCATGTCTCTAACGCTTACACAAAAACCATGACCTTTTTTCATTGCATTTAATTCTACAAAAAATTCTTTGTTTGAAACTGTAGCAGTTGCTAAAACAGGTTTTGAAAAATCTAAAGATTCTTTTATAGACTGCATTCCGTTTTTTATAATATCGTTAAATCTGGTTAAAACAATTTCGTCATTTTTTAATCCAAAAATTTCAGAGGCTTTTTCGTTAAATTTTGTAATAAGCCCTTCTGAATTGACAAAAATTAAAGAATCAGGCAAACAGTCTATAGTTTTATAGGCTGTTAGGTTCCACCATATGTCTTTAATTAATTTAGTCACATTCATATTTGCATTAAACCTTTATATCGTATATAATACATAATAACATGAAAAACTACTTGACAATTACATGTAAATTTTTGTAATTTTTTGTGATAAAAAGTAGCAAAATTTTTTATTTATGAGTTTTCTATACAAAAACCAACATGAAGATACTAAGAATATAAATTCTGAAAGTAAGGTGATACTATGAGAGAAATAGGTAACAAGAATATTAACAACTTAAACTTCAAAGGTATCCAAAAGGCATCAAACGATGGTCAGCCAATCCCAGAAGCCCAAACTACACCTGCTGAATCAAAAGAAATTAAAGATTTGACAAATATGCCTGCTGCGTCTTTGGGCAAGTCTCAAGTTTCTACTGATTCTGTAGAAAGCGATATGAATATATTGCTAAAAAATCCTGTTCAAGTTGCTCAAATGAATATGATTTTTGATAAATATCAAGAAAATCATTCTTATGAGGAAGCAACTCAATTATTGGATGCATATAGATCAGAATTTAAAGTTGCAAAATAACAATTTTATATTTTAATCGTTAGCACTGGTTAAGAAATTAACCAGTCCTTGAAGACCAAGTTTATAACTATCTGTTTTAAAGCCTGTAATTTGCCCCACGCAAACATCTGCAAACATTGAATTGTGTCGAAATTCTTCTCTTTGATAGATGTTTGAGATATGTACTTCTACTGTCGGTATTTTTACTGATGTAAGAGCATCTCGAATGGCTACACTTGTGTGGGTATATGCTCCTGCATTTAGAACGATACCATCAAAGTTTCCTAGTGCATATTGGATTTTTTCTATTATTTCGCCCTCAAAATTGCTTTGGAATATTTCAATATTAATTCCAAGTTCAAAAGAATATTCATGCAATTCCATTTCTAAGTCTTTATATGACTTAGAACCATATTTTTCAGGCTCTCTGACTCCAAGCAAATTTAGGTTTGGACCATTAATTATAAGTATGTTTAAATCTTTGTTCATAGTTTTATTATAATATAAATTTTTTAATTTGTAAATTTTTGTTAAAATTTATAAAAATAATGTAACCAATTTGACATGGTTAGATTATCATGCATGTACAAACTATCCCAAAATCTCCTCCCAAGATTATTGTTCAAGTCGCAGAAGTGTGACTTTTTTTTTACACATTTATCTGTAGGCAGAGTTTTAGTTATGATCGTAAATATTCATTTGAGAAGAAACTTCTGCAACAATTCTTGCAATATCAGCTCCTCCGATAGAGACTTCCAGTATGAGCGGTGCATATATTAACATTGTTTCTTTATAGCTCATTGTTTCAACGTCAATAATATTAAATTCAATGAAATCTTCTCCAACTGACATTAATTTACCATATTCTCCGCCAGTTGCCCATCTTATGAACAGATATTGATTTTCATATTCTTTTAATTTCTCTACTAATCTCATTTAGAATTTATACCCCTATAAATATATAATAGTGATTTAATTATTTTAGTCAATTATTCCAACCATTTTATTTGGAATATTTAATATTTTTGTAATACAGTTTACACGATAAATGTTTTTACGGATCCGTCTTGGTGGTATAAACCGCCTCCACATACAGTTTCTACGACTTTTAAAATTACTTCTCTTGGAGCATCTATTTGGTTTAGTGTAAATTCTTGACCTGTATGTTTTATTTTAAAGACGCATTTTTGATTTTGATCTGCTGGAACATATAAAGAAGCTATTTCATTTTCAAGAAGTTTTACGATTTCATCTTCTCTATCTTTAGCATCTTTAATAATATCATTATAATTGCCTCTTACAGCCATTATACGATTTGAAAAAATATGTCTTCCATCATCTCTAAATAATGCTTGAGGTTGAAAATTGCATCTGGTTGTGAAACTCATTTTATGCCACAAAATATTTACAACAGCCGTAGTTTTCATTGCATCGGCATCAACATATATATTTTGAGTTGCAATACCTCTTGATGAAAAAGATTGTTTTAAATTATTTGTAACCAGTTCAAGACAATCAATCATTTTAGCAAAAATATTATTTGTATTTACTGTTGAATGTTGATAGTCCAAAAACTGCTTGTACATATGTGATGAAACAAGTTCTACTCTCTCTTGGATAACTATATCCTTTTTGGTAGCGGTTTCTGAGTTGTCAAAACTTTCAAAATTATTTAGCAATTTTATTTCCTTTTTTATAACATATTTTTAGAATAAACATGTTTTCTTGTAAATATTATATATTTTTTCGTTACAAAACGGAATACTTATGAAGATTTATAAATTTTTTTTATAATTAAAATTTATTAAATATTAAATCCATTTAGATTACAGTATGAAATTAGAGTATTTTTTTGCGTTTCAATTTTGTCTTTTAAATATGTATTTCTTGTATCTTGAATAACAATTTCCATAGCTTTGTCATACATTTTTGCAGAACCTTTAAGATATTCATTTTGATTTTGAGATTGTAACGTTCCAAGTTCTTGGTAATATTTACCGTATATAAAATATATTTTTGATAGCGAATCATTCATATTGTATTTTTTTGCAAGGATAATTGCTGATTCAAGATTAATTTTTGCAGTTTCAAAATCAGATATTTCCATATGAGCTTTTGCGAGTAGAATTTTTAATTGAACAATAAAAAATAAATTGTTTATTCTAGGATTTTGGGCAATATCTAGTGCTTGATTTGCTATATCTATAGCGTTTTTAGCATTTTCTGTTATTATTGTTGCTTCAGCAATTAAATACCAAGTGAAAAGTGCTCCAATTGCTAGCTTTTTGTCTGCAAAATATGTAATTTGTTCGTTATATATTTGAATAGCTTTTTGAGCTTGTTTTGATTCATAGAATAGTTTACCCAAGAATGTTTTATAAATATTTTTTAGAAAATCATTCCCAGTGTCACCGGCACATCTTGTTGCTTCAAATAAAACTTCCTGCATATTATCAAATTTCTTTTGCATAAAGTTATTTATTATATCAATCAAACTGTAATAATTTAGAATATCTGCGCCATTTGTATTTAAATTATCTGCATTAAGGTATTCAACTCCAATACGGTTGGTAATATCTGATAATACTTCTTTAGAAGTTCTAAAATTACCTTTCATAGTGTTTGCGTATGCTAAAACTAATTTACCTTTGCAGATTAAATCTTCATCATCAATTTTATTTTTATCAATAATTTCAAAAAATGCTGTTAAAATTTCAAATGCTCTATCATTACCTTGCAGTGCAAGCGCTGTTGCTAAATCAAGATATACTCTAAGCCATGTATCATATATAAAGCCCAAAGGAATAGTTTTGTCTAATCTAGGTTTTGCAATATTCGCATTCAATATTGGTAAAATATCGTTGTCGATAATGTTAATTGCCTCTCCACAGTTACCTATTTGGATAAGTGATGGTAATTTTGAAGATTTGATTAGTGCTGTTTCTAATTCTTGGCTTGGGGTTAATTTTTTTAATACATTATCTACACATTCTATATCACCAAAATAATTACCTGTTTTTTTGCAGCATAAAGCAAGATAGCCTAATAATTCAATTTCTTTTGTTTCATTATTGCTTGTTTTCGCATTTTGAATTGCATCAGGCAAATATTCAATTGCTTCTTCAGGGTCATATTCTGTCAAAAGTTTTCCAAGTCTTTCGCTTATATTATATCTGATATTTAATGTTTCATTTTCATTAAATTCATTCAATAAAGCCAAGCATTGTTTTTGAGATATTACATATAAGTTTATATCCCCGACATATGCTGCTAATCTTGTTGTTTTTGTCCATATATCAAAAGCCATTCTGTTTTCTTTTAAGTTATGTGCAATCATTGCCATTGTTGCGTTTGTGTTTAGGTTGAAAATACTTATAGCTTTTCCTATACGAACATTTAAGTCTTCAAAAGATATGTCATGGGTAATGTTTTTTAGTACTGTTTCCCATAATAATAAATTATTAAATTCATAAAATATTTCATTATAAGGTCTTACAAAGTTTGATTTTGCAAGAAAAGACATAATGTCATTAAATTCTTGATTTTTATATTTGAAAACTTCTTTTAGTAATGCAAGATTTAGTCTATCGCCTAGAATTGCAGCACCACAAAGCATTCTGTGTGCTTCTTTATTTATTTTCTTTAAAGTTTCAAGTCTTTCTTTTATAAGATCTGAAAAATTATTCGGCATAAGGAATGCTTTATCTGCTATTTGGCAATCAAAACAATAACTTACTGCTTGTTCAACAAATGCGGGATTACCTTTGCATTTTTCTAAGATAATTTCTTTTTCTCTGTTTGTAATATAAGTTCCTGCTTCGCCTGTTAATTTAATAGTTTTTTCTAATTCTTGTTGAGGCATTTCCTCAATATTTATATCCAAATATGATTTTAAATCTTTTGTTTCATAGCCAAAAAAGCTACTTATAGGTTTATGCTCATTGTATATAGCGATAAATTTAAGGTTTTTCCAATTGTAATCTTTTTGCATAAAATTTGTGAAAAATTCAATTGAAAAACCATCAATAAAATCAAAATTATCGATTACAAAAACGAATCTTCCTGTATGACAAAAAGCATCAAAAATTCTATTTAATATATCATATGTTTTTTTCTTATTTATAATAATATCTTCGTAATTTCCGTCTTTTGAATTGTACAAAAAGTTTAGGAAATCTGAAATTTCATTTGCATTTAAAAATCTGAATTCATTACTAAAAAATTTTATTGCATCATTTTTTAAATCATCATTATTAACGTAGAAGTTTGGTAATTTAAACAGATTTAATAGCATGTCTTGAATAACTCCACCAGGAGTTAGCTGAGTTAGTGGGGTACAGTGTCCGATACACCATTCTAGATTTTCTTGTTTGAAATTATTTATAACTTGTTTTAGTAAATTGCTTTTTCCAATACCTTTTGGTCCGGTGATAGAAAATATTTTTACGTCTTTTGCTCTTAAACCTTCTGTTAGAGAGTCAAAGGCTTGTTTATGAGTATAAATTTTTGGTGAAAATTGTATATTTATATTTTTTGTTTGTTTATCTTTATTTTTATTTTGAGTTTGTTTTGAATTACTTTTTAATATTTTTTGTCCAAATTGGGAACCACATTTTCTACATTTGGTTGCAATAGGAAAGTTTACGCTATGACAGTGTGGACATATTTTCAATAGTTCTTGTCCGCATTTTTGGCATACTAAATTCCCTATTGGGTTTACTGTATTACAGTTACTGCATAGTAAACCTGTACGGGTCTTACAATACGGACATTTCAATGCCGTTGTTGGAATATTTTTTTTACATACCGGACATTTCATAGTTTAGACTTATATATTATTATTCAATAATACTTCTTACTTTATCCATCAATTTGTATAATCTTTTTGAAATTTCAGATTGAGAGATACCAAGTTCTTCAGAAATTTCTTTCTGAGTCATGCCTTTATCATAGCGCAAAGTATAAATATGTAAATAGTCTTTATCCGGGTCTTCTTCATCAATTTTACGTATTGTATCTGCTACAAACTCTAATATTTCTTTTTGTATAACGATTTCTTCCGGATTTTGAGGAATTTTAATATCTGAATATTTTATTACTACGTCAGAATAATCAGCATCATCAGAAGAATCTAGAGCAACTTCTTTTGTTGACATGTATCCTGATCTTGTTCTTCTAAGTCTGCCGGAATCCTTTAATACATTAACGATTGAGGTTGTGACAACACGTTTAAGATATGCTTCAAGCGTTGATTCTGTTTCTATTGCATTAAGAATAGCTACAGAACGCTTGCAGGTTTCATTAAAGAAATCATCGTACAAATCTTCGTTGTTGGGATATTTACGATCATTTTTTATTATTCTACTGATTAAGTCAATCTTTTCTTGTGTTAATTCCACAACCTAGCTTCCTCTACTTTAATCGTATTATATCATATCTATAAATAAATTTTAAGTATTGCGGTTGTGTTTTCGTCATTACCCACGCTATGAGGGGCTTTGAGTACTTTTAATGTTTGGTTAACAGTTTGTAACACAATACTATCTATTTGAGTGGATCCGCTAGATGTCACAATTTGAGAATTTTTAAATGTTCCATCTTTATCAAATGTTACACTTACTCGAATTTCGCTTGTATAAGCATAATCGGTTGCAAGTAATAAGTCACTTGTTAAAGATAGTTTTAAACTTTTACCTGCAGCTTGGAAGTATTGTTTAAAGTGTTGATTATAAGAGATATAATCAGGAACTTCCCAGGTAAGTTTTTTAACTTCTATGAATGTAGTTGATGAAATTGCTTTTTTCTGAGCTGGTGTCATAGAAGAATTAGCATTAGTGTTAGTACTTACAGTTTTTTGTGATTGTGGATTTTTAGTTACTGTAGTATTTGTTGTAGCTAAAGTATTGTTGTTATTGTCCATTTTTACAACGTTATCTGGGTTAACATTTAAAGTATTAGTTTCAGCAACTCCATTATCTGGACTTGTTGGTACTGTATCATCTGTTATTGGTTGAGGAGTTTCTTCTGTTGGTGTTTTAAACATCTTAGCAACTCCAAATCCTATAGCACATACAACTGCCAATGTTACAAGTCCGCCTATTAGTTTTAATCCAAGACCAAAACCACCATTGTTGCCAGTTAAAGATCCTAATCTTCCAGGGTTTTGTAATAGTGCTGAGCCAGGAACTTTTGTTTCTGGATTGTATAAATCTTCTAAGTTTTCGTTTCCTTGTGCTGCATTTTGAACAGATGCAGGATAATTTATATCAATAGGTATTTCGCCAGCTTTAAATGTTCTATCGCTTATTGCTACTGAATTTTCTTTTACTGCGAATACTTTTGGTGCATTTACATCAGGTTCTGTTATATCTTCTTCCGATAATTCATTTTGAGTTGGTTGTGGAATTTCAATGTCTTCCAAATTATCATAATTAGTATCGTTTAGCCATTCTTGAGAAGTTTCTTGAGGTTCTGCGGTATCATTTATGATTGGTTCTTCTATAATTTCATTTGGTGTATTTGGACTTTCGTTTTCAATATCTGATAGAAATGCATTTTGTTCTTCAATAATATCATTTTGAGGTTCTTCTGATATTATATCTTGATGTATGCTTTCTTGAGGTGTTTCTGATGTTGGATTTTCTGTAATTTCAAAATTGTCATTTAAAAAGTCATTAATATCTTCCATATCAGAATTATCTGAAGTTATTTCAGAATCAAATGTTGTTGATGCCGGATTTTCAATTTCTTCAGAAATTATTTCATCTGGGTTTGTGTCAAATGTTTCTTCTGTATTATGTGGTTCTTCAAGTAATGTTTCTTGAGTATCCATTATTGTATTTTCAAATATTTCATCATTTAATGCCAAATCAGAAGAAATATCTGTTGTTGTATCAAATCCAAATGTTTCATTGTCATCAATTTTAATTTCGTTTGATGGCATGTTAAAATCAACCAGTTGTTCTTCTTCATTATAATTAATATCTGTTGCAAAATTGTCAAATGTAGAAGTTCCATCTTCTCTAATTTCAAAAGTTGATAAATCTGGTAAGTCCATTTTGTCAACTTCTGGAGTTTGAGTTCGTTCTTCAAGATTTTCTACAGGTTTTGTTGGTGAATCAATTGCATTTAGGTGTTCTAAATTTACGATACTATCAGTATCTTCTGTAAATTCCTCTGTTTGTACAGTTTCCATATCACCAAGTTCAATTGTTTCTTGTTCAAATTCTTGTTCTTTATGATTGTTTTCTACAACTTTAAGTTCAGAAAGGTCTTTTGGTGTTTCAAATTTTCCTGAAGCTTCTTCTTTCATATTAATTTCAATTTTTGCAGCTGATAAATCTTTAGCTAGTGCTGCAATGTGTTCAGGAACATCATTTGCATTAGTTGTAGATTTTGCGTAATCAATTCTGTCAAGATTTTTTTGTTGCTCTTCTATGTTTTTGTTTACGATGTCATTAACTAAATCCCCGGCAACAGATGCTAATTTCATTGCGTTTGTAGAAGTTTTTTCTGCAGAAATAGCGCCAGCTTCTACGTTAGTGGCATTGTCTTTCTTTTCTAAAGATTCTTTTAATGCACTTGTTATGGTTTGAGCTAATTCTTGGCTTATATTAGTACTGCTTTGTTCTGGTAAATTGGTTTCTTGTTCTTGCGTTTCAGTTTCGTTTGTTTCGTTATTAGTGTTTTCGATAGTATCCAATTCACCATCGGTTTCATCAATTTCAAGTGTATTTTCAGGCGTATCGCTTAATAAATCTTGATCTATATCTGAAAAATCTTCTGAAAGTGTAGGAAGTTCATTTTCTAAAGTTGTTTGAGATAAATCTTCATCTAAATTGTTTTCAGCAAGCCCCATTTCAGGTTCCGGCATTTCGATATTATCATCAAGAAGAGTATCTCCAAGGTCGATTTCTTCAAGGTTTGATTCTATTAAATTATCTTCTTGCATTGTATCAAATGTTTCAGAGTTGCTGTTTTCAATATTTTCAAGCTCATCTGTTGGAGTATCTATATTGATATCTTCTTGAATTCCAATATTATCATCAAGAAGATTGTCTCCAAGGTCAATTTCATCAAGGTTTGGTTCTGTCAAATTATCTTCGTGTATTTCATCTGCTATTTCTGAATTGTTATCTTCAGTAGTTTCAAGTTCATTTGTTTGATTTTCATTTGAAATATTTTCAAATACATTTTCATTATTGATATTTTCAGTTTCTGTTGGTGTTTCAATGATTGTGTCTTCAACTGTTTCTGTAGAGTTTTCGATTTGATCTTCAGTTTCTTCATTTTTATTTTCTTCTACGGATGTTTCAGTTTCATTATCTTCAGTTGTGTTTTCAAAAAATGATTCATCAAGGAATATATCTTCTTCTGTAACATTTGTTCCTGATAAATCAAGATCATTATTGTTAGAGATTGAATTTTCTTCGATTGTTATTTGATCAGAGAATGTATCTGACAATTTGTTTTCCAAGCTACGAGTTGCTGATTCTTCAATATCATCTTCAGCAGGTAGTAGAGTAAAACTATTTTCAGTATCGTCATCAATTGGATCAAGTTTTAAATCTTCAATATTATTTTGTTCTTCATCTTCAGGATTTAGTAAAGTAAATGTTTCTGCAGAATCTTTTGTTTTTGTTGTTGAAGATGCTACATTGTATGCTAATGTTTCAAAATTATCAAATTCTAAAACACTTTCTCTTAAACTGTCACTTAAAAATAGTAGCTCTAATAATTCTTTTTGTTCATCTATTGAAAGGTTATGATCAGCTAATGATATTGAAAGTTCTCTACCACGTAACATATCTTCTTGAGAAATCTTTTTAGATGTTGAACCTGTATAATTTTGAATAAATTTTTTCAATGAATCAGGGGAAGATAATTTGTCTTTAGCAAAGAAATAATATTTATCGTTGCAATTTTTTAGGTTTATTTGTTGAGGTTTAAAATAACCTAATAATTCAACATATTTTAATTTTGTGTCTAGTTTTAGAACAAGATATATATCAGGTTTTATTTCTAATTCAAAATGACTTTTTGGTATAAATATTTGATTTTCATTCCAAATTACACGAACATCAATATGAATATTTGGAAGTAAAATATCTGCAATATCTATGCTTTCTAAAATTTTAGAAATAGAGTGTATGTTATGAATATTTTCAATTTTAATACCTTCTGAAGCTAAATATTTCATTGCAAGTTCTGCGCCTAGAGCATTGATATAAGCTCTATTTTTTGTTTCCATATCAACAAAGCTTCTTGACATGAATTCTGCTTCTTTAATATTCTCTTCTTCAATATATATTAATGTTTCTTGTTTACTAGCCATCAAAATTTCCTCCCACATAGATATAGATGACACATAAAATTAAATTATTCCAAAAAATATGTAAATTTTTGTAACAAATATTTGCAAATTTATATTATTAGGTCAAAATTAATTCATTAGGAGTTTTATAAGTCGTGTATAGAAAAGTGTGTAAGGAGGTTTTCTCATGTTATCAGTTAGTCCTATCTCTAGTGTACATTTTGGTGAAGGTCCAATTGCTCTAGATCGTGCAGGTGCATTTTCAAAACCAAATGCAAATAATACTGCAGCTCCAGCTCAACAACCACAACCAGAAGAAAAAAAATCAAGCACAGGTAAAAAAGTTCTTGGTACAGTTGCAGGTTTAGTAGTTGTTGCCGCAGCATTAGCAGCTCTACCTAAGATTTTCCCTAAGGCGATTAAAAAATTGGGAGCTGAAGAATTAGCAGCAAAACCAGGATTTATGAAAAAGATAGGTCACTATGTAGCTGTTGCAGGTGAAGCTATTGCAAAATATACATATGAACCAATTGTAAAATTATTCAAAGGTAAAAAAGCACCAACACCTCCAAATCCAGAATCAGGTGCAGCTCAATTTATAGCATAATAAATGTGAGAAAATCTATAAAATATAAAAGCGGCCGCTAGTTACTGGCGGTCGCTTTCTTGACGAAAATTTGATAAATATGTTATAATTGTTGTGTTAATTGAGCTTGCCCCGTTTTATGTACCATAAGATATGCCGGAAAGGATTATATGGCATATGGTGTTCCTTACGCTTTTGTTCCAGGAACAAAAGCTAAAGCTGATGAAGTGAATGCAAATTTTAATGATGTGTTATCTAAAATTGAAGATACTAATACTAGGATTGATGAGGTTAACACAAGTTTATCAGAAGTAGATACAAAAATTCAAAGTACAAAAGAAGAATTAGATGAGCAAAAATTAAATTTAGACTTATCAAATATTAGTTCTGCAGGTCAAAAACTTTTTGATGCTAAGGCTAATGCTTCTTTATTAGATGGGACTTGGGCTGTAAAATATTATAAAGTAGCTGATAGTACTTCTATAAGTTTAAATACAACTAAAACTTACAGTTTAAGTTCGTATTTGCCAAAGGATTCTTCAAAGTATGAAGTAAGATGTTCTTTTTGGCTAAGTGGTGGGTCATCTTATGGAGATGCTGCGCAAATTAATTTACAGACAGATTTGATTTCTTCTTATACTCCGGTTGGGTATATTGTAACAAGGGAAAATGCTGCATATTATAATGCTTCGAATGCTTTTTTATTAGTTGGAAAAGATCGACAAGTAAAAGTTTTTAGAACTTCTTTTGGCTCTGGTTCTGCAAAGTTTACATTGCATTTCGATGCGTATCGTAAAGTGAGATAGTTTATTAATTTGATAAGGAGATTTAAATGAAATATATACATGTTGAAAATGGAATATTGAATGGCTGTGGTGAAGCTGAGCAACTTGGTGAAAATGTATTGAATATAGAAGTTAGTGATGATATTTATGATGCTTATCTTCAAGAGCCATATAAATATATTTATTCAAATAATTCTATTATTGAAAATCCTGATTATGAAACGGAAAAGCAAAAGCTTGCTATTAAAACTCGAATTGATGAAATATATAGAAATCTAGATGCGCTAGATTTAAAAAGAATTCGCGCAGTTTGTGAAAGTGAAGTTAAAGACGCAAGATCCGGTGAAACTTGGTTGAATTATTATAATTCACAAATTGTGGATCTTAGAGCTGAATTGAATGCTTTAGAAGCTCAAGTTTAGTTATAAAATAATAAATCAGTGTCCAAATATAATTAATATAAGGGCACTGATTTGTTTATTTTAAATAATCTTCCATTTGTTGTTGTATATGATTATTAATAATTTGAGAAACTTTTCGATTATTTTCTGGTGAATATATTTCATCAAGTAATTGGTTTGTTTTTTGTTTATTATGTTTGGTGAGATCACTTACTTTTATTAATGGAAATATGAAGCTTTCTCCATCATTATTATATTTGAAATCATTGTTTATAATAAATTCCTTATCCGCCATATTTGCAATTCTTCTGGTTAATTTTGCAATATAGCTAAATAATGGTAATGTTTCTTTTCTTGCAGGAATAACTATATGATTTACTGCCATTCCTGGAACATCATCTTTTAAATTTGTTGTGCTTGTCATTATATGAATAAAGTTCGAGTTTTTTGCAAAATTCATATTCCCTAAAAGTGGACGACATTTTTTTGCAATTTCTTTGAATTCAGTTAAATCATTACCTTGATAATCATCTGTTAAATTAATAATCATATGAGTCCTAAGTTGATTTTTAGGGTAATAGGGTAAATTTTTTGAGTATGATCCAATATTTTTTAATCCTGTAAAATTTATTTTATCCATAAATAAAACCTTTTACTTTATTAAATCTGCATAAAATATTTTTTGCTAGTTATCTCTTTTTTTTGTTATAATTGATAACAATGATAGGAGAATAAAAATGGTGGAAATAAGAGAAGAATTTATAAAACAAGCTCAACATATAGCAAGAAATGCCGAAGTTTTACCTGGAGGAATTGAAGAATTAGCTGCAAAATTACAACATTCAGCAGATACTAATACTCCATTAAGAATAAAATTAGGAATGGATCCAACAAGACCAGATTTACATTTAGGTCATACTGTTGTAATGCGTAAATTGAAAGAATTTCAAGCTTTAGGACATAAGATTGTATTATTGGTTGGTGGTGCTACTGCAATGGTTGGCGATCCATCAGGTAAATCAGAAACAAGACCTGCTTTAACAAAAGAACAAGTTGAAGAAAATGCAAAAACTTATTTTGCTCAAATGTCTAAAGTTTTAGATGTATCTAACGCAGAAGTTGTTAATAATGCTGATTGGCTGCATAAAATGAGCTTCACTGAATTGTTAAAATTATCAGCACAAGTAACAGTAGCTCAGATGATGACAAGAGATGATTTTGCTAAAAGATATGCTGATGGAAAACCTATTTCTATAGTTGAATTTTTCTATCCATTAATGCAAGCTTATGATTCTGTGGCTATAGATGCTGATATTGAATTAGGTGGAACGGACCAAAGATTTAATACTTTATTAGGTAGAGATATTCAAACAGCATATGGTAAGAAATATCCTCAATTGGTAATTTTATTACCGTTGTTGGAAGGTACAGATGGTGTTGTTAAAATGTCTAAAACATATCCTGAACATTGTATATCATTAACTGACAGTGCTAAAGATATGTTTGGTAAGTTGATGAGTATTCCTGATAATATGATTACTCGTTATTATAGTTTATTAACAGACGCAACAAAAGAAGAACTTGAAACATATGATAGACAAATTGCAGATGGATCTGTAAATCCAAGAAATATTAAAATGCAATTAGCACATCAAATTACACAAGAGTACCATGGAAAAGAAGGTGCAGACAAAGCTCAAGAAGACTTTATTAACGTAGTGTCAAATAAAGGAATCCCTGATGATATTCAAGAAGTAAAAGTTGAACAAGGTAAAAATATTCTTGATTTATTAACAGAATTAGGATTTGTAGCTAGCCGTGGTGAAGCAAAAAGATTAATCCAAGGCGGTGGTGTAAAACTTGACGGTGAAAAAATTTCAGATATGTCATATTCTATTTCTGTAGAAGAAAGTGTAATTTTACAAGCAGGAAAAAGAAAATTTGCAAAGCTTGTAAAGTAAAGGAATATAATGATTTCAGTAATAAAACGTGGAATAACAAAGGTAAAAGAAGACATAAAAGTTATATATGATAACGATCCGGCTGCAACTAATTTGTTGGAAGTTATCCTTTGTTATCCTGGTTTGCATGCAATAGTTGCATATAGATTTGCTCATAGGTTATATAAATGGAATATTCCATTGATCCCCCGAATAATTTCATATATAACCCGAATAGTTACAGGTATAGAAATTCATCCTGGCGCTAGGATTGGTAGAAGATTTTTTATAGACCACGGTGAAGGTGTTGTTATTGGTGCAACGACTATTATTGGCGATGATGTTTTGATATATCAACAAGTTACATTGGGTGGAACAGGAAAAGAGCATGGCAAACGTCATCCAACCCTTGGTAATAATGTAATTGTAGGTGCTGGTGCAAAAGTTTTAGGTAATATCACAATAGGTGATTTCGTAAGAATTGGAGCAGGTTCTGTTGTAATAGAAGATGTTCCTGAATATTCAACTGTTGTTGGGATTCCTGGTAGAGTTGTACATAGAGCAGTTGTAGATAAGCAGGGGAATTTAATGCACAACCGAATTCCAGATCCTGTTAGATGTGAAATTAATAAGTTAAAAGCTGAAGTCGAAATCTTAAAAGAAAAAATAAATAATTAAATGTAACTAAGTGTAACAGAATTATTTATAATTGAAATTTTGAATCAAAAATTTTTTTTATAAATATGACTTATAAGAAGAGATACTATATTTATGGTTACATTTAAAAACTTCGGTTCCCAATATCAGCCGTCTGTTCATTATGGACGACAAAATATTGCAAATAGGTATGAGCAACATGCTGAAGCAAAACGCCAAGCGTATTTGGCATCACATTGTTATGGCAGTGGCTCAACAACTATTACTATTAACCAGGGCCCTTCTAAAGAAATGCTTATTGGTAGCGTAATAGGACAAGGTTTAAGTTTTCTTGGAAGTCTTTTTAGTGGAATAAGGGCTCGTAGAGCTCAAAGAACACAACAACAGTATGTGATGAATCAGTATTCGACGATGCAAAATCCTCAGTTGACATCTACGCAACCTAGAAGTAGTTCAACTGTGCCTACTTCAACTTTGGATAAACAAGTAAAAACTGTTCAAGATTTGACTAAAACTGAGACAATTCCTGCAACTTCAGATATAGATATTTCTAAATTGCCATCCGGTTCTTCCGTAAAATCTGTATCTTCAGGGTATATAGGTGGTGGCCAATCTTTTGTCGCTACGATTCAAAAACCTGATGGGTCTAGTGAAACATATGCTTTGACAAAAGATTCTGCAGGTAAGTACCAGCTTGGGGCAAAAGTTTCACAAACAAGTGGTAATAATTACGTAAATCAAGATAAATTAGATGCTGCAATCAAAAAAGAATTTGGTGAGGGTTTTGAGTTACCTCAAGGCTTTAGCGCAGATTTAGTCAATGATACTTTAGTTATAAAAGATGATAAAGGTAATAAACTAAGTTCAGAAGCTCTTTTTTTATTGAAAAATAAAGATGATCCGCAAGCTATATTGGATGAATCTAAGAAAACTACTGATGCGGAAGATGCAGAAAGTATGTTGAAGTCTGCAGATGGAAATGGAGATAATGTTTTAAATAAAGACGAATATAAACAATATATGAAAACAATGCTAAAATCATTTGGAATAGAAGAAACAGATGCTAATAAAGAGAAATTTAATGAATTATTAGAAAATAGTTTTACGCAAATAGATACAAATCCGGATGGCACAATCTCAAAAGAAGAATTAGAGAAAAACGCATCAGCCGTAATGGATAAATTAGCAGAAGATGCGATAGATTTATAGAAGAAGTTGGTTAATTATAGAAAACCTAAAAGCGGTTTGTGAAAATTCACAAACCGCTTTTTTGAATGATTTATGTAAGTGGCAGGTCTTACATCATACCGCCCATACCACCCATTCCTGCCATTGCAGACATATCTGGAGTAGATTTTTCCTCAGGAATTTCTACAACTGCTGCTTCTGTTGTTAATAACATAGAACCAACTGAAGCTGCATTAATTAATGCTGAACGAGTAACTTTTGCAGGATCAACGATACCAGCTTGGAACATATCAACATATTTGCTGTTTAGTGCATCGTAACCATATGCTCCATCTTTTTCTAATACGCAATCAACTACAACATCAGCTTTAGCACCAGCATTACGAGCAATTGCTCTTAATGGAACATCAAGTGCTGCTGTTAATATTTTGTATCCAACTTTTTCATCATCAGATTCAAAATCAATTGATTCTAATTTAGAATTTAATTCTTGTTGAACTCTTAATAAAGCAACACCACCACCTGGAACAATACCTTCTTCATTAGCAGCTCTTGTTGCATTTAGAGCATCTTCAATTCTTAATTTTCTTTCTTTTAATTCAACTTCAGAAGCTGCACCAACTTCAATTAAAGCAACTCCACCTGATAATTTTGCAATACGTTCATTTAATTTTTCTTTATCATATTCAGAATCAGAAGCTTCGATTTGTTTTTTGATAAGTCTTACTCTTTCTTGAACTGCAGCTTTTGTTTCATCTCCAACAACGATTGTTGTTTCATCTTTTGTAACTGTTACACGTTTTGCTTTACCAAGCATTTGAGTTGTTACGTTTTCTAATTTGATACCTAATTCTTCAGTGAACATTTCGCCACCTGTTAAAATTGCGATATCTTCAAGCATAGCTTTTCTTCTATCACCAAAACCAGGAGCTTTAACTGCAACGGCTCTTAATACTTTTCTCATTGTGTTAACAACTAATGTTGCTAAAGCTTCTCCTTCGATATCTTCAGCGATTAACAATAATGATTTGCCATCACGAGCAACTTGTTCTAGTAATGGTACTAAATCTGAAATTAAATTGATTTTTTTGTTGCAACAGAATACATAAGCATCTTCCAATACTGCTTCCATTCTTTCAGGATCAGTTACAAAGTATGGTGAAATGTATCCTTTATCAAATTGCATACCTTCTACAACTTTTAAGTTAGTACCAAATGATTTTGATTCTTCAACAGTAATTACACCATCGTGACCAACTTTTTCCATTGCTTCTGCAATTAATTCACCGATTTCTTTGTTGTTACCAGCTGAAATTGCAGCAACTTGAGCGATTTCTTCTTTAGTGTTAACCGGTCTAGACATAGATTTGATTTTTGATACAGCTGCATCAACTGCTCTATCAATACCACGTTTCATTGACATTGGGTTAGCACCTGCAGTTAAATTTTTCAAACCTTCGCGAACAATAGCTTGAGCTAAAACAGAAGCTGTTGTTGTACCATCACCTGCAACATCATTTGTTTTAGATGATACTTCTTTTAATAATTGAGCTCCAGAATTTTCTAAAGCATCTTTTAATTCGATTTCTTTTGCAATAGTTACACCATCATTAACGATTTGAGGTGCGCCAAATTTTTTTGTTAAAATTACGTTTCTACCTTTTGGTCCTAAAGTAACTTTAACAGCGTCTGCTACTGCATCAATACCTTTAAGAAGAGATTTTCTTGCCTCTTCATCAAAAACAATACGTTTTGCCATTTTTATTTCTCCTTTAAAATATTTTTATTATTCAATAACAGCTAAAGCATCTTTGATTGATAAGATTTTATATTCAACACCATCAACCTTAACATCAGTTCCAGAATATTTAGCATATAGGATAGTGTCACCAACTTTAACATCCATTGGCTCTCTTTCACCTTTGTCATTTAATTTACCAAGTCCAACAGCAACAACTTCACCTCTTTGAGGTTTTTCTTTAGCGCTATCAGGAATAAAAATTCCGCCTTGAGTTTGTTCTGTTTCTTCTACAACTTTAATAACAATTCTTTCGCCTAATGGTTTAATCATAGTTCAACTCCTTTTCTCTCTTTACTCTATATTTATACAACGACTTTTTTAAAATATTAATAAAGTTAAGGAAAAATTAATTATTCACAAAAAAAAATGTGGAAGGATATTCCCAACCACATTTTTGGAATTAAGTGGGGTAAATGCTTTTAATTTTGTTCTATACATAAAGTTTTATCTAAATCTCGCAAAATATTTTCAGATGCTGAATTTACTAAATGCAAATCTTCCAGCATCTGCAAACGTTGCTTTTTATTTATATCATTTCCTTTTAACAATACCTCATTAAATAAATCTGACAATTCTTCCAGATTATGAGCTTTATAATAATATTTTGTAACTTTTTGAGCTAAAAAATTATACGGGGTAGCTATGTCTGAACGCAATAAAATTACAGGATTTTTTGTTGGCATATATTCTGCCAAAAATGATCCACAATCTGTAATCAAAGCTTTTGAAGCTTTAAATAACGGTAGATAGTCGGCTCCTTCATATTTTATTCCTATTTTGTCCCACTCTGCCCAATAGCTATCAGTCTCTTCTTTTGTCATAACTCCGGTATCAACTAATGTACCTTTTAATATCGGATGAGGCTTAAATACCCAATTTAATTCAGGATGTTGTTTGGCAAAATTCAATATATATTCCCCATTCCATTCAAATGTCGCATATTTTATAAAGTTTTTACCTACTGTCCAGTGCGGAGCGTAAATAACATATTTTTTTTCTGTATCATCTTGTTTTTTGTAATCCTCTAAAAACGGATACCCGACAGCTCGCAAATTTTTACCTTTATTTTTCATTACCTTTTTATATTCTTTTTTTAAATCTTCATTTATTACATAATAACGCCATAATATATTCTGAAATAATGACCCTGCCTCTACACTTGCAGGAGAATTTGATATAAAATATGGAACATAACAAGTTAGTGCAAATTCTGCAGAATTTGATATACTATGCATTGCAGAAATACCCCAAGGTCTTGAATAGAATATAACATCAGGATGAAATTCTGATAACGGAACATCTCCATTTTCATCATGATATGCCAATTCTACATTCATCCCCTTAGACTTATAATCTTCATATATCTGTTTTAATTCACTTTCTGATTGCTGTTCATATTTATGAGGTCCTGTAGAATGTTTCCCAACAATAATAAAAGGCTCATAATGTTCATCTTTTGACATCAAATCATATAAATTTTGACATTTCCAACGGGTATCATTGACATAAAATGCAACTCGTATTTTCCTGTTTTTTGCCTCTTTTTGAAGTCGTTTTATAGTCTTTTTATATTTTTTGCATAGACTTTTATACTTTTTATTCATTGAAAATCTTTTGATTTTTAATTTTATTCCCAAAAACGTTATCACCTTATGTTTCTTTGTATTGGTGATCGAAAATAATAAATGAATAAAATCCATAAAACACTTTGTTGACCAATTATATTTTAATATTCTTTTAAATTTTGGATAATTAATTTTTTCTTTAAATTCTTCAATATTATATTCGTTATCAAATTCCATAAAGTATTTACGAAGTTCTATATAAAAATCTTTTGAAATTGAAGAATCAATTCGTGAAAATCGATCATACCAATACAAAAGAGTATTTATACAATATGGTAAGAAAACTTTTAAAAATTTCTCTGAATGTGAAGATTTTATAATGTAATTATAAGACTCTTTACGTGCGCTAAATAAATCCTTCCAATTATAAACACATGTTGTACCACAAGAATTATCTCGGATCCTATAGTTATATAAAGGAAGATTTAAAACTGAAACAGTCTCTGCACATACAATAACTTTTATATAAAACGGTACGTCTTCACATATTCTTAAATTAGAAAATCTTATATTATTATTATTTAAAAAATCTCTTTTATATATCTTATACCAAGGTTCACCAGTTGTAATAAACCAGTCATCATATTCATACAAACGTATATTTTGAGACGTAGAAAAATTTGTAAAATGTCTCAATCTTCTTGTATTAACATGCTTTACATCTTTATTTTCAAAATAATCAAACATATTAAAATATGCAAAATCATTATTATTTGCTTTTATATGTTCATAAGCCTTCTCGCAAGCATTTAATTCCAGCCAATCATCCCCATCAAGAAACATTATATATTCGCCTTTTGCAATATCTAACGCTACATTTCTTGTTTTTCCTTGGCCAACATTTTCACCAAATTCCAAAACTTTTATTCTATTATCCTTTTTTCTATATTCCTTTAAAATTTCAAGTGATTTATCTGTCGAACAGTCATCCATACAAATTATTTCAATATCTTTAAGAGTCTGATTAACAACAGAATCCAGGCATTGCACCAAATAATCCTCTACATTATAAACTGCAACAATAACAGACACCTTTGGCTGTGACATAAATTTAACCTCCTTAATTCCAACATTTCTTGATAAAGAATATCAAGTTAACGCAATAATACATGTCATGAAATAACAAAAATGTCAAATTATTCTTGTCATCTCATCACATTATAGCTATTCTCCTTAATAGGTAGAATGTAGGTGATAATATGAACGAACAGCAATTAAAAACTTTATTTGGTAATCGTGTTCGAGAATTGCGTAAGCTACAAAATCTTACTCAAGAAGAACTTGCTGAACGTATTTGGATGGATCCGCAACACCTTTGTAAAATGGAGAATGGAAGCCATTTCCCTACACTAAAAAACATTATTAAATTAGCTGATGTTCTTAAGGTTGAAGTTAAAGACTTGTTTTCTTATGACAACTCTGAAGAAAATCAGCTTGTAGATAAAATTAAAATAGAAATGAAAAAATTAAATAAAAAAGAATTAAAATTTTTATTAAAAACAATTACATCTATTAAAGAATTAAGATAAAATATTTATATTTTAAAATCTTCATAGTATAATCAGTCTATGAATAAAAAGTTGTTTGTAATTTCAGGTTGTTCAGGTGTTGGAAAAGGCACAGTTTTAAAAGAGTTTATGGCAAGGAACTCCGATGAATTTATGCTTTCTGTTTCTTGTACTACAAGAAAACCTCGTCCTGGTGAGGTTGATGGTGTTAATTATTTTTTCTTGACTAGAGAAGAATTTGAAGATTGTATAAAAAAAGATAAATTCCTAGAACATGCTCAGTTTGCAGGAAATTTTTATGGTACAAAGCAAAAATATATTCATCAAAAATTTGCTGAAGGTATGAATATAATTCTTGAAATTGAAACTCAAGGTGCTTTGCAAGTTAAGAAAAAGATGCCTGAAGCTGTTTTGATATTTATTGCTCCACCTAGTGTGCAAGAACTTGAAAACAGACTCAGAGGTCGTCATACTGAAGATGAAGAAACTATAAAAAAACGTTTAGACTTAGTTAAAATAGAATTAGAACGTTCTAAACAGTATGATTATGTTGTAGTAAATGATGATTTAGAGCGTGCTGTTAGCGAAATTGAAGAAATTACGAAAAAGGAACTTTTATAATTATGCTTAGCGGTAAAACTATATTAATTGGGATTACAGGCGGTATTGCAGCATATAAAATTTGTGAATTAATTAGAAAATTTAAGAAAAACGGCGCAAGTGTAAAAGTTGTGGCAACTCCTAATGCGTTGAATTTTGTTACCAAATTAACTTTGCAAAATTTAAGTCAAAATGAGGTTTATGTTCAAGAATTTGATGTAAAAAATTGGAAACCTGAACATATATCGTTGGCTGATGAATCCGATATTATGCTAATTGCGCCGGCTACAGCAAATACAATTTCTAAAATTGCTCAAGGAGTTGCTGATAATTTGTTAACATCAATTGCTTGTGCTTTTTCAAAAAAAATGATTATTGCACCTGCTATGAATTGCAATATGTGGAATAATCCGGTTATTCAGGAAAATATTTCAAAGTTGAGAAATTTAGGTGTTGAATTTTTAGAACCGGATAGTGGTTTTTTAGCTTGTGGATATATTGGAAAAGGAAGGCTTTGCTCTATTGAAAAAATATATTCTGCTGTTGTTGAAGCCCTAAATTATTCTAAAATATTGGAAGGTAAAAAAGTTGTAGTAACTTCCGGTGGAACTATTGAAGATATTGATCCTGTTAGATATATTTCCAATTATTCATCAGGTAAAATGGGATTTGCAATTGCGAAAGTTGCAAAAGATATGGGTGCTAATGTGGTTCTTATTACAACAAAAGACTTTACAGCTCCATTTAAAATTGTTAAAGTTAAGTCTGCTATTGATATGCAAAATGCTTTAGATCAAGAATTCGAAAATTCTGATATTGTTGTTATGGCTGCGGCTGTTGCAGATTATAGAGTAAAGAATTATTCCGAACAAAAAATGAAGAAAACATCAGAGGATACATTAATTTTGGAATTGGTTAAAAATCCGGATATTTTAAAAGGCTTATGTGATAAAAAAACTTCTCAAATAGTTGTTGGTTTTTGTGCAGAAAGTGAAAATTTGCTAGAAAATGCAAAAGAAAAAATCCAAAAGAAGGGTTGTGATTTTTTGGTGGCAAATGATATTTCTCGCAAGGATATCGGTTTTTCTTCTGATGATAATGAAGTTACAATTTTAGATAAAAATGGTAATTTAAAAAGAATTGAAAAAGCATCAAAAACAGTAATTGCAAGGAAAATTTTAGAGTATATTAATGAATAAATATGATATTGTTAACAAAATCGAAAAGTTTGCACCGTTAGAAACTGCAGAAAGTTGGGACGCTTCAGGTTGGTTAGTTGAAACAGGAAAAAAAGATGTTTCTAAAATTATGTTATGTTTAACTCCAACAGAGGATATCGTATCTCAAGCAGAAAGTTTAAGTTGTGATATGATAATTTCTCATCATCCTGCATTTTTTGTTCCTTGCGGGTGGAAAAATATTGATATGTATTGCGCTCATACTAATCTTGACAAAGCAAATGGCGGAACTACTGATACTATTATAAAAAATTTGAATTTGGAAAAATATAATAATTTCATAAGTCACGAATTTCTAAGGTTTATTGAGTTTGAAAGTGTTGTAAGTATTGAAAATTTTTCTCAAATTATTTCATCAAAGTTTCCTACTGCTAGAGTTATAAATAACAGGCATGTCAAAGATTTAAAAAGAGTTGCATTTTGTGCCGGCAGTGGTTCTGAATTTATTTCAGAAGCAAAACTTTTGGGTGCAGATTGTTTGGTTACAGGGGATTTGAAATTCCATACTGCTTTAGATAGTGAAATTGTAGTTTATGATATTGGGCATTTTGAGTCAGAAATTTTAATATTGCCTGTATTAGAACAAATTATTTCTGGTGGAATTGAGGTTGTTTTCGCAAAAGAAGATACCCCATTTAAGCCTGTATGTTAAAGTGTTTATAAAATTCATCATTTAACCAAGTGTTTTTACTAAATAATTTTGGAGTTGAAGTTATTCCGTTTAATGTTCTTACTTCAGTTGTGTATATATCAGGTTTGCCAAAATGGTGAAGATAAATAAGTCCATCTTGTTTGATATTTTTTTCTCCAACTTTATCAAATACTCGACTTAAAATAGATTTTTGTTCATTTAATAAAACTGAACTTAAATGAATTCCTTTTGATTTTGAAAAATCCCAAGTATCAGTAAGTGTAGAATTATTTTCTAAAAAGAATTTTGCAATTCGTTTGATTATGTTCCCATTTTCGCTTACTTGAATAGTATAATTACCTGTTGGGGTTATAACTTTTTGTATAAATCTGTTTGGATAGTGTTTGGATTTTTGGCATGTATAAACAGAACCGTTTTCAAGAATTTGCCCTCCATTATTTACGGCATTTTGAAAAATTTTAGAAACTTGCATTATATTCTCCTTTAGTATAAGTATTAAACCTTATAAATAAAAATTTTGCTAAATTTTTCAATTTGTCAAAAGAATTATTATTGACAATAAATTTTTACCGAATAAAATAATAAATGTGACGAACAGATAATGGGGCGTCGCCAAGTGGTAAGGCAGCTGGTTTTGGTCCAGCCATCCCGGAGGTTCGAATCCTTCCGCCCCAGTTTTAAAAAGCGATTTTTAAATCGCTTTTTTTAATGCTTAATCTGCAAGTGTTTTTCTTATTGTATATATTCTTATTTCATTTGTGTGTTCTTTTAAATATGGGTGTTTAACTGCTTTTTCTATTGTATTAAGCATTTCAAATTTTAAATCAAAAGGAAATTCTTCTTCCGGAACAATTCTTATTTTATGCAGCATTCTATCGTATATATTGTAATCATCTATTTTTATAAGCTCATTAAATTCCGGAATTATGTTTTCTTTTGGCAGAAGGTGTACATAACTTGCTAAATGTTCTCTGGATTCTGGAATTGCATATTTTTTTGCTATATCATAAAATTCTTTAATCTTTTGAGGTATGATTTGATCTTTTGGAATATTCATATCATCATAAGCTTCAGGTAAAGGTTTTCTGGCTAATAAAGGTATTTCATTCATCAAAATAGTTTGAGTAATTTCTTCATTTCTAGCCATAAGTTTTTCAAAATATTTTAGCGCTTGTTCATGTGGCAAGTATTTTAATACATAGCTTAAAGCTTGGTCTATCATTGGTTTATTTAGATCCATACATTTTTCAATATATTGTGTTTTGTTTTTATCAGGTAAATGTTTTATTGAAAGTGCAAGTCCTGCTTCTTTTTGCGTAGTATCAAAATTTCTGCTGGTAAATAATTTTTCCCATTCTATTTCTCTGAATAATCGTGTTGTCTTTTTTATATGATGTAAAACTGCTCGTGCTGTTTTACTTTCATTTTTTATACGGTTGACAACTCTAACACCACCCCAGTCAATACTATAACCATTAATTTTATTGTGACCGTTTCTGGCAAGTTCTTCATCTGTTAATTTTAAACCTGCTGTGTATTCATTAACTTCTCTTTTGTATGGAGGGGTTTTTAGGTCAATATAATTATCAACCATATAACCTTTGTCGATGTCTGCAAAATAAAATTTACCACGTTGCGTAGTTCCGCCCCATAGATTTGACCAGTAAACAGCGGTATTTGGTTCTGCATAATTTCCATGGCTTTTATATCTGTGCCAGTTTGGACCTCTGTCTGCTACTGTATGGACTTTTATTATATAGTCATCATTTGTTATGTCATCGTGAATTCCGTGAATTCTATATGCACTACCATAGTCTCCTTTGCCTAAAAATTCCAAATCTATATTTTCATTTTTTGTATTTAGGTTATATTTTTCAAGAACTTTTTTTAGTTTTTCTACGGTAGATTCATTTCTTCTATTTTTATACTCTATATCAGTAAGGTTGCCACCACATTTGAAATCTCTAAGTTCTTGTGCAATTTCTCCAAATGTATTTATGATTTCTTTTATGGCGGATGCTCTTTCAGATTTGTTTTTAGTTAATTTTGCAAACATTCCGCCAGGCAATTGCCCAACAACTGTGCTTTGGTTTTCTTTTCTTTTTTCAATTAATTTCAAAATATCCTTTTTACCGTCAATATAAATCTTTCTTTTCATTAATTTTGTCATTCCGGTAAAATTAGGTTGTGAATTTTGTATGTAATTTTGATCTTTATTATAAGAATAAAGGTTTGTAATTGCAGAAACGTTCATATTTTTATTTAACCACAAGTATAATTTTTAGTAATAAAATAACACCTTTCAGGTTAATAAAACTAAATATTTATCAAATTAAAAGGTGTTATTATTATTATTTTATTTTATTTTATTTACTCATAATTGCAGATTTTTCAGCAGTTTTTTTCACTGTTTCATATAGAATTTCATCTATATTACTTTCATTCAAAACTTTATTTCCTTCTGCTGTAGTTCCACCTGGAGTTGTTACGGCGGTAATTAAATCTTGTGGAGTGTTACCTGTTTCTTGAATCATTTTTGCTGCTCCTAGAGCAGTTTGTGCTGAAAGTGTTAAGGCTGTTTGGTAATCTAAGCCTAATTTTTCTCCGGCTTTTGCTATTTTATCTATTATGTAATAATAAAATGCCGGTCCAGAACCTGATACTCCAGTTATTGCGTCGATATCTTTTTCTTGGCAAGTTATTACTTTTCCTATTTTAGAAAAAATAGTTTTAACTATTTCTAAATCTTCATTATTTGCACTTTCATTTTTACATACTGCGCTCATTCCACTTTCTACAAGTGCTGGTGTATTTGGCATTACTCTTATAATTCTTTTATCTTTGCCTAGTGCTTTTTCGATTTTTTCAAATGTTATTCCTGCAGCTATAGAAATAATTAGTTTATCTTTAGTTATTACATCTTTTATAGATTCTAAAAGTTCAGGAACTACAAATGGTTTTGTTGCAATTAATATAATATCTGAAGCTTTTATAACTTCAGTTGCTTCTTTTAATACTGTTATATTAAAGTTTTCAGATGCTCTTTTTGCAGAGTCTTCATTTATTTCGGCTGCTAAAACATGTTTATTGTCAAACGTTTTTGAACTCAATAAACCTTTAATAATAGCACTTGCCATTTTCCCCGCACCAATAAAACCTATTGTTTTGTTTTCCATTTTTTTAACCTCTTTTCTTTTTAAACTTTGATTATATGATACAAAGTAATTGATTTAAGTCAAGAAAAACAACCGTTGTATAAATAAAATAATTGAAAATATATTTGTAATAAAATTATGATATGGATAATACCAAATCAATTAATATGGATTCAAAAAATATACCTGTTTGGCTTGTTGCTTTAACAATATTATTTCCTACGGCATTTGCTATGCTTGCAACATCAGAAACAAATGTAGCAATTCCTCATATTGCAGGATATTTTGGAGCTACATTAGATGAAGCTAATTGGGTAATAACAAGTTATATGGTTGCAAATGCTGTGTTTCTTCCTTTGACCGGTTGGTTTGAAAATTTGTTTGGTAGAAAATCCTTTTTGAAAATTTTTATATCAATTTTTACAATTGGCTCTATAATGTGTGCTTTTGCAACAAGTTTAGATATGATGATTGTTGGACGTGTTATTCAAGGTATTGGGGGTGGACCTTTGATGCCTATTTCTCAAGCAATATTAATTGCCAGTTTCCCTTTTGAGCAAAGGGGCAGAGCTATGGCATTGTTTGCTTTGTCTGTTATGGTTTCATCTATTATGGGTCCGACTGTAGGTGGTTTTATTGTTGATAATTCAAGTTGGCAGTGGTTTACCTTATGAATATTCCTGTTGGTATTATTTCTTGTTTTATGATACATTTTTTCATTCCTGAAAATCCAAATAGAGTTAAGCCTAAAAAGGTTGATATTGTAGAATTTATAGCTCTTGCTGTTTGGCTATTTACAATGCAGGTAGTTTTGGATAAGGGCGAACAGTATAATTGGTTTGATACATCTTGGATTGTTTGGTTATCCGGAATTTCATTATTCTCTTTTGCTATTTTTGCATTGATGGCCTTTTGTATGATTCCTTTAGGATTTTTATTGAAGGTTAATATTAAAAAAACTAAGAAAGTTTAAAGATTGTTTTGTGTTATAAATTTCTTTATTGTATAATGCTTTTGTTAGATTTTGATATATAAAATTTGTTATATGAAAGTTGCAAGAATAAATATTACATACCCCCAATTGAATTTTGCTGCAAATAATAGGGCAAATGATAATGCTGTTCGCTATAATAGTAAAAAAAATAATGTAAATCCGCTAAAAGAAAGTATAACTACAGCTGGTATATGGTTTGCGTTTGGAGTTTGTTTAGATTTTTTATCAAGAAAAATTAGTTTTTTTAAATCTCCAACAAAGAATTCTTTTGCAATTAATGGGCTAATTGCATTGGTTGCAGGAATTGCTACTGCTTGTAAATCTGTATCAAGAAATAATAATATTTCATAAATATTTCATACATCATTTATATGATTACACATATTAGTTTTTTATGTTATTTTTTTTGTATGAATAATACGTTAAAAATAATTTTATTTGCAGTAGTATTTTTTGTAATGCTATGTTTAGGAATCTGGGGATTATCACAGTTAAAAGTTGATGATTTTCATAAGGCTGCGGTTATTTTTGTAGTTGATGCTTCTGCTTCAAATCAGAAGAATTTACAAAATCAAAAAATGATCATAAGACAGCTATGTTCTATGTTAGATCCTGAGGATCATATTAAAATGCTTAGAGTATCTGAAGATTCATATTTGATTTATGAAGGTTCACCTCAGTCAAGTGCTGAAGTTCGTAAATCTATGGAAAAATTTACTCAGTATGATTCTAAAGAATATGGGACTGCTTATGGTTTAGCTTTAGATAAGGCTTTTAACCATGCATTAAATATGTATAAAGAAGGCTATATTCCTGCAGTTGTTGTTATTGGTGATTTAGAAAATGAAGGTGATGTAAATAAGCAAATAGATTGGGATACATTGCCTGAAGATGTTGCTAATGTTAAAAATCAAGCTAGTGATTTTGCTATGATGTTTTTATTTGCAGCACCTGAAAAATTAGATTTAGTTAAAGAAACTTTGACACCAGTTTTGGGTGAAAATAAACTTATTATTGGTAGTGAAACTACTTCTAATAAATCATTAAGACGCTTTTTAAATGCAATCGGAAGGTAATTACATGAAAGTTACAATAAAATACGGTGATAAAATAAAAGCTTTTGATAATCAAGCTACTATTATTCTTGGTAATAATGGTGGCTGTGATTTTATAATAGAAGATTTTTCAAGTGAAAATACATTGAAATTATTATATATGCCAAAATATAATAATTATATTTTGATAAATGTTTCAAATAGTAGAGATGTGTTATTTAATGGTAAAGTGTTTTCAAAGATTTTGGTAACTCCAAAATTTAGTATTACTTCAACAGGAGTGTCTTTACCAATTGAATTTTCTGTAGAAACAAATGTTGCTACTCCGATTGCAGAAAATATTTCTAGTGTGAATTCAATTCCAAGTAATAGGGTTTCTAATTCTAATGTATATAAAGGTACAAATAGCAGTCGTTCAGCTGTTAATTCAAATGATGATATATTTGATGGTGATGTTGAAAAAAGTAGAATTGCTATTATTAAAGAAATTGGTTTTAGAATATTAGAGTTAAAGAGTAATATTAAAGCTGCATCTATTACTAATTTTATATTAAATATTGCAATTTTTATTTTATCTGTAGTTTCATCTTTTGGAATTACGAACTTCTTATTAGGGTTTAAAATAGATAATTCTTCATCTGTTTTAAATTTAACAACTAACGTTGGATTTTTGATTTGTGTTACGGCAATTGTAGGTGCAATTTGTTTAATATTAAAACACGGAATATATTCACTTTTAGAATTTAATCAAAATAAACGCTTTGGTGATAATGATATAGCTCAGAAAGCTATTGTCGGAGTTGCTTCGTTATTTTTATTTATCGTATATGTAATGAATTTGTTTTATTATAAATCAATTCCGGGCTTTTTAGCTGCATCATTATTTATTTCATTATTGTTTGTTGGAGCTTTAGCTACGGTTACTGTTGCTAGTGGGTATTTTAAATATCAAATAAAAAATTATAAACAACAATTAACAAATTGTGAGTATAGAGAAGATTTTGAAGCTGTTATGAAAAGTTATAGAGCTTTAATTCATACTTTTGTTAATAAATTGAGTTCAAATAGAATTAATTCTGTTAAAAGTTCTCTTGTAAATAATCAATTGAAAATGGTTGTAGAAGTATTTATCGGACTTTTAACTTCTCCATTTTTGGCATATGGTGTTTCTAATACGTTGGCTAGTTGTTTCCCTGAAGCTGCTAACTGGGTTAGAATTTCAGGGTTAAGATTTAGTCCGATATTTTTAGTACTTGCAACATTTTTGATTATTTTTGCATTTTTCTCTTTTGTTAGAGCATTTACTATCGGTAAACAAATTAAGGGATCTGAAATTATAAAATTTGACGGTTTTCATGATTACAGTAGTCATGGGGTAACTGTTTTAGGTTTAGATTCAATGCGTAGTTTGGAACGCGAAAAAAATATCGTTATGTATATTGCTTGTTTCATTATTTTAATTGAATTTACAATGAACGTTTCTTATTTTATCACTGAAATTGGTGGAGATATTCAAGGTATGTTCTTGAGTTTTGTAACAGCATTGGTTCCTACAGCATTACTAATTGCTGAAACACATTTGTTGAGTTCAACAATGTATAAAATCAATAATTATAATGAATTACTTGCAGATTTGGATTAGGCATGTATGAATAAAATAGGTTGGATAATTGTTGTAATTTTATTTGTATTTGTAACGGCATTTGTATTATCTTTGGATAATACAAATGTTGGTAAAAGAGTGAAAATATCCAACCAAAATTTTGAAATTACTCATGAAAATACTGAAATGGTTAATAATGAGTCTGTAAAAATTAATTTAAACGATGCAAATATAAAAAATAAAAATATTAATGCGAATAATTCTGATTTAGCATTGAATTCTTCCTCTTTAAATGTAGAAAATTCAGGAACATTAAACAATTCTGAAGTGAATTTTAATAATAATTCTAATTATTCAAATCAATCAACTTCATATTCTAATTCAAATTCGAATTATTATAACCAAGATATAAACGCATCTAATTCTAATAATATAAGTTACGATAATTTAGATGATGGGCATTTGGATACAATGTTAAATAATGCAAAGAATGTTTCTACAAAACCAATGGGAATAGATAACAGACCATTTAAACAAATGCCTAGAAAACAGCAAGATAGATATATATATAAAAATATTGATTGGAATACTTGGCGTAGTGAATTTGTAAATGCTATTTTAGATGGCAGTATGTCAGTAAAAGAATTGGATATGTATAATCCTGGTACTTGGTTATACTATTCTTTCGATGTATATTCTGATGGAAGAATTACTAATATCTCTGTAAAATCAGTTTATCTAACAGAGGAAGATAAACAAAAAGTGGCAAATTTAATTAAGAGTTATGAATATTCTGATGTAACTGTATTCCCAGCAAATTCAAAAAGAGAAAAGGCTAAGGTTTCAGCGGTAATGATATTGTCTGATACTACAGAAAGAGCTACTCCAAGTGATTTCAATGATAGTGAACAGATAAAAATTCATTTGCCAAATTAAATTAAATAATAAAAAAAGAGAAGAATATATCTTCTCTTTTTTTATATATGTTAGGTTTTACTATTTTACTCTGCGAAGATCTTTTCCTGTTAACTTGCTTAGGATATCCATAAAATGTTCATCTTCACGTAATTTCATAAGGTTATCAAAAACTTTTTTATATGGGATAAAATCTCTTCTAAATACATTTAGAGTAACACCTTTTGTACTGTCACCAACTTCATTATAATAAACTAAAACATCGCCTCTTGGTGCTTTCAGAGCAATTGTTTTGGTTCCTAATTTAGGGTTTTCAGCAGTACCGGTATTTTGCATATATCTAATTAAAGTTAAAGGTGGATCTGACAATTTTCTTGTAATTTTATTTAAGTAATGATCACCTCTAAAAACACTAATTTTTCTTTTTCCATTGAAATTCTCAAGCTTTCTTTCTGTGCCAGGAGCTAGAGTTTTATACATAAAATTTAAAGTTTCTTCCATATTTACAGGTCTTACGAAACTCATTTGCGTTAGTCCTTTCTTTTAATCTGGGTATAATAACCATGTATTTGCATGAAAATAGTTGTTCATATAATACTCGTAAAAATATTTTTTGCTACTCTTTTAGTAGAATTATTACGAATTTGTAATAAATTCATATTCTTAGACCAACAGAAATAATATTACATATGTTATTATATGAAATATGGATAAGGAAGAGCTTAATAATTTATTGAATACTGATAAATGTGCACTCCAAGAAAATACTGTTTCTGATGATATCTTAAAACAGATAGATGTTATTATTTTGAATAGTTTTGATAGTGGGGCAATAAGTGAAGATGTTTTTAACATTTACAAAAAGTTTGTTGCGATGAAACACGAAGCACCAGATTCAATGAAAAGCGAATTGTTTCGAGTTATGAATAATTATGTACATGAAAAATTATCTAACAAGGAATATTATGATGCTCTTTTATTATACAGGTTTTTGATAGTTAAATTGGTATTAGGTTCTAATAATTATTTTGATATAGCTGAGTTATTAAATTATTTGCAGGCAGATGAATTGTGTGCTGAATTTTTAAATTTATATTTGCAAAAGGAAAAAAATAGACCTTTAGTTTTTATAACTTTGGCGAATTTCTATAATTTAACTTTGCATGATTATAAAAAGGCTATAAGGTATTATGAAAAATATCTAGAAATCGACAAGACAAAACCTGTTGTTTATACAATAGTTGGAAGTTTGTATGCAAAGTTGTATGGCGATTTAAGTTTGAAAGATCAGATTTTTTATTTTCAAAAAGCGTACAATTTGAAACCTTCCGATAGATTGATTTTGCATGGTTTAGCTTTTGCTTATGAGAAACTAGGGGATAAAGAAAAAGCACAGCATTATTATCAAAAATTGCTTGAAAATAATCCTACCGAAACTGATTATTATAATTATGGGGCATTTTTAATTAGTTGTGGTGATTTTGTACAAGGTCATAAGTATTTTGCGCATAGATTTTTTGTAGATGATGAAAATTTAAAGTATCCTTTAGATAATCTTGATTGTAAATGGGATTTTAAATCTGATATAAGTAAAAAAACTTTGTTAGTTCATTTTGAGCAAGGTTTTGGAGATACTTTTATGTATTGTAGGTATGTTCCGTTTTTGAAGAAATTTGCAAATAAAGTTATTTTTGTAGTTCAGGATGCTTTATATGATTTAATAAAATCATCTTCTTTGATATCTGAAGGTGTTGAAGTTGTCTCTGATAAAGAAGATATTACAAAATTATCATATGATGTTCATATGGCATTATTAGATGCTCCTTTAGTTTTGGAAGCTGATATTTATAATATTCCATATTCTGCCGGATATTTAAGTGTTGATGAAAATAAAGTAAAATCATATCGGGAAAAATATATAAACAATTCTAAGAGTTTGAAAGTTGGTATTGCTTATTCTGGGGATAAATCTGCAAATTATAATGGCAGAGATATAGAAATTAATAGGTTTAAAAATTTATTAAAAATAGATGGTATAGATTTTTATTCTTTGCAAGTTGGTGGAAATGACGAGGTCGTTTCAAATTTGAAAAGTTTAGGCTCAACATTTAATAATTTTACAGATACAGCTTGTGCAATAAAAAACATGGACATAGTTATTTCAACAGACAATGTAATTTTAAACCTTTCAGGTGCGTTAGGTGTAAAAACGTATGGTTTATTTAATAAATACCCTAATTTTAGGTGGTATAAATTGAACGGTGATAATGTAGGCTGGTATGAAAAAGTTGTGCCTATTCAAGTTGAAGAAAATAACTGTTGGAGAGATGTTTTTAGCGAATTAACAAAAATTTTGGTAAATATTTCTTCAAACAGGTAGCAAAAAAATAATTTTATTGTTTTTAACAACAGCGTTATGAAAAATTATTCAATAAATTCAATTTCTTTTGGACAAACTTTTTTAAAACCCTCATTAAGATATTTATCAGCAGAAAATAAGGAAAAATTAGTTCGTTCATACGCTTTAGGTGAGATTTATCCAAATGATATATATTTAGGAGCAACTCGTAAAGGCGATTTAACAGTAGATATTACTAGAACATTCTTATATGATCATTTGATTATTAATGGAGAAATTCCTTTAAATCCAAAGACCGCTAGAGATTATGTAATAGCTAAAGCTTTAAATGACTCATGGCAGGCTATTCATGGTAGAAAATATCCTGTTCAAAAAACAGTAATCAAATATTTGGATTATATTCCGGAAGATATGTTATCTTATCAAATTGCAACTGAAATTGAGGAATATAATCGTAAATATACAAAATTATTTGATAATTAAATATCTACAAAAGAAAGCTGATAGGGGGATTTGAACCCCCGACCTACTGATTACGAATCAGTTGCTCTACCAACTGAGCTATATCAGCTTATATTCTGACTGTAGTATATCATAAAAAATTTTATGGATTATGTTTTTTCTAATATGATTTTTTCGGTTATATCTGCCTTAGCGTCTTTGGAAGATGGGGAATGTTTCCATAATTTTATATAAATTATCTCATTTTTAGTTTCGTAGTTACCTGATTTTTCATTTTTAAATTCAAGATAAGATTGTCTTGGTGAGCCATTATTGCAACCACCTGGAACATTGCAAGAGCCTCCAAGGTGTATAAAGTTTTGAAATTCAATTATATCTGATGAAATATTATATTCATTCGAAAAATCTATATCGTATGTGGATTTTGATTTATCTATATACGCATATTTATAGCCTAAATCTTTTGCGTTCAATCCGTTAAATGTATAGAAGGATTTATTACCTAAAGTAGAGAAAGGTAATTTTTCATATGTTACAGTTATTTCTTTTGTTGATTTATTATAAGTTAAACTTTTCGGAGTTATCGTTGATATTGGATCTTTACACCAAGATGGGTCTTCATAATTGCTAAAAGTAAAAGGATATTCTATAGCAACAAGAATAGCAGGGTTGTTTATAAATCTAGCTTCTTCAGATGGTCCATCGATTTTAGTAGCTTTAGTTTGCCAGTTTTTGCATATATCATTTGCAATCCAAGGTTTTCCGCTTACAATATTCCCAAATACCGCCTCTGATGGTTCATAATTATCTGTGTTAAATATAGAATTTTTCACATAATATTTTCTCAAATTGTAGATGTTTTCTTTTAGTTTGTAACTCAATTCAGTTGGAGGGTTTATTGGGATTGTAATTGTATCATTTTTATTATCGGGTATGTTTTTTGCTATAGTAGTTTTATCAATTTGGCTTGTATTTTTATTATCATTATTACTAATAAAAATAGAGCTTTTCGGTGTTTTTATACTAAATATAGCAATAATAACAGCCAAAATTATTAAAAATATAGGAATATAATTTTTCATTGATACTTCCCTTAAGTTTTAGACATTTGCTGAACCAATTAAAGACAACACAACAAATACTTTTATTAATATTATCAAACTTAAGACTGCAAGTATAATCCACAATTTAACCCAATTAGCTTGAACTTCATTAAATTGTTCAATACTTTCCCAATTTTTAGATTCCCAAGCCCATTTATTTCCTGCAAAACCAAACCAGATGGAAATTAAAATCGGTCCGATTACAGGTATTAAGCAAGCCGGAAAATATAGAAGAGTAATGTATTTTTTGTGCATAATACCCCAAATCCAATTCATTAAAAATGCGCCCCAGTTAAAATGTTTAATTTCTATAGGTAGGTCATTTTCATTTTTTATAACCCATTCTCCGCAATATTTACATTTTTGAGCATTATTATTTATTTCGGCATTACAATATGGGCACAATTTTTTTTCTGAATTATCCATTATCAGGCTCTCCTTCTTTTACATAATCTCTTTTCTTAAATGATATAATTTTGAAAAGTTTATGTCAATAAAAAGTTCAAAATAAAAACCCTACTTTATCGTAGGGTTTTTCATAATAATATGAACTATAAATTTTTTATAGACCAAGCATATATTTATTTATATTTGCTGTCATGTTTAACATTGTATAAATTGAATTTTGGGATTGTTTTACAGATGAATATTCATTTCTTAAAGCATCAATTTCAGCTTGAATATTTTGTAAATCTTTTGGGTCTTGTGATTGAGGTTCTTCAGAAGAAATCATTGTTGAAACTTTTTCATATAAACCAGCTAAAATTTCATCTACAGATTTTTCTGATGATATATTCACTCCTAATTTTTGAGCTAATTGTTTAGCTTTTGATAAAATTTCTGATTCCGATGAACAAATAGTTTTAGAATCAGTTTTTTGAGTATTGTTTACCGATTTTTGTTTTTGTTCAGCGTTAGCAATTAATATTTTGGCTTGGGATTCTGAAGTTACAGTTGAAGGATCAATTCCTAAAGCTTTAAGTTTTCTTTTTGTCTCTTCGCTAAGTTGGCAGCCTGAACCGTTACCAATATAGCCAAATGAAGAATAAACACTATTAATTGACATTACATTACCTTTCTAAGTCTGGATTTAATGAAAATTTTTAAATAGTCAACAATTTTGTTGTCGGAAACGGATAATATAATCTTTAATTTTTCTCTATTAATTTTTACATTCTGTTATGTTTTTTGTAATATATACATGTGTTACCAGTTAAGAAGGAGAATTTTTATGAAAAAATCAATTAAAGACCTTGGTGATATCAAGGGAAAAAGAGCGTTGATAAGAGTAGATGTAAACGTACCTCTAGACGCAGACAAAAATGTTACAGATGATACAAGAATTCAAGCAATTCTTCCAACTGTTAATTATTTAAAAGATAAGGGAGCTAAAATTATTCTTATGGCTCACTTAGGCAGACCAAAAGGTGAATGGAATCCTGAATTTACACTAGAACCAGTTGCAAAATATATGTCAAAAGTTCTAGGCGAAGAAGTTTTATTCGTAAAATCTCCTGTTGGTGAAGGTGCTGATAAAGAATTAGAAGCATTAAAAGATGGTCAAGTTGCATTATTAGAAAATATCAGATTTTATAAAGCAGAAGAAGCTAAAGATGATGATATGACATTTGCGCAAGAACTTGCTAAATTAGGTGATTTCTATGTAAATGACGCATTTGGTGCAGCTCACAGAAAACACACTTCAACAGCTAAAGTTGCTCATATTTTAAAACCAGCTGTAGCAGGTTTATTAATGGAAAAAGAAATCAGATGTTTATCACAAGCTTTAGATAATCCAACAAGACCATTTACTGCAGTTGTTGGTGGTGCTAAAGTTTCTTCTAAAATTGGTGTTTTAGAAAACTTAATCGATAAAGTTGATAACTTAATTATCGGTGGAGGTATGGCTTATACATTTGTAAAAGCTAATGGCGGTAAAATTGGTAACTCTATTTGTGAAGATGATCAATTAGATGTTGCAAAAGCTATTGAAAAGAAAGCTGCTGATAAGGGTGTAAAACTTGTTATGGCTACTGATGTATTAGCTGCAGATGATTTCTCAGGTAATGGAACAAACAAATTTGTTAAAATTGATGAAATTCCTGATGGATTTGAAGGCGTTGATGCTGGTCCTGATTCAAGAAAAGCATTTGCTGAAGTTTTAAAATCTTCAAAAACAATCTTGATGAATGGTCCTGTTGGTGCATTTGAAAATCCTAAATTCGCAGAAGGTACAAAAGCAGTTTTAGAAGCAATTGTTGAAGCTACTAAAGGTGGTGCAGTATCAGTTATCGGTGGTGGCGATTCTGTTTCTGCTGCTAAGAAATTCTGCAAAGCTGAAGACTTCACTCACGTTTCAACAGGTGGTGGTGCTTCTTTAGAATTCATCGAAGGTAAAGTATTACCAGGTGTTGCAGCTTTAGATGAAGCTTAATTTAAAATTTGAATAATTTTAAAGAAGGGATAAGATAAATCTATCTTATCCCTTCTTATTTTTTTAGTTTTTAATTGACCGTTATTATATTTAATGCCATAATTGATTTATGAATTATATCTTTTATTTTTTAATAGTATTCTCAATTGTAATAGGTGCTGTCAACGGCAAGTTACAAGACGTAGTTAATGCAGTAATGTCCGGAGCTGAGTTATCTGTTAAAATTGCAATTTCCTTGATTGGTATAATGGCATTTTGGCTAGGGATAATGAGAATTGCAGAGAAATCAGGTTTGGTAAAATGGTTATCTAGAATTTTACGTCCGGTAACAAAAGTGTTGTTTAATGATGTTCCAAAGCATTCTCCTGTAATTGGAGATATTACAATGAATATTTCAGCAAGTGCTTTAGGTCTTTCTAATGCAGCAACACCTTTTGGTATAAAGGCAATGGAAAGATTACAAAAATATAATAAGGATAAAACTTCTGCTTCAGATTCTATGTGTTTATTTTTAGCAATGAATACTGCAGGTTTACAATTGGTTCCAACAACTGTTTTGGCTGTATTAATTGGTATTGGCTATAAAAATCCTACAGAAATTATTGCACCAACTATAATAGTTACGTTGATTGCATTTTCTTCTGCAATAATAATGTCTAAAATTGCACAGAGGATATTTCCTCCTCAAAGAATGAGTGTAGAAAAGGAGGCTTGTTATGATGAAGCTTCTTAATCTTATTTCTTTATGGGCATTGCCTGTTATATTAATATTTATTTTAACTTTTGGTTTGGTTAAAAAAGTTCCTTTATATGAGGAATTTACTGATGGAGCCAAGGAAGGTTTCAAAGTTGCTGTTAAAATCATACCATATTTAGTGGCTATAATTGTTGGTGTTTCTATGTTGAGAGCAAGTGGAGCTATCGATATGTTGGCTCATTTTATGGCTCCTTTATTGAATAAATTTAATGTTCCGGCTGATGTTTTACCTTTGATGATTGTTCGTTCATTATCAGGTTCCGGAGCTTTGGGTATATTTTCAGATATAGCAAATCATTTAGGTCCGGATGCATATGCAACAAAACTTGCTGCTGTTATGGTTGGTAGCAGTGAAACAACCTTTTATGTATTGGCTGTTTATTTCGGTTCTGTTGGAATTTCTAAAATTCGATATGCTCTTATTGTAGGGCTTTTAGCTGATTTGATTGGTATTATCGCAGCAGTTTGGGTGTGTAATTTGATGTTTGCATAGCTTCAAGCCAGCTTTGAGTGTATTCTGAAATTTCGTTTTTAATTATTTCTCTGACAAGAATTGCATAGTTTATATTAATACAGTCAATTTTTTTTATTTCTTCTACTATGTATAATCGACTGCCACAATTATGACAAAAACTATCTTCCGGAATAACTTCACCATTTTTTACGGTAGCTTTTTGTTTTACTCCACAACAACCACATCTTGTTATGTACCAATGATTTTCTATGAGTTCTCCGCAATCCGGACAGTATCCAATATCATCGTCCAAAGGTACTTTATCGTGTGTACATTTTTTATTTAATCCGAATATTTCACTCCATTGCATATTTTATGTATAAGGTTATTTGAGAATTTGTCAAAATTTTATTTGATAAAATGTTAAAATTACTTAAATTACCTTTTTTGCTTTAGAAATAACTTTATGATAATATTATTTTGTTTGTTGACTTATTTGGAATAGTAATTAATCAAATATTTAAGTATGTTTAAGTTTATAAAAAATTTTAGGATAGAGAAATTTTTAAAGATAAGATATTTTAGATATTTACTCTATAAGAGAAGATTAAAAAGTTGCGGGGATAGGGTAATATTCGCTAGTGGTATAAAATTAGTTGAGCCTAAAAATATTTCTATTGGTAATAATGTTAGAATTGGTGCGAATTCTGTCTTGTCTGGACAGGGTGGAATTTCGATAGGTAATAATGTTTCTTTTGGTCCAGAAGTTTTGATTTGGTCAGCTAATCATAATTATTTTAGTCCAAAAACTCTTCCTTATGATTCCCGTTATATAAAAAAAGCTGTTATTATAGAAGATAATGTTTGGTTAGGCGCTAGGGTTTCTATTGTTCCAGGTGTTACAATTGGAGAAGGTGCGGTTGTAGCTTTAGGAGCTGTAGTTACTAAAGATGTTCCTAAGTGTGCAGTTGTAGTGGGAAATCCTGCAAAAATTGTTAAATATAGAAATATAGATAAATATAATGAACTCAAATCAAAGAATAAGTATCATTTAGTTTAATTGTAAATAAATGTTACAGATTGTGCTAACTCTGAAATTCACTAAAAAAAATATACTTTATATATTCAAGAGAGATAAAAATAAGAGGACAGAGTTATGGCTATTTCTAATTTTCAAGAAAAGTTATTATTTTACACACAACAAAAAAGCAGAATAAGTATGGAATTATCAAATGTTCAAATGGACCAATTATCTGCAAGTAAAAGTGTTCAAACAAAACAACAAGAATATAATGCTCAGTTAAGTGCGTTATATTATGATGAAGAATGTGGTTATGGAACTGAAGCTTATTCTCAAATCTTGTTAGAACTTCAAAATGAACATGAATTTGAATTGGCAAGTATAAACTCTTGGGAATCTCAATTAGATATTCAAAAAGAAAATTTGGAAACTCAGTTAAATGAAATTCAAGCATATGAAAATACATGGCAAAAATTATTGATGACTGCTATTAAAAACGATTTTGTATATGGTGGTATTAGCGGCGGTAAATAATATTTTTAAATAGCTGGAAAGTTGGAAAATAAAAAAAGCATCAAGTATTTATAACTTGATGCTTTTTCAATTATTGAAATTCTCAAATCTTATGCTTTAGCAGCTCCAGATTTAGAAATGATTTCATCTTCAATATTTTTAGGTACTTGTTCGTAGCATTTGAATTCCATAGAGAATGTACCACGACCTTGAGTATTAGATCTCAAATCAGTTGCATAACCGAACATATTAGCAAGAGGAACTAAAGCTCTAACTATTACGTTACCAGTGTTACCCAAAGGTTCTTGACCTTCAACTCTACCACGACGTCTTGAAATATCACCAATGATTGTACCAGTGAATTCTTCAGGAATTTCAACTTCAACTTTCATCATTGGTTCAAGGATACAAGGTTGAGCTTTTCTAGTACCTTCTTTAATTGCCATAGAACCTGCAATTTTGAATGCCATTTCAGAAGAGTCAACTTCGTGGTAAGAACCATCATAAAGTTCAACTTTAACGTCAATCATTGGATATCCAGCTAAGATACCGCTTTCCAATGCTTCTTCCATACCTTTTCTTGCTGGTTCAATATATTCTTTAGGAATAGCACCACCAACGATTTTGTTTTCAAATACAAAACCTGCATTTTCTTCAGCTGGAGAAATTCTGATTTTAACGTGACCATATTGACCTTTACCACCTGATTGACGAGCAAATTTAGAATCTTGATCTGCTGTTCCTCTGATAGTTTCTCTGTATGCTACTTGAGGTTTACCAATGTTAGCTTCAACTTTGAATTCTCTTAACATACGGTCAACAATGATATCTAAGTGAAGTTCACCCATACCAGAAATAATTGTTTGGCCAGTTTCTTCATCAGATTTAACTCTGAATGATGGATCTTCTTCTGCAAGTTTTTGAAGAGCGATACCCATTTTATCTTGGTCAGCTTTTGTTTTTGGTTCAATGGCAACAGAAATAACTGGTTCTGGGAAGCTCATTCTTTCTAAGATAATAGGAGCTTTTTCATCACATAATGTATCACCAGTTGTTGTATCTTTTAAACCAACAGCTGCACAAATATCACCAGCATATACTTCAGATTCTTCAAGTCTTTGGTCAGCGTACATTCTAACAAGTCTTGAGATACGTTCTTTTTTACCGTTTGTAGCATTTAATACATAAGAACCTGATGTAATTTTACCAGAATAAACTCTTAAGAAAGTTAAACGTCCTACAAATGGGTCTGTCATAACTTTGAAAGCTAAAGCTGCAAATGGTTCATCATCAGAAGAATGTCTTTCTGTTTTTGTACCATCTTCTAATTCACCTTCTATAGCTTTAACATCAACTGGTGATGGCATATAATCAACAACAGCATTTAATAATAATTGAACACCTTTGTTTTTAAATGCAGTACCACAACATACAGGAACGATTTTGTTGTTGCAAACTGCTTTTCTTAAAACTTTTTTCAATTCTTCAACTGTTATTGAATCAGGATCTTCGAAGTATTTTTCCATTAAAGCATCATCTTCAGATGCAATAGCTTCAACCATAGCATCATGATATTCTTTAGCTTTATCAGCCATATCTGCAGGAATATCTTCTTCTCTGATATCTGTACCTAAATCGTTAGTGTAGATTTCAGCTTTCATTGTCATAAGATCAATTAAACCTGTAAATTTATCTTCAGCTCCGATAGGTAACTGAATAGGAACAGCATTAGCTCCTAATCTGTTTTTAATTTGATCAACAACTCTATAGAAATCAGCACCTGTTCTATCCATTTTATTAACAAATACCATACGAGGTACTTCGTAACGATTAGCTTGTCTCCAAACTGTTTCAGATTGTGATTGAACACCACCTACTGCACAGAATACAGCTACAACACCGTCTAATACACGAAGTGAACGTTCAACTTCGATTGTGAAGTCAACGTGTCCAGGGGTATCAATGATGTTAATTTGGTGTCCTTTCCAAGATGCAGTTACTGCTGCTGATTGGATTGTAATACCACGTTCTCTTTCTTGTTCCATAAAGTCTGTTACAGCTGCACCATCGTGAACTTCACCGATTTTGTGAGTTTTACCTGTGTAAAACAAGATACGTTCTGTTGTAGTTGTTTTACCGGCATCGATGTGGGCTGCAATACCAATGTTTCTAATTTTTTCCAATGGAGTTTGTCTTGCCATTTTTTCTTTCCTTTTTCTATTTATATATGTACATCGCTATTTTATATTTAGCCTCATTAAAATTATCCCATAAACATGTTATTTTTCAAATAAAACCTTGTTGTTTATGAATGTTTATTAAAATTTTAAACAAATAAAAATACTTGCTTTCTAAGCAAGTATTTTCAGTCATTTCAATTTGTTCTATATTATTCCGCATCACCAAATTTGCCGATTAAGTCATTGATTTTTCCTAAATGTTCTTGCTCAGCTGCATTTTTAGCAGCTGTATCATAAGCTTTTTGTGCTGAAAGTTTTTCTAACTCTCTTACAAATGCAGCTGTTCTATCTATTCCGGAATTAGCGTTTGTAATATTTGCATAACCAATAGATGCTGCAGTCTTATCTTGATAGTTCATAAATTTATTAATTTCTTTGCCTGCGTCTGCAAATTTTTCACTTTTTACTGGAACTGAAAAACTATCACTATAAATGCTATAATCTTTAGGACAACCAATTTCTGTATATTGACCATCTAAATGATATTTTCCCACTGCGTGATATCCATCTTTATCAACTACTAAATCCCAATGTTTGTAGTCTTTAAATTCTTCACCTAGTTTTTCCAATGTTTCAAGAGCTTTTCTAGGTTGAGTTTTTAAGTAATCAGCGGCAGATGGTTTAATTTTTAAAGCCATTCCAAATGAAGTTGATTTAGGGCATGATGGGCATTGAGTGTTGTTAATTTGCATAAATTTTCCTTTCTGATTTTTGTATTATAGGTAAATGTGGTTATACAAAAAAGTGTAAAAGAAAATTTTGCTAATTTTTTAAATTTTTATTAAGAAATTTAAATGTCTTATATTCCAACAGATAGTCCTGCACAGATATTTATTGATTGACCGGTAATACCTTTTGCGTTTTCTGAAATTAAAAATTTTGTAAGGCTAGCGATTTCTTCTGGTTTTACAAATCTTTTTTGAGGTATTGTTTCAATAATTTCGTCTTCAGAAAATTCACTTTTTTCGATAGAGAATTTACCCAGTTCTGTATCTACCCAGCCAGGGTTGATTGTATTTACAGTAATTCCATATTCAGCAAGTTCTAATCCCGTTGCTTTAGATAGTCCAATAAGACCTGCTTTTGTTGCGGAATAGATACTTGCATATGCTTCGCCCATAACACCTGAAATTGAGCCAATATTTATTATTCTGCCAAATTTTTGTCGTTTCATATGTGGTACGGCTCTGTGGATTAAATATATTGGAGCTTTTAAATTTAATGAAAGCATATTATTTAGTTTGTACATTTCAGTTTCTTCGATACCACTATAAGTATAGGCTCCTGCATTATTTATAAGAACATCAATTCTATTTTCTTCAATAAAATTCCCAACTTTTACAAGTTCAATTTCATCGGCTAAATCTGCAATACAGTAGTTATTTTCTCCAAATTCAATTAAATCTTGTTCAGTTCTAGCTGTAACATATACATTTCCAAGTTGTTGTAATTCTTTTGCTATTACTTTTCCAATACCTCTAGAGGCTCCGGTTACTAATATATTCATTTTTTATTCCTTTATTAAATTTTGTACTATATAAAATGCCATATAAATTCCTGCTGTTGAGGCAACAAATGGTGTTGAAGATGGTGTTATTTTATTAAATTCAATATTTAGTCCATTTTTTGTTTTAATTTGTTCATTTTCTGTTACTTTTTCTTGAACAAATGGTTTTTCTCTACTTGATACAAATGTTATACCTTCTGTTATTCCAAGTTTTTTTAGTTGATATATTACATTAGAGACAAATGGTGCGTTTTTATTTTCAATATCTTTTAAGTCTGAAATGTATAATTTTGTTGGATCAATTCTATTTCCTGCTCCCATTGAACTAATTATTGGAATATTATTTTTATAGCAATTTTCTAATAAATAAATTTTGGAACGCATTGTATCTATTGCATCTGCAACAAAATCAAATTTATTTTTTGAAAAGTCTATTAGATTTTCTTGGTCATTATAAAAATCATCTATAATTTCTAAATTAATGTTAGGGTTTATATCTTTCAATCGTTGTTCAAATAAGTCAGTTTTTTTCTTTCCGATAGTTGAGTTTAGAGCAATAATTTGACGGTTAATGTTTGATTGAGAAACTATATCAAAATCTACAAGAGTTAAATTATTAATACCGGCTCTTGTCAAAGCTTCGGCACAGTATCCTCCTACACCGCCAAGCCCAAATACTGCAACTTTTTTATTGTTAAGTTTTTGTTGGGTTTCAGCTCCCCAGTATAAAATGTTGCGATCAAATGTTTCGTTCTTCATACCAATAATTTTAAATCAAAAATTTTACTTGGTAGCTTTTGTTAAGATTTTAATACTGTCGTCTTTTTGAGCAATAACTCTTTTTAATGAATCAATGGTTTGTAAATATACTTTTTCATAGGATGCTTTTAAATTTAAAGAATCAAGAGCTTTTTTGTATGTTTTATTTATTTCATAAGGTATGTTTTTCTGTTCTGCTTGAGTTTTTATTTTTGAAAAATCAGAATCTGAGATTTTTGTTCTTTTTATTTTTTGGATTAATTCAGCTTTTTCTTGTTTTTCATTTTCTATTTTTTTGCTTGTTATTCCAAGTCCTAAAGAGCCGGCGCTGACAATAGCTCCTGATAAAATTAACCCCCCAATTAATCTATTTGTTTTCATAAAGCTCCTTTAGTTAAAAACCCCACAATATTAAAATGCGGGGTTTTATTAGTACTATTTTATTTAATAATTCCAAAACCAATTAAGAATGTACATAGTATAAATACTAAGCATACTATGCCTGTAATTTTATTTAGGCCTTTTTCTGCACTTTTTTGAGATGCAAATACATGTGAAACTCCGCCCATACCACCAATTCCATCACCTTTTGGTGAATGTAATAAGATTAATATAATCAATAATATGGAACATGCAGTTTCTATTCCCCAAATTATATTTACTAACATTATTTATTTTTCTCCTTTTTTATAAAATGTGCTCTTTTTGAATTTAGTTCAATATTTTCAAAAGTGTATAATCTTGCTGGACGTTTAGATGAAGATTTTGTATATTCATCTAACTCGATTAGCCCAGGAGTAGAAAGAGCTTTTTTACGGAAATTTCTTTTATCAAGTTTTTTGTTCATAATAAGCTCATATGCTTTTTGCATTTCTGTTAATGTGAATTTTTCAGGTAGCAACTGATATGCAACAGGGCAAATTTCTAATCTTTCGCGAGTTCTTTTCATTGAATATTGAATAATTTCTTTGTGGTCGAATGCTAATGCAGGAAGATCATTAACTTTGTGCCAACCAAGTTCCGGAGTCGAAACAATTTTAATATCTTCGGATCTAACAAGAGCAAAGTAAGCACAGGTTATGACACGTGCATTAGGGTGACGTAGAGGGTCACCGAAGGTATAAAGTTGTTCAAGGTAAATGTTATCAACGGCAGTTTTTTCTTTTAAGACTCTTAAAGCTGCTTCATCTAAGTTTTCTGATAATCTTATGTAACCTCCTGGTATGGCCCATTTGCCTTTGAAAGGTTCATTTGTACGTTTTACCAATAAAACTTGAATATTATTGTTCTTAATTGTCAAAATTACTACGTCAACAGTTATTTCGTGTGTTTTAGTTACGCTAAACATTCTTATATAACCTTCTAACCTACTATTATATTTATATAATAAACATGAGAATTTCAATTAATCAATTTGTTAAAATTTTTAATATTTGTTTACAAACGAATAAAAAATATGCAATTTGTATATACTTTTTACCTTTATATAAATAAGGGTAATTTAATAATTACCAAGGGGATATTAAAGGGGAAGAAAATGTTTTTATCAACTGTACATCACCATCATCATATGCCGGTTTATACCAATCCATTTTCTATGGGTTGTATGGCAATGAATCCAAGAATTAATTTCTTCTTGGGTATGGCTGCTGCTACAGCTGTTCCTATGGCATGTCCTATGCCAATGTATTATGGTAATCCTTTTTTAGGTTCTGTATTTATGGCACCTAGTTTTGGATTTTATAATTTTGGAATGATGACAAATCCATTTGTTAATAATTTTGTTCCAAGTTATAATTTCCCATCTTTTAATTTACCTTTAGTTAATTCATTTTCTTATACTCCAAATACTTCAGGTTTTGGATCAATTACTTCAAATTATGCATATTTAAATCAAAATAATAAAATTCAAAAACCGGAATTAACTAATTCTTCAAATTCATCAAATAATTCACAAAATGATTCTTCAAAAATAACATATAACAGTGCTTCAAAGTTAAAACCAGGTTTGTTAAAAGGTAATCTAGTTGGAAAAGAAGCTGTAATTACTGAACTTTGTGAAAAATATGATGTTGATTTAGGTTTAGTAGTATCAATAATTGGACAAGAATCAGGATTTGGTACTAGTAACTTGGCTCAACATAATAACTTCATGGGTTATAGAGCAGCTGGCGATTGTGGTAAAAGTTCAAAAGGTTTTGGTTATTTCTCAACTCCGGAAAAAGGTTTAGAAGTTGCGATTAGAAACCTTTCTAAATATCCTGAAAGATATTCATCTGTAAAAAAAGCTGATATGAATAATATAGATGCTATTGGTAAAATTTATTGCGAAGGTGATACTTATGCTTCTGCAATAAAAAATCTTTATAATACAACAGTAAGAGGTTATTTAGCTTAGTCTATATTAATATTTAATAACAAAAGTAAATATTTTCTTGAAGTCTTATATTTTTTCGTGTACCCTCATGACATGTAGCCGTATTTTAGAAAGGGAAAAATGGATAAGGGATATATTGAGAATGGTTTTATCGTTGATTTAACCAATGCGAAAAAAACCTCTGAAGTAATTTATGAGCTTTCAAGAGTTTTAGACATGCCTGAATCAAAAGGAAAACATATATGTTTAAAATTAGGTTCAGTTGTATTGTCTCAAGCAGAATTAACTAGTATAAAAGCACTTGTGGAATTGATGGAATCTCAATTGGCATATATTAGTACAAGTTCTACTGAAACTTTAGAGTCAGCTACGGCTTTAGGAATTAAGATTTCTGAATTTACAAATGAAGTTGAAGCTCCTACATTTGAGCCAACTGAGCCTACTGCTGAAGTTTCAGATGCTTTAGATAATATATTTGGAGATGAAGCTTCTACGCAAACAACAGTAGCTCCGGAAGATGTTCCGGAATCAAATAAAGTTGGAGAAATTCTTCAGCATGATGATACAATTGTAGATTCATTGGAAGATAAAGAAAACCAAGAAAAAGATGTAGCAGATAAAATTACAGAAACAGAAAATCTGCCAACATTATATATTAGAAAAACTATAAGATCAGGACAAAGTATATCTTCAGATGGTAATATCATTGTAATCGGAGATGTAAACCCTGGTTCTGAAATAATCGCAAAAGGTGACATTACTGTTTGGGGAATTTTGGGCGGTATAGCTCATGCAGGTTCAGATGGTAATGAATATGCCAGAATTCGTGCATTAAAATTAAATCCTGTACAAATTCGTATAGGTGAAGTTTTTGCAAGAAGACCTGATACAATCAATTTGCCTTATATTCAAAAATCTTGTGAATATATTCCGGAGGAAGCATTTACGTTTAAGGGCAATATTGTTATCAGAAAAATACATGAAGAAAATTAAGGAGATATAAATGACTGGTAGAGTAATAGTAATTACATCCGGAAAAGGTGGCGTTGGTAAAACTACAACTAATGCTAATATCGGAACTGCACTTGCCAGAGCAGGTAACAAGGTTGTTATGATTGATACTGACCTTGGTCTGAGAAATTTGGACTTGCTTTTAGGTTTGGAAAACAGAATTGTATATACAATCGTTGACGTTGTTGAAAAACGTTGTAAGTTAAAACAAGCTTTAGTTAAGGATAAAAAGAATCCTAATTTATGTTTGTTGGCTGCCGCTCAAACTAGAGATAAATCAGCTGTAACTGAAGAACAATTAAAAGATATTTGTGAAAAATTGAAAAAAGATTTTGACTTTATATTGGTTGATTGTCCTGCAGGTATTGAACAAGGTTTCCAAAACGCAGTAGCAGGTGCTACAGAAGCTATTGTTGTAACAACTCCTGAAATGTCTGCAGTTCGTGATGCTGATAGAATTATCGGATTGTTAGAAGCAAAAGAAGAAATTAAATCTTATAAATTGTTATTAAACAGAGTAAGACCAAATCTTATCAAATCTAACGATATGATGAGTGTTGACGATGTTGTAGAAATTCTTTCAGCTGATTTAATTGGTATAATTCCTGAAGATACAGGTATTATTACATCTACTAACAAAGGTGAACCAATTGTTAATGAAGATAAATCTTTAGCAGGTCAAGCTTACAGAAATGTTGCACAAAGAATAATGGGTAACGAAGTTCCTTTCTTAGACTTAGAAAAAGAAACAAGTGTTGTTACTAAGGTTAAGAAATTCTTCTCACACCTTATAGGTAAGGAGAAGTAAAATGAGCGATAATATTTTTAAAGAATTATGTAATAGAATTTTAAATTTATTTAAGCAAACTGAATCTGAAGAAATTAATGCAAAAGATGTTGCAAGAAACAGATTACGTGTAGTTTTGATGCAAGATAGAACAAATCTTACGCCTGAATTATTACAACGTATGAGAAGAGAACTTGTTGAACTTCTTTCAAAATATGTTGAAATGGATAAAGATGCGTTAGAATTAAATTTTGATCAAGAAGGTAATCAAATGGCTTTGATGTTATCAATACCTGTAATCAGAGCCAAAGATGAAGCTGAAATTGAAGAGGCTTTGAGTAAAGAAGATTCAAATGAAGATGATGAAACTTCTGAGGAGGATAATGAAGATAATTCAGAAGGTTCTGATGAAAATGCAGAAGATGAAGTTTCTAATGAAGATGAAAATGCTCAGGAAGATGAGGCAAATGAAGAAGGCGAATCTGAATTTGAGATTACTGAGGCAGATGAAAACTATCATGAAGATGAAGCTTCAGCTGAAGCTAATATGGATAATCAAGAGCACGAAAATCAACAATAATGCTTTGATTTGTATAAGATGAGATAATAAAAAGACCGTTATTAAATTTAATAGCGGTCTTTTTTTTGTGTGAAATAATTTAGTTTTAGATATTACCGGTTGAACTATTTTTATCATCTTCTAATTGTTTGATATCAATATTTGAGCTATCTTCTTCGTCATAGGTATTGATTGCAGGAATATCTATTTCTACATTGACATCAGCATCAACCATTTCAATATCATTTTTATCAAATTCTTTGGTTTTTCCGTCTTCAAGTTTTACAGCAACTTTACCGCTTAGGAATTGTAAATAACAAACTTTGCCTAAACCCTCAGTTGTCATAACAGAAGATCCAATAGGAGGCATACCTTTTGCAGCTTCTATGTAGTTAGAATATTCATAGGTTAGACAACATAAAAGTCTTCCGCAGGTACCTGAAATTTTACCTGGCGCAATAGGCATACCTTGATCTTTTGCTAATTTAACATTAATGGTTGCAAATTTTCTCAAAAAGCTTGAACAACAAAATGGTTGTCCACAAATTCCAACCCCTTCCAATATTGAGGTTTCATCTCTAACACCGATATGTCTTAAATCAATTCTAACTCTGGTAAAAGTTTGTGTAAGATCTTTTAATAGACCTCTAAAATCAACTCTTTCCGGAGCTGTATAGTAAAATGTAATTTTCCTTTTATCAAAGGTAATTCTGCATTGTACTAAATTCATAACAAGGTTATGTTGTTTTACAAGAGCCTGACATTTGAAAAATGCTTCCACTTCTTCTTTTTTGATTTCTTCAAGAGTTTTTAAATCTTTTTGATTAAGTATTCTTATTAATTGAAGAGGTTCAGGTTTATTTTTTGCGGTTTTCCAAATTCTTTCAACTTCTGAATTAACAAGAAAAGCTTTTAGGGCTTCTTCTCCTTTTTCAGTCCTGACAAGAACCATTTGTCCATCTTCTAATTTAATATTTTCTGGGACATTTAGTGGATAAAATGTATTTTTCAAATATCTTACTGCAAAATTCATTATACGTATCTTTCTTCTTCTTTTAGTTTTCTATTCATTAATTTTGATAATAGTTCTTCAGGTGTTATGTCTGTATATACAGCTTCATAAATTGCATTCGAAATAGGTACTTCAATATCTAATTTTTTTGCAAGTTCACAAACTGCTTTTGAGGTTTTAACACCTTCCGCAACAGAACCTAATTCAGCTAGAATATCATTGATTTTTTTGCCTTTAGCAAGCATAGAACCAACAGTATAGTTTCTAGACATAGGAGAAGAACAAGTTGCAATTAAATCTCCCATACCGGAAAGTCCGTATAAAGTTGATGGGTTTGCGCCTAATTGAATACTTACTCTAACAACTTCTGCCATACCTCTTGTTAATAATGTACCTGCGCAGTTGTCGCCAAGTCCCATAGTGTGAGCAAAACCTGAAGCTATTGCAATAACGTTTTTTAAACTGCCACCTAGTTCAACGCCTATAACGTCTGTATTTGTGTATAATCTGAATTTATTTGGTACGTTGCAGGCATGTTGTACAAATTTTGCAGTTTCTAGATCTTCGCAAGCAACACAAGCTGCAGTTGGTTTGCCTTGTAAAACTTCTTTAGCTAAGGTTGGTCCTGACAAAATTGCTAGTTTTTGATTAGGAAGTACGTCTTTAATAACTTCTGACATTCTCATCAAAGAAGGTAATTCGATACCTTTTGAAGCATTAACTAATATCTGTTCAGATTTTATTCCTGCTTCTTTCAAATGTTCACATACATCACGAGTTCCTGATGTTGCAACAACTGAAAGTATTATATCAGCATTTTTTATTGCCAATTCAAGGTTTGATGTTATTTCAACTTTATCATCAAGTTGAACTTCTAATGGTTTTGAACAATGTTTGTTATTTTTCAAATCTTCAGACAGATCTTGTTCTCTACCCCAAACTGTTACTTTGTCAAAGTTGTTTGTTAATAACCAAGCTAAAGTAAGCCCCCAACATCCTGCGCCAAGAATGGTCAATTTCATTATCGTACTCCCTTCTTTATACTGCTGTTTCTTCTGTTTTAATTATTTTTCTTAATACGCCAGCGTGTTTTTTCAATTCTAGTCTGGCATTTTCAGTATCTGTTTTTAGCATAATCATAACTATAGCTGTTTTTATTTCCCAATCACATTTTAATAAAGAAGCTAGAGCTTCGCTATTTGTAACATTAGCAATTTGAGAAACAATTCTGATTGCTCTATCTTTTAGTTTTTCGTTAACTGCTTTAAGGTCAATCATGAAGTTTTCATAAGTTTTACCGATTTTAATCATAGCACCGGTTGTTAACATATTTAAAATCATTTTTTGGGCAGTTCCGGCTTTTAGTCTTGAAGATCCAGCTATAACTTCAGGACCAACTTCCGCACATATTACATGACCTGCTTCTTGAGCAATCATACCTCTTGAATTGCAGGTTACAGCAATTGTAGCGGCTCCAATTTCATCGGCTTGTTCAAGCACGCCTAATAAGTATTTAGGATTACCGCTTGCTGAAATAACTACACAAACATCTTTATCGGTAAGAACTTTTGCATCTTCTTTGCCGTTTCCAAAATTATCTTCGGCTCCTTCAACTGCATTGATAAAAGATTTTGGTCCTCCTGCAATAATACCTTGAACCATAGATGGGTCAACACTAAATGTTGGCGGACATTCAGAAGCATCTAAAATACCAAGTCTTCCAGATGTACCTGCTCCAAAATAAAAAAGACGGCCACCTTTTAAAAATGCTTTAGCAATAATATCTATGGCTGTAGCAATATTGGCAGCTTCATCTCCTACGACTTTTGCAACAATTTGGTCTTCTTCATTCATTTTTCTAACCATATCTATTGTTGATAAAAGATCAATATCTTTGGTGTTTTCATTTCTGTATTCGGTGATTGCTTCTGTCATATTAAACTCCTTTTCAAATTCCTATTATGAAATTTGAACTTACACTAATTTTACTAAATTTGCCATTTCAATTGCAGTTTTTGCAGCATCAGAACCTTTATTTCCAGCTTTTGTACCAGCTCTTTCTATTGCTTGTTCTATATTGTCTGTTGTTAAAACTCCAAATATAACAGGAACACCTGTTTGTAAACTTACTTGAGCTACACCTTTTGACACTTCTGCTGATACATAATCAAAATGTGGTGTAGATCCTTTTATAACAGCTCCTAGTGTTATGATTGCATTATATTTGTTAGTTTTTGCACATTTTAAAGCTATTACAGGAATTTCAAAAGCTCCAGGAACTTTTACAATATCTATGTTATCAGGATTTACTCCGTGTCTTTTTAATTCATCAATTGCACCTGATAATAATTTAGCACCTATAAAATCGTTAAATCTTGAGATTATAATACAAAATTTATCTTCATTTGTTGTGGTCAGCTGTCCTTCAATCGTTTTCATTCTGCCTACTCCTTAAATATATCCAAGTAAATTATATTTAAAATATAATTTACCCTTATATGATACTATATAAAAGCTTATTTTACAAGGATTGGACCGAAAATCTTATAAAAAATATATATAGAAACCAAGATTAATAAAATACCACTAAGTTTCATAATATATTCAGAAATTTTATAAAAGTTTTTGCTTGATTTTAATTTAGAAGTTAAAAAGCCTGCTAGAATTAAAATTAATCCTTGACCTATAGAAAACAAAAACAGCATTATAACGGCATTACTGATTTTTGCAGAAATAGATGCAAATGCCATTATACTAGCTAAAATAGGTGTAGAACAAGGAGTTCCTATAAGAGCGAAAACTGCACCTAGGATTATAGGATAAAGAAATTCATTATTGATATTGTTTTGTGGAATTTCTTTAATTACAACAGGTATATCAAATTCAATAACATCAAGAATTTTTAGGCCCATAATCATAATTACAGATGCTATGATTAGTGCAAAGTAAGGATTTCCTACAAATATTTTACCTGTAAAAGCACAAATTCCGCCAAGTATAGAAAATACAATACCTGTTCCTATAACAAAGAAAATCATTTGTACTAATGTTTTTAGCGGTTTTGCTTCAGAATATCCACCGATGTAACCAATTATCAAAGGAAGCATAGATAATGAACACGGTGAAATTGATGATAGTAATCCACCAAGAAATGATGCTGCAAATAGAATATATATACTTTGTTGAGTTGAAAATAATTGTGTTAAACTATCCATTATTTTAGTCCTTTAAGAATTTCTTCCATTTTTTCTTTTGGAATAGCTGATTCTATTCTTTTATATTGAGTTCCATCAGAATTTAGCATTATAACAGTTGGGACAAGTGTTACATTATATTTTTTTATCATGTTATTTTTCATATCATCGCGACTATCTACAATTATTTCAGTGTAAGCGAATTTGTCTTGATATTTAGGTAAGATTTCTTTAAAAACTTTTTCTAATTCTTGACATTCAAGGCACATAGTTGATGAAAATTTTATAATTTGAGGTTTTCCATTAGCTTCTGCCATTGTTGAAGTACCTTTGTTAAAGGTTAGTCCAAAAAATGCTAACATTGGAATTATAAGTATTGCTAAAATTGTTATAATAGATTTTTTATTCATTGATTGGTTCTCCTTCTTCTTTTTTTGTTATTATACTATATTATTTTAAACAAAAGAAAATATTTTCAATAATACAATAGGGTATTTTTTTTATGCAAGATATAGCCTTGTTTTGGGTCGTTTATATGAGGTAAAATGAACAAATTTATGGTCTAATCGTTAAATAAACATAAGAAATTTTTTATGAGGATTTAATAGTGCAACGGTTGCTTAATCGGATATTTATTGTTCTGTGTTTTATTGCGTTATGTACAAATTCTGCAATAGCTATTGAGGATATAAAAATTCAAAAGGACTCAATATTAACTCTGAATGATTGTATTTCTATTGCGTTAAATAATAATCCTGAGATAAGAAATGCCAGATACAATTATGGTATTTCTAAAGCTAATGTAAATATTGCAAGGTCAGAATTTTTTCCAACTGTTGGTGTAAGTACAGGTTACACATATAATGATGTCAATTCAAGCGGCAGAATGATGGCTGCAACAAATACTAATGCTTATACTGTACAAGCTACGTTAAATCAGCTTTTGTGGAATTTTGGCAGAACCAATGCACATATTCGTATGCAGAAATTTTATTTGATTGCAGATAAGTTTTATTTTGAAAATGCGGTAAGAGAAACTACATTTAATGTTAAACAAAGGTATTATGAAGTATTAGCCGCAAGAGCTACTGTAGCTATAAATAGAGCTTATGTAGATATAAATGAACGTAATTATTTGAGAACAAAAGCTTATTTTGAAGAAGGTGTAAAATCAAAAATTGATTTGGTTAATGCTGAAGTAACATTGAGTGATTCAAAAATTCAATTAATTGAATCAAGTAAAGCTTATAAAAATGCTTTAGTAAATTTGAATAACGCAATGTATGTATCAGATGCGCCCGTATATTCTATATCCAGTACAGAAGGTTTTAATATAGATAATGATTATGCTCCGGTTAATTTGACAAATATATCCAAAACAAGAAAAAAAGAATCAAGTGAATTACCTGTGAGTGTTAATGATGCAAAATTAATTACATCAGTTCAAAAATTAGAAGTTCTTACAAATTATAAGTTAAATGATTTTCCTTATAATTTTGAAGAATGTATAAAAATGGCATATGAAAATAGAGCTGACTTAAAGGCTTATAATTCTACATTAGATGCTGTTAAAGAAAATTTATTGTTTGTAAAAAGAAATTACTATCCTGAACTTTCTGCAACTGCAGGTTACGGGTTTAGAAATACCAATTCAACAAATTCATTTAATGTAGGTGTTAATCTTTCAAGCTCTGTAAATATAATGAATCAAAAATCTCAAGTTGATGCTGCAAAATTTCAAGTAGATATTGCAGAAAATTCATTAAATCAATTGAATAAAGATATATATTTTGAAGTCCAAAATGCCTATATAAATATGATAGAAATTGAAAAACAAATACCTTTATTGGCAGTAAAAGTTCGACAAACATTAGAAAACTTTGAATTAGCTGAAGGTAGATATTATGTAGGTTTGGGTGATTATATACAATTACAAGATGCAAAAGTTAATTATAATAATGCACAAAGATCTTATATAGAAACAATTTATAAATATAATGTAGCAAGAGCCAATTTAGAAAATGCTATTGCGCTTCCTCAGGAAGTTACAATAACGTTAGAAGGAAATTAATATGAATATCAAAGAGCTTACAAGTAAATATATGAACAAAAAAATCATTATATCATTAGTGGTATTAGTGATAGTATGTGTTTGGGGTATTGCTTACTATAATTCTATAAAAGTTGTTTATCAAACACAAAAACTTTCAAAATGTACAATTACAGATATTGTAGAAGCTTCAGGAACTATTAATCCTGTTAATACTGTTAGTGTTGGTTCAACAGTGTCTGGGTTGATGAAAGAAATTTATGTTGATTACAATTCAGAAGTGAAAAAAGGTCAACCTCTTGCGCAAATAGACCCTGCAAATTTTCAGGCTTCAGTAGATCAAAATTTAGCGCAGATAAACAATGCGGAAGCAAATCTTGCAAAATTGAATGCTGAAATGATTATGGCTCAAAAAACATACAATAGATATAAAAATTTGTATGCAAAAAATTTTATAGCAAGAAGTGAATTAGACCAGGCAGAAAGTGATTATTTAGCTAAAAAGGCTTCTATAGGTGCCCAAAAAGCTTCAATTGCTCAGGCTCGTGCTAATTATAATACTGCAATGACAAATTTAGGTTATACAAAAATTATTGCTCCTGTTGACGGTACAATAATATCAAGAGATATAGATGTAGGTCAGCCGGTTGCAGCTAGTTTTCAGGCTCCAGAATTATTTACTATTGCACAAGATTTAACCAAGATGCAGATAGAAGTAAATGTTTCTGAAGCGGATATTGGGCAGGTAAAAGAAGGTCAAGAAGTAGAATATACTTTAGACGGTTATCCGGATAGTGTTTTTTATGGAAAAGTAACTCAGGTTCGTTTGGATTCAACTGTTACATCAAATGTTGTTACTTATACTGTTATTGTTAGTGTAAGTAATGAAGATTTAAAATTGAAACCTGGAATGACAGCTAATGTTTCTATTATTACTAAAAAAAGTAAAGATGTAATGTGTGCACCGACTATAGCTTTAAAATATACACCAAATACTAATGGGCAAAAATATAAAAACCAAGGCATTTGGATATTGGAAAATAATAAACCTTTGAGAATAGATATTAAAGAAGGTGCAAGTGACGATACAAATGTTGAAGTTATTTCTTCAAAATTAAAACTTGGCGATAAGGTTATCATAGGTTCTACCGGTGGAAAGAAAATGAAAAATGTTTCAGCAAATGCTTCAGGTGGTGGACGCAGACGTGGTGGACCTCCTGGAATGTTTTAATCGTGCAAGTGTTTGTTAATTTGTGGCATATTAAAATAAATAAAGGTTATCAATGGATTTAATAGAAGTAAAAAATGCAATCAAAACATACCAAACAGGTGAAGATTCGTTTAACGCCTTAAACGATGTATCTTTAAATGTTAAAAAAGGAGAGTTTGTTGCGATAATGGGTGCTTCAGGATCCGGAAAATCAACATTTATGAATATGCTGGGAACTTTAGATAAACCAACTTCAGGCAGTTATTATTTAGATGGTGAAGATATGATTCATCTTGATCCTGATAGTTTGGCTATGGTTAGATGTGAGAAATTAGGTTTTATTTTTCAAGGGTTTAATTTGATTTCAAGAACATCAGCATTGGATAATGTATGTTTGCCTATGATTTACAAGGGAATACCGGAGGAAGAACGTATTGAAAGAGCCAGATGGGCTTTAAAAATTGTCGGTCTTGAAAAACGAGAAGATCATATGCCAAATCAAATGTCAGGAGGTCAGCAACAACGTGTAGCTATTGCAAGAGCTATCGTAAATGATGCTCCTTTGATTTTGGCAGATGAACCTACTGGAAATTTGGATACAAAAACAAGTATCGAGGTAATGGAATTTTTTATACGATTAAACGAAGAAATGGGTAAAACTATAGTTTTAGTTACTCATGAACCAGATATTGCAGAATACACTAAGCGTGTTGTAAAGTTTAAAGATGGAAATATTATTCTTGATGAACCAAAAGATGTTTGGTTAAGTCATAGGACAAGAGAAACATAAGAGGAAATATGCTAGATTTTAAATCAATATTAAAAATGGCAACAGTGTCATTGAGAATAAATAAAATGAGATCAATGCTTACAAGCTTAGGTATTATAATTGGTGTAAGTGCGGTAATTATAATGCTTGCAGTTGGTTCTGGAGCAAGTATAAAAATAGCTAAAGAGATGGAAGCGATGGGAAGTAACCTTCTAATGGTTCGTTCAGCCTCAGCCAAGTCGGCAGGTGTTAGAATGGGTACAGGAACACGTCCAACTCTTACATTAAAAGATGCTGAAGCAATAGAACAAAAGTGTCGTGGGGTTTTAGCTGTCGCGCCGTATGCTTCTCAAACCCAACAATTGACTTACGGTAATCAAAACTGGTCAACTACTGTTGGCGGTACTACAAATCCTTATTTCAGAATAAGAAATTATGAAATTCAGGAAGGTAGAGGCTTTTTGCCTGAAGATAATAAAAACAGTACAAAAGTTGCTGTTATTGGTCAAACTGTTGCAACTGAGTTGTTCGGGGATGTCGATCCTTTAAATAAAACTATAAGAATTGGAAATGTTCCGTTCAAAATTGTTGGATTGTTAAAAACAAAAGGTTCAAGCGGAATGGGAGAAGACCAAGATGATATGGTATTTATTCCTATAACAACTGCTCAAAGAAAAGTTTTTGGTACGGAATTTCCTGGTTCAGTCAGAATGATTGCCGTAAAGGCTCAAGGTGAAGATACTATATCTTTGGCTTATGATGAAATAACTGATCTTTTGCAAATTAGACATAATATTGGTAAAACTCAAGAAAATGATTTTGAGATTAGAAATTTGGCAGAAATGCAAGAAACAATTAAATCTACAACTAAAACTATGTCATTGTTATTAGGTGCTATTGCAGGGGTATCGTTAATTGTTGGCGGTATTGGTATTATGAATATTATGCTGGTATCTGTTACTGAACGAACAAAAGAAATTGGTATTAGAATGGCAATTGGGGCAAAAGCTTCTGATATACGTATTCAATTTTTATTAGAATCCTTTTTACTTTCTATGTCAGGAGGTTTGTTAGGTGTGGTAATAGGTATTATAGGTTCGTACATATTGCACGCGCTTGCCGGCATGAATATTGCGATTACATTGCCGTCTATATTGTTGTCACTTGGGTTTTCAGCTGCAATTGGTATAGGTTTTGGGTATTATCCTGCATATAAAGCTTCTTTGTTAAATCCTATTGATGCTTTAAGATATGAGTAAACTTTTAGTAGGTTATTTCGTCAGCTTTTGCTAAGAATTCTAATAGGCTTAAAACTTTTATATTTTTGTGAGTTAAATTTAATCCGTGTTTTAAACCTAAAATGCACCCTGGACAAGTTGTAATAACATAGTCGGCTTTGGTGTTAATAATATTATTTGCTTTCTCTTTTGCAATTTTATTAAATGTTTTGAAATTTTTTATAGAAAAACTTCCTGCAAAACCACAACAGTCATCGTAATTATTCATTTCAATATATTCAACATTTTCACAATTTTTTAAAATATGATGTAAAAAGTTGTCATTATCAAGGTGACAAGGTTTGTGGAATGTTACTTTAATTGGTTTGTTAAATTTGAAATGAATATTTTTTGCTGCAATTAAATCTCCCCAATTTATTGATTTTTCTGCTGGGACAACTGTTTCATTTATATATTTTGGGTATTCGTTTATTGTATGTTGGCAGCTTGCGCAGTCTGTAATCAGATAGTCATATTTATTTTTGTTTATTAGTTTTGTATTATATTCTGCAGCGTTTATAAATCTTTCCATATTTCCATCTGATAAAAGTGGAAGTCCACAGCAGTCAAAATCTTCTGTTATTATATTTATTGGTGCGTTTTTAAAAATTTTATATAAGTATCTGTCTGTGTTTGGAAACATTTGATTTACACAACCTTTGAAATATAAAACGGTTGTTGTGTTGTTTGAAGATTGTTTAAATTTTGGTCTGAAGCAATTTGTAAGATTAGATATTAACCTTATGATGTTGTTAAATATATATTTGCTTTCTAATAGGAATATAAAATGGCCCCAGAAAGAGTTTTTCATATATTCATATTTCGCGGCATTTAAAATTTGTCTGATATCAATGTTACTTGGGCACAAGTGATTACATTTCCCGCATCTTAAACACATATCAAGATATTTGTTTATGTTTTTTGAAAGCTTTAAATCCCCTTTTGTTACCCCGTGAAGCATAATGAATTTTCCCTTGCTTGCAACGCAATCGTTTGGAGTAATTTTAAATAAAGGGCAAGCAGGTTCACATAATCCGCATTTTGAGCATTTATTCAGTTCGTTTTCAAAATCTTTTAATGCTTTCATATCTAAATAATAACATAATTAAAGCGGATTATTTATTAACATAAGTTAATAAAATTACATTTAAAATTAAATTTTTGAGAAAAATGTCCGATAACATGAGTAATCTTAAGTTAGAGGAATATAAAATGTCAGATTCAAATTTCACATTTAACAGACCGTATAAACCTTTTGGGATGAACGTAAGAGTTCCTGAAAGAACATTGCAGCAAGCAGGTGAAACATTAGAAGAACTTGTTAAATCTCCTGCTGCACCATTATTTGAATTTTTAGAAGAAAATGAATCTGTGTTTAATGGTGATGTAGCTTTTGAAATTAGTAAAACGAATGCTCAGAATTTTACAATCGGTTCAGCTATGCGTATTGAAGATGAACGTGTAAATGGAAGAAATCCAAGTTTTGATATGCATTTTTAATTTAAAATAGCTTAAAATGTAAGCTTGGTACTTCATAATAATTAATCTTGGGTATTCTATTTGTTGACTATTTACTTTTTTTACTATAACATTTGAATTATACGATGATAAATAGTAAAAGGAAATAAAGATTATGAGACGTACACTAGAAGGAACAAAAAGAAAAAGACAAAATGTAAGCGGTTTCAGAGCAAGAATGTCAACACCGGGCGGTAGAGAAGTTATCAACAGACGTAGAGCTCGTGGTCGTCATAAAGTTTCTATCACTGCTAAAAAACGTGCTTAGTATATCAAAAGCTGAGGGCGACGTTTAAATTAATTTTTATTGTTAATTAAAACTCAGACCCGTTTAAGCGATTAGCAGAATACGGAGTCAAAATGTTACCAAAGCAGTATAGATTAAAAAAAAGATCAGCTTTTAAAGCTACATATAAAGTTAAAAACTCCTCCCATACGGGTGGAGTAACTTTGTTTGCGGGTATTTTGAAAAAAGATGAATATCCTACAAAGGTTGGTTTTGTTGTAAGTAAAAAGGTTCATAAGCGAGCTGTCAAGCGTAATAGATTAAAACGTTTGATGCGAGAAAGTTATAGACTTTTATTAAAAGAAAATTTGGTTGGAAATTCTCAAAAATATATGTCATTAGTGTTTGTTGGAAGTGAAAAGGCTTTGGATAAGTCTTTTGGAGAAATAAAATCAAGCATAAAGTATTTATTGGGGAGAGTTTAAGTGCTTGAGGGTATGTATGTTGAAAATATAATGATGCAATCTGAAAATAGGGTTTATCCTGTAGAACCTCAGATTACAGCAGGTTTAGTTGATGGAACTCAGGCAATTTATAGATATTCTCTAAGAGAATCCTCATATCCTACATTATCTATAGTTGATGAGATAAGTGACGGAAAGGGTAATAAAATACCTCCCGGACATTATGAATTGGCTCTTTCTGATGAAAGAAATTTCTTTATTCTAATGCAATCTAAAAAGCCTATAGCTATAATTCCTGTATTCAAAGTTGATATTGATATGTCAACTTATGCTGTAGTTAAAGACAAAAAAGCCTTGAAGAAAGAAAAAAAAGAAAAAAAGGAAATAGCTAAAACTAATGCAAAACGTGCCAAAAAAGGTATGCCTCCTGTAAATCCTGAAAAAGATATTTACCAAGAAGCTACAATCGAGTATGTTCCTGCCGGTGGATATTATTTAATTAGATATGAACGCGGGGATGTAAAAGCTTGGGGTGCTATAAAGGGTTAAAATTTTTTAATTTTATATTGATAAATACATTAAAATAAGGTAATAATATTACATATTTATTTAGGAGGTTTTTATGGCTGAGGGTAAAATTTTAAACAGTAAATTAAAAAAATTTTATGTAATATTATTCTCATTGATTATATTGTTAATTCCTATTGCATTTTTATTTGGAATTATAAATGATAGGGAAAATTATAAAGATGAGGCTGTAAAAAATATTGAGCAGTCTTGGGCAAAATCTCAGGTTTTGAATGCTCCTAAAATGTTTTTGACAATTGGGAAAGATAAGAAAAATCCAAAACAAGAGCTTAGTCTTGGAGAATATAATGTAAAAGTAAATATAAAAACTGAAATTAGGCAAAAAGGAATATTTAAGGTCCCTGTTTATACCGCTGATGTAATTGCAAAGGGAGAATTTAAAAATACATATAGAAATTTAAGGAATATTAAATCAGAATTATCATTTGATGTTACTGATTCTAAAGGGTTTATCGAAGCTCCAAAGTTTCAAGTTTTAAATGAAACATTTAAGCCGGTTGATGATAATGTTTATGTAAAATATCTGACAACTAATTCTGATAGAATACCTTTTGAAATTCAGTATAAATTAAGAGGATTAAATAAATTATCTGTTGTTCCGTCAGGAACAATAAGCAAAATATCTATTGTCGGAAATTGGAAAGATCCAAGTTTTGAAGGTAATTTTTTACCTGCAAAACGTAAGATTACAAATAAAGATTTTTCAGCAGAGTGGTCAATTCCAAAGATAGCTACTTTAAAGTCTGAAAATAAAAATGAACTAGAAAATCAGTATTATATTCAAGATGATGGAATTGCAAAAGTTTCAGTATCATTGCTTACTCCTGTGGATAATTATAGAATGGCTGATAGGTCAGTTAAGTATGCGTTTTTATTTTTGTTACTGACTTTTGTTGCTTATTATGTATTTGAAATAACTTCAGATAAAAGTACATTAATTCACCCAATTCAATATATGCTTATGGGTGGCGCATTATTGATATTTTATTTATTATTAACATCTGTATCGGAATTTTTACCGTTTATTTATGCTTATATCATTGCAGTATTATTTACGGTTGGTTTGATTTCTTTATATACATATTTTGTATTAACTAAAAAAGAAAATTTGAAATTTACCATATTAATTACAGTTGTTATGTTATTGCTATATACCTTCTTATATACATTGTTGGTTATACAAGATCTTTCATTATTAATCGGAAGTTTTATCTTGTTTGTGATAATTGCTGCAATTATGTATGCAACAAGAAATGTTGAATGGTATGATGGCAATTAAAATTCTTTGATATTACATTTAGGAATACAAAGGTTATCGCAAAGAATTATGTAAATTTCTTCACCTGCTTTTGCATGATATTTTAGTCCGGGTGTTAATAGTCCAGTCATAAGACCAATAAAACAACCTACAGGAAGCCCGATTGCGGCGGCACCTACTGCTATTTTATGTGGCTTTGGAATGAATGCTAAGCCTGCTCCTGCGCCTGTACCTATTGCACCTAGTCCAATTGTAGATGCTGCAAGTTTTCCTGCTGTCATCCAACCGTTTTCAACAAGGGAAAAATCTTTTGAAAATGGTTTTGCTTTGATATCTAATTCTGTATTGTCAGGTAAGATTAGCTTGGTTATGCTTACGTAAACTCTGGCATTTTTATTTAATTTTTTTTGTTTACTGATACCTCTTATGTAACCTGTGAGTTTTGTTCCCATAGGTAAAATAAGAGTTCCGCAAGATGTACAGATATCTTTTGGGATATAAAAGGTTAAGCAATCTCCTTCTTTTGCACATTCTGATAGAAATTTGCATTCAAAAGCGATTTTTATTACATCACCTTTTGCTAGTATATAGTAATTATCTGTAATGTTTACATGATTGCAAGGGGCTTTTGAATGTGTTTGAGCAAGTGCTTCAGTTGCTTTTATACATTCACAATCATAATTTTGCACTTCTTGTGCAAATACTTTGATTGGTGTAAGACTACACAAAATTAATAATATTAAAAATATAGAAGTTAGTTTTTTCATATGAATACTCTAAACTAAATATTTTTAATTTTTATTACCTAACTGGTATAGGTTGTTATTCTATAAAATTAAGTTTAAAAATTACCATTTTATAATATTGAAAAGAGATGTTGTTTTTTTATTACCTTTTTGTCTTATTTTTAAAATTGTCATGCCTAAAATTTTGTATCTTTTTGTAATAGGTTCATGAGTTGATATATCTATGTTGTGTTCTGATATATAGTTTTTAGCTTTGTTATGTGCGTAAATAGAATCTTTATTTGCTTTATTTGATCTTTGAGTAACTGTAGAATTTGAACTTCTCCAGTAATAATAGTATGTTCCGGGTACTGCAATAAGCTTACCTAGAGTGTATAAGATTTCTGGAGTTAAGATTACATCTTCATAAAATATACCTTCTTCAAACTTTAGATTGTTTTTTATAAAAGCTTCTTTTTTATATATTTTGTTCCAAACGTAAGATAATTCAGGAACATCGCATATTTCAAATTTTTTATTAACGTCTTCAGTAATTATTTCTTGGTCAAATTTTAAGTGGAATTTTTTATTGAATTTGTGAAGTCTGATTATTCCTCCGACCGCTATATCACAATTGTTTTTTTCTGCAGCGTCATAAAGTTTTTCAAAAAAATCTTTATCAACCCAATCATCAGCATCTACAAAAGCAATATATTTTCCTGTAGCTACTTTAATCCCAACATTTCTGGCAACAGATTGACCTTGATTATTTTGATTGATAATTTTTATTCTATCATCAATGTTTTTATAATTTTCTAAAATTTTTAGGGAATTATCTGTTGATCCATCATTAATACAAATTATTTCTATATCTTTAAATGTTTGATTTGTCAGACTATCTAAACATCGTTTTAGATATTTTTCCGAATTGAAAATTGGAATAATAATAGAAATTTGTACGTTGTCCATAATTAACCCCTTATATAAGATATTTAATGATGCTTTTGTTTGTATAAATGATATTTAATATCATATAATACAATTTTAAATATCATAAATAGATAAATAAAACAATATAAAACAATGTTTAATTTGTGAAAAATAATTTTTATAATAAATTTTGGAGCAAATTAATGAATGATGAAGATATAAAAAAAGTTTTTGGGAAAAAAGTAAAAGAATATAGGGAGAGAGTTTTGTTATCTCAAGAGGATTTGAGTGCAAAATTAGATATAACTCAGCGTCAAGTTTCAATGATAGAAAGGGGTTTATCTTTTCCAAAACTTAGTACATTAAATAAATTATCAAATGTATTTGGTTGTAGTATTCAAGATTTATTTGATAATGATTATTTACAACAAGAAACAGTTTTAAAAGAGCGATTAAAATCTATAATAGATGCAAGCAGTTATGAAAAAATAAAAACATTGTATTTAATTGCAAAGAATTTAAAATAAAAAATATAAAAATAAAAAGGGTTGATTTTTATTTTTTAGCGTTTAATAATGAGTTGTAAGCGATAATATCGCGGGATGGAGCAGTCTGGTAGCTCGTCGGGCTCATAACCCGAAGGTCGTTGGTTCAAATCCAGCTCCCGCAACCATTTATCAAAAGAGGGTTTCAAGAAAATTGAAACTCTCTTTTTTAGTCAAATAATGGTTAATTGTTCCCAAATTGTTCCCAAGAAATTTTAGCATTGATTTTAAATCAATGTATCAATGGCCTGCTTACTTTTTTCATAAACTTCGGGCATAAGATGCGCATAGGTATTCATGGTAACTTCAAAAGATGAATGCCCCATTTGTTTTTGGATGTATTTAATATTCAAATCTTTTGATATTAAAAGACTTGCGTATGTATGCCGCAAGTCGTGAAATCTTATCTGCTTTACTCCGGCTAATTTTAAGATTTTTCGAT
>CALUYT010000012.1 GCA_944325085.1 Candidatus Gastranaerophilales bacterium | reverse complement strand
AATCGCAGCTGCCATAGTTAGTTTTTTAATTGACATTTTTACCTCCTTGTTTTTATGAGTTTTGTTTAAAATAAACAAAAGTTTTATTTAAAAAACAAACTTATACCAGATTATGTACTTTTGACAGCGTTTAAAACATTAGTAAAACTACTTATTCACTCGGGTAATATTTGTACTACTAACTTTGTAACAATTTGTTTAAAAATAGCAATATTTGTGGTAAATATGTTTTTATATATATGTGTGAAGGTTTCAAGCATTTTATTGCGTGAAGGAGTGTTATGTACAGCAAAGAATTTATGAAATTTTTGTACGCTTATCAAAAAGATGAATTTAAACCAAAAGAGCCTGTACAAAAAGTTATAAGATTTAAAAATAATAAATCAGGTAAATTGGCCGAAGTTTATGTTGTTGAACAAGTTAAGTAATTTGTTCTTGTATAATTTTGCCTCAAAAAAAAGAGCCCTTAATAATTAAAGGCTCTTGGAATGTAATCTTTGTTTCATTCCTCGTAATAGTGAAGTGTGAAGTGTGTGCTTAAGTCTGTTTTTGATTCCTCAATTAAGCACGTCCTCGTGTTTACATATATATAAAGTTTTTTTTGTATATAAAGTTGCTATATTTTTGATATTGATTGTAATAATACTTAATATACTGAAAATTTTTGTTTACTGATTTATACTGTTGGTATGTTATTAGTGAGTTTTTAAAATAGAAGGGATATTATGAATATTTTAATTTCAAACGATGATGGTATTGCTGCAAATGGTATAAGAGCTTTAACTGAAGAGTTATCAAAGATGCATAATGTTTATGTTATTGCTCCTGATAGAGAAAGAAGTGCTGCGGGACATTCTTTGACTTTACATACACCATTGAGAGTTGAAGAACTTGATGGTAGCAAAAGTGGTGCTAAAAGAACTTGGGTTACAACAGGTACTCCCGGAGATTGCGTAAAAATTGGTATTAGTGCAATTTTAAGTCCGGAAGAGCAGCCTGATTTTGTAATTTCAGGTATTAATCATGGACCAAATCTTGGTGCTGATATTTTATATTCAGGAACAGTAAGTTGTGCTATGGAAGGTGCAATGTTGGGTGTTCCTAGTATTGCAGTTTCATTAGCTAGTATGAGCGCAGAATATGAAGACTTTAAATATACAGCAAAATTTGTTGCAGCGCTATTAGAAAAGTTAAAAAGTTTTCAATTCCCTAAAAAATGTATTTTGAATGTAAATGTGCCTAAGTTAGATGCTGATGATATTGCAGGTGTTTCTATTACTGAACTTGGACGCAAAATGTTTACTGATGCTTATGAAAAAAGGGTTGATCCAAGAGGAAAGGTTTATTATTGGATGGCTGGGGAATTAATTACTGAACCTCAGGACGCTAAAACTGATTTGGCAGCTGTTAGAAATAATAAAATTTCAATTACTCCTGTAACTTATGAAATGACTAGAACAGAAACTATTTCAGATTTGAGTAATATTTTATGTTCAAATGATTCTTGCGATTGGTTTTAGTAATTTTATAAAAATATGAAAAAGATTACCGATTTTCGGTAATCTTTTTTTATAGGCTTTAATTTTTGTTAAACATAGTTTATAATATTAATATAGGGATAAAGGATATGGCTTACATTTACTCTGCATCAAACTCAACTATGCCTGTTGGCAAAGTTATGGATTATAATAATACTAATCCATCTCGTGGCATTGCTTTTTACAGGTTGTTATCTGAAACTCATAATCCTTTAAATGTTCAAACGAAGACTTTTGAAGCTTCTTCATTTAGTTTTGCCGATGCTATATATTCAGGCGGTCCTTATAGTTTGGTTCATCCTAATGCTAATAATAGTTTTCGTGCTAATGTTGTTGACTATCTGGCTTGATTGCATGTTTTTATAATGTTAAGAGTTGTTAACAAGATTTAAATAAAAAAAGCAATTCTCTAAAAAAAAAATACTTTATATAAGAGTATATAGGAAAGAGGATACGGTAATGAAAGAACAGGAATTAAATACATTGATGTCAGTGGTTGCAGATCCAATCAATAATGTGTACAAGATTGAATCATATAAAGATTTGGCTGAAATTCAAAGAATTATTAGAATTTTTAATATTTCTGAAGAACAACATAACAAACATGCAATGTTATCAATAAAAAATCTTGCAACTTTTCGTTTAGTATTAAGCAATAATTAATTTCTGTTTTTAAGATATATACAATTTGGTAAAAGGTTTTGGGTTCTTACATTTGTAAGAGCCCTTTTTGTATTGTTATTTCAACAAGCTTATAAATGCTGGTGCAAATAACATTACTCCAATCATAACAGCTGTTATTGTAACAACCATTACTGCTCCTGCGGCTATATCTTTTGCCATTCCTACCATTCTTGAGTATTTGTTATGAAAGATTGCATCAAGTGAAAATTCTATTGCAGAATTGAACATTTCTGCAGAAATTACACTTGCGATGGTTAAAAATAAGATACAGAATTTGGTTATTGAAAAATTGAAACAGTATGCTGTAATTAGTACTAATGTCGCTACAAATAAGTGAATACGAATATTCCTTTCGCTTTTTAGTGTTAGTCGCATACCTTTTCTTGCGTTTTTAAATGTGCTTGCGAAATTTTGTTTTTTATATTTTGTCATAATCTATTCCCATACTTTTTAATGCTAATTTTTGATTTTTTACGACAAAATTGAATTCGTCCTCTGTTTGATGGTCAAAGCCTAATAGGTGCATTATCCCGTGACTTATTAGAAATGTTAATTCTGTGTCTTTTGATATTCCTTTTTTTATTGCTTCTTCTTCAATTTTATCTAATGCTATTATAACCTCTCCCAGATTAATTTCAAAATCAAGGATAAACCTTTCAGTTTCAGGAGAATCTGCAAACACTGCAAAGGTTATAATATCTGCAGGATAGTCTTTGTGACGATATTCTTTATTTATTTCGTGGGTGGTGTTTTGGTCGCAAAATAAAATATCGAAAGAGATTGTTTTGTATTCTAAATTGTTAAGACAACAATGAGCTGATATTTCCGGTTGCTGTAAATAAAATTCTAAAATATCTTTTGTGATTTTTGTATATTTATCTATATCAACATCCCAGCTATTGTATTGGTTTTCTATATCTATGTTGTAATTTATCATAAGTCTTTATTTATATCTTTATTTATGTTTGTATCTTCTGTTAAATTTTTTTCTTTTATTTGTTTTGAACTTTCCAATTCTTTAATTTTTTTCTCAAGATCTTCATCATATGCTTTGTTTGGAATTTCAATTTTATTTTTTGCAAATTCTTCAGCGATATTTTCTTGATATTTAATTCTGTTATGTTGCATACCTCTTAGAATTCTGCTGAATGTCATTGCTATAACTTTTAGGTCTTTTAATGTTAATGGACTATCTGCAAGTTGACCGTCATTTAATCTTTCAACAATTATTTTATCAATAATTGTTTCAATTTCATCTGAGGTTGCACCTTTCATTGCTCTAACTGCTGATTCTACAGCATCAGCAAGCATTAAAATTGCTGTTTCTTTAGAGTTTGGTTTTGGTCCAGGGTAACGGAATTGTTCTTCTTTAACATTTTCAACACCTTCTTCTTGGACAGCTTGATTATAGAAGTATTTTGCTAAACCTTCTCCGTGGTGTTGCATTATGAAATCGCAAATTACACTTGGTAATCCGTTCTTTTTAGCTATTTCAAGACCATCTTTAGGGTGTGCTGTGATTACCATTTTACTTAATCTTGGATTAAGTTTATTGTGTGGGTTTTCTATACTAAAATATGATTGATTTTCTACAAAGAATAATGGTCTTTTTAATTTCCCGATATCATGATAAAATGCACCCACTCTTGCTAATATTGGGTTTGCACCAACTGCTTCTGCTGCAGCTTCGCAAAGTGTTGAAACCATAAGACTATGATGATATGTTCCAGGTGCTTCCATTTGTAATCTTTTTAATAATGGTTGGTTATGATCTCCTAGTTCTGCAAGTCCATAAGGTGTTATTATATGGAATGTGCTTTCTAATAAAGGAGATGCTCCTAGTACGATAATTGAGTTAAGTAATCCATTTAGGAATATGTAACCACAATTTTTTAATATCATGTAGTTATCTATATCGATTAGGCATTTATCAATAAAGTAAAGGCTGAGCAAGATTAAAACCCCTGCTATCCCTAGATTAAATCCAACTTTGATAAGGTCAAATCTTCTTGTATAACGAATTTTTGATATTGTAATCATTCCAATTAATGACAATATTGCAAAAACTATAATAAATTGAGTATCATATTGCATTCCGACTGTTAATATAAATAGTAATAACATAGATGTCAGGAACGAAATTCTAGGATTTAGGAATATTGCAGATATAATTACGACCCCAGGTATTGGTAATATATATGGCGAAAAACCTGTTGGTAATATTATCGCAGTTATACATGTTAAAGCTACAATCATTCCGGTAAGTGCCATATATCTTGGTTCGATAAATTGTTTTTCAAATACTTTTAAATAGGATATGAATATTAGAGTTACCAATAGTACAAGTATGTATATAGACAAAATACCTTGCCAATTTAATTCATACACGTTATAACCGGCTTCTCTTAGAGCATCTCTTTTTAATCTTGTTACAGGTTCGCCTTCAAATACGATTTTTTCACCTTTTTGGAATGTGATTTTATAAGGTTTTACTGAATCTTGAGCATTCATTTTTGCAATTTCAGTAGCAGCTTCATCAACTACAAGATTAGGTACAATTACTTGTTCTAATAATGCTGTAATAATAGATACTTGTCTTTTTGATACATTATTAACTAAGTTATTTTGAATTAGAGTTGTGATATTATCTTTTTCATAGTCTTTTTCAGTGATACCAATTTGTAAAATGTTTACTAATGACAAAGATGCTTTGTCAAAAGCTTCTTTTAAGCTTGGTTCATCTACGTGTAATAAAAAGTCTAGGATAAAATCTTTTTTAGGATTATCTGATAAGTCAAATAAGATGTTTAATTCATCAATTTTTTCTTTTTCTGTTGATGATTTTTTTCTTATTTGTAAAACTGAATTTTCAATAGTTTCTAAATTAGATTTGATAAAATCGTCTTCTGCAGGTACAAGGATAGGTTCTACTTTTTGAGCAACTTCTCTTTTGTGTTGTTCTGTTCTTTTTACATCAACTACAGTAAGTGTTTTTTGTGCAATAATATCTTTTTTACTAATTCCGTTTTCTATGATTGTTTGAAAAAAGAAATTTTGTGAAGCTATAATTGCAGTGATTAGTACTGTAAATGCTATTAAATATACTGCTTTTATAAATTTTGATGATGTAAAAAAATCTTTTATTTTATCAATATATTCAGTTTTTATCATGTTTCATTTATTCCTATTTTTATAATAATAATTATATCTAATTTTATTACTTACTAAAATTTTTTCAAGGGGTAAATGATGTATATTTTCTGGGCTTTAAATAAAAAAAGACTGCAAAAGCAGTCTTTTTTTTATTTTGAATATTGATAACTTATTCAGCTTTTTCTTCAGCGTTTTCTTGAGGAGCTTCAGCTTTAGGCTGTTCTTCAGATTTAGCTTCTTTTTGTTTGCTAATTAAATCTTGAAGTTTTTCTTTTATTTCTTCACCTTTTCTTTGAAGATCAGAAACTGCATCATCAGCTTTTACTTGAATTTGTCTAGCTGTTTCATCAGCTCTTTTTGCCATATCTTGTGCTGTGTCTGCTAATATTTTTCTTGTTTCTTCACCTGATTTTGGTGCAAGTAAAATTCCTGCTATAGCTCCGATAGCTCCACCTACAACAAAACCTGCAATAAATCTTGATACTGACATTTTTATTCTCCTTTGTTTAGTCTTACATAATTGTAAATCCGAATTAAATGAAAATCATTACCTAAAAGTTTATTTTTTTCTGATTAATGAAAATACAGTCATAAATCCTTTTAAGAATCCACCTAAAAGGCTTTCAGAGAATGTTTTTGTTTTAGCTATAGCATTTTCAATCCCTGTTTTTACTTGTCCAACACCTTCATCAGTGCTTTGTAATATTGAATTGATTGAATGTACAGTTTCATTTAATTCTTTTAATGTTGGTTTTAATTCAGTGTTTATCATTAGGGATGTTTCATTAGCATTTTTTGTTAATTCGGAAAGATCTCTTAATAATTTTACAAGGAAATATCCAATAACAATAATGAATACAGCAGTTGTTAATGCTAAAAATGTTAATCCATTATTTAATACTATTTGTGATAATTCAATACTCATTTTTCTTATCCTTTTGTTTAATTTTTAGTAATCAAATTCGTTTTCATTTCCGTTTTCAGAATCTTCTAATTCTTTTGCTTTTTGCATTTTTTTAGATTTTACTGAGTTGTTAAGTTTACGGAATTGTCTTTCAAGTTTGTATTTCATTAAATCAATAGATTCAAGAGCTTGTTTTTTCGCATCTGCAATTTGAGGTGCGTGTTTGTCGTATAGGTCGCAAACAGTATCTTTTAACTCTCTTCTTGATTCTTCACCTGATTTTGGGGCATATAAAACTCCTGCAATGATGCCGCCTACGACACCTGCAATTACTCCCATTGAAAACATAAATGCTTTGTTTTTGCTCATAGTTGTAAACCTCGTCTTTCAAATTTCTTCATAATTGTAACATATTTTTTTAGCAATTTCAAGATAATATTATCTTCTATATTTCGAATATTTTATTATTAATTTTAATTATATTGGTATTTAACAATTGCAAAATGTGCTAAATATTGCTATAATTAATATTAATAGAGTTGGATTATGTATTTAAAAGGAGTTTTAAGTGAGATTAGATAAAAGTTTTCGTTTTGCTTTTACCTTGACTGAAATACTTATTGCAGTTGGAATTGTTGGTGTTATTGCAGCTTTAGTTTTACCAAGTATTGTTTTACAGTACCAGTCTATTGCTCAAGATCATATGTATGAGAGGGTTCAGCAGACTATTAGTGAATCTTTAAGAAGACTTGCTGTTGATGAGAACACTGTGAATTTTGGTGGTACCTCAATGTATTTGCTTGCTGATCCGGATTCATATGAAGGATCTTCTGGTAAGTTTATAAAAAAATATCTTAGTGTCGGAAAATATTTTGGTGATGCATCTACTAATGCTGCTCAAATAAAAGCGGAAGCTTTTGCCGATAAATATTATACTTATACCAATAACGAAAAAGATTCTACTGAAGGTGTATCAAGACGTGAGTTTTCTCCAGATTTAAAAGGCTCTTGTGCATTATTAAAAAATGGTGCTGCCATTTGTTTAAAACCTCAAGTTTTAGGTACTGGTGCTGAAGGTATTATTGACTTGAATGGTAAGAAGGGGCCAAATATTGAAGGCCGAGATTATAGAGTTATTTCATTAGAAAGAGTTCTTTTTGATAATTTCGAAGATACGGTTAAAAATATAAATCCTGATGCTTTAGAAGTTAATACTACAGATCACGTTAACATTGCCGGAGATGATGGTAATCCTTGTGTTGCTGATGATTACTCTAGAGAATGTTGTCTTTATAAAGCAGAAAAAGGTGCAATAACTGAAGGTAGTATTTGCTGTAGTACATCAGCAGCTTCTGAAATCCCTGCATGTGCAAATGAAATTAAATTGAGTTTATTTACTCCTAAGAGTTATTGTAAATTACCTAGTTGTCGCCCAGAAATAACAACTAGTTCTAAAGCATATGATGGTAATGGCAAACAACTTACAGCATTGACTAAAGAACCTCCGAGAGTATATTTATATTGTGAAGGTCGTCAGGCTGGATATATTGAAGGTGCTCTTGTAAGAGCTATTATTGAGAAAAAGATGTCACGTGTTCCTTTTACAATAACAATGAGTACTATAACCCAAATCCTCCGTAAACCTGATTGTGGTACTGGTACTGGTTCCGGAATTAATAATAGTAGAGGTTCTATGGTATTTACAACCGCTGGAGTTTATCAGAACTACGAGTATAGTGGAACTAAATGGACTGTAACTTATAGATAATATACAGGATATAAAAAAGAGACCGATAATTTATCGGCCTCTTTTTTTATTTGAAAATAGTTTGTTTATACTTGTTATTATATTTATAATTGTCCAAATTTTTTTGTATGGAACTTTAGAAAAAGTAACAATGAGTGTTGTTAACAGGTCTTTATTAATAATACTTTGAATTTTTGATTTTTTATCTTCGACGTATAGATTAAAATAATCAATGCTCGAATAAATAATATTATTAGCTGTTTTAATTATTTGCAATTTATTTTTTATGTAAGGTCTGTATTTTGTTACTTTTATATTTGCCTCACAAATAGCTTTGTCAGCTTTTATTAGTTGGGATATTACCCAACTTGTGATTATTAATTCTGCTATAAATATTATTGTAAAAAATAACACTAACATTTTTATCTTTTCTTACTTTTGTATTATATTAGGTATATAATATATTATCAGAATGAATTTTTGAATACGTCTAAAGGACTATTTTATGAGTAAGATGAGATTTTATATAGCATTAGTATTAGCAAGGTTAATTTATGTAGCAATAAAAGTGCTCAATAGGTCTTCTGGTACTTCTTTTGTGGGAATGATGACTTTAAAAGCTTGTCCGGATTTCCTTTCTTATTGCCGTTCGTATGTGAAAAAGAAGGCAATTACCGTAACCGGGACTAATGGAAAAACTACAACATCCGGAATGTTAGCTCATATATTAGAAATGGATAAACAAAAAGTAATCCATAATGTAAAAGGGGCAAATATGTTGACTGGTGTAGCTAATGTGTTTGCGCTTAATATTACTCCTGTTAATAAGTTTGATTATGCTGTTATTGAGTCAGATGAAGCTTATTTAACAAAATTATATGATTATTTTAATTCTGATTATTTAGTTGTAACTAATTTGTTCAGGGATCAATTAGATAGATATGGTGAATTATCTACAACAGCTAGTTTTATACAGAATGCTATAGATAAGAATTCTTCACTAAGTTTAATTTTGAATGCTGATGATCCATTAGTTACTAATTTTGGGAAAAATAGAAGTGCTAAGTATTTTGGCTTTGAGCAAGTTGAATTTTGTTCAAAAGTTCATGATGTTGAATCAAGTGCTCCAACAGAAGTCTTTAATTGTGTATGTGGACATCCTTTAAAATATAATAAAAGATTTTTTGCTCAAGAGGGGCATTATTATTGCGAAAATTGTTCGTATAAACGTCCTGAACCTGATTATAAGGGGTATTTAAAAGTTTATTCTGACTATTCTGACTTGAAAGTTGTTTATAATTCTCAAGAATATGATTTCAGAGTCAATTTAGTTGGGCTTTATAATGCGTATAATGCATTAGGTGCAATAGCTTGCGCTTTAGAAAATGGTATTAAATACGATGTAATAAAAGATGCTGTTGCATCTTATCAATCCATTTTTGGACGTACAGAAAGACGAGTAATAAATGGACATAATACATTAATTCAATTGATTAAAAATCCGACAGGTGCTAGTGAAGTATTAAAGACTGTTGATTTATCTTCAAATATTGTTATAGCAATAAATGATAATTATGCAGATGGTAGAGATATTTCTTGGCTTTGGGATAGTGATTTTGAGCAATTGAGAGACGCTAAAAATCTTGTTATAACTTCAGGAATTAGAGCAAAGGATATGGCTTTAAGATTGAAGTATGCAGGCATACCTCAAGAAAAAATTATTGTAGAAGAAGATATAAGATCCGCAATTGAAATTGCTACAAAGTCTTCTAATAAAGAAGAAAAGGTTACAATATTGCCGTCTTATACCGCGTTATTAAAAATTAGTAAAATGAAATTTTAGAAAGGATGAATAGATGTTTTTAGGTGTAAATATTGATCATGTAGCAACATTAAGAAATGCAAGAGGCGGCGCGGAACCTGATCCTATTCATGCTGCGCAAATTTGTGAAGAATGTGGAGTATCTTCAATAACAACTCATTTAAGGGAAGATAGACGTCATATTAAGGATAAAGATGTTAGATCATTAGTAAAAATTCTTAAGACCAATCTAAATCTTGAAATGGCTGTTACAGATGAGATGCAAAAAATTGCGCTTGAATTAAAACCTCATTCTGTTTGTTTAGTTCCTGAAAAACGTGAAGAAGTTACTACAGAAGGCGGATTAGATGTAAAAGGTCAATTATCTAAGATAACAAAATTTGTTTCACCTTTAGTAGATGCTGGAATTTTAGTTAGCTTATTTATCGATCCAACAGAAGAACAAGTAATTGCCAGCTCTAAAACAGGTGCACAATTTATTGAATTACATACTGGTCATTATTCTTTAGTTTATGGAACATTAGAAGAAGATGAAGCTTTTAATCATTTAAAAGATTCAGCTGAATTAGCTCAAAATCTAGGTTTGAGAGTTAATGCTGGTCACGGTTTGAATTATCATAATGTTAGCAGAATGCATGAAATTGATGGTTTATATGAATTAAATATTGGTCATAGTATAATTTCCAAAGCTGTATTTACAGGATTGGATTCTGCTGTTAATGAAATGATGAGATTAGTAAAGTAAGGATTTTTATGAGTAAAACTAACGAAGAAATTATTGAAGAAATGCAACAGGTCGTTAATCAAATGGTTATCGATGATTTAGAAGAAAATCCGGATATTGCGGATGAGTATTTTGATTGTGATTGTTGTGGGAAAAATAAGTGTTTAGCAGGTTCTATTCAGTATGGAACTTATAGATTGTGTAATGATTGCGTGCTACTAGCAGAAACCGGATTTGCGTTAAGGAAATTCTCTGATGTCCAAAGTTTGATTGATGCAATGGAAGATTCTAGGTTAGAAGAATTGTGTCAATTTGTCAAAGAGGAAGAGGCAAGAAAAAATAGTTAAATAAAAAAGAAGGATTTTTAAAATCCTTCTTTTTTATTTCCAAAAGTTATTGTTATTATTTCCTGGAGGTGGAGGCGGTAGTATTGGTTTTAATATAAAGTTTGGGGTGCCTAAACCTCGGAATGGTGGACGTGGCGGATGTTTTCTTTCAAATCTCGCACGACCTTCAGCTTTCATTTGTTCTAGTTCTGCTTTTTGTTTTTTATTCAGAATTTTCTCAAATTCTTGTGTGTTTTTCTTTCTTATTTCATCAGCTTGTTTTTCTAGTTCTTTTATTTCAATGTTAAGTTGATTTATTCTTTCCTGTTGCATTTTTTCTGAAATTCTTGATAGTTTAACAGTTTCTATCTCTTGTCGTTTTACAGCGATTTGCATCATTATAGGTCTTATTTGTTGTCTGCCTTGTTGATGTATTAATTTAGCTTTTTCTTTTTGTTTTTCTGTTAAATTAAGCCTTTGCTCAAAACGTTTTTTCATTTCCTCTTTAGTAGGTTTCATTATAGTTTGAGGTTGACTATATGTAGGACCTTGTTCGTTATGTGCTAAGGCTGTAGTTGATGAATAACTTACAGTTAAAACTAGTGCTGTTAAAAATAATGAAAATGTTTTTTTCATGTATATTTCCTCGTTATTGATCATAGTAAATCCTCTAATTTTAATGCAAGTTCTTTTTTTGCATTATATATTCTGGATTTTATTGTTCCAATAGGACATTTTAATCTGTTTGCGCATTCTTCATAAGAGTATCCGTTTATCTCACAAAGAATTATTACTTCTTTAAATTTTGGTTTAAGACTGTTTATTGCATTTACAATTTTTTTCTGTCTTTCAAGCTTTAGAATATTAGATTCAGGTGATTGTTTTTTGTCTTTGATATTTGTTAAAACAAGATCATCTGAGGTACTGGTTTGTTGAACTTTGTGGTATGAAGATTTTAGATAATCAAGTGAAGTATTTTTTGCTATAGAAGAAATCCAACTTTTTATAGAACCTTGTTCTTTGTATTTGTCAGAATTTTTCCATATTTTTAAATATACTTCCTGTTCCAAGTCTTCATTATCTTCTTTGGTAATTAGGCGTATAATGTTTTTTATATTTTGTTTATTTGTCTCAATTACTTCTTTAAAATTCATCTGTGTAGTTTATTCTAATGAGATTAACCCGTAAGAATCTACAGGAAAATCTAAATCCTCTGCACTCAAAGTTGTACCATATTTAAGAGTATCAGAGATATCTGTATTAAAATTGATTATGCCTAAAGTTGTTCCGCTAATCAAAAGCATAAATAGAGCACAAGCAACTTTTACTTTTGCAAAATCTTTACGTTTTTGCTTGAAGTAAGGTTTTGCTTCTTGTATTAGTTCTGATACTCGAAGCATTTTTTCATGTTCAAGTCTGCAATCTTCGCAGTTTTGAATATGTTCATTAAGTTCTTGTTCGTCTCTAAAAGTGAATAGAGCTTCATATTTTGTGCATTTATCTTTCATATTTCAACCTCTATACTCTTATAACGATTTTAATCTAAATAAGTTCATTTTTTTTATTATTTTTATTAAATGTTATTTTTTGTAACAGAATTTTTGGTTTATCTGGTCGCAAATGTTTGTAAATATTGGTTTAGAAGTAGTTTTTGTTTGATATAATAATCTTGCACAATGTTTTTTTTGATAGTAGAATATTAAACATATAAGGGGAGAAATTATGGAATTTTTCAGAAAACATCAAAAAGCAATAATTGCGGTGATTTGTGTTTCATTTATTGCTTGGACGATAGGTTTAATGTTACTACCGTTAATTGTTAGATAATAGTTGTTATTATGAGATTAGAAAAGATATTAAAAAATATATTTATAGTTTGGATATTAGCTGGAATTATTTGTATAAATGGAGCTGCATCTTATGCTGCAACAAAAGCTTCTCTTGATCAAAAGTTAAAACAGACTAATAGCAAACGTTATTATTTCCAACAAAAGAAAAAACAAGCAGATTTAAGGCTTCGTTCTGAGAAAAATAAATTAAATAATAACCAGCAAAAATTAGAAAAAGCGCAATATGAATTGAGAACAACAACTCAAAGATATAATTCACTGATGGAAAATTTATATTCAATGGAACGTCAGTTGAATAATGCAATTGCAGAGTTTAGAAGTATAGATGCAGCAATGAAAAGTCGTATCCGTCAAGTTTATAAGCATCAAAGAACAGGCATGTTTGAGTTAATTTTGTCTGCAACTAATGTGAATAATCTTATGGATATGTTTTATTTTGAAAAAATAATTATCCAAGATGATTATAGAAGAATGCAATTGGTTAAAGAAAAAGCAAATGAAATTGCATTGTTAAAAACTCAAGTTGAAAATCAAAAAAGAATGGTAGAAGCTTCAATCAGAGAAATCAATAATCAAAGAGCTACAATACAAGGCTCTATTGCTGAGAATAAATCTATGATTGAACGATTACAAAAAGATAAAAGTTACTATGAACGTTCTGAAAGAGAGTTGGCAAGACAGTCTGCAAGTATTCAAAGTATGATTGAGAGCTTGACAAGAAAGAATGCCGGTTCATCTCAAGTAAGAGTATCTTCTACCGGGTTTATATATCCGATATCCGGTCCTATAACTTCACCTTTCGGTTGGCGTACTCACCCTATATTTAAAAGTAGAATATTCCACTCAGGTATAGATATAGGCGGTCCTAATGGTGGAGCAATTAGGGCGTCTAATGATGGTAGGGTAATTTATTCCGGTTGGTATGGCGGATATGGTAAGGTTGTAATTTTGGATCATGGTATTGTAAATGGCAAACCAATTACTACTTTATATGGTCATATGTCAGCTATAAATGTAAGCAATGGTCAGAATGTTAAAAAAGGTCAGACTATTGGTAGAGAAGGTTCAACAGGATATAGTACAGGACCGCATTGTCACTTTGAGGTTCGTGTAAATGGTAAACCTACAAATCCGTTGAATTATATTTAATGAATAGAGGAAATTATAATTTGAAAAAGTTTTTATTTATAACATTTTTTATATTCTTTTTTACAACATCAGTTTATGGTGTAGAAGCTGATTCTTTTGCTCCTGCAATTACTCCGGCTGATTTAGACGGTAGTGAAACCTTTTTTAAATCTCCTATGCAAATGCCGGATATTAGAGATACTTCAAAATCTATATCAAATTATGATGATTATGCTTTTGATTCTTATGCTAGAGAATATTCTGAAGTTGATCCTGATAATATGCCTTTATTTAAGCAGATGCGTTTAAGAGCTAGAAATGCTTTTATAAGTATTGGAGATAAATCTAAGAAAAAAGGTAGTAAAAAGCTTACAAAAGAACAATTTATTACTAAATTAAAGTTCTGGAATAAGAAAGATAATGATGTCAATAATGAAGATTTGAATGTTCCGTTGATTACAGAAGAGGGATCCATTGCAAATTCTATTCAAAATGAGACAACACCTTCTATAGCAGATATTGAAAGTGATACTATTTCGTTAGAAGGTGGAGTAAACGAACAAGTTACGGAAAAAGAACTTCAGTTAGATAGTGAATATATAAGCTATGATGATGAAACTGGAGATATTATTGCAACAGGCAGACCAAATTTATTTATCCCGCCTCAAGATACAAGGGTTATAGCCGATAAAATGACGTATAATCAAGATTCTAATATCTTAAAAGGTATGGGGAATGTATATGTTATTAAAAATGGTATGCCAACTTTAGCTGATTATATTGAAGTTGATATGAATGAAGAAACTATGTTGATGGATAATATTCATTCAAGAACTGAAAATATGATTATGGATGCTAAAAAGGCTATGCAGAAAGATTCATTATTAATTTTCAATGATGGTTACATTCATTCTGATAAATCTGAAGTTTATAGAATGTCTTCAAGAATGGTTGGTCCGAGATTTAGCAGTATGATTGTAGATGCAGAAGATCAATCGTTATTCTTTGGTGATCCTACAGGCAACCAATTACATTTTAATGTTGAAAAAATATATGTTGAAGGTCGTAAGAACCACGATGTCTTTACGATGAAAAATATTGAAATCAGTCGAAAAGGTAAATACTGGTTTACTTGGCCAAGTTTGACAGCTTATACAAATAAAAACAGAGATTATTTTGAAGCTAATTATCCTGAGTTTGGTTCAAGAAGAAAATTAGGTATGTTTATAGGTCCTGGTTTTGTATTTGGAGGACCTGGTGGTTCTGTAATAAAAGCTATTCCATTTTTAAATTATCAACATGGTGACTTTGGATTTGGTGGAGCTTTAAAGTACAGAAATACTTATAATTCAACAGAATTAGGATATGGTTCTGCTGCAGATATCTTTTTCTTAAAAGGTATTCAAAGGTTAGATGATAATTTATTCTTCCAATACGCTGCAAATTCATATATGGATGAGTGGTTTTTAGGCGCAAGAATGCCTAAGTATATGGCTGAAGTTTATTATGATAAAGGTTATAGAAAAAAGAATTTCCTTATGGAAGGTAAAGATTTGACTTTCAGACATAGGTTAGGCTTTGGTTTCATGGAAGATAATGACCGAAATTATTATGGTGAAAAAATAAAATCAAACGAAATATCAACATCAAGACTTCGTTATATGGCAGAAATAAAACAAAGTTTATATTCATACGAAAGACCTGAAGATAGATTTTATTTCAATTTTGGTATTGCAATGCAAGGATCTGCAGCGGTTTATGGAACCGGTGATACTCAATTTATCGCAAGAATTGGTCCAAGAGCACATATTCAATATAAAAATTGGATGCAAGATATAGGTTATTTCCAATCAGGATATTCTGATGAAACTCCATTACCAAGATATGATATGTACAGATATGGTAATTCATGTCTATATATTTCTGAAATTTTTAGAATAAATAAATATCTATCTGTTGGTTGGTCTGGAAATATCAATTTAAGTGATGATTCTCCAAACGGCAAAATGTTCCAAGAAAACAGGTTTGTTGTAGCTTTGGGCCCTGACGATTTGAAAGTTAGATTAGGTTATGACTTCGTGCGTCAGACAACATACTTTGGTTTTGATGTTGCTTTTGATACTAAAGGAACAAGCGTAAATTATGGACGTTTAGAAATAAAAAATCCTGAAAGATTAGGTCAAAAAGAAAAAAGAGAAGAAAGACAGTTAGCATTTGCGCCTGCGAAAGTTCAAGATTCAGTTGTAGAAACAGAAGGTCGTTCAACAGAAGAAACTAATGCTGAAAATACAGGATTTATTTTCCCTAAAAAGCAAAAACCAAAAGTAAAAGCTAAAGTTCTTGAATATGCGCAAGTGATAGATATTGAAGATCCAAATAAGGAAACAATAGAGTAAAATTATGTTCGAGTCGGAAAAAAATGAATTAATAAAATATGGTAAACTTGCTGGAGAAAAAAGTTTTACACCTGGTATTTCCGGGAATATGTCTATTCGAAGTGGCAATCATATTATTATTACTACTTCCGGCAGTGCAAATGGTTATTTGGAATATGATGATATAGTTGTTATAGATTTGGACGCTAATATTGTTGAAGGGTGTAAGAAGCCTTCAAGTGAAAAGTTTTTGCATTTGGAATTTTATAAGAAAAGACCTGATGTTAATAGTGTTTTGCATTTTCATAGTCCATATTTAACAGCATTTGCAGCATCTGGCTTATCTTTAGAAGAACCTGTTTCTCCGGAGATAATATATTGTTTTGGTGGGATTCCTTTGGCTAGTTATGCAATTCCCGGTTCTAGAGAGTTAGTTGAAAATACTTGTAAGTATTTTGAAAAAAATGATGTTGTTCTTATGGAAAACCATGGTGTTGTAGTTGGTGGAACATCTATTAAACAGGCTTATTTGAATTTTGAGTTGGCTGAAGTTTATGCTAAAACTATTATTTGTACAAAATTTCTTGGTGGTGCTAAAATATTACCAAAGGAAGAAGTTGAAAAAATTTATTTATTAAGAAATCAGTAAAAGAGGAAAATAATCGTGTCTATTACATTAGAAAACAAACAAGGTTTAATTGCAGGAGATGGAATTCTTCCTGTTAGAATGGCTCAGTATGCCAAAGAAAATGGTTTTGAAGTTGTATGTATATCTTTGGCAAAAGATAATGTGAGAGATTTGAAGAAATATTGTTCTAAAGTTTATAGTTGTCACCCTGGTGAAGTTAATAAAATTGAATCAATATTAAAAGAAGAACAAATTAAACAGATAACATTTTTAGGCAAAGTTCATAAAAAAGTACTTTTACAATTACATAAGTTTGACAAACGAGCAATAGATTTAATAAAAGAAGCTTCAAGATTAAATGATGATCAAGTTATGTTGATGATAGTTCAAGAGCTTGAAAAAATTGGTGTGGAAGTTTTAGATCAAACTATATTTATCAAAAATTTAATGATACCTGCAGGAGTATTAGGTAAGCATAAACCTACAGAAGCACAAATGGCAGATGTAAATTATGGTTTTTGGTTAGCAAAAGAGATGGGTAAACTTGATGTTGGGCAATCTGTTGTTATAAAAGATAAAATGATAATGGCGGTTGAAGCTATAGAAGGTACTGATGTTTGTATAAAACGTGGTGCTAAATTAGCAAAAGATGGAGCTGTTGTCGTTAAAGTTGCAAAACCAAAACAAGATAAGCGTTTTGATATTCCTGCAATTGGTATGAGAACATTGAGAACTATGCGTCATAATGGTGCAAAATTAATTGCGGTTGAGGCAAATGAAACAATTATTGTAGATCAAGAAAAAGTTATTAAATATGCAGATGAACATGATATTGTAATAATGGCGGTTTAGATGAAGAAAATTTTTATAATAACTGGAGAATATTCAGGTGATATTCATGCAGCAAATGTAGTAAGAGAATTAAAAGCATTAGATTGTGAATTAGAATTCGAAGGCATTGGCGGAATGAATATGTTTAATGCCGGAGTAAAGTTATTTGCAAATCAGAATAAAATGTCTGCAATGGGTATTTCTCCAAAAATCTTAATTGATCATTACAAATTAGGTAAAGAAGTTGTTGAATATTTAAAAGATGTATATAAACCGGATTTGGTTTTGTTGATAGATTATGGTGCGTTTAATTTATCTGTGGCAAAGTTTTTAAAAGCGGCAGGAATGAAAATTTTTTATTATATTCCGCCTCAAGTTTGGGCAAGCCGTAAATACAGAATTAAATTAATAAAAAAATATGTGGATAAGGTATTATGTATCTTTCCATTTGAAAAAGCTTTATATGCTCAATATGGTATAGATGTACATTATTGCGGACACCCTTTAGTTTCACAATTGCCTGTTGCAGCTAGCAGAAATGCTTTTTTTGAAAAATATGGCTTAGATGTTAATAAAAAATTAGTTTCAGTATTTCCTGGTTCAAGAACTTTTGAGTTAAAAGAATTGATGTCTGTGTTTATTGAAACTGCAGAAAGATTAAAACATAGACACCCTGATTTACAGATTTGTTTTTCTCAGGCTCCTAATATTTCAGATGAAGTTTATAAAAAATATTTAGGTGAATATGATGTAAAAATAATAAAGGGTGATAATCAGGCATTATTAAGTGTTTCTGATGCGTTGATATTGGCATCTGGAACTGTTGCTTTAGAAGCTTGTTTATATAAAACCCCGATGATTATTGCATATCGCGGACCTTGGTTATTCTATTGGATTTATTTATTAGTTCGTTGTATAAAAAGAGTTTCTTTACCAAATATAATTGCAGATAAATCTATTGTTCCTGAGATTATACAGCATAAAGTTACGCCTTCCAATATAACATTTGAAATTGAAGAACTTCTTTATAATCAAGCAAAAAGAGAAGAAAATATTAAAGATTTAGCTGGTGTAAAAGAATTACTTTCTGATAAAAATTCTGCATTAGAGGTTGCGAAAGTTATAGATCAAGAATTGTTCTCGTAACAAATCTTTAAATGATACTGAAAATACGCAATTTTAATTTATTATGCTATTTTATAATAGTGTAGGCTAGTGATTTTATGATAAATTCAATTCGAACAATTGAATCTAATAATTCTAATGCGTTTGGAGCTGTGACTTCAAAAACAGATCCTCGCATGTATTGGATTATGCCTGAAACAATGCAGGATATATATGAGAATAAGAAGAAAAAAGAAAATTCTAAATTACATATTATAAATCCTGAAGAGGCAAGAAAAACTAATAATATAAAACTTATTGGTATTTCAATAGCCAGTGTTACTGTTTTAACAGCAGCAGGTATATTTTTCTTATTAAAAGGTGGAACTAAAGGTTTATCAAAGAATTTTCAAAGATTAAGAGATTTCTTTGATAAAAAAGTTCAAACTTCAAAATTAGAAAATCCTGGACAACTTTCTTTTTCAGGAAAATCATATATTTTTATAGTAAAAACTTTAGATAATATGTTGAAAAAGTTCGAGGCTGTAAATAATTTCACAACTATAAAAGATTTGTTATTTAAAAAAATAATGTTTAATAATTTTACCGGTAAATATACTGGTAAAGTTCATGATTCAATTACATTGATGTTTGAACGTATTGGTCGTCAATCCGTGGTTAATTCATATAATAAAACTTCTGGGAAATTCAGATTTGCAGAAGTTTTATCAGAGGAAGCCGCAAAAAATATTATGCGTGGTAACTCATATGAAGTTATTGAAATAAATGGGCTTAGACAAACAAAAGCTCAATGGTTATCACAGCTTGGTAAAATGAATAATGAGCTTAGGGCTAATTACGAAAAATATTTTAGTCAAGATCCTCTAAGAGCAAGATATTATAGATTTAAAAAATCAGCTGAGGATTTAAAAGCTGCATTTTCAAAATTAAGGGTCTTTTGGTCAAAGGATTTGTGGACTACATTTATGGCTGAGGCTGCGATGCTTGATGAAAAATCTGCAGTTCAAAAAATTGTACGAAATAACAGACATTTATTATCTCATTCATTATCGGATATGGCAAAAGATTCAAATGCGCTGATAATGAAAATGACAGAATCTATTAGTTTTAAAGATGCAGAAAAAATTAGCCATTTAAGAAATATAAAAGCTGCAATAAATGAATATGCCAAAAAAGGTGGCAATTTAGAATTAAAAGAAAAAATTATTAATGGAATGGACGTATTTGCATCAAATATAAGAAGTGCGTTAAGTGATAATACTATGGATGAAAAATTAGCAAGAGGTTTGCTAAATGATATTGCAGAATTAAAAAATAATTTCTTAAACTTTAAGCAAGGTCAAATTGAAGATATGCTTGATATCTATAAAAATATATTACCACAAGATGAATATAATAATTTAGAAAAAGCATATAAAGCAAGTGTTAAGAGCCTTGATAAATCTATCCATATGGAAACTGAAGAATTTGTAAGTAAGTTAAGAGATTTGGTATTGGGTTCTGCGCCTACAGATATTTTGACTATTTTAGGATCTTTAGGAGTATTAGGTTATCAATTAGGAAAATCTGATGATAATGACCAAAGATTGTCTATATCTTTGAAATATGGAATTCCCGCATTAGCCGGTATTGGTATTTCTTTATATTGTAACGCTAAATTATATGCCGGTACTAAATCTTTGATTATAGGTACTTTATCATCTCTTATTATTAACAAATTTGGAGTATGGGCAGATAATATATTTAAAACTTATAAATTAAATCAACAATCACAAGCCAATGACCAGACTGGAGACAAAACATCTCCAACGTCTGGTCTTTCTCTTGCACAAAATCCCCCAAAAACTGTATAGTTTTATTTGATATTTTTGTTAAAATCACATCAGAGGGGAGAATTATGTCAGCATTAACCATAAAAGAAAAGATAGAAAAAAGAGAGGCAAAATATTTAAGTGAATTTGCAACTAAGTCAGCTAAAACAAAAGGAAGAAAGGTTCCGGAGGAATCTTCAGATTTAAGAACAGATTTTCAAAGAGATAGAGACAGAATACTTCATTCAAAAGCATTTAGAAGATTAAAACATAAAACTCAAGTCTTTTTATCACCATTTGATGATCATTTTAGAACAAGGTTAACTCATACTCTTGAGGTTGCGCAAATTGGCAGGACGATAGCAAGAGCACTAGATTTGAATGAAGATTTGGTTGAAGCGATTTCATTAGGTCATGATTTGGGACATACTCCTTTTGGACATTGTGGAGAGGGTGTTTTAAATGAGCTTATTGATGGAGGATTCCATCATAATCTTCAAAGTGTTCGTGTTGTTGAAGTTTTAGAAAATTTAAATTTGTGTCAAGAAACAATTGATGGTATAAGAACACATTCTTGGGGGTATAAGCCTACTACTCCTGAGGGAAAAGTTGTTCAACTTGCAGATAAAATAGCATATATAAATCATGATATAGAAGATTCTATTAGAGCGGGGGTTATTTCAGAAAGCGATTTGCCAAAGGATTGTATTGAATATTTTTCTTCAAATCAAAGTAAGCGTTTGAATAAAATGATTACAGAAATTGTTAATAATTCAATGGGAAAACCTGACATTTCTATGGGTGAAGAAGCTTGGGGTTATACAACAAAATTAAGAACTTGGATGTTTGATAATGTTTATAACGATGAGTCTATGGCAAAGCTTGAAGAAGCTAAGGCAAAACGTGTTATAAAAGAATTATTCTACTTGTATATAAATATGTTAAAACCTGTTTGTCCTCCGGATAGAATAATTAGGGTTGTAACAGATTACATTTCAGGAATGACAGATAGATACGCAGTTGAAAGATTTAAGGATAATTTTATTCCAACAGGTATAAAATGTAGTGCAAGAGATGATTTTTTATTTAAACTAGCTGCAAGCCCTAATATTTGATAAAATTAAAAAAAAGAGTATAATCTGTTTATGGATGATATACAGTATATTTCTGAATATTTAGATTATCTTGAAATAGAAAAAGGTCTTTCTCAAAATACGATTGATGCTTATCGTCGTGATTTAACTTTTTTTGTTGATTTTTGTGTTGGAAGAGGTCTTTCGCAAATAAATGATGTTGAACGTTCAGATTTGAATTCTTATATCTTAAAATTACGAGAAGCCAATTTTTCACCATCCAGTGTTACTCGAAAAATCGCATCTTTAAGAGGTTTTTTTAAATGGTTTTGTGCAAATGAATATGGTACAAAAAATCCTACTCAAACACTTGAGCAGCCAAAACTACCTAAAAAATTACCTAAAGTAATGACAGTTGAGGAATTAAATAGTATTATAAATTCTGATTTGAATGAGGAAGAATCTGTGATTGTTGAACTTTTATATGGTTGTGGATTGAGAGTTTCTGAGTTAGTTAATCTAAAATTGAGCAATATCGATTTATCTTCTAAATATATACAGTGCTATGGTAAAGGTTCAAAGGAAAGAATAGTTCCATTTGGTGAAAAAGCAAAAAGTGCTTTAAAAAAATATTTTAAAATTCGCGATATTATTGTATTAAAAAATAATCTTGCAGATACAAAAGTCTTGCTTTTGAAAGAAAATGGTAAGCAAATATCAAGACAAGATGTTTATAATTTTATTAGGAAACAAGGTGAAAAAATTCACAAACACATTTCTCCGCATACATTGAGGCATAGTTTTGCAACTCATTTGTTGGAAAATGGTGCGGATCTGAGGGTTGTTCAAGAATTATTGGGTCATAGTGATGTTTCTACAACTCAATTATACACGCATATAACCAAGAAACGCCTAAAAGAAGTTTATTTTGCAATAAATAATGGCTCGTGATAATATGATGCTATGTTAAGTGTTTTTGTTTCAGGTTTAGATGCACAATGCGGAAAAACTCTTTTAACTGCAGGATTAGCAGCTACAATGCAGAGTCTTTCTTATTCTACAGGTGTTTATAAGCCTATTATTACAAATTCCAATAATAATTTTCAGCAAAGCCTTACAGGTGAAAATTTAATAAAGCATGTTGATCCTAATATTGTTACAAAATATGCTTATAATTTATCAAGTGGTGTTACACCTTTTGTTGGAGCTTATCAAGATGGTATAAAAATAGATGTAAATTCTATTTATACAGAATTTAGAACTTTTGCAAATACTTTAGACTGTTGTTTTGTGGAAGGTTCTAACAGTATTTCAACACCTATATCTCAATCATTTTCAGAATTAGATTTTGTTAAGGCTATGAATATACCGCTTTTATTGGTCGTAAATCCAAATGTTACATCGATTGAGCATGTACTTGCAGGACTTAAATTTGCAAGTTCAAGCGGGATTAAGGTTTTAGGTTTAGTGATAAATCAATATGATGAAAATTCTGACAAGTTGGAGATTAAATATTTTCCTCAAATTATAAAGGAGTTTTCTCCGGTAAAAATTTTAGGTTGTTTACCTGATTATGGGGATATTTCTCAATTGCTTCCAGAAGTTTTGATATGTGATATTTTAAATAAAATTTCTATTGAAGAAATTTTTAATATTAAAATAGCTAAATTAGGTTAGAGTTCTTTTTTTATTTATAATCGACAAAGGTTCCGATTATTTTCGGAACCTTGTATTATATGAAATTATTATTAATTATTATTATTATTATTTATATATATTATAACTTACTTAGCTAAGAGCCATAAGAGCTTTTACAGAACGAGCATTTTCTTTAACTTCTTCATCAAATCCTTCAGAAGATATTGTGTTTTCTAAAACTTTCATAGCTTCTTCTTTATTTTCTAAAGATAATAATTCGTTAATTGTGCTCATTGCAACAACAGTGGACATATCGTTGATACCTTTGCCTCTGTTGCTGATAACTACAGATAATGAATCGTGTTCATTTCTTTTTACTAAAGCTCTTGATGTTAGTTCTCTAACTTCATCTATAGATGAGTTTGTACCAATTTCTTCTAATACTGCAACTGAATCAGGATTAGGGTTAATTGTTAGAGATTCAATTATATTTGTTACTTTATTGAAATTTTTATTATTTTTTATAGCGTTTTTATCCATCTAATCCTCCTTATGCTGCTGATGCCATATCTGCTTCTAGTGCTGCTAAGCTTTCTTTAAACATTGGTTTAATTTCTGAATGAGGATCCATTTTTGCCATTTTTGAGATTTGTTTTTTCTGGCTTGAAACGAAGAATGTTGAAATATCTTTTGATAATAATTCTTTTGCACCTTCAAAAGTTACTTCTTTGTTTCCTAATTCATGGATTTTGTTCCAAGTATTTACTATACTGTCTTTCATTCTTAAGCCAAATGCTTTAATTGCTTCCATTCCTTCAATGAATTTGTTACCAAAATCATTGATTGAACCTACGAATGTTGAGTAAATTCTTTTTGAACTTGCAGTTAAATTACCTGTAAAGCTGATATTTTTTTGTTCGCTTTTTTTGCTAGATTCAAAAACATCTTCTGTTAAGATATTTTTTTGGAAATTTGAAGCAGCAAATGGATTACTTGTTCTTGCTACATTTTGTTCTGTTACGCTCGTATTGAAGATACGATGGCTTAGCTGGGTAAGTTTTTGTACTGTTGACATATTAAACCTCTTTCTTGACTATCCACACATCTAGTCTATCATAGTATTTTTTTATTCAATCCACCTTTTGAATGATTTGTGTTAAAATATCAATATGAATTATAAAAATTTGGAAGAATTAATAGAAGTTATTAGACGCTTAAGAGCTCCTGATGGTTGCCCTTGGGATAGAGAACAAACTCATTCATCTTTAAGACCTAACATGATTGAAGAAGCGTATGAGGCTGTAGATGCTATTGATGACAATGACATGGTTCATTTAAGGGAAGAATTGGGTGATGTTTTGTTACAAGTGTTATTGCATTCTCAAATAGCAAAAGAAGAAGGTGTTTTTGATATTGAGGATGTTGCAAAAGAATTGAAAGATAAACTTATACATCGTCACCCTCATGTGTTTGGTAATGCAAATATAACAACTCCAGATGGTGTTGTTGATGCTTGGGAAAAGTTAAAAGCCGAAGAAAAGAAACATAGAAAATCTGCGATGGATGGAATTTCCAGAAGTCAGGCTGCATTAATTTCTGCTCAAAAGATTTCTAAAAAGGCTGTTAAAACAGGTTTTGAATGGCCAAGTGAAGAATCTTTGTACGAATGTATTTATTCTGAATTTGAAGAATTTAAGCAGGCAGAAAAAGAGGGCGATAGAGCTCATATGGAAGAAGAGTTTGGTGATATTTTATTTGCAACGGTTAATCTTGCAAGATGGAATAAAATTGATGCTGAACAAGCTTTGTTAAAGGCTAATAAAAAATTTGAAAAACGTTTTAGAAAAATGGAAGAATTAGCAGTTAAGCCATTGAATGAATATAGTTTTGAAGAATTTGACGAATTATGGAAAAAAGCTAAGGTTTCTGTTTTGGAAACTAAATAGGTGTAGTAATGAAAGATGTACAAAATTCACAAGATACAAGAAATGTTGATATTCAAAAAGTTGGGATAAAGCATGTAGAATTACCTTTGATTATTCAGCGTAAGAATAAATCAGATAAGGTTGTATATGCTACAGCAAGAGCTTGTGTGTCTTTACCTAGAGATTATAAAGGTACACATATGAGTAGATTTGTTGAAGTCTTAAATGAATGGCGTACTAAGAATTTATTGGGAGTTGATATTAAGGGGTGTCTTGAAAAGATTATAAAAACTCTTAATGCTCAAAGTGGAGAATTAGAATTTGATTTTAAATATTTTATTGATAAAAAATCTCCAGTAACAGCTTTAGCTGCTCCTATGTGTTATGATTGTTCTTTTGAAGGTATTATTGATAATGATGCATATAAATTTATATTAGGAGTAAAAGTTCCTGTAACAACTTTGTGTCCGTGTTCAAAAGAGATTTCTGATAATGGGGCGCACAATCAAAGAGCTATTATTTCAGTTAAAGTTTCTTATGATGAATTAGATCATGTTTGGTTAGAAGATTTAATTGAACTTATCGAATCTTGTGCTTCTTGTCCTGTTTATCCTCTTTTAAAAAGACAGGACGAAAAATTTGTAACTGAAAGAGCATGGGATAATCCAAGATTTGTTGAAGATGTATTAAGAGAAGTTGTTGTTAAACTAAGAAATCATGATGTTATAAAATCTTTTGAAGTGGATTGCGAAGCTTTTGAAAGTATCCATAATCATTCAGCTTGGGCTTATCAAAAGGAATTTAAGGAATAATATTTTTATAATATACCTTCCATCATGTCATTAAGCGCCAATTTAGCTGTTCTGATTGGAGCAAAATAGTATTCGTCTGTTTTCTGTTGCGAGTTTATCGTAGTTATTTGAATTTAAATTTTTTAAGCGTTCGGGTAATTTTACTTTTTTTGTAACATAAACGGGCACTCCATAGGAGCAAGATATATAATCAGCATTGTTACCTTGTGTAAAATAATTTTCAATAAGTTTTAGCTCATTACCGGAAGATAAATCATTTCGCCATGAGGTATTCCAAAAAATGTTGTAGGATCTGTATAATTATCAGGTATTAGTATTGTTTTTGGTTTAATTTCAGCTTCTTTTATGAAAGCTCCTTCGTTATCTAAAATTCTGACTATTATATTCCCATTATCTGTTTCACTTTGTTTTAGCAAGTTGTAGATTTTACCGTCTTTTGGGTTTGTCCATTCAACTTTAGAATATGTATCTTCAATTGTTTGAGATGTTAATCTTTGTAAGTCTTCTTTTGTTGCTTTATTGTATTTCCTAATAATAGGTTTTCTAATTTGGTGAATAGCAAGCTTATTCATCTGACGAGATTCAATCATTTCAACAGATGAAAATCTTGGTAAGCTTATTTCTTTGCCTGTTGGTTCATAAATAAGTTTAGGGTTTATACCGTGAATTTCTAAAGGTTTAAATCCTAAAATATGATTTTTGTTTAATATAGAAAAATAATTTTTTATGTTCATTGTTATAATTTTAGATAGTTATTGAGATGCCAACATTTACACTTGTAGTTGATGGGTTTATTTTTGTTACATCATATATTTGCCCTTCAACAAATGCGCTAACGTTGTTTCCTATTTTTGTAGATACTCCTGTGAAGTTTCCAACAGTTGTTGTTGCTCCACTTTTTCCATATGTGATTTTTGTTGCTACATATGGAGTTGTATATATGCTTGTTTTATCTGTTATGGGTACTGTTATTGTAGCAGGTTGAAATCTGAATTGTACAGATTTTGAATTAGGGTTTAGATTATGTCTTATTCTAAAACCTCCTGATAATGGTGAATTACCATATGGCATTGAACCTTTGACATCAATCACTGCTCCAGTAGAGCCATTTGTGAATGATGTTCCAACTCCTGCGTAAGCTCCTATAGATCCGTTACCTACTTTTGTAGATGCATCTATCCCTGCTGTTGAAAAATTTGAGCCATCACATTGTTGGAATGATTGTACTGAAACTTTTGTATTTATTCCAGGCATATTATAATCCTCATTTTCCCCGTATTTATATAAAGTCTTTTTTTATTTTAAAATTGACTTTTTTTACGAAATATGAAGATATCCTTTAGATATATCTTTCAGTGTGCTATTATCAATCTATGAATGTTAAGCAAATTTCTTTTCAGGGTCAACCTGTAAATTATTCAATTATAGATAAATATTTGTCCCGTTCTGCTCAACCTCAGAAAGATGATTTTATTTGGTTAAAAAATCAAGGGGTAACAGATATTATTAATTTGCGAACGATGAAAGATCCTAAATTTCCTATATTTGATGAATGTAAATTAGTAAAATCTTGTGGAATGAATTATTATCATATTCCATCTGAATCTAAAGCTCCGAATGAAAAAAGTGTTTTAAAGTTTTTAGATATTGTTGATGATTTAAGCGCAAAAAATGCAAAAATCCATATTCATTGCTGGCATGGTGCTGATAGAACCGGTCTTTATTCTTTTATTTATAAGTCTTTAAAAAATATTGGTTCAACTACGGAAAATATTAATGAATGGATTGCAAAAGGGCTTAATTTAGAAAAATATCCTAATTTAATCGAATGGGGTTTAAATTTCGTTGATAAATATAAAAATAGGATTATTAAATCATAAATTTAATAACCCTATTTTAGTTGTTTTAAAATTTTAATTATTTTTATATTTTGTCAGAAAGTAGTTTGTCTGCTAATTCGGTTTCTAAAGTTCCGTTTAGTGCTTTACTTACTTTTTGTAGTTTTTGAGCTATTAGTTCCATATTATCAGACCAAACAAAGTTATCATTTACATATTTTTCAGCTTTGTTAAAGTCTCCATCAATTTGGATTCTAATAATTTCAGCTAGCATTTCTTTTGCTATTGGAACAACTTTGTCTATATTTACATGTATTTTACCTTCTGGAGTTATTGTGTATCCACCTCTTTCGGCAAAATATTTGTTTTGCATTACTGTTCTTACTCTATGTGCTTGGGATAATGTAGGTTTTGATTTTAAGAAGTTATCAGCCATTGTTGTTACTATAATTTGTAATCTTTGTTCTTGGGTGTACATTCCTAGTTCTGTTAGTAAATCAACAAACGCTAAAGCTCCCATATCGGCTTTATTTTCTTCAATGATGTTTCTATATTTACCTAAGCTTTCACTGCTTTCTTTTGGTCCTAAAGAGTGAGCATTTTCGTGTCCAATTGTAAACCAGTGATCGGCTTCATCCAGGTAATATTTATGTTGTTCTTTATCTAATATTGCATCAAGTCTTTCTTGTAATTTCTTTTTATCACTGATAAATCTTATTTGTCTATGATAAACATTACGTCTTCCGCCACCTATTGTTAAAGATAATTTATCTGAGTTTGGTAAGTTTTCAGCTAAGGTTATACCTCCTCTATATTCTCCAACATCACCTGATGCCATTACCATATCAACATCTACCATTGTTTGTTTTGCATCTTCATCTGAAGATATTGTTTGCTCGTATTCATCTGCGTATGGCATATTTTCTGCCAGTGTCGGTAAGTATTTTTTTATAGCCATAAGTGCATTTGTACCTTGTTTATTTATAATACCTACTCTACCGCCTAAAAAGTCTTTTGGTATTGGTGATATGCCGTGTTCTTTTAATAAATTTGATAATTCTTCATTTTCAACTATTGTGCCAGTCATTTCATCTTCATAATTTTCACGTGTTATTGTGAATTCTAATGGAGTATCTTGTAATGTTGCCCATTTTTTATCAGCATATGCATCTAACATTGGGTCTGCTGTTCTTAAAGCTTTTGCTTGGAGTTTTAAGTATTCGTTAAAATCAGCATTAGTTGAAACTTCACTTGCTAAATCTATTTCATCTGCCATTTTTGCAAAATCTTCTTTGAAATAATCAATATAATCAATTCCTTCAAGATTTTCATGATTTCTAATGACTATTGAACGTTGGGTTAAGATTTTTTTTACTTCATCGATTAATCCTTCTTTCATCATTCTTATTAAAATCATATGGAATTCTTCTTTTGACAAGTCTTCAGGATAAACTCCCTTGCCAGGTTTTTCTTCTATTCCTTTTATTAAGCGTATATGATTTGACATTGTATCAATTGCATTGATACCCTTTTGAGCATCAAATAAAACTTTTGTTAATTTTGCTTGCTCATTTCCTTTTTTTATCTCTTCTTCTAAAAATTCTTTTACTTCTAAATTGTATTTGCAATCTATTTGCATATTTATTTTTTCTAAAATTTCTGCAGCTTTACATAAATGTTTTAAAGCTTTTTTATCTCCATCTGCAAGTGCTAAATATTCCGGAGCATCAGCTTTTAAAAATTTTTTTGTAATTAAGTAATCTTTGTGCGTTCTTTTTTTTAGTTCTTCTAATGTTAGATTTAATTCAAATTTAGACATTATAAAGCTCTCCTTTTTTCGTATTTTCAAAAGGATTATAGCACTCTTATTTTAAAATTTGCAATAAGTTATTTGGTGTAAGTGAATTTAATTTTAAGAGTTTCTTAAATAATCTGCAAGTGGAGTTTTTAATTCTCCATTTAGTGCAAGTTGTTGTTTTTGCAATATTTGAGAAACATATTCCATATCATCTGTCCATACAAAATTTCTTTCTACAAATTCTTTGGCCGCTTCATAGTCACCATCTGCTTGTATTCTAATGATTTCTTTAAGCATTTTTTTACATGTAGGAACAACTTTGTCTATATTTACATATATTTTTCCATTATCTAAAATCTCGTATGCACCATTATCTTTTAAATATTTGCATTGCATAACTTGTCTTACTCTGTGTGCTACTTCCATATCGGGTTTTGCTTTTAAGAAATTTTGGAGTACAAAATTTATAAGTAAACCTTTTCGTTCTTTTTCATTATACATTCCAAGTTCTGTAAGTTTATCAACAAATGATATCGCAGCAACATCAGCTTTATTTTCTTCTAAAATATTTCTATATTCTCCAAGTTTTGCATTGTTTTTTGTTGGTCCTAGAGTATGTGCATTTTCATGTCCTACTGTAAAGTGATGAGAATCGTCAACAGACAGGTATTGTCGTTGTTCCGGTAAAAGTAGTTCTCTATATGCTTTTAGAGTTTTTTCTTTGTTCACTCTCATTTGTCTATGGTAAACATTACGTCTTCCACCACCTATTGTAAGTGATAATTTGTCTGAATTTGGCAGGTTTTCGGCAATGGTAATTTTGCCTCTATATTCTCCAACTGCTCCTGTTACATCAACAAGATCAACATCTACCATTGTTTGTTTGTTATCATTTGTGATATTTTGTTCATATTCATCATTGTATGGCATTAGTTTTGCAAGTTCAGGAAGATATTCTTTTGATTTTAAAAGATATTCTGTACCTTCTTTATTTACAATTCCTACTCTGCCGCCTAAAAAATCTTTTGAAATCGGTGTTATACCGTGAGCTTCTAATAAATTTAAAAGTTCTTTGTTTTTGAAGATTGTTTGAGTCATTTTATCTTCATAATTTTCGCGTGTAATTGTGAATTCTAGCGGTGCATTTTGTAATGTTGCCCATTTTTTATCCGCTATAGCATCAATCATTGGGTCTGCTAATCTGAAAGCTGCTGCTTGTAATCTCAAATAATCATTAAAATCTTCATTTGTAGATAACATAGAAGCTTTTTCAAGTTCATTTGCAGCAAGAGAAAATTCTTTATGGAATTTGTCTATATAATCTATACCTTTTAATTCATCGCCGTTTCTGACTACAACAGATCTTTGATTTAGAATTTTTTTGACTTCATTATCTTTACCTTCTTCAATCATATTGAAAAGTATGTTGTGAAATTCTTCAACAGATAAATCTCTTGGGTAAACTCCTCTGCCAGGAGATTGTTCAAGCCCTTTTATTAGGGATATCTCTTGCATATTTGTATCTTTTGAGAATGCTCCTTTTTGACCATTGAATAGGCGCAAAGCTTTTTTGGCTTGAGGGTTTCCTTGAGCACTTTCATTTTCCAAGTATTTTTTGAATGGAATATTATTTTTATCATCAAGTTGTAATTCTATCTCGCCAATATAGTCAGCTGCTTTTACAAGATGTTTTAAAGCTTTTTTATCGCCTTGGGCTAATCGTTGATATTCAGGGGATTCAGGAGTTAGTAATGTGATTGAAGAAATCATTTTTGGATTGGTTCTTGTATCTAATTCTTCATCAGATAGTCCTATTGAATAATGTTGCTTTCCTGAAAATGTTATATTATTTATTATTGCAATATTATTTAACTGTTTTATTAGAGATTCGTTATTATAACCAAAATTTTGGGTAATATATTTTGATTTTGAACTGTTTAGAATATTTGGATTTTGTTTAATTTGAATGTTATTTTGATCAATTCTTGATATTTTCATTGAACCTCCTAAGATGTGATAATAATAAAACCCCTAATTTTATTTTTTTACAATTTATTTATGGTATGTTTCGCCTTTTATAATTTTAAATGCTCTGTATATTTGTTCTACTAAAATAAGCCTTGCAAATTGATGTAGGAATGTCATTTTTGACATACTCATTTTTAGATTAGCTCTTTTGGATACATTTTTTCCAATTCCACAAGATGAGCCAATAACAAAAACGATTTCTTGGGTACCGTCATTTGTTAAATCGTTTATTTTTTCTGCAAAATCTTCACTGGAAAATTGTTTTCCTTGTATTTCCATTGTGATTACATAATCTTGAGGTTTTATATTTGCAAGTATTTTTTCACCTTCATCATTTAATATTTTATCTATTAAATTTTCGTCTTTTATTTCTATTGGTGTTAATTCTTGGATTGTCACAGAAGCGTAAGGTGTTAATCGTTTTAAAAATTCATCAATACCTTCTTTTAAAAATTTTTCTTTTATTTTTCCAAGTGCAATTATTTTAATTTTCAATTTTTGTATTATCACTTTCTATGTACAAAGATCTTGAAGGGAAAGCAAATCCAATATTTTCTTTTCTATAATTTTGGATTACTTGTTCTAAAAATTCACCTCTTACTTTTAAAAATTTGTCGTAAGAACCACCTTTAACATATCCTCTAAATCTTATATTTATTGAACTTTCGCCTAAGTCATGGACTGCGATTGTAAATTCATTGTGAATATCTTTGTGTGCTGTTGCAATATTTTTTAGAATATCTTGAGCAAGTTTAATTTTATCATTGTCAGTAGAGTATAATACTCCAAATGTAACATTGATAAATCTTTTATTAGCTCTAGATACATTTGTTATTATTGCGTTTGCAGCTACATTATTTGGTACATTAACTAAATAATTATCTAAATCTCTAATTTTTGTAGAACGAATTGTTATATCTTCTACATAACCTTCAATTCCGTTAAGTTTTACATAATCTCCAACTTTGTAAACATGATCTGAGAGTAATTCGATGCTTCCAAATATATTTGCAATAGCTTCCTTTGCAGCCATACCTACTGCAATACCACCAATTCCAAAACCGGCTAGTATTGATGATACGGAGTATCCTTGACTTTGTAAAAATCCGGTAATTGCTATAAAGATTATTATGCCTTTTAATAATTTCATAATTATTGGCATGTATCTTAATAGTGGAGATGTTGATTCTTCTGTCGATATTTTTTTTCTTATTTTTTCATCAACTATATCAATTATTTTGAACAATATTATAATTAGAATAATGTTTATTCCAATTGCAATAAGTCCTTTTTCTAAATTTGACATTATTTATATACCTCTTTTTACCTATTATATGTAAGAATTTTCTTTTTGGGAATTATATGTAAATAATTAATAAAAATTTTTACTTTCAGATAAAATTTGTTAGACTAGATTATTATGTATGTGTTTAAGAAAAATAATAATAATATAATTCTTAAAATTTCTATTTTTATTGTATTTTTACTTGCGGGGTTTATTTTTGCTAAAATTTTTCAACCGCAAAGTAAGACAATTAATATTTATCAACAAGCCTTAAGAGATTATGATAACGGAAATTATTCCAATTCATATTATTTGTTTTCAAAAATAGGCTATACATCAAGTTTAAAACCTATTGCTATATATAGACAAGCTTTATGTGCAAGAGCTTTAGGTGATAAAAAATCTGAATTAAGAAGATATCAACAATTATTTAATAATTATCCATCTAGCAAATTGAGTATTGAAGCTAAATATTTGGCTGGTCAATTAGTTATTGATGATAATCCTAATTTAGCATCAAGGTATTTTAAATCTGTTGCTAAGTATTCTTCTGATTCTGATTATAAAATAGCTGCAGAATTTTATAATGCGAAAATTCTATCTTCAAAAATTCGTTATTCTAATAAGAAAAAGATTTTTTCAAGATCAAAGATTGCAAGTGTTGAAAAATCGTTCAGGTCTTATCTTGAGCAGTTCCCTGATGGTAGATTAGCGGTTAATGTTGCGAATACTTGGTCTAAATTTAATACAAATATGAAATCAAAAGATGCAACTTTAGTTGCTAAAGCTTATTATATGGCTGAAATGTATGATAATGCAAAGGCTGTATTTTCTAAAACAAAACTGGAAGATAGTTGGGCTATTCAAGCTTTCACAGCTTATTCAACTCATGATTATAATAAAGTTAAAACATTAACAGAACAGGGAGTTTCTAAATATTCTAAAAATATAGATATTTCAGATTATAAAAGAGCTGTAGATAATTATATAAAAATGTTTGGAGATAGTGAAAATTATAAATCCGCATCAAAACTTTTTTCTATAGCTAAGGGAAATGGTAAAGATTATATTTGGAGTTTGAAGTGTGATAACTCGCCAAAAGAAGCTAAATATAGCTGTTATAAAGATTTATATAATAATTATCCGAACAGTGATTATGCTCAAAGTGCAATGTTGAATATTTTATTTACAGCTATAGCTAATAATAATTATGCATCAGCTCGAACGATTGCTAATGAGTTTTTAACTAAATATCCAAATTCACAAGAGTGTCCGAAGGTAATGTTTTGGGCAGGAAAAATTGAGCAAAAATATTATAATAATCTCGTAGCTGCAAATTATTATCAAAATATTATAAATAAATATCCGGATAGTTATTATGCATATCGTTCATATTGGATTTTGAAGGGGGTAAGTAGTGCTGTTATTGATACGGAATTGGATTACAAGCCTGTAGTTTATCCTTATCGTTATCCAAATGAAAATGATATTTTGTATAGCTTATTAACTGTTAAAGATTATGATATGATTCAAAAATTTACTCAAGATGATTTTATTAAAAGTTGGGTAGAATATCAAAAAGGTAATTATGCAACTTCAGTTATTTTAGCAAGAGATGCAATGGCTAAATTGCCTGTAAAACCTGTTAAAACAGATTTAAGATGGCGTTTGGTTTATCCTCAAAATTATTATAAGCAGGTTAAAAATTATGCAAAACAGTATAAAAATAATGATGCACTAATGATGGCAATTATTAGGGAAGAAAGTCATTTTAATCCTGAGGCTCAAAGTGGTGTTGGAGCAATTGGACTTATGCAGTTAATGCCGTCAACAGCTCATGAAATAGGTGATAAAAATGGCATTAGCTTTAATACAAGTTATTTATTTAATCCTGAATTAAACATAAGAATCGGAAATTTATATTATTCAACTATAAGAGGAATGCTTAATAATAAAGATGTATCTGCAATTGCTGCTTATAATGGCGGTATTGGCTCTGTTACCCGCTGGAAAAGTACGTTAAAGTATAATGATACTGATGAGTTTATTGAAAAAATTCCTTACGAAGAAACGAAAAATTATGTAGTTAAAGTATTTAGGGGGTATTGGAATTACACAAGAATTTATCAACACTAGTAAAAATCATACTTTTGGTTTATTACATTCTTTGATAAAGTGTTAAAATAGGTATTATGAAAAAGATTTTAGTTTTATTAGCGGTTTTAATTATAAATTTAGTTATATCAAACCCAAGTTATGCAATTAAGATAGGATTACTTACACAGGTCGATGAAGTTGGTATAGGAACCAACGTTAATGGGCGTATGATTGATGTAAATACAAACAAAACTGTATGTACATCAGATGCTATGAAAGGTTATACTTTAGTTCCTTACAAAAATGAAATTGCTGTTTATAGCGCTGGTCATTATTATACATTAGGAACTCAGGCTATTGTTTTGCGACCGGATACAGAAGGTTATGTAAGTACAAAAGGTAAATGGTACCGTGGAAAATTAATGGTCAAAAATGATAATGGTAAATTGACTGTTATTAATGATATAGATTTAGAAAGCTATATAAAAGGTGTTGTCCCATCAGAAATGCCAGCAAGTTGGGAATATGAAGCCTTAAAAGCTCAAGCAATTGCAGCAAGAAGCTTTGCTTTAGCTAACTTAGGTAAGCAATCAAAATATGGTTATGATTTAAAAGATAATACAGAAGATCAGGCCTATGGCGGAGCTTCTGTTGAAACTAATATTACAAATAAAGCTGTAGAAGAAACAAATGGTTTGGTTCTAACATATGATATGAAAATTATATCAGCTTATTATTTTGCTTCTGCAGGTGGTATGACTAATACTTCTGTTTGGGGCGGATCTGCACCTTATTTACGCTCTGTACCATCTTTTGATGATGGCGTAAAGAAAAATGGGCATGGTGTTGGCATGTCACAACATGGGGCTAATAATTTAGCAAAACAAGGTTATAATGCATATCAAATTCTTCAATATTTTTATCAAAATGTGAAATTTGCGAAATTGAATAATAATTAAAACCTAAGCCAATAGCGGGTTTTGAAGTGTGGATATATCAAGATATACACTATATCTATCTTACATGGAAAATTAATATCCAAAACCCTTGACAGTCTTAAAAAAAATGTTATAATAAACTTGTCGATTACAAATATAACTGCGGAAAATGGTTTACAGCTCCGTAGAGAAGAGGAAGAAGGAGGTTCGTAATGAACAAAGAAGAATTAGTAAAAGAAGTATCTAAAAAAGCAAAAGTATCTCAAAAAGCTACAGCTGATATTTTAGCAGCTACATTAGAAACAATTCAAAAAACAGTTTCTAAAGGTAAAAAAGTTACATTAGTTGGTTTTGGTACATTCGAAGCTCGTAAAAGAGCTGCTAGAACTGGTAGAAACCCACAAACTGGTGCTGCTTTAAAAATCGCTGCAAAAACAGTTCCTGCATTTTCTGCTGGTAAAAAATTCAAAGAACTTGTTAAGTAGTTTTTGATACTTATTATAAGTTTGAATGAGGCTCGATAAATTTTTATTGAGCCTCATTTTTGCTATTACTATCTTTACATTTGCTTGAATGTTGCCTATTCTCGTGGTAGTATTTTACTATCATTAGAAATAGGGTAGTGAGGTAGGATATGAAAAGTTCGACAATCAGAAGATCTACATTGTCTAGAGAAACTATGGAAGTAATTGAAAATTTGGCAAAAGAAAATGAAAATGAGGGTGGCTTGGGTGAGTATGTAAGACCTGAAGAAATTATTCAGGAACAAGAAGCTCAAAATAGTAAAGCTCAAGAAATTGATTTGTTATGGCAAAATTTTAAGGCTACTCAATTTAATACAAATTCCCCAACAGCATATATATTGCTAGGTTTTGTTATTGGTGTTGTTACAACTTTAGTTATAGGTTTTTGTTGTGGTTTATATGTTAAAAATAAATATAATATAAACACAAACTTAAATTCTGGCGTGGAAGCTGTCTTGCCAAATTCTCAAACAGAAGATGCTACTTTAGAGCAACAAGCTCAATCAGCACAAGAGGAAGTTAATAATAAAGTATCAATTCCTACAGAAGATGAAGTTTCACCTGCTAAATCCGCTAATAGTGATGCTCAAAATTCTGCTTCTACAGTAGCTGGCGCATCTTTAGATAAATCTAAAATGAAAAAATATGTTGTAAAAAATGGTGATACCGGAGAAAGTATTATTAAACATTATTTTGGCTCATATTCTCCGGAAAAAGCTGAATTAATTAAAAAAGTTAATAACTTAGATTCATTAGACAGAATAAATATTGATCAGGAGTTATGGATTCCTGTTGAATAGTTAAATTTAATTTTCTATGGGGAGAGTTTATGAAATTATTTTCTAGGATTTTATATGTTGCAGTTTTGATATTAAGTCTTACTTGTTCTTGTGTTAATGCTCAAGAACAAGTTTGGCATAATGATTTAAGATCATTATTTTTGGATAATAAAGCTGTGATTATGGAAGTTAATATACGATCTTTTAATGCCCAAGATATTAATGGTGATGGTTTTATTCAAGAAAAAATGGGCGAAAGACGTGGTACTTTTATAAATGCCATTGATAGATTAGATGAATTGAAAAATTTAGGTGTAAATACAATTCATATGCTTCCTATAACATCTGTTGGAAAATTAAAAGCTCTTGGAACAGCAGGAAGTTTGTATGCTGCAGCATCTTTTGATACTCTTAATGAAGATTTGTATGATAAAAATTCTAAGTTAACATTGGAGCAACAAGCAAAATTATTTATTTCTGAAGCTCATAAGCGAGGTATTCGAGTTATTGCAGATATTCCGGCTTGCGGATCATATGATTTGTATTTACAAAGACCAGATTTATTTGTAAGTAATCCTTCTGGCGAACCTGTGGTTCCTGCTGACTGGACTGATGTAAGATTGTTATCTACGGGAACAGAAGATAAGATTGATTCAAATGTTTATAGTTTATATAAAGATTTTGTTAAATATATGATGAGCTTAGGTGTAGATGGCATTCGTGCTGATGTTGCTCATTGTAAAACGGCTGCATTTTGGAAAGAATTAATTTCATATTCAAAAGACAAAGATCCTGAATTTATGTGGTTGGCAGAATCTTCTGAAGCTTGGCATGATGCGATTTCTCCATATGGAGTGTTTACTTCTTACGATAAATTATTAGAAGCCGGTTTTGATGGTTATTATGGTTCATTTTTTAATATAAAAGATTGGAAAAATGCAAAAGATTTATATAAGCAAGTTTCTCAAACTTTAGATGCTACTAAAAAATTCCAAGATAAGAAGAGTGTAATTGGTAGTTTTACTACACATGATGAAGTTAGCCCAATATTGTTAAAGGGTAAAGAACTTAGCGATATGATAATATGGTTAAATGCTACATTACCTATAAATTCGTACTTTGTAGATGGTTTTCAAACAGGTGATGATTATTTATATCAAAAAGGTAATAAATTGGCTGATGAAACAACTACTGATGATGACTTGTATTTTACTCATCGTGGAAAGATTGATATCTTTAATTTTTCGAGAAAACCGGGTGGTAATAATACTGAAATAAGGAATGATTTTTTACTTGGAAATAATGTTAAAAAAAGTGTGGTACCGGTTTTAAACGAAGCTAAATTTACACCTTTAAAAACAAATAACCAAAAGGTTTTTGCTTATTCATTTGAAAATAATATAAAGAAAGTTCTTACAATAGGTAATTTAGATTTTGAAAATCCTATAAAAGTTTCTGTGAAAGTTCCAAAGTTTAATCCTAAACGACAAAATGTATTGCCTATAAAAATATCAGATATGCCTGATACTAAAAAAGGTAAACTTATTTTATCATTGAAACCAGGAGAAACTGTAGTTTTAATTATACACGAATTGTTATAATTAAATTTAATTGAATTGTTTTACAAAATCTTTAATAGCAGAAGCTTCATGAGTTCCTACAATAAAATCAAAATCCGGTACAGCTTGTTTTAATTCATCTATCATATGAGCAAGAAGTCCAGGTATTATAATTTTTCTTGTGTTTATTTTATTCCTAATATCAAGATTGTTTAAGGTTGAAGAAACAATGTTTGCTGTGAATTTTTCAGCAGACCACGCTGTTAATACGCTCATTCCATCTGCAGGAATAACGATTAAATAAGATGGAACATCAAGACTTTCTAATTCATTAGCTACGGCAAAAAATGTTAGAGCAAAGTTTGTCGTTAAAAATACAATAGAATTTTCATTCGGGTTATTAAATTTATACAAATCAGATTCTACTTGTAATGGTTTTTGAGGATCTGTGTAGATATTTTCTCTTAAACGTATAATTGTTGAAAGCATTTCATTATTGTATTTTTCTATTGCTAGCATATTTGCATATTTGCATATATAATAGCTTGCTTTTGCACAAGATGTGAATATATCATCTTGTGGGTTTAAAAATACGCAAGTTGGATTAGAATATTTGTCATCTTTTTCTAATATTGCTTTTTCTCTGATAGTAATAAGTTCTTTTTTTGTTGTGTTAAAATCTTTGTCTTGGATTTGTTCTATTTCATAATTATTAAGTTCTTCTATTGTGATTGTTGGAATTTTAGAATTGATTTTTATATTTGTAGTGAAATTTTTTAATATGATTAAGTCTATATGATATAATTCGTTAACACCTTTTATTTCAAAGTTTGAAATATTTTCAATTTGTTTTTCATAATCTTGGCAGTTACAATCAATTATAATGGCTATTAGTGTTCTATTTATAAATGTTTTTTCATGACGATACAAGACATTTTCTCCGCCAATTTTATGTCCTTGTATTTCGATTGTTTTTTGTGGGTGTTTTATACTATGTGAGTATTTTTCTTTTAGCTCATTTTCTATATATGGACATTTAGATAGTTCTATATTTTGTTTAGCTAATTTTAGAGCAAATGCCATACAGGTTGGGCAACCACATTCTTTGCAATTTGCTTTAGATGTTTTTTTTGCTCCAGGAAGATATTTGAAAATCTGTAATCCTGTCATTTCCATTGTTAAACCATACCTTTCATAATTTTGATATTGTCAGGATTATTCATTACTATTATATTTGCACCTGCAGAAAGTACTCCGGCACAAGATGATAATTCTATCATATTTGCTCTTGTAATTGTTTCTCCCCAACTTTGAGAGTATTCAGAAGATTTAGCTTCTTTTGTTTTTAATGATTCAATTGCTGCTTCTGATATTATTGGAAGGTTTAGATATTTATCACCGTTTTTGCCTTCAATATTAATTTTTTCCATAATGCTAAAGCCGTATTCATATCCATATCCAAGACCACCAATATCTGTATTCATTATAATTTTAGATATATCTAAACCAAGATCGACAGATAGAATATTTAATTCTTTAGCTAAATTTATATCTATTGGACTTTTTAAGACAATATAGTGATTTCCTTTTACAACTTCAGGAATTATGTCTTTATAGGTATTTTCGTTTGCGTATGAAATTATACAAGGTCTATCAAGTTGTTTGATTAATTCAGGTAATAATTTTTTATCTAAATTATCATCTTCGCAACCGGATATCATTAGCGGTTTTGTAATATTTTTTTGAAGTTTTTGTATAAGTTCTACTGAATTTATAATGTCTGCTTCATTTTTTATATTGAATTTTAGATTTAATATGTCGCAACTACTTTTTTGAGCTAAATCAACTAAATCCGAAGGATTTTCGGATTTGAAATAATTTTTTGATATTTCAAAATTCTCCTTCGGATTATAGATGTTTAATAATATTGCAAATAGTTTTGATTCTTTTGTTAGATTAAACTTGTCTTTCACGTCTTACTCTATCCATTATTTCTTCAAATTCTTTGTCATCGATAGTTTCTTTATCAAGAAGTTCTTTGGAAATTGCTTCTAGCATATCTCTATTTTCAGCAAGTAAGCGTTTTGCAAGTTCATATCTTTCATCAACTATACGTTTAATTTCTTCGTCGATTTCGTAAGCTACTTGTTCAGAGTAATCTCTTTGGTGTCCAAAATCTCTGCCCATAAATACGTTTTCTTGGTTTTTACCATATGCCATTGGACCTAATTTTTCAGACATACCCCAAGCGGTAACCATTTTTCGAGCCATATCTGTAACGTTTCTCAAATCTTGAGATGCGCCTGTACTTACATTATCTTTGCCATAAACTATTTCTTCGGCAGCTCTTCCTCCTAATGAAACTGCAATTTTGGCTAACAATTTAGCTTTACTTACATGAACGCTTTCATCTTTTGGTCTTGTCCAAGTTACACCTAATGCCATACCTCTTGGAATAATAGAAACTTTATGTAATTCATTTGCATCAGGTAGTAATTTATCAATTAAAGCATGTCCAACTTCATGATATGAAGTTAATTCTTTATCTGCATCTGTTAATACTTTACTACGTTTTTCAACACCTGCGATAACTCTATCGATAGAACAATCAATATCTTTCATTGAAATTTTATCTTCACCGTTGCGAGCAGCAAGAAGTGCTGATTCATTTAGCAAGTTTTGTAAGTCTGCACCGGTAAATCCTGGTGTTCTTTTTGCTAAAACTTTCAAATCTACGTCTTTATCTAACTTTTTATTTTTTGCGTGAACTTCTAAGATTTGTTCTCTACCTTTAACATCTGGAGCATTTATATAAATTTGTCTATCAAAACGTCCGGGTCTTAAAAGTGCATTATCCAAAATGTCAGGTCTATTTGTTGCTGCGATTACAATAATATTTGTATTCACATCAAAACCGTCCATTTCTACAAGCAATTGGTTAAGAGTTTGTTCTCTTTCATCGTGTCCACCGCCTAAGCCTGCACCTCTTTGACGACCTACAGCATCAATTTCATCAATGAAAATTATACAAGGTTGATGTTTTTTAGCTTGTTCAAATAAATCTCTAACACGGCTTGCACCAACACCAACAAACATTTCAACAAAATCAGAACCTGATATTGAGAAAAACGGTACACTAGCTTCACCAGCTACAGCTTTAGCCATTAATGTTTTACCTGTTCCTGGAGGACCTACTAATAAAACTCCTTTCGGAATTTTAGCTCCTAATTTCATATATTTTTCACCGTTTTTCAAGAAATCAACAATTTCTTCCAGTTCTTTTTTCTCTTCATCAATACCTGCTACATCATTGAAGGTTGTTTTTACTTTTGAATCAAGCATCATTTTGGCTTTACTTTTTCCAAAAGACATAGCTTGAGATCCGCCTGCTTGAATTGCTTTTATCATTAAACCTAATGATATAACTGCAAATAGTACTATAATAAACGTTCCAATATTGCCTGCCAATTGGTTTGTTTCAGGTGCTTTTTTTACTGTTATATCTGCACCTGATGTGTTTAGTTTATCCATTAATTCAGGATCATTTGCTGAGATTTGAACTTTGTATTGTTGTAATGGAGCTTGAACATTTTTGGTTTCCGGGGTCAAAAATGGGGAAACTGTATTTTTTTCTTCTCCGGTTTGTTTTTTTTCTATTGCCGGTTGATCTTTTGGTATCGCTATTATCATTTCATCATATTTTTCTATTTTTGAAAATTCCTTGTTGGCTAATTTTTGCATAAAATTAGTGTAAGAAATTTCTGTTGTGCTTGTTGATGGACCTGTCATAAATATTGTTGATATAAAGACAAGCACTACAATAGCTAATATTACATACATACCCATTGATTGACTTTTGTTCATAATAAAAATAACCTTTCAAAATGTTTTAAAACTCTCAATCTGATTATAACTTAAAAAGGCGAAAAAGTGAATATTTCGCCTTTAATTTGTCTATAAAAATATTATAGGCAGTTAACATAATTATCAATTTCTTCTAAAGAATTCATTTCAGTTGTAGCAACAAGTATTTTGTCTTGTGCAATTTTGATTCCGCCTAGAATATTGTTTTCTTTTAATTTCTTTAATATTTCATCAGTATCTTTTACTTCAATGACAAATTCATTAAAGAAATTTTTATTTAATGTTTTTATACCTTTTGATTCCAATTTTTTAGATAAATAATGTGCATTCTTACTGCTTAAATATCCTGCTTGTTTAAAACCTTTTTCGCCCATAACGGATAAGTATAAAGCTGAGCATAGTCCTATTAAAGCTTGGTTTGAGCAGATATTACTTGTTGCTTTTTCTCTTTTTATGTGTTGTTCTCTTGTTTGAATTGTTAGACAAAAAGCTTGATTGCCTTCTTTATCTACGGTTCTGCCGGCAAGTCTTCCAGGAAGTTGGCGCATATATTTTTCTTTGCAAGCCATAAATCCTGCTGTTGGGCCTCCAAAATTCATTGGTATTCCAAGTGTTTGTGTATCGCCTACAACTATATCTGCATTATATTCAGAAGGTGGTTTTAATATAGATAATGTTGAAGGGTCACAACAAACTACAAGTAAACTTTCTGATTTCTTAGGTTGTATAATTTCTCCGTAGTAGTTTGGTGTTTGTACTAATACACAGGCATAACCTTCTGTAGTTTCAGGTATTTCATCTACCCAATCAACTTCGATTGATTGAGAGTATGTATAAGTTTTTATAACTTTTTTGTATTCTGGATTTAGTGAATTTAGTACACAAACTTTATATTTTTTTGAAATTCTGCAAGCCATTAATATAGCTTCTGCACAAGCTGTGCCAGCGTCATAAACAGTTGCATTTGCTATATCCATTCCTGTAAGTCTGCATATCATTGTTTGAAATTCATACATAACTTGCAGGGTACCTTGTGATATTTCAGGTTGGTATGGTGTATAGGCAGTATTAAATTCAAATCTGTTTGCAACTTGCGCTATGCAGGCAGGTACAAATTTGTTATATATACCTCCGCCTAAAAAACTAATATAATCGGTATTGTTCGTTTTTGCGAGTTTTTTTATGGCTTTTTGTGTTTCCATCTCGCTCATACCGTCTGGTAAGTTTAATTTTTTCATTCTTGCAGTTTCAGGAATTTGTTGGAATAAATCTTCGACATTATTTATTCCAATTTCCTTACACATTTGTTGTGTTATTTGTTCGTTGTGTACTAAAAAATTCTTCATATTATTCCAATTCTTCTTTATAATCTGTGTATGACAATAATTCTGCAAATTCATCTTCGCTTCCGGTTGGTTTTACTTTTATTAACCAGCCGTTTTCATAGCAATCTTCATTTAATTTTTCAGGTGCATCAATAAGTTCTTCGTTAATTTCAGCTACTTTTCCACTGATTGGCATATAAATTTCAGAAGCAGCTTTTACTGATTCAATATTTGCAAATGTATCGCCTTGAGAAAATTCATCATCTACTGCTGGCAATTCCAAAAATACAATATCTCCAAGTTGTTCTATTGCATAATCTGTTAATCCGATAATACATGTTCCATTATCTTCTTTTAAAACATATTCATGAGATTTTGAACATAACATCTCTTCTTTAAAATTCATATTTATATCTCCTTTTCATATTCTATTTTATTTTGTTTTTCTTTTCTACAAATGGACGTTTTACAATCTCTGCATCATGTAATTTTTCTCTTATCATAACTTGAACTATAGTTCCTGTGCAAATTTCCTTTAAGTTTTTAACATATGCAAGAGCTATATTTTTACCTGTACTTGGTGAAATTCCACCACTTGTGATTTGTCCTATTTTTTCGCCATTATAATAAACTTCATATCCGTGTCTTGCAATATTTTTATCCAGCATTACAAGTCCAATTAGTCTTTTTTCAACACCGTTTTGAATTTGGTTCATTATAACTTCTTTACCGTTATAATCATCTTGTTTATCTTTAGGTACAGACCATGATAGACCTGCTTCTATTGGTGTTGTATTTTCATCTAAATCATTTCCATATAGGTGAAGTGCAGCTTCTAATCTAAGGGTATCTCTGGCTCCAAGTCCTATTGGTTTTATACCAAACTCTTGACCTTCTTCCAAAATTTTATCCCATAAAAACTCAGAATATTCGTTTTCTACTAATAATTCAAAACCGTCTTCTCCAGTGTATCCTGTTCTTGAAATTAATAATTTTATTCCTTCAATTATTGCAGGTTTTATTGTAAATGATTTTTGCTCAGGAATGTTATATCCCATTTTTCTTACTAAATCGATTGCTTTAGGACCTTGGATTGCTAATAAAGAATAATTATGTGATAAATTATCTATTTTTACATCCATTCCTTTTTTATTTCTTACCATCCAGTTTAAGTCTTCATCTAGTCTTGAGGCATTACAAATAACAAGATATGATTCAATACCCAGTTTATAAATGATTAAATCATCAATCAATCCACCTTTTTTGTTTGGTAGTTGGCAATATACGGCTTTTTCATAATCAAGTTTTTTTATATTTTGAGGAACTATTTTATTTAAAAACAATGTTGCTTCTTTACCTGAAACAAAAACTTCTCCCATGTGTGATACATCAAATAAACCAACATCTTTTCTTACTGTTTTGTGTTCTTCTATTATGGATGAATATTGTACAGGCATGTGCCAGCCTGCAAAATCAACCATTTTAGCTCCTAATGCAACGTGTTTGTCGTGTAAATAAGTTTCTTTTACCATAATCTCTTATATCCCCTTTATATGATTTTATTTTTTCACGTATATTGCGCTGTTGTCAATGAAATATTTAGATTGTTTAAATTGATATCTATATTTGTTTTTTTACTAGAAAGAAACAATAACTAAAAGGACCATAAGTTTTATCTTATGGTCCTTAATTTTATATCATTTGTTTGTATAAATCAATTTGTTTTTGTGATAATTTTTCCGGTAAAATTATTTTTATTTTTGCATTAAGGTTTCCAAATCCTCCTGCTTTTTTAGGTAATCCTAAGTTTTTTAATCTTAAGATTTTTCCTGTAGATGTCATTGCCGGGATTTTTATATTGATATTTCCGTGTAGGGTTTTTATTTCTTTCTGACAACCAAGTACGGCTTCAGGAGGTGTTATTTCTATATCTTTAGTTAAATCAGAACCTTTAATTTCATATTCAGAATCTTTTGGGGTTATTATTAGATATAGGTCTCCTTTTTGTCCGTAGGTATCAGTTTTACCTTCACCTTTTAATCTTATTTTTTGTCCTTCTTTTATTTCTTTAGGAAGTTTTACTTTTATTGATTTATTTTCATTTATTATTCCTGTGCCTCCGCAAGCGCTACAGTAACCCCCACCGCCAGGGCATTGTGTGCATTTCCTCATATCTTTAAATTTTACAGTTATTGGTGCATCGGAGAATAAATCTTTAGCTGTGACATTTAAAGTTTTTGTAATATCTAAATCTTCACTTTTTTTGTTTGCAGAGGCTCTTGATGTTCTTGTATTTGTATAACCTTGCCCCATTGAGCCAAAGTCATTGAAATCAAAGCTTGAAAATCCACCTCTAGAACCTCTGGCTCCAGAAGCAGCTCCAGCTCCCATCATATCGCCAAATAAAGAACTGAAAAAGTCTGAAAATCCGCCCATATCTTGGCCATTGAAATTGAATTGTTGATAGCCTTGTCCGCCACCAAAATTAAAGTTTTCAAATCCTGGTGGAGGAGTGTAGTCAGCCCCGCCTTGCCAACCGGAACCAAGACTATCATATCTTTGACGTTTTTGTTTATCGCCAAGAACTTCGTATGCTTCGTTTATTTCTTTGAATTTTTCTTCAGCTTCTTTTGTTTTATTTACGTCAGGGTGATATTTTCGTGCAAGTTTTCTATATGCTGATTTTATTTCAGCTTCTGTTGCTTCTCTTTTTACACCTAGAGTTTCATAGTAATCTTTATATTTCATATTAAAATCTCCTACTTTAATAATAATATAAAATAGGAGATTTTTTGTTTTTTTAATTATTTCTTAATGATATTATTTGTTAGATAATTTTGTTGACATTTCTGTTATGTCATTTTTAATTAAATCATTTACATTAACTTTATTTAAATAATTTAAAATTTCAGCTTTATTTCCCATAGCTAATGGCCTTTTAATTTCCAGCATCATTGTTGGATGAAGCATTGAAATTTCAAGCAAGTGTTGAGATTTGTGCGTTTCATCTTGACTAATAGTCATTGCTAGGGATCTGGCTTTGATATTTTTTGAGTTTACAGATATGTGTTCATTTATATTTCTGTAGCATTGGTTGTCAGAAACATAATTTTCTGCGTTCTTTTTTAGGTTTTTTATTAACCCGTTTAATTTGTTTTTAAAATCCATTGAAAATTGTCCTTGTGGTTTTATTTTTAGAAATAGTGCTTTGTTAATTCCTATCATTTTTACCTCTATTTTATTATTTATACTACAAACTTTTTACTGCCGTCAATTTCTTCAAAATGCGGAACAAATGTTTTCATTTTTTGAGATAAATTGCTTTCTTGAAGTTCGTAAATTGATCTCATACTGTCTTCTGATAAAACTTTGTCCAACGTTTCTGGGAGTATTGGTTTTTTCCTTTGAGAACCAAGTTCTGCGTCTCTATAATAATCATAACAAGATTCAATGTAATGGTCATATGATTTTGATTGTTCTGGAGTTAGTGCTTGAACAGCGTGCTTGTATTCGTCGCATTCGCGTCCCAGAGTGTTTTTATCAAGGCTTGCATCATATTTTAAGTGTTCGTATTCAGGGAAAGTGCTAGAACCTCTTACTTGTACTTCTGCATAATTTCCGTCACTTAGAACTACATTTATTTGTCCTGTTGTGTATCCGGATTTTTTAATTGCATCTTTAGCAGATTTAGGAAGTTCTGAAAGTCCGTATTTTGCTAAATCAATATCTTCCGGACAACTTATAATATCAATTTTTTCGCCTGTTGCAAGTTGTAGTTTTTCAAATTCTTTAATTTGTCTATCTGAAAAATATGCAACTCCGTGTTCACCTTTGTAGTTGTTTATTTCTGTAATTCTGCATGGTTTGATATTTGGATTTTCTGCTAATTCTTTTAGTAAATCTTTTCTAATTCCTGCTTTTTCTAATTTTTCAAGGGTTGTTGTTCCTCTATTTAAGGCATCTTTCATGCCTGATAATAAAAATTTGTTGATTACAGGATCAGTTTGTTTTTCTGCAAGCGCAATTTTTACCGGTTTTACCAGTTCTTTTGCTCTTTCAATTTCTGAAGGAGAGATGCTTTGATTATCAAAGTATTTTAATACTAGTGTTTTTTCTTCTGATGTTAAATTCTTACCGTTTATTTTAACATTGTCAATTGCGCTAAGAACATCACGTCTAGTTAAATCTTTTAGTTGAATTCTGCCTCCAATAGCGTCAAGTATTATATTTCTTGCATCTTCATCTGTTTTGATAGTTTGTTTTGTTTTTTTAGTAACTCTTTCAAGTTTTGAATATACTGAGTTTGCACCTTTTGAGCGTACTGAAACTTCAAAGTTTGGGAAGATTTCTTTGAGTTCTGCTTTTGCAGCATTTTCAGCTGCTTTATATTTTTTTGCTAATCTATATGACACATTACCAAGTTCTGCCTGGTGACTTAACTTGTTAGCTTCTAGTGCTTTCCAAGTAATTGGAAAGGCTGGATTTTGCAAATGTAATGTTTCTGTATTGATTGGTATTACAATATCAGGTTTTATTCTGAAATTTTTTATACCAGGTTCTACAATTTTTACGTTTGAACCTAGGGTTTTAAAGTGCATTACAGATTGATATTCTGCTTTTACTGCACTTGAAACATATTTTACTTTATCTGGTCGTATTATTTGACCAATACCTTTTATTATCTTTGGTACTAATGCCATTTTTTCCCTTTATAAATCCCCTATGTTTTTATAAAGTTTTTTTTTAGCTAAAATTTGCTAAATTAAAAAAAAAGATATTACATTTTGTAATATCTTTTTTTTAATATATATATTAAACTATCCCAAAATAATTATTTCAAGCTAACTTTAACAGCAGGTCCTTTTTGAGAAATTTCAACTTTGTTTTCTCTAGCTAACCAGCCTAAACCTAAATCTGCAAAATTACCTTTTAAATCTAATTCTTTTTTCATTTTAGCAAAAGAAGTTGTTCCATTTTCGTGTAAGTAGTTGTAAATTTCTCCTGCTGAAAATCCGATTTGTTCTTCTAATGTTAATGCTCTTTTTGCCATTTTTTCTTCCTCCATTTACTGATTGGTTGTTCGTATTACACTCTTTCGATATTCAAATAATAGTTCATTTTTCAATCTTACACAATCATTTTAATAATGTAGTTTTAGGCGAATTTTATGATAAAATACATTAAAAGGAGTATTGAATTTGATTATTGAGAGTAGCATTGCAACAAATAAAACAGAAGTTTTGATAAATAAATTTTCAGAACTTATAAATAGTGGTGTTAGTGCGTGTGAAATATTAGTAATAGTACAAAATTCTACTTTAAAAAATGAGTTTGTAAATAAAGTTTTTGAAAAATTAACAGTTGATGTATTGGAAAAATTACAAGTTCATTCTTTTTACTCTCTTGTTTATAATACTGTGTCTGATAATTGGGCTTTTTTAGAAGATAGAAATATCTTTGATAATCCTGTTATATTACCAAATTTGGCAGGGTTAGAGGTTTCTCAATTTTTGCTAAAGGATATTTTAAATGAAGTTAAATTTAGGGGATATAATTCAAGGTTATCATTGTTGCATCAGATATTTAGAAGATATTCTCTTATTGTACAAAATAATTTGACTCAATCAGAAGTTAACAAGCGTGCAGAAATTTTAAAAGAGGGTTTTTCTGAAGATGCCAATCTTGTTATAAAAAAATTCTTGAAAAAAACTCTTGAATTAAGAGATTTTGATTATATCAGGCAGTGTTTGTTATTTAATTTTATATACAAAAATACTGATTATTTTAAAAATATAAAGTATTTGATAGTAGATGATGCCGATGAATGTACACCAATATGTATTGATTTTATTGAATATTTATCAAAACAACTTGTTGATGTTTTTATAACTGTTGATCCTTTAGGTTCCAGTCGTTGCGGATATTTGAGTGCAGATAAAAACAATTTTGAAAAATTAAAATTAATATTTGGAAAAAATAAAATAGAAAAACTTGAAGATAATTCTCTATTAGCACAGCGCTCTAGCGCATTATATAATAATGTTTATCTTGATGAAACTAATGTCTTGAATAAGTTTTTATATGATTCGTTTTCAAAACGTTCAGCGATGGTAGATGAGGTTTTATATAAGATTAACGAATTATTAAAAAATAAAGTTTTACCTTGTGAAATTTCTATAGTATCGCCTGTGATTGATGATATGCTTAAATTTACACTTCGTGAAAATTTAAAAAATAATGTTAATTTGCATTATTTATCTGGTAGTGAAAAACTTATTCAAAATAGGTTGGTTCGTGCTGCGATAACTATTTTAAAGTTAAATACAGATTTAAAACAATCCTTATCTGAATTTGATATTAGGGTGATATTATCAGAATTTTTGCAAATTCCATTAAAGTATTGTTCTGAAATTCTATTACAATTTCACCATACAAAAGTTTTAATACCTTATGAATTTTCTGATCCTTTGTATGATGAAAAGTATAAAAAGTTTTTATCAATAATTGAAAGTCTTTCTTTATCTCAATCTAAAATTTCTGATCAAATTATTCTTATATATAATGAGTTTTCGCAATTGGGGGTTGTAAATAAAAATGAGATAAATAAATTTAATTTCTTTTTAAAGCAGATTGTGGATTTTGAAAATATTTTTGGAGATAAATTTAATTCTCGAAAATTGGATATAATCTTGCAGATTGAAAATTCTATTATTGCAGAAAATCCATATTCTGTATTGGAAATAGCTAAAAATGATTTAATTGTATCAACACCACAAAAAATTATTGATAATCATTTGAAAACAAAGTATCAATTTTGGTTAGATATCTCAAGTTCCGAGTGGGTAAAATCTGATACCGGACCATTATATAATGCTTGGGTTTTTCAAAAAGATTGGGACAAGTCAGATTATACAATTGATGATAATATAAATTTGTCAAAAGATAAGACTGCTCGTGTTCTTCGAAAACTGGCATTGTGTTGTGAAGATGAAGTCTTTTGTTATTCAAGTTTGTTCGATTCAAACGGAATAGAAAATTATGGTGGTATAGAACCTTATATAATTGTTAAAAAAGAAAAAACTGATGAGGTGGAAGCTAAATCAGAATTTAGGATTGTGCCTAGAGAAGATCAAAAACCAGTTTTAGATTATAGTTCAGGATATATGGGGATTTCCGCAGTTCCGGGTGCAGGGAAAACTACTATTTTGCTTGCTCTGATTATAAAACTGTTGGAAGATGGTATAAATCCTGAAAATATTTTTGTTTTAACATATATGGATTCGGCTGCCAGAAATTTTAGAGAACGTATAAAAAATGTTAGGAGAAATTCTGCAAAATTACCTAATATTAGTACTATTCATGGTTTGGCATTAAGAATATTAAAAGAAAATGGTAATTACGAAAAGCTTGGTTTATCTGCAGATTTTGAAATATGTGATGATTCTCAAAGAAGTAGATTTTTACGAGATATTGCTTCAAAATTAGGAATTGATTCAAAAAGTTGTGAGGAATTTGATAGGGCGGTTTCTGTTTATAAAATGGGTGGAGGAAGTTTCCCTCAAGTAATATCTGATGATAAACTTAAAAAGTTTAAGGTGTTTTATCAAGCATATCAGGACAATTTGAAGGAATATAATCTTATTGATTATGATGATATGTTAATCGGTTCAGTTAAAATTTTGAAAGAAAATAAAGATATTTTGGCTCATTATCAAAATATTTGCGAAGTTGTGATAGAAGATGAAGCACAAGATTCTTCAGCTATTCAACAAGAGTTGATTTTACTTTTGTCCGGTAAATATAAAAATGTTATAAGATGTGGTGATGTTAATCAGTCTATAACTTCAACTTTTTCAAATGCTGATGTTGAAGGTTTTAGAAAATTTATTACCGAAAATAATAATGTTTCTATGAATTGTTCTCAAAGATGTACAGAAGATGTATGGAAACTTGCAAATAAATTGGTAGATAAGTCTTGTAAAAATTCGGAAACTAAGAATTCGTTTTTTGAGATGTATATGGAACCTGTAGAAGGTAAAAATCCTAAAAATGAAAATGGTGTTTCTGCTGTTGTTTCTCAAATTTTTGATAATGCAGTTGATGAGAAAAATTATGTATTAAAGACTATTAAGGATATTTTGTCTAAACATCCTGATTATACTTTTGGAATATTATTGCGTAATAATTATCAAGTTAGCGCTTGGCAAAATTTGATTGAAAATAGTGGTTTGAAAGTTATTACAAGAAATCAATGTTTAGAGCAAAAGTCAATATTTAGAGTTATTTTTGCTATTATGAAAATTATTCTTTCTCCGTTTGATAATGAGAATGTTGCATTAAATTATGAAGTTTTAGCAGATGCAGGATTTTATAAAAGAGGGTTAGAACAAGAAATTCGGAAGTATGAAAATCCATTTATTCAAATAAATGCCGATAATATTGAAAGCAATGTTTTATCTCAGTTTTATTGGGATTTAAATTATTGGGTTTCATTATGTTATTTAGCTCCGAACGAATTAGCTTTGAGAATTGGTTTAAACTTCTTTAAAAACGATATTGAAAAATCTAATATATATTTGATTGCAACCTTGATAAAACGCATTTCAATGAATAATAATTCCTTAGAGTATGTTGTAGATAGACTTGCAGATTTGGCTAAAAAACCAAATTTGAGCGGGTTTAAGTTCTTTTCTGAAGAGGATTCGGATGACAAATCTTTTTTGGCTGGTAAGGTTCAAATAATGACTATGCATAAATCAAAGGGTGATGAATTTAATGTTGTTTTTATTCCTGAACTCACTGAGAAAAATCTTTCTCTGTCTATATCTTCGGTTAGTTTAAAGTCTTCAGCTTTTATTGAAATGATTAAACATTTGAATAAAAATTATAAAAGCAAATCAGAATTTGAATTAAAACAAGAGATTTTATCTGAAAATCTAAGACTTTTGTATGTCGCAATAACAAGAGCTAAAAATAAACTTTATTTTACGGTATCAAGAAATCAAAAATCTAGATTTGGAAAAGTTCAAAAACAGGATATAAATATGATATTTAGTGAATTATTAGGAGGAACAAATGAATTATAATTGTTTTTCTCCAAATATGTTGAAAACTTATGAAACGTGTCCTAAAAAGTTTTATTATCGTTATATTGAAACTTTAAATGTTCCGGTTTCTTCATTGCCTTTTGAAAAAGGTAAAAAGATTCATGCGCTTGCTAATTATTTTTTGAAAGGGGTTAATATTTCTCGTATCGAAACTTGTTTATCTGAAAATGAATCTGAAGTTTGGCAGAGTTTGTTAGATAATCCGTTTTTTAAGAAAGAATGTTTTCAATCCGAATATCAATTATCTTGTAAAATTGATAAATATTGGGTTGGCGGAAGGTTAGATGCTATTGTTCATGATTATGAGAAGTATTATATTTTAGATTATAAAACTGGTTCAATTCCAAAAAATCCTAAGTATGATTATCAGACAATGGTTTATTTGCTTTGTTTGGATAAGTTTTTGAAAACTTATGATTCATTATCTTTTGTTTATATAAATTTAAAGGATAAACAAAATTATGTTATTGAATATGACCAAAATTTAAAATCTCAATATGAGGAAAAACTAATATCTATATGTAATAAAATATCTTCTGATAACTTGTATGATACAGTAAATAGCAACTGTAAATCTTGCGAATTTAATAAGTTTTGTCATTGATTTTTAGACTTCTATAGTACTTCTTTGATAGCTGCAATCATACCATTTGCAGAGGCAATGTTTTTCCCTGCAATATCAAAAGCTGTGCCATGTCCTGGAGATGTTCTGATTATATCAAGACCAATAGTTGTATTGACTGTACTTTCGCCTGCTACTGTTTTTATTGGGATTAGACCTTGATCATGATAGTTTGCAATATAACAATCATATTCATCTTTTTCATTTTTATAATAATGTTGTGCAGCTTTTACAAATAATGTATCTGCAGGTAATGGCATTGTTATATCAATACCTTGAGATTGTAATTCTTTTACTGCAGGAATAAGAATTTCTATTTCTTCATTTCCTAATATTCCGTGCTCTCCGGCATGTGGGTTAAATCCGCAAAGTGCAAATTTTGGAGATTTTATATTGTAAATTGTTTCAAATGTTTTTACTAAGTTTTTTATTTTTGTAATCACTATATCTTTTGTTAAGTTTATTTGTTTAATAGGACAATGTCTTGTAAGTAGTAAAACTCTAAAATTTTGTGCTACAAAAAGCATTTCTGCAAGCTGGTTATCATGAGCTAAGTATTTTTGGAGTACTTCAGTTTGTCCATTATAAATGTGTCCTGCAAGATGTAGAGCTTCTTTAGCAACCGGTGCTGTTACTATTGCTTTTGGTTTTATTTCGCAAACTTTTTTTAATGCTAAAAAAGAAAATTCACCACTTTCTTTAGTGATTTTTCCTGGAGAAATTGTTGTATTATATGGAATATCTATAATTTCATAATTTTTATTTAGCTTTCCATAAAAATCCAGTATTTTTTTATTTGATAAAATTACAATTTTTTCTTCAGGTATATCAAGCTCATTTAGAGCCTTAATTGTAATTTCAGTTCCAATCCCATTTGGATCACCTGTTGTTATTGCTATTTTATTCATAGATATTATTCTTCGTGTTTTTCGAAATATTTAAGTATTTCTATCAGGGTATTTACACCACCCAAATTGCCTGATTTTGTAACTATCCATTGGTCAGAACAAGTTTTTCTGCTAAGAGCTATTGCCGGTAGTACTTCTTCAACAAGTTGTAATTGATTTGCATCAATTGCATCACAACATTTATAAGAAGTTTCTCCTCCAAGAGTTATTAGTACAGCTTTTTTATTTGCTAATACTCGTTTTGTTAGCTCAGCAAGAAAATCTGTTATTTCTATAGCTAATCCTGCTTTTGTTAATTCTGTATTTTCTGTAAATCCATTGAAATTTTTTAATAGATTTGAGGTGTGAACCAAAACTATATTATCATTTTTTAAATTTGATACAATTCTATTTACCAAGTCGTCATTAACACCTGCTAAAATAGTTTCCATATCAAGTTCTATTGTTAAGCTGTTTTCTTCATATTCTTCGCTTTGTTCAAACTTATCAATTTGGTTTGCAGTAATTTGTGTTGCGCTACCTGATATAATGAGTTTTGGTAATTTCGGAAGTTTTATTGGTAATATTTCGTGTCCTTCTTCAACCGGGAACCATTCATTACTTAAAACTTTACCTGCAGCGGCTGTACCTACAGGAAGTATTTTGTATTCAGATTTGCTCATTGCTAAAACAATTTGTTCTAAATCTGTTGTAGAAACAGCGTCTGCTACGATTATTTTAACACCTTTTTCAATAAGTTTGTTTATTTTCTTTAAAATTGGACCAGCTCCGTCCATAATCGTTTTTAAACTTATCTTATCAACTAAGTCTTCAAGGTTTTCACCAAGTTGATTTTTCAACAATGTAGGAACATGTGATTCTGAAATTGGAGAGTGAGGATCTCTTGCCATTTCAGTTCTTTCAATAGGAACACCTCTTAATAGATGGTATCCTCCAACTGTAATTCTGCCTTCTTGAGGAAATGCCGGCATAATAATTGCTGCATCCCAACCTAAAACATTTAGCATAGATAAAACTTCAACAGCAATATTTCCGCGAATTGTTGAATCAATTTTTTTATAAAAATAATCAGGATTAAATTTCTCTACAAGAAGCTGTGTTGCAACTTTCACTCTATCAAAGGCTTCTTCTTGAGATATATTTCTTGATTCTGTGGATATAGCCCAAGCTTGTTGGCTATTTGCTGATGTCGTATCTATATTATCGTATTTTAATAATATAGTTGTGTCAGCTCCGTTTATTTTAAATTGTAATGCGGTATCGTTAGCCCCTGTTAAATCGTCAGCTATTATACCTACAGTGTTTGAACTTATTATCATAATACAGCTTCTGTTTCCGCGTCTTTCTTTGAACCTAAAAGTCTTATAGTGTTTGCAACAATATAGAAAGATTCTCTTTCATTGTTGGTCATTTTATCAACCCAGCGTCTGTTTGCTATTCTTCCATCAATAGCAACAAGTCTGCCTTTTTTTACATATTCTGCGGCAAATTCAGCTTGGTTTCCCCAAACTTCAATATTAAACCAATCTGTTACTTCAGATTTTGTTTTTGCATCCCATCTGTTTACTGCAACTGAAAATGTTGCTTTTGTTTTTCCTGAATCATATGAGTTGAAGTTTTCTGAAGCATCTCTGCCTACTCGGCCTACTACTGTAACTGTATTCATTTATATTTACCTCTTTTGATTTTTATTATACTTAATATATTTATTTTGTCCAATTTAATACATTTTTACTAGATTGCGAACTTGTGATAATACTTCTTTAGCTTTTAATCTTGCTCTTTGAGAACCATCTTCAATGATTTTTATTACTTCATCTTGATGTTCTTCATAGTATTTACGTTTTTGTCTGATAGGAGCAAGAGTAGAATTGATTTTTTCTGCTAATTGTCGTTTACATTGAGCACAACCTCTTTGACCTTTTATGCATTCATCTTGAACAATTTTTATTTCTTCTTCGCTGCCAAAAATTTTCCAATATTTGAATGCTACTTCACAATCATCAGGGTGTCCAGGATCATCTTTTCTAAGTCTTGATCTGTCAGTGATTGCTGTCATTATTTTTTTAGCGGTAACTTCTTCTGTGTCTGAGATTTTTATATCATTATTAAATGATTTGCCCATTTTGTTTCCGTCAAGTCCACAGATTAATGAGCAGTGATTTAATAATGGTTTTGCTTCGTGGAAGAATTCGCCATATAAATTGTTAAATCTTCTTGTTATATCTCTTGTTATTTCAATGTGAGCTACTTGGTCTATTCCAACAGGAACGTAATCAGCATTAAACATCATAATATCTGAACTCATCAATACAGGATATCCCATTAAACCAAAATTGATTTGAGAAGCTTGACCTTCTTTTGATTTTAATATTTTTGCCATATCTTTTAAGCAAGGATCTCTCTCAACCCAATTTTGCGGAGTTATCATTCCGAGATATATGTTTAATTCTGCAATTTCAGGAACTAGTGATTGTACGTAGATTGTTGATTTTTCAGGATCTATTCCACAAGCCAGCCAATCCATAATTACATCAAGAGTATTTTGTCTTAAATCTTCTGTTTTATCATATTTTGTAGTCAAAGCATGCCAGTCTGCAGCAAAGAAATAACAATCATATTTATCTTGAAGTTGTACCCAATTTTGGATAACCCCAAGGTAATGACCTAAATGTAATTTGCCGGTTGGGCGCATGCCTGATACAATAGTTTGTTTCATAAAACAGTCCTTTCTATTACTTTTGATATTATATATCAAAAATACTAATAAAGACCTTAAGCCACCCAGAATGTTAGTAAATGTAAAATAATAAATTAATTAAAAAGTCTGCAACAAGCATATAGATTGTTGATAAAATAGCTGCCTGAGTGGTAGATGTTCCGACTTCTTTAGCGCCACCTCTTGTTTGATAGCCTTTTGTTGCACAAACTAATGCTATTAATGCTCCGAAGATACATGCTTTTAATAAACTTATATAGATATCTTTTGTTGCAAGCCAAGCCCATACTGATGCCATATATCTTGCAGGGTTAAGATTAATAGTTCCAAGAGCAACAAACATTCCTCCTAAAATACCAACAAATTCTGCGATTAAAACTACCATTGGTACTGTAATAGCTGATGCTATTATTCTAGGTGTAAAGTAATATCCTACAGGATCAATTTTTAAAGTCTTAATTGCATCTACTTGTGATGTTACTTGCATATTTGCGATTTCTGCTGAAATTGCAGTACCGGCTCTGGCTCCGATAGCTAATGCAACAAATCCTGGAGCGATTTCTCTAATCATAACAATAGCGATAGTTCCACCAATATATGTTTCTGCTCCTGTTAATAAAAATTCTTTTGATACTTGAATTGTAATAACTGCAGCTGATATAAAGGCTATAACTAATGATATTGGTAATGAATCATAACTTATTGCCGCAGCTTGAGATATGACAGTTCTTAATTTTACATTTCCGCCAAATATATATTTAAAACATAGTATAAGATTTTGGACGCATTGCCCTAAAAATTTAATCAAAATTCTCTAGCCCTTATATTCTTTTGTTTTGAATATAACATAAAAAATATTTAAGGGCTAGAATTATATGCTTTTACTTTTTAGTTAAGTTTTGGATTTTATTTTTATCTACAGAAGCTATAAATTTAACCGCTTCATTTGAAGGAATTGCAAAACCTATTCCTATATTAGAAATATTATGATCTGGGTTATAGATTGATTGACTTATTCCAATAACTTCTCCTGTAGAGTTTAGTAATGGTCCGCCGGAGCAACCCGGATTTATCGCAGCATCAGTTTGAAAACGATTTTTTACATAATCTATTCTTGAGATAATACCTTGTGTAAGAGTATTTGAAAATCCAAATGGGTTTCCTATGGTAAGAACTTTTTGTCCTACTTTAACTTCTTCAGAATCTCCAAATGATACTGTTTGTAGTGGTTTTGTGGGATTGATTTTTATTAGTGCAAGATCTTTGTTTTTTCCCATTTGAGCTATGAATTGCGCTTTATAGGTTTGTCCGTTGTAGGTGGTTACTTCAATATTTTTATAGTTTTCTACAACGTGTGAGCCTGTTAAAATTAGTCCATCAGAGCTTACGACACAACCTGTGCCTGCAGATACTCCATCAGATAATTTGGCTTCTATTGCAACAATTGCCGGACTTATTTTTTCATATACAGTTATATTTGTTTGTTCATCAGGTCCATAATAACTTTGAGCAATCGTGCTATTAATGCAGATTGAAAAGAGCATTAAAATTGCTATTATTATTTTTTTCATATTTACCTCTCGTATGTAATTATTCTCTCTAACCTTAGGTAAATATATCCGCTTGTTTATTTTTTGTGTGTCTAATTCTCAATGGTATTAAAATAATAATTTTATTCTTTCTAAAAATGCCAAAAAAAAAGACCTTGTATAATATCAAGGCCTATCCGTTTAAATAAGAAGAGAGAGCTTTATATATTTATATAAAGTATTCTGAATTTAAAAAATTGCTAAATTTGTAATAGTTAATTTACATATCTTAATATATGGTTTAGCAATGGCTAAAAGCTTTTTATAGTAAGTGTTTTTGCTGTGAGTTTTGTTTAATTTTTTGTTTGTGCTAGTATTTACTTATAGATATTTTATTTACGAGAGTTGGTATTATGAATTTAGATAAAGATAAATTGATATCTTGTATAAAGAAAATAAGTGAGCCGAAAGTTTTAATAGTTGGTGATTTGGCTTTAGATGAGATGATATACGGCGATGCTGAACGTATATCAAGAGAGGCTCCTGTTCTTATATTACAACATACAAAGACTAAGTTGATTTTAGGTGGAGCGTCTAACGCAGCTCATAACGTTGCAACTTTAAATAATGGTAAAGTTGGTGTTATTGGCGTTTCCGGTGATGATTATTATTCAGAATTGTTATATGAAACTTTTGATAAGGCTCATATTGATTGTTCAAAAATTGTTAAAGATAAAGAAAGAAAAACTATTGTTAAAACAAGAATTTCAGGTTCTATAACAACTTCTATTACTCAACAGATTGTGCGTGTTGATAGACAATCTAAGGGACCTGTTTCTGAAGAAACTGAAAATAAAATTATTAAAAATATAGAAAAAGTATTACCTGATTATGATGCTGTTATTTTATCAAATTATCATATCGGGACTTTAACTGATAAAATTATTAATTTTACAATAGAGTATGCTAATAAATTAGGCAAGGTAGTTGTAGTTGATGCTCAAAGAGATTTGGGTTTTTATAAAAATGTTACTTCTATGACTCCAAATTTGCCTGATACTGAAAAATCTGTTGGTTTCAAAATTGAAACAGAAGAAGATTTGAAAAAAGCAGGTGCAAAACTTTTGAATGAAACTAATTCTAAAGCTGTTTTGATTACTTGCGGGGCAGACGGTATGTTTGTAACTAAGCCCGGTAATGATTTTACTAAAATTCCTGTATTCAATAAATCAGAAGTTTTTGATGTTACAGGTGCCGGAGATACTGTTACTGCTGTTTATTCTTTGGCTTTAGCTGCAGGTATTGATCCTGTATATTCTGCTGTTATTGGTAATGTCGCAGCTAGTTTGGTTGTACGTCAATTCGGTTGTGCTACTACTACTGTTGATGAGTTAATTTCAGCTGTTCAAGATTTGAAAATTTAACGTAAGGAGAAATTTTTATGGATAAATTAAAAGAATTGATAAAAAAAATCAGAGTTGTTGATTTTATTATCATAGGTTGTGTTATTGTTGCTTTATTTGTTGGTTTTATTACATATAAAGGTTTTAGACAAACTGCAGATAAGCAAATAGAAGCTACTTCTGATATAATTTTTAAAGTTTATATGAGAGGTGTTACTTATTCTGGTGATAAGTTGCCTATTAAAAAAGGTGAAAAAACTTTCATTAGTATTAGAAATGTTCCGTATTCTGATTTAGAAATTTTAGATGTTAAAGCTGATAGAAGAAAAATTGTTTTACCAACTTTAAATTCTAAAAAAGTTGTAATTGTTGTTGAAGATGTATCTCAACCTGACTTGTATGATGTTGTTGTAACTTTGACTGATAAAGCTAAAATTACAAAAGATGGTGCCGTTGTTGGTGGAAATAAAGTTAAGTTAGGTTTACCAATTACTTTAGAAGGTCCTGATTATAAATTTACAGGTTCTGTTTCTGACATAAAAGTTGTAGATGCAGGTGTAGATGAAGCTTTGAATAAGGACATGAATACTACTGATGATGTTCAATAGATTTTTTAAATTTTCTCAAGATAAATTAAATTATTTATATAGCAACAGTTTGTTTTTACAAAATATTGATTGGTTTATTCTTCCATTTATTTTGTTGACGTTTGTTGCTTCAACATTTATGAATTCAGATGCAATTGGTTTTTTTGCATTGATTGTTATGTTTCTTACTTTTGTGAAAATGTTAACTAAGCCTGATGAGAAATTTGAATTTAAAAATTTTGAAATTTGGCTTGTTGCATATTTTATGATTGTAGTTATCAGTTTATTCGGTTCTACTTTATTCTCACTTAGTTTAAAAGGTTTTTTTAAAACTTTTGTTTATATTGGATATTATTTTTCATTAGTTCAATATTTGAAAAATAATAAAGATAAAACCCTATGGATATTAACTACGGTTGGAGTATGTGTTGGGTATGAAGTTATTGTTGGATTTTTGCAAAGCTTTTTACACTTAGATGCTATTTCAACTTGGCAGGATACTTCAAATTTAAATCCTGAAGATGTTATATCCAGAGTGTATGGGACTTTAAAACCTTTAAATCCGAATTTGTTTGGTGGATATTTGGTTTGTGGTTTCCCTGTAATTTTGGGTTCTGTTTTTTATTTATTAAATAAAAAATATTTTAAGTCAGCTATTGTAGCATTAGGGCTTACCTTTTTAAGTGTATATACAATCTTTCAAACCGGTTGTAGAGGAGCTTATTTAGCTATGATGCTTGTTTTTGCATCAGCATTTATTCTTTCTGCAAAGTTTTTCTGGAACTCTTATAAAAAAATATATATTACTTTAATTTCATCTGTAACTGCATTATTCATATTTGCTGTTACGTTTGTAAGTGCTTTAAGACATAGATTTTTATCAATTTTTGCAATGAGAAATGATTCATCTAATTCTTTTAGATTTAATGTTTATCATTCTTCTTTGGAAATGTTTAGAGATAATTGGTTATTGGGAATTGGTGTTGGAAATAAAAATTTTAGAGAAATATATGGTTTGTATATGAAAACAGGCTTTGATGCATTGAGTGCTTATAATATATATCTTGAAACTGCGGTTGAAAGTGGTATTTTTGCATTAATTGCATTTTTAGGATTTTTAATTTCATTGTCTATTCAAGCCGTAAAATTTATTTTAACAGCAGAAAACAAAGATCAAATAATCTTTGTTTCAATTTCAATTATTTCTATATGGGCTGTAATGTTTCACGGTCTAGTTGATACAATTTATTTTAGACCACAATTGCAGTTTTTATTTTGGACATTTGTAGCGATTATATCAACTGAATTAAAAGGCTTTAACAATAAAAACCTCGTCCGTGATGGCAATGAGTAGTTGTTATTGATATGCTACTGCCCCACGGCATTCCAAAACCGCCGAGTCCAAAGCCTCCGAATCCGCCAAAGCCCATTCCCATTCCACTCCAAAATCCCATTTGAGGTGGACAGAACATATAGCTTGGACAATTGAAAAACATCCAAGGAGAGCAAGCACTCATAAGACCTAAAGTTCCAACTGTATTGGAGACCGGATTACCATATCCTGCGTACATATTTATGGTGTTACCTACAGGGTTACCATATTTTTGCATTTCATATGCTACTTCGTTTCGTGCAATTCCGTTTGCAAGGTTTCCAAATAAATTGACACCTGCATATGCCGGATTTACTCCCATTTGTCGTTGTTCCAGATAGGATACAGTTGAAGCAAGTCCGCAATTTATATTGCTAAGTATTCGCATGTTCTCCGCAAAGCCCATGGTGTCTCCTTGTTTTTATACTCTTGTATATATAAAGTTTATATACTTTTTATAATTGCTAAAATTTTGTTTTATTGTAAAGAAATGTTAACTTGTCTATAAGATTGGTAAATATGACTATATTTTTTTATACATTCTGGTGATTATTTTAGATGTTTGTGTCGTTACAATTTTTGTATAAAGACTTAGTGGAGTAAATTTTATTATGTTTATTGGAAATAGTTGTAATGATTGTAGTCGATATAATCGCATGGAAATGAAAAATGTAGATCAAAATCTTTTACCTTGGTTAGAAGATATTATTGAAGAAAATAACAGCAGAATTGAACGAAAAGAATGGAAAAGTAAATATAACAGTTATGTTGTTTATGATTATGAACCTTTCTGTACAGAGGGGTTTGAAATTAATTTGGTTATATCTTCAAAGGAAGATTCATATTTGAATTTTATCAAGTATTTGTATGATGAGAAGGTTAGCACTATTGAATATTTAAATAATTGTATTACTATATGATAGCAAAAAGAGGAAGTTTATCACTTCCTCTTTTTGCCAAATTACGTATATAAAACTATATTACTGTTGTTCTTCAGCTTTTTTGAAACATTCTTTGCAGAAAACTTCTCTACCAGGGATAGGTTTAAATGGAACTTGAGTTTGAGCTCCGCATTTAGAACATACGGCATCGTACATTCTTCTGTTTTTTCTGTTGTTTTTTCTGCGAGCACTTCTGCATTCTGGGCATCTTTTTGGTTTATTTACTAGCCCTTTTTCTGCATAAAACTCTTGTTCTCCTGCTGTGAAGACAAATTCTTTGCCGCAATCTTCACATACTAATTTTTCATCTTCGTACATTGTTTTTCTCCTGATTGTGTACTTTTTTGGTTCTTGTATCCCTTTATTGTACACTATTTTTTAGATTTTGCAAGTGTTTAGGGAATTTTTATTTGTTATTCAAATCGGGAGCTGTGTTTTTGTACTTTTCTATTTTCTAGTATGTGCCCATTATTTCCTACATAGGCTTCTTTATGAGAATTGTCAGCGTGGCCTGTTTTCTTTAGTCGTTTAAGTAGTCGTTTTTCTTCTGCGGTTTTTGCTTTTTCTTTTATTGCAAGATATTTTTCATTGAAATTTGTTAAATCGATTTCAACTTTTTCAGAGCGTAGTTGGAATTCTTTTTGTAGGACAACAATATAATCTGCTAACGTTGATGCGTCTTGTATTCTGCCTGTATGTAACCATTTATCTGCTACTTCTTCAAGTCTTTTTATGTGATTTTGAATGTTTTGTTGTACATCAAAGTCTTGTTGTTCTTCTATAAATTTATCAATTGGTGTATCTGATTTGATTTCGTTTATTCTTTTTGTTGTTAAGATGCTTACTTTTAATTTACTTAAGTTTATAGCATTAGGATCACCATTTTGTCTTGCTATTTCTTCTTTTTTAAATGCTGTTTGTGGGTGTATGTGATCATCTGTTCCAACAGAAGGCATTAAGAGTCTTAGACCTAATTCTTCTGAGTCTCTTGGAATTTTTATGTGGGTATCGTTTTGAGGGTTGTATATAAGTTTATATGGTTGTGAATATTTTACAATAAATGCGTTTATTGAATCATTAGATTGTGGCAATTTCTCTGCTGCGGTAAGCATTTTTTGTTTGATATTTTCGTCTTTTATATCTAAATTTCTTAGTGCAAATATAAAGTTTTTTCTGCCAAATCTTTCTTCAGGCAGTGGATCTGGCATAAATATTTTGTTATATGAACTTTGTAGAAGTTTTCTAACCTTTAGAAATTCATTTCTAGGTAGATTTTTACTTATTTCGCTTATTTTGTTAAGTATTGAACTTTGTTGTTTTATAAGAATTTGCTCAGCATTATTGTATTTTAATTGTAGTAATTCTAGTAATGTCAAATCAGGATGCTTTTTGGATAATGTTTCCAGCATCGATAGTATTTCTTTTTCTATTGGATATAGACTATTTTTAAATTCTTTTAAATATTTTATTGCGTGAGAACTTTTTTTGTTTAATTCTTCGCCGACCTTTATTTCATTGATATATTCGGCAGGAATCATAATTAAACCGGTGTAAGCATCCGGTATATCTTCTCTTAGAAGCTTTTTAAAAAATGCTTTTGTAAATTTGGTATTGAATGATTCTTGAATATTTGCAGCAATATTTCCCATAAAATATGTACGGTCATAGGTTATGGGGTAGTTTTTTTGTTGCATATATGTATTTTTTTGTATGTCAATAGAATTCTTCTGAAAATTTGTGTTATTTTTTAATTTTTCAGAATAAAAGGGACCATTTATACCGATGTTGTTAAATTTTTGAATTGATGCAATATTCATATTTGTATAAAGTCCCTAAATATTTTTTTTGTTAGTTAAATTTGTAATTAATTTTTAATAATTCCTGGAGGAGGTTGTATATATAGTGGCTTTAATTCTTGCCATTTACAAGATGTTTGTTGTAATTTTTCATATGATAATTTCGCAAGAATTTCGCCTAAATTGTAATCTCCTTGTTGATAGGATATACCGTTTATTTGATGTTGAAGTTTGTCATCGGTGATTACAAAATAATCTTTGTTTGCTAGAAGCTCTTTAATATCTTCGATTGAGGCAGTACCTTTTATTGAATTTTCATAGTATAGGTATGCACTATTTTTTCTTGCATCAAGAGCAACAAGAGTTTCTTTATTTGTATCATTTAAGTGTGAAAGAATTTCTAAAGATGAAATTCCAACAGCTTGTATATTTAATTGCTGTGCCATCATTCTGGCTACTGTTGTGCAAGCTCTTATTCCTGTAAAGCTACCTGGTCCTACATTTGTGCCTATTGCATTTATGTCTTGCGGTGTTAGGTTATTCTTTTTTAATAGAGCTCTTATTGTTGAGATTAAAAAAGCTGAGTGGTATTTATTATCTTTATTTGTAACAATTTCTGAGGATAAAATTTTATCATCTTCTGAAATTGCAACATACATTTTATCTAAACAAGTATCAAATGCTAATATTTTCACTATCCTAGTTCCTTTACTATTTCAATACAATCTTGACCAAAGCCTTCAAATGAATATTTTCTTGCTTCATTGTCTTCATATGTAACGTTTATTTTTATATGATTAAATGGAATTTCATTTAGAGAAAATTCCGCCCATTCAACAAATGTTATTTGTTTACCTTCAGAGTATTCTCTAAGTTCATCAGTTATTGTTTTTACGCCTTCGTTTTCTAATCTGTATAAATCAAAGTGGTAAATTGGAATTTTGGCACTGTGGTATTCATTTAGAATTACAAAACTAGGACTTGTTACTTTTTCTGTTACTCCAATAGCTTCTGCTACTAATTTTACAAAGGCTGTTTTTCCTGCTCCGATTTCGCCATATAAATTTATAAAACATCCTTTATCTTCTATTAGTTTTGCAAATTTTTTTGCTAGATTTTTTGTATCTTCTAGGTTTTTACATATAACTTCGTATTTTTTATCCATTATTAACTACTACCTTATTTCTTCCTGTATTCTTTGCTTGATATAATGCTTTGTCAGCTTTTTTTAGTAAATCTTCATCATTATCTTGTTCTGTCATTTCATAAATCCCAAGACTTAGCGTAACTTTTATTGTTTTTAAATCACTGTCTGGGTTTACTTTTGATATATCGATTTCTTTGTTTTCTATATTTTTTCTTAATCTTTCTGCTACCATTTGAGCTTCTTCTATTTTAGTAAATGGTAATAATATAGAAAATTCTTCACCACCATAGCGACCTGCAATATCGTATTCGCGAAGTTGACCTCTTATGATTTTAGCTATAGTTTTTAATACTAAATCACCAACTGCATGTCCGTATGTGTCGTTGACTCCTTTAAAAAAGTCTATATCTGTCATAATTCCACATAATGGTGCTTTTTGACGTTTTGCATTAGATACTTCTTGTTTTAGTCGTTCTTCCAGTTGTCGTCTGTTATAGAAGCCTGTTAGGGCATCTAATGTCGCGTGTTTTAAGATTTCTGCATATACATTTGCTCTATTTATTGTTGTTGCGATTTGTGATGATAACTGTGTTAAATAATCGATATCTTTTACTGTTATTTCTTCATTTGTACTTTTGGCAACAAGTGCGCCTACTTCTTTTGAATCGCATTTTAGAGGTAGAGCCAGTGTTTTTCTATCAGGTGTAAGTTCTACAGAATCTATATCAGAAATTAAATTTAATATATTTTTATCTTTGCAGGCGGTCGGCCAAGATAGAATGTTTTCGCCTGTTTTTTCATTTTTGATAAATATATAGATAAGATAATCTTCAAAAAACTTGTCAATCATTTCTCCAATGATTGGGATTACGTAGTTAAGTTCATATTGTGTTTCTATTATTTTTGCAATATTTTTCATTGTTTCGTGAAAATTAATATTCTTTTGCATTTTTTCACTTAGAATAACATTTTGAACTTTTAAAGATATAAATGGGGCTGCGTATTTTAAAAATTCTTTTAAAGTATCAGTTTCTTTTGAAAAATATAAGTAG
>CALUYT010000011.1 GCA_944325085.1 Candidatus Gastranaerophilales bacterium | reverse complement strand
GTCGTTACTGAACTTGGTTTTTTAGTGCAGCCTAAAGATAAAGTATTTGTTAATAAAAAACTTATTGCGCCAGCAAAACATCAGTATTATAGATTTTTCAAACCTGCAGGTTATATAACTACAAGAGAAGATGATCAGGGTAGAAAAACTATTTATGATTTGTTACCTGAAAATTTCTACAGCTTAAAACCTGTTGGACGTTTAGATAAAGATTCTACAGGACTTTTAATTTTGACAAATGATGGTGATTTAATTAATGCTTTGACTCACCCTTCAATTAAAGTTCCTAAAGTTTATTTAGTTACAATAAATTCATCAATACACAGGCATGAATTAGAACAGTTAGCTAATGGTATTGAATTAGAGCCTGGTAAGATTGCTTATGCTGATATTGAAGTTTTGGAAATGGATAGCAGTCATACTGAAATGAGAATTACTCTTTATCAAGGTATGAATAGGCAAATTAGAAAAATGTTCAAAGCTGTCGGATATGAGGTAAAAACTTTAAAACGAATTCAACATGCTACATTAACTCTTGATGGATTAAAACGCGGAGAATTCAAACCAATCAAACCAATACAGATTAGAGAGTTGAAAAACTTTTTAAATAGGATTTCAAAACAGTGAAAAGAATAGCTATTTGTGGAAATATTGCATCAGGTAAATCTACTGTCCAAAAAATATTAGAGGAAAAAGGATATAAGGTTTTAGATACTGATGAAGTTTCTAAAAAACTATTAACTGTCAATAATAAAGAGTTATATGATGGTTTCAAAAATTATGATGTGTTTGAAAATGGAGAATTTTCTCGTTTTAAAGTCGCGCAATTAATTTTTTCAGATGAAGAAGCAAGATTAAAAATTGCATCAATAATGCATCCTCAAATTGCAGAAGAAATTAAGATATTTTTTGACGCGAATCAATCTGATGATTTGTTATTTGTAGGAATTCCTTTGCTTTTTGAATCTAATATGCAATCATTGTTTGACAAAATTATTTTTGTCTATACTGATGATGGAATACGCTTAGAAAGATTATTAAAACGCAATAACTATACTATAGAACATGCAAAATCACGTATAAATTCACAAATGCCACAAGAAGATAAAGTTAAATTAAGTGATTATGTGATAAATAATAATGGAGATTTTAATAATTTAACAATAGCAGTTGATCAATTATTATGCAACATAACTTTGTGATACCGGAACAAATACTCTTGCTCCTTGTCTTATATTGTTAGTAACCCCATCACTTGCTGCTTGTCCGTTCCCAAGTGTGATTTCAGTATGCCCATATTTTGAACTGTAACCTGCAACTCCTTTATCATAAACTAATACACATCCAGCAGGAAGAGTTGATAGGTCTAGTCCCTTTGTCGAGATTTCTTTAAAATTCTTGTTGCGTTTCAGGATGTTTGCGCATTCATACGCATCCCCATATTCATATGCGCCAAGTCCACTGTTTTGTATTGCATTTTTTACATATGTTGCACATTGATGAGTAAATCCTACAGTGTTTTTGGCTGCTGTATTTGCTAATTTGTCTCCTTTTGTTTTGTCATACCCTGCATCTTCAAGAGTCGCTGATACTTTATTGGAACTTAATGAATTTGTTGTGGTGTTATTATTATTTGAATCAAGTACTTTTTGTAAGTTTGCAAAGTTATTGTTATAAAGTGAGAATAAATTATTTCCAGATGTATATGTTGAATAATTCTTGATTGGAGTAAATTTAATTTTTTTTGTCGAAATATTTATTTTCGGCAATTGAAAATCATATTGTATATTTGTGTTGAAGTTTACTAAACTCACAATATGTCCCCTTAATTTTCCTCTTGTATATATAAAGTTATTTTTTGTTTAAAAATTGTCTGTTTGTAAAGAAATTTAAACAGGAATAAATACATAGGCGTGTTTTGATGGTTCTATTTTCTCTGTAATTACATCGCTACAAGCTCTGCCATCTCCTAATGTAATTTCAACATGACCATCTTTACCATATCCGGCATCATATTTGTCATATACAATTATGCATCCTGCAGGGAGATTTTTTAAATCTTCTCCTTTAACTTTTGTTTCTTTAAAATTAGGATTTGCTCTGAGTATGTATTTACAATATTCTCCATTTCCGTTTATGTATGGACCTAGCCCTACATCTCTTATTGCTTCTTTAACATATTTTGCACATAGCGGATAATTTCTGTATTCAGGCAAGCCTGCAAGAATTCTATCTGCAAGAGCTTGCCCTTTTTGTGCATTGTATTCTATCCCGTTAAATTTAATGCGGGATATGTTTTCTGTTGTCTCTTCCTTATTTAATGTTTCTACACTACTATCATTTTTGACACGATTTATCACGAGAGAATCAATAAGTTTTGGAACTTCTTGTTCCTTTTGAGTTTGCCAAATAGAGTTTTGGCTGTTTAGTTGAAAACTTTGAAATGGGAATATTGTCATGCAATTTACTGGCATGAAAAAATTCATAAATGGAAAATAGCTATAATTATAGTTAAAATTGAAAAAATTATAATTAAACAAATTATTTCCCCTTATATTTCCCTGATATTTATATAAAGTTTTTTCGCTGCAAAAAATTGCCTAATGTAAAAGAATGTAAAAATAATTCAAGTAATTTTTTTTTGAGCCGATATATTGGTTGAGGTTAGTTATGTTTGATAATATTTATAC
>CALUYT010000010.1 GCA_944325085.1 Candidatus Gastranaerophilales bacterium | reverse complement strand
GTTCAGGATTTCTTTTTTGTTCACAGGATACAAAAAAAGAATCACAATCAATAAGAGCGATAACTTTTTGTTTTGGCATTATAATATTAGTATTCAACAGTTTGAATATTTAGTCAAATTTGTTATTATTAAAGCAATCAGCAAAACTATTATATAACTTGGCAAAAGAAAATGTTGAATACTATATAAAGGTATTGACATATAAAAAATAATTTCAAATTTTAATAAAAGTACAAATACTAGCAAAATTTTTACTTGATGTTTTTTTACACATAGTATATCATTAGACTGGAAAGTAGGTATTTGTATATGAAATCTCAAGATAAATTTATGTTTCCGCAGAAATCAAAACTAACTCAATTAAAAATTTCACAATTGGGTTGGGAAATTTTGGATTTAAAAAATATAGATGAATCAAAGTCTATAGCAATAGGAAAGTGGATGGCTTCAAATATAGAAAAAGATTTGTCAAATTCTAAGATACAAATAAATAACATATTGCCTTCAAAATCAGATTTTGCATATATGTTGGGTGTAAGTATCGGAACAATTCAAAATGCAATTAGATACATTGAAGATTTGGGATATGTTGAATCAAAGCAATGTATTGGTACTCTGATTAAGGATTATAAAAAGCCTTCAGTTACAATTAGAAAATTAACTTCAAAAAGAGATTTAGCTGTAGAAGCAATAAAGCGTTATATTTTAACAGATGGGTTTAAAGTTGGTTCTCAACTTCCATCATCAAGAACTATAGCTACAATTATTGATTACTCTCCAAATACAACAAGACTAGCTTTAGAGTATTTGGCTACTAAAAATATTATTTGTCACAGATATACTAATGCAAAAGATAGCGGTTGGTTTTTGATGAGTTTAGATTTTGATGTAAATTCAAATTCTGCTGTTGCTCATTCAGAAACTCTAGTGGATATGGTTGTGAAAGATTTGGAAGCTTATATTGTTGCGAATTTAAAAGTAGGAGATCGAATACCTCCTCATTCAGTTTTGTCAAATGGTTTGAAAGCTAGTGTGAAAACTGTTCATGATGCATTAAAAGTATTAATCGATAAAGGTATTTTGTTGGCAAGAAGAGGTCGTTATGGCACAACTGTAGTAAAAATACCAGGGAATAATATGAATGTATCCTTAAAACCTGAAACTTCAATTTTTGCACCAGCAAAGGATACAGCATTTTATCATTATGAAAAAACTCAAAATTATATAAAAAGAATGATAGCGCAAGATTATGAAATTGGTGATAAATTACCTTCAATATTAGAACTTTCTAAGAAATTAGATTTGAGTCCAAATACTATACGAAAGGCATTTCATAATTTAGCAAGAGAAGGTTATTTAGTATTTTCAAGAGGTCGTTACGGTGGAACTTTTGTAATTGATATTCCGGAAGTTGAATCTCAAACATTTAAGTGGATTGCTGTTAACCCTAAATATGCTAAAGAATACCAAAATTCTAACGAAAATTAGTAATAATTGTAAATAATATTACATAATTTTGACATGACGCTGTTTTATTTGTCATAATAGTACTAAACAATACACTTGGGTAGAATTTATGTACATAAAACAGTTAGAAATTGATAATTTTAAATCATTTGCCAACAAATCAGAAATCCCCTTATTAAAAGGTTTTACGACGGTATCTGGGCCGAATGGTTCTGGAAAGAGTAATATTATTGATAGTATAATGTTTGCTTTGGGGCTAAGAACAGGTAGCGCTTTACGTATTGAAAATTTGTCTGATTTTATTACGACTTTTAATAATAAGAACGAAGCGACTGTAAAGGTTACTTTTGGTGATGTTGATGGTGATAAAGAATTGACTGTTGCAAGGCGAATAAAGAAAAATTCACAAGGTTTTGCAAGTACATATTATCTAAATGATAAAGTAGATACTTTAACTAATATTCGTTCAATTTTAGAAAAATATAATATTACTCCAAATAGCTACAATGTAATGATGCAAGGTGATGTAACAAGTATTGTTATGTGTTCTTCAAAAGCTAGAAGGGGAATTATTGATGAAATAGCAGGTGTTGCTGATTTTGACAGACGTATAGATCAAGCAACAAATGAATTAAAAACCGTAGAACAAAGAGTAGAAGCTGCTTCATTAATTTTGTCAGAAGTTGAAAAGACTTTGGAACAGCTAAAATCAGAACGAGAAGTTGCATTAAAGTATAAAAAGCTTCAAGAAGAAAAATCAGGTTTAGAGTCTCAAATTAGTACGGTTAAGTTTTTTGATTTAAAAAGAAATCTTGAACTTGCTCATGAAAATATTTTGCAATCAAATAAGAAACTTAAAGAAGAACAGGCTAATAAGACTGATTTAGATGAAAAAATAAAACTAATTAATGAAAAATATAAAGAGCTTGATGCAAAGTTAAAAGAGCAAGGTGAAGATGAGCGTAATAAGTTGAAAGATTCTCAAAGTGATTTAACTGCTCGAATTCAAACAAAGAAGAATGCAATTGATTATTCTCAAACTCAAATTCAAAAAGGGTTACAATCAATTGAGAATGCTAAAAATGGTATTCAATCTTATAATAAGAAAATAGAAGATGAACGACTTAATATTAAGTTAGCTCATGACAAAATTGGTATTATAGAAGGTCAATTAAAAGAGAAAAAAGAAGAATTATCAAAAAAACTTGCTGATATTTCAGGTTTAAGTTCTACTGCGGATAAGTATATTCAAGAACGTAATGAGGTATCAAGACAATTAGATTTATTAAAAGATAAAGATAATGACTTACTAAAAACATCATTACCAAAAGAAAATGATTTAAAGAATTTGAAAAAAGATTTAGAAGAGGCAAAAGCATTTATTGAACAGGCCGAAAATGCTAAAGCTAATTTTGATGATGACAAATCATTAAAAGAACTTCAAGTAAGTGATTTGAAAAAAGAAATGGATGAATTAAAAGAAATCCAGATAAAAACTATGCAGGAATTAGATGATGCAAAAACTGCAATAGAAGATTATGATCACGATGTTAGAGCTGCGTATAGAAAATTTACGGAAATGGAAACTCAAAGGAACTTGATGGCATCATCCGGTTCAAGTATTCCTATTAATACTGTAATGAATGCCAAGTTAGAAGGTGTTCACGCACCGTTAATGCAATTAGGTACAGTTGATGAAGAATATTCTCTGGCTTTGGATATTGCTTTTGGTGGTAGATTAGCTCATATAGTTGTTGATGATACACATGCTGCTTATGTTGCAATGGAACTTTTAAATTCTTCCAGATCAGGTAGAGCTACATTTATACCTTTAAACAAAGTGAAAAAAGCTCCAACAAAATTGCAGTTACCTAAAAATAAAGGCGTAATCGATTTTGCGATAAATCTGGTTGATTTTGATGATTTGTATTTAGATGCATTTTTCTATGCAGTTGGTGATACTTTGATAGTAGAAGATACAGAAGCAGCAGAACAACTTATCGGAAAATACCGTATGGTTACATTAGATGGTAAGTTATATGAAAAATCATCAGCTATTACAGGTGGTTATGTTAAAAAATCAGCATTTGGTTTTGGTCAAAATGATGATAAAGAACTTGAAGCAGCTAAAGCTAAGTTAGATGAACTTCAAAAGAAATATGAAGCTGCAGTTGTTAGAAAGAAAAATCTTGAAGATAAATTAGAAAAAATAAGAACTTCATATTCATCATCATCAACTGAATATTCAAAAGCAAAAATTGAGTTAACAAATATGAATACTCAATTTGAAAATAGTCAGAATTTACTAGAGGTAAAGAAAAAATTTGTTTTAGATAACGAACCGCTTGTAGATAAATTAAATTCTGAGTTAGATAAAATAGAAATTAAACGTGTAGAACTATCAGAACAAATACAACAAGCTCAAGATAAATTGACCGAGTTAGATAATCTACTAAATGATAAAGACTTGAAAGACCTAAAAGAAAAAACTCAAGGCATCGAAGACGAAATCAGACGCTTAAATTCTAACTTGATGAATGTTAATAATGAAATTCAAGGTTTTAATAATACTATTAAGTTTAACGAGCAATTAATAACATCTAAAGAAGATGATATAAAGAATATTACAAAGAACAATGAGTCTTTAGAAAAAGACAAAGAAACATATAAAGAAGAAATCAAACAATTAGAGGATCAATTAAACGCCCTATCTGATAAAATTGCGGTAATTGATGCTAAAATTGGAGAACTTGTTAAACAAAAAGAAGAAATACATCAAAGTTTAGTAGATTTGCAAACAAATAGTGCGGTAAAAGCTTCTGAAATTGATAGAATAAATGAGCAAATAGAATCGTTTAAGGCTCGCAGAAGAGAATTAGAACCTCAATTAAAAGAAGCTTCAGAAATTTTACAAAATTCTGGTGTGGAAGTAGATAAGTTATCTCCGGTTGAAATTTCAATCGATGAACTAAATGCAAAAATTCAGCGTTTAGATAAAAAGATGCAAGAACTTGGAGATGTAAATATGCGTGCAATTGTTTCATATGAAGAAAAGGCCGCAAGAAAAGAAGAACTTGATACTCAAATTAAAACATTATCAACAGAACGTCAATCTATTTTAGATAAAATGAATGGTTTTGAACAACAGAAAAAAGAAGCATTTATGACTACATTCAATGCTATAAATGAAAACTTCAAAGATATATACCATCAGTTATCTGAAGGTGAAGGAAAGTTGATATTGGAAAATGAAAATGATCCTTTATCTGCAGGCATGACAATTGAAGCAAAACCTAGAGATAAAACTACAAATAACAAATTGGGAGCTTTATCAGGCGGGGAAAAAGCATTAACAGCTTTAGCTTTAGTTTTTTCAATTCAGAAGTATCTTCCGGCACCATTCTATGCGCTAGATGAGGTTGATGCAAGTTTAGATACTATGAATGTTGAAAGAATTGCTGAAATGGTTAGAAAGCAGTCTTCAAGCACTCAATTCTTGGTAGTAAGTCACAGAAGACCAATGATAGAAGCTGCTAATAGAACCCTTGGTGTTACTCAAAAAGAAAAGGGTAAAACAAAAGTTACAGGTGTTAAAATAAGAGACGATGACAATGAATAATAATGTTATAAACACAGAAGATATAGAAAATTCAATATATTCTTTGCCGAAAGATTTTGATGCTAATGATGGTATTGGAATTTTAGTTGATATGGCAAAACAAGGGAAGATTGACCCTTGGAATATTGATATTTTAGATGTAACAGAAAAATATCTTCAAAGAATGATTGAATTAAAATCTTTAAATTTAAGAGTTGCAAGTAGAACATTGTTATTTGCATCTATATTGTGCAGATTACAGTCAAATGTGCTTGCAGGATTATCTTTAGAAGATTTTCAAGATCAACCTGAAGATGATGTTATTTATGATGACGATGGATTTATTGTTGAATATCCTGATGAAGATCAAGAATTTATACCAACAAGTAATGTTGTAAGTTTTGATGAAGCTTTACAGCGTAGAACAAGTATAAGACTTAACCGTAATCGTGTTGTAACTTTGAAAGATTTGATTAAACAGTTAGAATTTTATGAAAAATTGGAAAAGAAAGCTTCAATGAAAAGTGCTCATGAAAGAGCAAAACGTCATGTTAGAAATTATTCAAGACTTACGCCGGAAGAAATTGTTTCAATGGCGCACGAAGAATATATTGAAGAAGCGGTTTTGAAGTTGAAAGATAATTTGGAACAAATTTTTTCAAGAGTTGATAAAATTGAATTAAATGAATTAACAATGTTAGGAATGGATAAAATTAGTGCTTATCTTGCTTTGTTGTTTTTAAGTAGAGATACTGATTATGAGTTAGAACAAAAAGAATTTTATTCAGATTTGTACGTAGTAAAAGGTGGTTTAAATGCAGCAGCTGAAGTCTAGAATAGAAGCGGTTTTATTTGTAACGGCTAAGGCATTATCACTTGAAGAAATTGCCGCATATTTAGATGTAGAGCCAGATGAAGTTGAAGAAGCTATTTTAGAATTGATTATGGATTATGCATCTAGAGATGGTGCTTTAGAAATCGACGATGAAAATGGTTATATTCTTCAAGTTAAGGAAGATTATAGTGATATTGTTGAAAAAATATGCCCTATTGATTTGTCACCTGCAGTGTTAAGAACTTTACTTGTAATAGCTTTAAAAGAACCAATTAGACAAACTGAACTTGTAAAACTTCGTTCTGCAGCTTACGAACATGTGGCAGAGTTGGTTGAAAAAGGTTTAGTTTCAAAACATAAAGATAAAAATGGTCGTAGTATCAATATAAAGACTACTGCAAAGTTTGCGGAGTATTTTAAGTTGAAAGGTGATACAAGGGCTTTGGCACAGCAGCTTGAAAAGGACTTGGCAGATAAGGCAAATGCGTAAGTTTTTGTTAGTAGTTTTATTTATAGTTTTAGTTATTGCCTTGGTTTATAAATCTCCATTTTCGGCTTTATACAATTATAATAAGGCAAGAGCTTTGTATGATAATGGTAAGTTTGAAGAATCTCTGCCTTATTTTGAACGTTCTTTATTTGCTGATAAGAATGGAATATTAGCAAGATTTTTTTATGTGTTAGCTCTTTCAAAATCCGAACCGGTTTATACAGTGCAAAAAAATTTATATCAGATGGCAACATCAAAAATTAATGATGAAGCAACAGCTTACGCAAAGGCTCAAGCTATGGCTTTGCGTTATAAGTTATTAGAAGGTATTGAAAATAATTATATATATAATGCTCCAATGAGTGGAGATATTGTTCGTTGGGATATTAATTCTTTTCCTTTGAAGGTATATTTTGAAGATATGAATTCTGTTCCTGAGTTTTATATTGAAGAAATAAGACGTGCTATGAAAACTTGGGCAGATAATACTAATTTTGTTAAATTTGAAGAAGTTTCAGATTTAAGTGGTGCAAATATAATTATCAAATTTAAAAAATCGGAAAATTTAAAGTGTGATAGAAGTATTTGTGAGTATTCCGTTGCTTATACTGAACCTAAAATTGATAAAAATAATCTTTTAAAGCAAATGGTGCTAACTTTTTATAGAACAAATCCAAAAAATGAAGGTTTTACGCCTAAAGAAATATTTAATACTGCTCTACATGAATTTGGCCATACTCTTGGAATAATGGGACATAGTGATTATCCGGGAGATGTTATGTATTCAATGCAGGATGATTTTGACAGTATTTACAATATTTATAGAACTTCAGATCAAGCACTATCAATGAGAGATTTAAAAACATTGGTTTTGTTATATAGATTAGAACCTACAATATCAAATGTTGCAAATTTACATAGTGAAAATTTTTATTATACTCCACTCGTTTTAGGTGACAATAATGTTTTATTATATCGAAAATTAAACGAATACAGAAAATATATATTGCAATATCCAAGTTTACCTGCCGGGTATGTAAATATAGCATCTGTATATGGAGATTTAGGAGATAGTAAATCTGCTTTAGCAGCTCTTGATAAGGCTGAAAGTTTAGTGAAAAATCAGGATGATCTTTATTTAATAATGTATAATAGGGCTATAATTTATTATAACAGTCAAAATTACGAGCAAGCTATGCAGTTTGCAACTAAAGCAAAGGCAATTGATAATAATAAAAATATAAATGACTTAATTTCAGATATTAATAAATTGGAGAAATAACTCTAAAAAATAATAATATTATATCTGCTGAATAGTCCTAAATATTTTTGAAATTTAGTTAATTGATTTTTTAGAAATGACAAGAGCATTTGATAAAGCAATACCTCCATATTGTTGTGGTTTATTTACAATTTGTCCATTAACGTACATAACTGTAGAGCCTCCGCCATCAAGGTTTATTGCATTAATACAACCAAGAGATTTCATCAGATTGGCAAGTTCTACTAGTGTAAGACCTATAGAACTTCCTTCTCTTCCGTCAGCTGCAATCATTATTAAATCATTATCTTTAGTGTATCCAATAGCGGTGCGGGGGTTTCTTCCGCCTATTGATTGAAGTTTTTGGGCAGTCATATCAACAAAAACTTCTCCGTTTTTTACTAAATACGGCCCCCCGCTAATTATATGTTCAACATTTTCCCATTCAGGTGTTGTTTTTATTTCAATTTTTACTTTTTTTGCTCCAAATAATTTGCTTAATTTAGATTTTGGTCCAACGATAACATATCCGTTTTCTGGAATAGAAAGGGGATTGGCGGAAGCCGCAAGAATTTTGTCTCCAACAATTTGTAGTTGAACACCATACTGTGGTGAAACAGGAGCTTTGGCTCCCCAATCCCTTGTATAAGCTAAAATATATGAGGATAGCATTCTTGGCTGATTAATATTATCAATTTTTATTGTTTCATTGTTTCCGGTTATTTTTGCATTAAGTTCTATACGGCTTACATCGTATCCGTTTTCAAAAATCCCCATTGCAACTCTATTGTAAATAGGACCGGTATAAATTTTTTTATCAATCATCAGAGTTCCTAAAGGTACTCCTGTTTGAGGTTTAAAATAACCTCCGTTTATTGCAACAATAGAATTTGTATTTTGGGCTATTGTTCTTACTGTTCTTTTATTTGCAAGAGTTGATGATGCAATTGCCGGTTTTATTTCATAATTGTTTGCTATGTTTTTGTTTACTTCAATAATATTTATTCTAACAGGTTTTCCGTTATAGTATTTTGTCATTTTTATGTGTTTAATACCATTTGCAACGTTTATAACTGGATAACCTTTATATTTATTTTTTATGCGTTGTTCGAATTTCTCTTTTTGTATTTCAGGGTTCATTTCTTCTTTTATATTATTTGTCATTGTTTCAAATGTATTTGTTCTAATTGCAGAATTTGCAAGTAGATCATTTGCAAGTATTGGTGGTTGAAATAGAGTATGTGTCAGGAACAAAATCATAAAAAGCGATATGGTTAGAACATATTCGCATGTCCTGCACGGAATGATTAAATGACGCCTTTCAATAAGTGTATCCATAATGTCACCCAAGATTTTAAAGTAACCGGATACCTTTTTGTTTTTAGAGTGGTGTGGGGAATAACACTCATCAGAGACCTATGAGGGCAAATAGGGTGTTCCTACTATTATTGTAACATATTTTAACAAATACTTCAATCCTTTTGATAGTAAGGGTTTTACAAAACTAAATAGTGGTAAAATTACACTATTTCTGTTTTTGGCAATAAAAAAAGGAATCTGAATAGATCCCTTTTTTTATTAATTTCAATGCTTTTATTTTTTTATCAATCTGCTAACTGCATTAGCTAAAATGCTTGAAGACATATCGTTTCCATTGTAGCTAATTGTTGCAGGTTGGTCTGTTGATCTTGAAATCTCGAAATTGGCAAAACCATTTTTTCTCATTAAATTAAGTTGAGCTTTTTTACCTAATTCAGTTTCAATGATATGAACGTTAGTATTTCCGATTTTACCAAGGTAGGTTCCAAGATTTTTGTCAGATCTGTTTTTAGCAAGTTCTTTGAATGCTAAATCAACAATGTCTTGAGTTTTTAAAAATTTTGAAGTAAATGTGACATTGTCATTTTGAATTTTTGTGTTTTTGATGTTTTGATTTCTGCTTTGTGAATTTAACGCAGAGTAAAATACTGGGGTATTTGTAATTCTTGTAATCATATAAGTCTATCCTTCTTAAAAAATAAATGTATAATATACACTTATTAAATATCAAAAAAAGTATGATGTCAATAAAAAAATCTATATTAGTTAAATTAATCTACATCAACAGGAGCTCTAAGTATTTTTTCAATAGCTTCTCTTGCGGTAAATACAAGTGGTTCCGGAATGTTGTCTATTGTAGTTAATTGTCTTAAAACATCTACTGTTCGTTTAAATGCTCTTACAATATCACCTTCACCCATGTCAACTTGTTCTGATACAGTTTCCCATTCAGCGCCTTCAACCCATAATTCTATAAGTGAGCTGAAATATGGATTTATATATGTTGGAGAATCTATATCGTATTTTGATTGGGCTTTTTCAAGTTTTCTTTTTATATTTCTGATTTTATTAAGTGTTTTTCTAACTTGTTCAGAAAATGGAATATATGGTATTTCCATTCTTATTTCTTCTGTTGTTATTGCACATATAACTCCAGCTAATTGTGAAGGTGTAAGTTCTTCAAGTAATTCTGAAAAAATTATTTCAGCTAAATATAGCTCATTTTCAGAACGGATTTTAGATGTAGTTAGTCCCTTTTCTGTCGGGTAGTCATTTTTTAGATATCCGTATTCTTCAAGAATGGCTCTGTGAGCTAAAAATTTATTCCAATATATATCTTTTTGTTTTTCTATTTCTTTTTCAAGTTTTTTCTTTTTAGCGTCAATCCTTTTTAATACTTCTAGATTTTTAGAGTGTTTTTTATAGTGTTTGCAGGTATCACAAGCAAACGTTTGTAATTTATGTAGTTCTTCTTTATTGCGTTGTCCAAATTCTATTACTTCAGGAGATAGAGGTCTATGTTTAGCCTTTTCTTGTCTTAGTATTTTTTTATAGGTTTGTCTGTTTTGAACATATATAAATCTAAGTCTGTCATATTCTTTCATAGAGTCATCAGAAAGTTTGCTAGGACAAACAAAGCTTCTTTCTTGAATTTCCCAATTGTATTGTTCAAGTTGATCTAAAATAGGTTTTAGTCTTGAATCAGAAGAATAGTATCCAAAACTTTTTAATATAAGTTCTTTAGATTCCTCAAGGTTAAATCTTTGCAATAGATTTAGAACCATAGAGTAACTTGGTGAAAATCTACTTTCTAAAGGATTAGAATCGCTTAATACAAGCTCTGCAACTTCTTCTGGAGATTGGAAAGATGTTCCAATTATTGTGACATAGCCAACTTCATCCATACCTCTTCTGCCTGCGCGTCCTGACATTTGTAAAAATTCATTGGCAGTAAGCATTCTATGACCAGTATCGGTTCTTTTGCTTGTTGCACTAATTACAGTAGATCTTGCAGGCATATTTATTCCTGCAGCAAGTGTTTCTGTTGCAAATACAACTTTTATCAGTCCTTGTTGGAATAGTTTTTCAACAAGGTTTTTCCATGCCGGTAAAAGTCCTGCATGGTGAGACGCGACACCTTGTATTAAATACTCAATGTGTTTGTTTCCATATAGATGCGGATTTTGTGCAATATATTCATCAATAAAAGCTTTAATTTTTTCTTGCTCAGCTTTTGTATTAAGTCCCAGACCTGAACATTTTTCCATTTGTTCATCACATTTTTTTCTTGAAAATGTAAAATATATTGCTGGTAACATATCATTGTCGGCAAGATTTTTTATAACTTGTTTTACATATGTTCTTTTTTTCTTATCTTTTCCTTTTGCCCACTGAGGTTTTTCAGGTCTTATTTTATTATTAAGCTTGCCATTTGGAGTTAATAGCGGCAAAAGTTTAAAAGGTTGTGAGCTATCAAAATAGTAATATCTTAGTGGAACAGGTCTAAAATCAGTATTTACAAGTTTTGTTTTTGAATGAACAGTATTTATCCAATCTGTGAGTTCTTGTCCGTTTGCAACGGTTGCTGAAAGTGCTATTATTTGTATATTTGTTGGACAATAAATAATACTTTCTTCCCAAACCGTTCCTCGTTGCTCGTCGTTCATATAGTGAACTTCATCTAAAACTACGTATTTTACATCTTTTAGGTTATCGGCTACGGCTCCAAAATTTGTTCCATATAGCATATTCCTAAAAACTTCAGTTGTCATAATCACAATTTGCGCATTACGATTAATTGAAGTATCTCCGGTTAAAAGTCCAACTTTGTCTTGACCGTATTTTTCTCCAAAGTCATAAAATTTTTGGTTAGAAAGAGCTTTTAGTGGTGTTGTATAAAATATTCTATTTCCGTTTTCCAAAGCTCTATGAATTGCATGTTGAGCAATCACAGTTTTTCCGGCTCCTGTAGGGGCGCAAACAACTACACTTTCTCCATTATCTATAATGTTGCAGGCGTCTTTTTGAAAATCATCCAATTCAAATGGAAATTCAAACATTTTTTATCCTTCTAAATGCTATTCTTTTTATATTATAACATATTATATTAAATTTTTTAAAGAATTTTGTATCGAACTATCAAAATTTCTATTTAGAGGTTTAATAAATATTATAAAACATGTTTAATTAAAGTATAATTCATGAGAAATTAAGTAGTAGTGTAGAAAGGTAGAGTTTTATGAATATACAAATTACTCCAATAAGTTTTTCTGGCGGACAGAGAATAAAAATTAAAGTTGCAAACAATATGGAAGATTATAAAAGAGGGTTTGAGATAGGCTCAACTTATCCAAAAGATAAGGTTGAAATTGAGTTAAGAAAACATTCTTCCAATCCTAAATTTGCAAGTTTAGTTAATGGAATTTTAGATGGTTTATCAAGTTTAACTGATTCCGCTAAGAAGTTAGGAAAATTAGAAAAAGGAAATTACAAAGGTAATGTGAAATAATAAAAAAAGCTCCTTATTTAAAGGAGCTTTTTTATTTATGATTTTTAACTTTTAAATTTTATCAAAGCCTGTATATTTTCTCAAAACTTCAGGAACAATGATTGTTCCATCAGCTTGTTGGTAATTTTCAACAATAGCTGCAAATGTTCTACCAACAGCAAGGCCAGAGCCATTGATTGTATGAACAAATCTTATTTTTCCTGTAGCTTTTTCTTTATATCTTATATTTGCTCTGCGAGCTTGATAATCTCCGAAGTTTGAACAGCTTGAAATTTCTTTGTATGCGCCGTAAGATGGCATCCAAACTTCTAAATCCCAACATTTGTTAGCTGAAAATCCGATATCTCCAGTAGATAGAGCTTCACGTCTATATGGAAGTTCTAGTAATTGAAGCATTTTTTCAGCATCTTCAGTTAATTTTTCGTGTTCATCTTTACTTGTTTCAGGAGTACAAAGTTTTACAAGTTCAACTTTATTGAACTGGTGAACTCTGATAAGACCTCTTGTGTCTTTGCCTGCAGATCCTGCTTCTCTTCTGAAACAAGGAGTATAAGCTGTCATATATTTAGGAAGATCATCTTCTGATAAGATTTCTCCTGAATAAATATTTGTAACAGGAACTTCTGCTGTTGGAATTAAGTATAAATCTTCATCAACGCATTTATACATATCTTCTGCAAATTTAGGAAGTTGTCCTGTTCCTGTCATAGTAGCTGCGTTTGCCATAAATGGTGGCAATATTTCTTCATAACCTTGTTCGTTGCAATGATAATCAAGGAAGAAGTTAATAATTGCTCTTTCTAATTTTGCACCTTTCCCTCTGTATAGAGTGAATCTGCTTTGAGAAATTTTTACACCTCTTTCAAAGTCAACCAGATTTTTTTCTTCGCATAAATCCCAGTGAGCTTTGAATTCAAAATCGAATTTTCTAGGTTCGCCCCATTTGTAAACTTCTACGTTATCATCTTCAGATAAGCCAATAGGAGTTGTTTCATCAGGGATATTTGGAATGTGCAATAATATATCTCTTTGTTTTGAATCAAGTTCGGTTTGTTTTTCTTCTAAAAGTTTTATCTCATCTCCAAGAACTCTTACTTCTTCTTGAATTTTATCAGTATTTTCGCCATTTTTCTTCATCATACCGATTTTTTGAGATTCGGTTTTTCTTTTTGCTCTTAATTCATCTGCTTTTGTTTGAATTTTTCTTCTTTCTTCATCAATTGCAATAACTTCGTTAATTGATAAATCAGGATTTCTTCTTTTTAAAAGTTCGTTAATTTTTTCAGGATTTTCTCTAATTAGTTTAATATCAAGCATTTTAGCCTCTTTCTCTTTTCTTACAAGCATTTATATTTTAGTTTAAATATATTTTATAATCAAGAGATTGAACTTATGGGGATAAAAATTTGCAATAAATACAATATAATGTATAATAACATTATAAAAGGGAGATGTGATGTTTAAAAAATTAGCTAAACAGTTGAAGTCTGAAAATATGGGTGAAACTTCAGTTTTTCCTATGTCTTCGCCTGTAAAATCTTTAAAAGAAGAAACAAAAAATTCCTTTTTGAAAAGTTTATCTAAGCATGCTCTAAATTTGTATGAACGAAAAACTGATATAAAGAATTTTACAAAATTGGCTTTATCTGATCCTGAGAATACATCACATAATGAAATTGTTGATCAACTTTTTGGTAAGGAAGGCTATAAAGATCCTTTTGATGAAGATGCTTTGTTTAGCTTGTCTGATAATGAAAGATTTTTAAAAGATTTAGGTTTAAAAGATTAGTATCTTATTCCTACTCAAGTAGCAATTTTTTTTAGTGTTTTCAACCCTTTTACATGTTGAAAGTTTTTCTGTTTTATGTATAATTTGAATGTAAGAAGAGATAGGAGTAAAAAATGTTCGAACGTTTTACAGAAAAGGCAATAAAAGTTATAATGCTTGCCCAAGAAGAAGCTCGAAGATTAGGCCATAATTTTGTTGGAACAGAACAAGTTTTATTAGGCTTGATTGGAGAGGGTACAGGTGTTGCCGCAAAAACTCTTAAATCTATGGGTGTAAATTTAAAAGATGCAAGAACAGAAGTTGAAAAAATTATAGGTAGAGGTTCTGGTTTTGTAGCTGTAGAAATACCTTTTACGCCCAGAGCAAAAAGAGTTTTGGAACTATCTTGGGATGAAGCAAGACAGTTAGGTCATAATTATATAGGAACTGAACACTTACTTCTTGGTTTGATTAGAGAAGGTGAAGGTGTTGCAGCTAGAGTTTTAGAACAACTTGGAGTTGATTTAAATAAGGTTAGAAGTAATGTAATTAAGATGCTAGGTGAATCAAAACCTCAAGCTACTGCTGGTTCATCTGGTTCATCATCTTCTAGTTCTTCTTCAACTTCAGGTGGAAAAACTAAAACTCCAAGTTTAGATGAGTTTGGTAGAGATTTGACTTTAGCAGCTCAAGAGTTAAGACTTGATCCTGTTGTAGGTAGAGAAAAAGAAATTGAACGTGTAATTCAAATTCTTGCAAGAAGAACTAAAAATAATCCGGTATTATTAGGTGAACCAGGTGTTGGTAAAACTGCCGTTGCTGAAGGTTTAGCTATTAGAATTGTTAATGCAGAAGTTCCTGATATTTTAGATGGTAAAAAAGTTATACAATTAGATATGGGACTTTTAGTTGCAGGAACTAAATATCGTGGTGAATTTGAAGAACGTTTGAAAAAAATTATGGACGAAATTCGTCAGGCAGGTAATATAATCCTTGTTATTGATGAAATGCATACTCTTATTGGTGCTGGTGCTGCAGAAGGTGCAATTGATGCAGCTAACATTTTAAAACCTGCATTATCAAGAGGTGAAATCCAAGTTATTGGTGCGACAACTTCAGATGAATATAGAAAATATATCGAGAAAGATTCAGCATTAGAAAGACGTTTTCAACCTGTTATGATTGATGAACCTACAATTGATGAATCTATTGAGATTATTAAAGGTTTGAAACCTAAATATGAAGAACACCATAAATTGATAATTTCTGATGAAGCAATTGTTGCAGCTGTAAAATTGTCAAGTAAATATGTAAACGATAGATTCCTTCCAGATAAGGCTATTGATGTTATTGATGAAGCTAGTTCAAAGGTAAGATTAAAAGTTTCTAATATGTGTCCGGAAGGAAAAGAACTTGAAAAACAATTGAAATCTTTAATAAAAGAAAAAGAAGATGCAATTAGAAATCAAGAATTTGAAACAGCTTCAGAATTAAGAGATGAAGAAGCTGATTTAAGAGATAAAATTAGAGAAGTCTCTGCAAAATGGAGAGAAGAACACGAAGCTAATAAAGCTACTGTTACAGCAGAAAATGTTGCAGAAGTTATAGCTATGATGACAGGAGTTCCTGTTACTAAATTAACAGAAGGTGAAAGTGAACGTCTATTAAAATTAGAAGATACTTTACATCAAAGAGTAATTGGTCAACATGATGCTATTGTTGCAATATCAAAAGCTATAAGAAGAGCAAGAGTAGGTTTAAAATCTCCAAACAGACCAATCGGAAGTTTCATATTCTGTGGACCAACTGGTGTTGGTAAAACAGAACTTGCAAAAGCTTTGGCTGAAGCAATGTTTGGTTCAGAAGATAATATGTTAAGAGTTGATATGTCAGAATTTATGGAAAAACATTCAACTGCAAAACTTATCGGATCTCCTCCAGGTTATGTTGGTTACGATGACGGTGGACATTTATCTGAACTTGTTAGAAAGAAACCTTATTCTGTTGTTCTTTTTGATGAAATCGAAAAAGCTCACCCAGATGTATTCAATATAATGTTGCAAATCTTAGATGATGGTAGATTAACTGATTCTAAAGGCCGTCATGTAAGCTTTAAAAATACTGTAATTATTATGACATCAAACGTTGGTGCAAGTATGATTACAAATACATCTAAGTTAGGTTTCTCAACTTCAGATGATGAATCAAAAGATAAATACGAAAAATTGAAAGAAACAGTTTCTGAAGAAATGAAAAAAGCATTCAGACCTGAATTCTTGAATCGTATTGATGAAACTATTGTATTTGCTCACTTGTCAAAAGAAGAAATACGTCAGATTGTAGATTTAATGTTGAAAGATTTATTCAAGCGTTTAGCTGAAAAAGAACTTAACATTGAAGTTACAGATGAAGTAAAAGATCATTTGGCTGAAAATGGATATTCTGAAGCATACGGTGCTAGACCATTGAGACGATTGATTCAACGTAAAATGGAAGATAGCTTAGCTGAAGAAATTTTATCTGGTAAATATGGTCCGGGAGATACAATTAAAGTAACTCTTGTGGATGGTAAAATTTCTTTTGAAAAAGCTTCAAAAACAACAAAAAGAGCAAAAAAAGATAAAGAAGCTGAAGAAACAACAGCATCTTAAAAACTTATTTGTAACAAAGTCGAAATGATTATATTTCGACTTTGTTACAACTTCTTCACAATTTCTGCATGTTCTATTAAATTTTTTTTTTTAGGGTTTTTATATAAACATAATAATTGTTATAAATAATGTATATACATAAAAGGTAGGGAAAGTAATGCGTGTAAATTTAGTTCAAGGGTATCCTTTGGTTGCGAATACAAGGAGAGATATTCGTACAAATTTGAGTAGTTCAGATAAAAATGTGCAAAATGTAGCACAAACATCTAAGATGGTAAGGATTTCATTTACCGGTGCAGATAAAAATATTTGGCAAGTAGCTTCTATTACTCCAGAAAATAATGGCTTAGGACTGCCAGAAGCTGCACAAGGCGGAGAAGGTGTTGTTGGTTCAGAGTTACCAACAAGTCTTAGAAAGCATGAAAAAATTAAAGTAAAACTTGCTAATGGTGACGTTGTGGAAAAAGCGGTTGATGCCAGAAGTTTTATGCCATTTTGGGAATATAATAATCCAAAAGGTGGTTTTAAATTTTTAATCCATAAAGGTTTAAAACTTGAAGATTTAAGACCTCCAAAAGTTGTAGATAAAGAACATCCAGCTATATATGATACTTTCCCGGCTAAAAACTTCTATAGTGCCGATATTGGTGAAACAATAGAGGACGTAGCTAAAAAATTTGGTGTTCCAACAGATGAAATTAGTTATGTAATTCAAAGTAGACCTGATGGTGTTGGGCCAGATGCACCTTCAAAATATTGTATTCTTGAGCCAACCAGTGTGAAAGGTCATATTACACGAATGTCTGATCATGTGTTAGGCGATGTTCAGTCAGTTCCTTACGCTTTGTTTAAAGTTGCTTCGATAAATCCTAGTTATAACACGATAAAGGTATATCCTAATTATTTCTATTATACTCCTGATTTAGCTCGAGCATCTAAACCTTATTCATATGATTGTTGGGGAAATGTTCCATTTGAAGCAGAAATAGTAAATTCAGATGGTATGAGGTCATTAGCTCAAACAATTCATAAACGAATGAATACAGATGAATTTGATCATTATAATCCTGCAAACGTTATATGCCATGATAGGATTGCCAATACATATGGTAATCATTTGGCAAATATGTCAGCCGCAGGAGATACAGCTGTAAATGGGGTAAAGGCCCATATTGTAGATCATAATACAGGTAGAAATTATCAAGGTGCAACAGGTGATCCGTTTAAGTTTTTACGTGTTGTTGCTGATGCTTCAGATGCTGAAGCTTTAAGAGCTTTACCAGATTATGATATTTTACTAAAAGCTCAGCAATATGGTTTGAATTCTCCAATGTTATCCCCAAGAGAACAACAAATAGCTAAATCTATCATTGAACCGGCTTTGGATAACTTTAGAGATGGTGCAGGCTCTTATAATATTTTAAAAGTAGGTATTTCATCTGCTAAATTAAACCCAGATAATATTTCAGTAGGTACTGTGTCCCACACTTTTGATGCTGAAATGAAATCTCCTGAAACTCCAGATGCTGCAAAATTTTTAACTGATGATTTTGCAAGTATTCAGACTAAATCTGCAGGTAATGGTGTTACTCCTGGAAATATGAATTTTGATGATGCTTCAGCAAAATTTGGTCGTGGTGGTAATGGATTGACTAAAGCGGCTCCAGAAGGGTTTACTCCATTTAAATATAATGGCAAAAATATCGAAGAAGTAATTGCCGCAAAACAAGCTAATGCAAAATGGTTAACAAATTTAATTTGGGAAGCCGGAGAAAAAGGGCAAGACGCATTAAATAAATTATTTTTTAATGAAGGTCAGATTGTAGATGGTCATAATATAATGGGCTATGTATCTCCAATTAAAGATGGCGAAATTTTGGTATTTGGTTTTGGTAGACCAGATGAACAAAAAGGTTTTCCTATGACAACTGGGGGATATCTTGATTTCTTAAAAAGAAAAGATATTCCTCAAGAAGAAAAATTAAAGGTTAAGGTAATTATTGGTGCAGGGCCATGGAATAAACTCGACGAGGATTATAAGGCTATTTGTAGAGATTTAGAAGAAATTTGGAGTTTAGATGGTGGAATATATAAACACAATATTATGTATATTGATGGTTTTACTCCAAATAGATTCACTGGTTGTTCACATTATGGTATATTTACTTCAAGAAGAGAAATGTACGGTATAACTCCAATTGAATGTAAAATCGCAGGTACACCATATGGCACAACAAAAACAGGTGGTCCAGTAGATTATACAAATTCTAAAAATGGCTTTTTAACAAAAGAGGCAGTTGAATTAAGACCTGAAAGATTTGGATTAACTTATTCAAATTCTCAACAGCAAATTGATCAAGCTAGAATTGATGCTCAAAAACCTCAAGTTGGTGATATATTTGCATCAATGATTGATGAATATACAAATCATAGAGATGCTTATGTTGCAAAATGTAAGAAAAATATTGAAGAATTGGTTGATTGGCACAATAATTCTGAATATAACCACGGAAAATCCGCAAATAGAATATACTTAGATGATATTCTAGAAACGGATAAGGGTTGGGAAGCAAGAAATAAAAATCCATTAAGACGACTTTTAGGAAAATTCGGTGAAGCTAAGAATGATATTGAAACAATGGTTGAAGCTACCGGAAAATCAAGACCTGTTAAAGCTATTCTTTTAGTAGTTGGCGGTTTAGCAATTTTAACTGGTGGATATTTTGTTTGGAAAAATTCTAAAAGCGCTAAAGGTGCAACCTCAACAACCGTTGAAAATAAACCAGAACAAAAACTTGATAAAGCAGCATAATAAACATGTTGTGATATAAAGAGAGGTTCTAAGTTTTATGCTTAGAGCCTCTCTTATTGCTTTTTGTTTTGTTTTGTATTATATTACCTCTATTCAAAGAAAGGATGTTTATATGTTAGAAAGAATTGAAAAATTACAAATCGCTATTTTAGGTTTGTTATTGGCATTTGGCTTGATTTTTGCAGTAAAAGTTGGAGTTTCAACTGTAGCAAAAGATTCTGTATCAGTTACAGGTTCAGCTTATGAAATTGTTCAATCAGATTCAGGAAGCATGGATATTTCTTTAAATGTTAGAAAACCTTCAAAGTCTTTAGCTTATACGACTGCTAAAAAGCAGCTTCCGGAAGTTCTTGCATATTTAAAATCAAAAGGTTTTGATTTAGAAAAAGATGTTGATGTTAAATCTATTAATGGATATTTCTCTTATAAATTATCACCAAATGGTATGTCAACAAATGAGATAGCTTATTATAATTTATCTCAACCAATTTCAATAAAATCAAATGATGTTAACAAAATCAAACAAGTATCTTTAGATATTACATCATTAATGGATAAAGATATTGATATAGAGGTTCGAAATACTAGTTATTCTTATTCAAAGTTGTCTGATTTGAAAGTTAAGTTGTTACAAAATGCAACTGCTGATGCTAAGCAAAGAGCTGCAGCAATGCTTAAATCTACCCATAATAGAGTTGGTAATATTCAGTCAGTTAGAATGGGAGTTTTCCAAATTACTCCTGTAGATTCTACAGATGTTTCTGATATGGGTATAAATGATACTTCAACTATTGAAAAGAAAATAACAGCAGTTTCAAATGTTACATTTAAGATAAAATAGTAAGTTTTTAATAACAAAAAAAGAGGTCACAATGTTTGACCTCTTTTTTATTGTTTGTTTTTAAGGTTCTTTTATACTAAACTATTGATATGGCTAGGCTTATTGGTATAACTGATATTCATGGTGAATATGACAAATTATGTAATGTATTAGAAAAAGTATCTCCACAAAGTGATGATACTATTGTTTTTATGGGCGATTATATTGATAGAGGGCTAAAATCCAGAGAAGTTGTTGATAAAATTATAGACATGCAAAATGTTTGTAAATGTGTATATTTAATTGGTTCACATGAATATGCAATGATGCATGCTCCAACAGATGATTATTATAATTATTTATTTTGGAATTATGGAGGAGATAAGACAGCTTTAAGTTATGGTGGATTTGATAATATTATGAAAATTCATGGTGAATTTTTCAATAGTTTAAAGTTGTATTATATTACTGAAAATTATATGTTTATACATGCCGGTATTAGAATTGGAATACCTTTAGAAAAACAAGATCCTGTTGATATTGTGTATATTAGGAGTGAATTTTATAAAAAGAAGCATCATTTGCCTTATAAAATTATATTTGGACATACTGAATTTGATGAACCTCAAATTCAAGATGATAAAATCTGTATTGATACAGGTTGCGGAAAATATAAAGATGCTTTACTTACGGCAATTGTTATAGAAAATGGAGTTGAAACTTTTGTTACTTCTGATTGTTAATTTAGTGTGCAATTTTTAGAAGTATAACGCCCATTATAATTAGAGAAACTCCAAATATTCGTATTGTATTTATAGAATCGTTAAAAACAAGTACTCCGATTAAAAAAGTACAAGCTGCACCAATACCTGTCCAAATTGCATATGCAGTTCCTACAGGAATTTGCTTTTGTGCAAAATATAAAAATACTCCGCTTAGAGTCATTGTGATAATTGCAAAAATAATCCACAAAAATTTATAATTAACAGAATTTGATGCCATTTTTAAACCGAATGGCCAACCTACTTCAAATAATGCCGCTACAAATAGATAAATCCAACCCATTTATTTTCACCTAAATCAACTAATAAAAAATTGCGCTTGGCGCGATTCGAACGCGCGACCTATCCCTTAAAAGGGGAGTGCTCTACCTGCTGAGCTACAAGCGCAAATTATCTATTTATATTTCCAACTATTGGCTTCCGCCGTGTAAACCCATATTAGCAAGAACATTTTTTATTGTCAACTATTTTTTTTAAAAAAGACTCAAAAATTTTTTGAGTCTTTTCTAATCCTATATTGTTATGTATTTTTTAGCACAAGCAAGCATTGAATTGATTAATTCTGTATTATTATTTAAGTTTATTCCGTTAGTTTCTAAGACTTGTTTTAATCTTTCTTCCCAAATGTTATAAATATCATTTTTATCTAAATCTAGAACTTGTCCAATCATGGATAATTCTTTATAGTCTATAGGAATTGGGTATGCACCTCTTAGCATGTCAACAATTTCTACTCTCTTTTTTCTTGGAAAAGCTTTTAAAAAGGTTACAGTGTTCATTTTTTTATCTTTAATCATGCTTTTTAAAAGTTCAAGAGTATCATCTTTTAATATAGGTTCTTGAGGGATTTTATATTCTTCAAATTCTTCAGGTTCTATATTCATAACTGTTGCAATTCTTTCAAGAGTTGTGCTTCTTGTAGAAAAAGGTATTGTTTCGTCTATAAGATTATATACATATGATAATGTTACTCCTATCATTTCGGCGAAGTCTTTTTTGTGTAGCGAATTTTTTTCAAGAAATTCTGCTACTTTTTGTGAACTTTTTTTTGTTTTAGTTTCGTGTTTCATATTATTACCTCGTTTGTTTTTAATTAATTTAGTTATTTTTTATCTTTTTGTTAAGCTTAAAGTTGCTATACCATTATGGTAATATTTATTTACGTTAAAATACTAAATATAAGATATAATGTAATAATGAAGGACTTTTAAATATGAAATTAGTTGCAGGTTTGGGTAATGTAGGTGATAAATACTGTTTTACTCGTCATAATGTTGGTTTTATGGTTGTTGATAAGTTTGCGATTATGCATGATTTGTCATTTAAAGAAGAAAAAAAGTTTAAATGTTTCATTGCTCGATATAAATTTGGACAAGATGATATTTTGTTTATAAAACCTACAACTTTTATGAATCTTTCAGGTGAAGCTGTTCAATTGGTTATGAACTATTATAAGATTTCGGTTGAAGATTTGTTGATAGTTTATGATGATATATCTCTAGAGTTAGGTAAAATGAGATTTAGACAAAATGGTTCTGATGGTGGGCATAATGGTATTAAATCGGTAATAAAATCTTTAGGCACACAAAATATTGCAAGGTTAAAGGTAGGTATAGGTCCTCAACCTCCGGTGCCATCTGAAGTGTTTGTGTTGCAAAATTTTTATAAGGATCAGTTGGAACTTTTAAAACCCGTGTTAACAAGAGCGGTTTCTGCAATTGAATATTATTATACAAATGGAATGCAAAAGGCTCAAAATGAGTATAATTAGATTTGTATAAAGTAAAGTTTAATGTTATAATAATATCTATAAGAGTATATTTTTAAAGGAGTAGAGTAAAAAATGAGTTTACAGTTAGCTGAACAATTTGAAGCAAACGAGCAATACGAAGAAGCATATGAGGAATATAAGAAGGAATATGCTAAAAATACTGAGGATCTTGGTTTGCTTGAAAGATTAGGGCATATAGCTTTAATCTTAGAAAGACCTGAAGAAGCTGCTGATTATTATAATGAAATTATTAAACGTAATGTTACTAATATGTTAGCTTATGAACAACTAATGACTATTTATGAAAGTAGAGACAAGTTTAAGTATTACGTATATAGAGGAAATAAAAATTCTTTAGAATTTAAACTAGATTTTGCAATTCATGATTTTAAGAAAGCTTTATCATATGCAAATGATGATGAAACTCAAATTATAATGACAAGACTTACTTTGGCAAATTTATACCGTAAAACAGGCAATATAATGAAGGCTTTAGATGAGTATAATTCGATAATGGAGTATGATAATTTGCATGAGGATATCTTTTTACAATTTGCAGATTTGTATTTGCAAGATGAAGCTTATTCTAGTGCAATTGATGTTTTACAAAGAGCAAAAACAAAAGGTTTTGATACTTTGAGAATAAACGAAGCTTTAGCAACTATTTATTTAAAAAGTGGGAATCCTCAAAAAGCTATTGAATATACTCAAGATGAATTATTAAAGATTCAATGTATGCTTGAGTTAGGAGAGGTTGAAGAAGCTTATAAAAAATTAAATTCAATTCCTGACGAATTTAAGAAACATCCTAAGTATTTAACTTTACAAGCTCAGTATTGCTATTCTTCAAAAGATTTTGATAAGGCTTTGGAATATATTGATGAATATAGTAAATTGGAACCTAATTCCCCATTAACATATCAAATGAGAGCGTTAGTTTATGATGAAAACGGAGATGAATATAATGCTCATTTGAATTGGGGTAAATACAATTTAGTAAGAAATAATATTGATATTGCAATAAATGAATTTATCAATGCTGTTCAATTAAAAGCTGATGATATTGATTTATTATTTACGCTTGCAGATTTGTTGGTTTCTAGTGGTGATGTAAACCATGCTGCAGAGTATTATGACAGAGTTTTGGCATTAGATCCAAATAATAAAGAGGCTTTAAGAAAATTAGCTTCGTTTAGAGAAAGTATAGGAGATTACAGAACTCAGGTTTCATATTTAGAAAAATTGGTAGAATTAGATCCTAAAAATATCGAAAATTTAAAACTTTTAGTAAAAGGATATGAAAAAATAAAGGCTAATGATAAAGCTATCGAAATTTATAATAGATGTCTTGAATTGACAAAAGATCCTAATGAATATAAATTACTAAAAGAAAAATTAGACAAATTAGATAGAGGAACTTCAGAAGAATCTGTTGGATTAATCGATAAAATTATGGGTCTTTTTAATAAGAATTAACATTAACTTTTATCACATTTTACATAAAAAAGAAGTCTATAGGACTTCTTTTTTGTATAATAAGTATAAAAGTATGTAAGAGGATTTATGAGCAGATTTATTGGAATTTTTGGGATTATTTTTATTTTTGCATTAGCATATTTAATGTCTAATAATAGAAAGGCTATAAATTATAAAACTGTAGGTATGGGATTTTTATTGCAAGTTTTGTTTGCAATTTTTATATTTAAAATTCCGTTAGGGCAGAAATTGTTTATGGCAATAGGTTTGTTTATTCAAAAGCTGTTAGTTTTTGCAAAACAAGGTGGTGAATTCGTTTTTGGCGGATTGATGAGTGCAAAATTTACTGAAATATTTTCAGCAAACGGAGGTTCAATTTTTGCATTGCAATTAATTTGTTCAATGGTATTTATGATGATTCTTGTGAATATGCTTTATCACTATGGCATAATGCAAAGAGTTGTTGCAGTTTTGGGTAAATGTATAAATAAGATCATGGATGTTAGTGGTGCAGAAGCCTTGTCCAATGTCGCCAGTGCGTTTGTGGGACAAATTGTTGCACAAATTATGATAAAACCTTATTTGGCAAATTTAACACGTTCTGAATTGTTAGCATCAATGGCTGGTAGTTTAGCTTGTATTTCAGGTGCAACCATGCCTATATATATAAGCATGGGTATTCCTGCCGAATATTTGTTAGCATCATCTATTATGGCGGCTCCAGGAGCTTTAGTTATTTCGAAAATTGTATATCCGGAGGTTAATGTACCTGAGACCAGTAAAGATTTTAAAATTTCGGTTAGTAAACGTCATAGAACTCATGCTAATGTCTTTGATGCTATTTCTGCGGGAGCTTCTGAAGGCATGAAAGTTGCTATAAATGTTATTGCCATGATTTTAGCATTGGTAGCTTTGGTAGCCATGATTGATTGGGTTTTAGGATGTTTTGGAACTCTTGTTGTTAAATTCCTTCATTTTAATTTGACTTGTATAGGAATGGACTTAAATCATTTATCATTAAATATGATTTTAGGTAAAATATTTGCTTTATTTGCACTATTAATGGGTGTTCCATTAAAAGAAGTAACTACTGTTGGTAGTTTGATGGGTACAAAGTTAGTTTTAAATGAAATGGTTGCCTATATGGATATGACAGCTCCAACAATGCATTTGTCAGATAAAGCCTTTTTAATTTCAAGTTTTGCATTGTGCAGCTTTGGAAATTTTGGATCTATTGCAATATTACTTGGTGGTATTGGAGAATTAGCACCAAATCAACGTAAGAACTTAGCCAGATTAGGTGTGAGAGCTTTAATTTGCGGTACCTTAACTTGTTATATGTCAGCAGCAATTGTAGGTATTTTATTTAATTAGATTAACTTATTTTACAATTTTTACATTTTACATTTTTAGGATATAATCATACTATGGAGATTATCAGAGAACTTAAACAAATTCCAAATTTATCATTAGCACTAGGATTTTTTGATGGTGTACATATTGGGCATCAGGCAGTAATCAGTTGTGCTGTAGAATTTGCAAAGGAAACTAATTGTCAGTCTGCAGTAGTGACTTTTAAAGAACATCCTTATTGCTTTTTTAAGGGGGTATCTCCTAAATATATTTTGACTTTAGAAGATAAATATAAATATTTAGAAGAATTAGGTGTAGATTATGTGTTTGAACTTGATTTTGCTTCAATTTATAATTTGACACCATTGCAATATCTTGAAGATGTTTTGGTAAAATATTTTTATCCAAGAGCTATATCTACAGGATTTAATCATAAGTTTGGCGTAGATAAAACTGGTGATGTTAAGTTTTTATCTGATCATCAAGACAAGTTTGATTATTTATATTTTGCAACACCTCCTCAATCAATATTTGGTGATGTTGTTAGCAGTACAGCAATCAGACAATTTATAAAAAGTGGTGTCGTAGATATGGCATCATCTATGTTGGGACGAAAATTTGCTGTTTCAGGTACTGTTATAAAAGGTAGAGAATTAGGTAGAACTATTGGTTATCCGACCGCTAACATCATTTATCCATTAGATATTGTTGAGCCGCCATATGGTGTTTACGATGTCAATGTAGAGTTAGATGACGGTTCAATTTATAGAGGACTTGCAAATTTTGGTGTATCTCCAACTGTTTCAAATGATGGAATTTGTATTTTAGAAGTTTATTTATTGAATTTTGATGGCGACTTATATGATAGAGATATCAAGGTTCATTTTACAAAAATGATTCGTCCTGAAATTAAGTTTAATAATCTTGATGAATTAAAAACTCAAATAGAATTTGATATCCAATCTATATATTAGTAGTTTTAGTGATTTAATATAATAAAAAAAGAGTAAATGATAATTACCATTTACTCTTTTTTTATATTTTAAATATCTGTTAAATTTCAGTATTGTTAGCAATAATATCCATTTCTTCAGCAGAAGCATATGCAGAGTGGCAACCACAGTCAACATAAATTACTTCACCCGTTGTACCTGAAGATAAATCAGACGCTAGGTATAATCCAGCTTTACCAACATCTTCTAAAGATACGTTTCTGTTTAATGGAGCTCTAAGAACTGCAGCTTTAAGCATTTTAGAAAAGCCGCTAATACCCATTGATGCAAGAGTTTTAACAGGTCCTGCAGAAATACAGTTAACTCTGATACCTTTTTGTCCTAAATCTACAGCTAAGAATCTCATAGCAGATTCTAAAGCAGCTTTAGCAACACCCATTACATTGTAACTTGGAACAGATAGTATAGAACCAAGGTATGTTAGAGCAAATATTGAACCTCCTTCATTCATAATAGGTTCAGCGTTACGACAAATAGTAACAAGAGAATAAGCACTAACACCAAGTGCAGTATTCCAACCTGAAGCCGAAGTATCAATAAATCTACCCATCAAATCTTCTTTTTGAGCGAAAGCTACAGCGTGAACAACAAAGTCAATTTTGCCATATACTTTTTCGCATTCTTTAAATACAGCTTTTACTTCGTCTTCATTTGTAACATCACAACTCATAATTATTTTTGCATCCATACTTTCAGCAATAGGGCGAACTCTTTTTTCCATAGGTTCACCAGCATAAGTAAATGCTATTTCAGCACCTGCATCATGTAATTGTTTAGCAATACCGTAGGCAATCCCGTGAGTGTTAGAAACTCCAAAAATTACCCCTTTTTTACCTTTCATTAAATCCATATTATATCTCCCTAACTTCTATAATATTTTACTTGATAATTTTATCAAAAATATACTTTTAAAGCAAATTATGAATAAAAATAAAAATTATGTAAATAAATGTAAACAAATCTATAACTCTTGAAATAAGGCAATTTCGAAAGTTTTTATATATATAAGAGAGTATAATTGGAGAGCTTTAAAAGTGAGCGTTAATAATGTAAATCAAAATCTTGATATACAAAAGCTTCTAAAGACAATGAAGTCTGGTCAAGCTAAAAAAGCTGGCTTGACATCAAAAGTTCCTGCTCATATGACAATGAACGGATCAATTTTTAATGCTCCAGGAAATGCAACTTCAATAAATACATTAAAATCAAATGTTTCTGTTTCTAATCAACTTCAAGCAACAAGAACATCAACAGCTGATAATGTAGTAAAAGCTAATACTGCAAAATCTGTTTCAGATGTATCATCAACAAATTCAACATCAAAATCTAATGCAACAGCAGAAACATCAGAATCAGAATCAAAAAGAGTAGATTTAGGTAATTATGATTTTGATAATTTAACATCTGTTCCAGATGGAGAATTAAATGATTTAAAATCAACATTATCAGATTTAAAAGATTCTAATATCCCAAGATTTTTAGAAAACAGTATTGATAAAAAATTAGGAAAAGTAAATTCAGAATTACAAAAGAGAGCATCAAATGTAGCTGGTGGAGATCAAACAAAACAATCTCAAGAATATAGTGAAAAAGATGGTGATCAATCAGTACAAGATTCAGAATCTAGTTCAAATGATGCAAAAGCAGCAACTGCTCAAACAGAGCAAGGTACTGTTACAATGGATAAATCTGCTTCTGAAATGAAATCATTAGATTCAAAAATGAAGAAAGATGAAAAAGCATTTCAGAAGAAGATGAAAGCTGAAGAAAAAGCTATAGATAAAGCTCAAAAAGATATGCAAAAAGAAGCTGATAAAATGGATGAATTATCAGTAGAAATTGAAACTTTGAATGCAATGAATGAGCAAAAAGCTGCAATTTTATCTTCAGGATCAGCATCTCAAGATGAAAAGACTCAAGCTCAAGAATTTTTAAGTTCAAATACAGCAAAAATACAAAGCACACAATCTCAATTGGGCAAAAGTCAAGTAAAATTAAAGAAAGTACAAGTTTCTACAAATAAAAGAGTTAGAACATTAACAAAAACAACAAGAGCTTACCAAACAACAGCAAAAGCAAATGCAAAAACCGTAGAGCAAAATCAATCAACTGCAGATAAGGTCTTGAATGTTGCAAACAAAGCAGATCAAATTGCCGGATATGCAGTAATGGCAGGTCAAGGTACTCAGTACGTTGGTAAAGGTATGATAATTGCAGGTAATGCAATGGCATCAAATCCAATTACAGCAGCCGCAGGTGCAGCTTTAGCAAGTGCTGGTGGAGTTGTAGAAAAAACTGGTATTGTTGTTGAAACAGTTGGTAACTATGGTAAATGTGCAGCAAATATTACAAAAACAGCAGTATATGCAGCTCAAGGTAATATCGCTGGAGCATTAACTTCAGCAGGTGCAGCAGTTATGTCTGGTTGTTCAGCTGTAAAATCATCAGCAACAATGAAAAATGAATTCGGTGCAATTTCAGATAAAACTCAACAAGTTTCAGAAAAAGCAAAAGCAACAATGGATGCAGCTAAAAATGCAGGTGAAGCTAGTAATACAGCAGCTTCAGGAGCTGCAAATGGTGCTGCTGCAGCAGGAGCAACAAATGGAACTGAAGCAGCAAACGGTGCAAATGAAGCTGCAAATGGCACAAATGAAGCAGCAAATGGTACAGCAGATGCTGCAAAAGGAACTGGTACTCCAAACGGAGCTGCTGGTACTGAAGCCGCAAATGGTGCAAATGGCACAGCTGATAATGTTACTAAAGCTGGTGAAGAAGCTGTTAAAAAAGGTGACAAAGCTGCAGAAAAAGCAGAAAAAGCAGTTGATAAAGCTGCAGATGGCGCAGAAAAGGGTGCAAGTGGTGCTGAAAAAGCTGGTGATGCTGCAGCTGATGCTGGTGTTAAAGGTACAGAAAAAGCAGCTAAGAAAACATTTAGCGAAAAAATTGCAGCAGGTATGAAATTTGGTAGTTTCTTACAATCTGCAGGATCTCAATTAGGTGCTTTAAATAACAATAATAGACAAGCTGCAGTTCAAACTGGTCCAGGACATAGAGTTCAATATATCCAAAGAAGAAAACTACGTTAATTAAATCTTGTGATTAATATATTATTATCAGCTTCTAGTAATACACTTAAATATAGAAGCTGATTTGCTGTTAATTTATTAGGGTTAATGAATTTACAATTAGCCCTATTAGAATTGCTTGAAATGATTTGTGCATAGGTTTTTATATTAAGTGTTCGATATTTAATTGTAATAGGGATTATACTTCCTGTTTTTATTGTATTGTTGTGTTTAAAGGCTAAACCACCTCTTGATATGTTTATAAGCTTATTCCTATTGTCATTGTTAATTGTTATTTGTATGGGTTTAGCTAGTTCCCAGGAGTTTAATCTTATATATTCTCTTCTTTCATCTTTTGATAATATAGATGTAGGGTTTATTTGTTTTGAATTTATAATGTTGGGCTTTTTATTTATTTCAGTATAGTTTGTTTGCCCATTGAGGTCTTTAGCAGGCATTTGTTCAGCTGGAATATTATTTGGTTGAGTTATTGTATCTGTACTGTTAATTTGTTGTAGTGCTGGAGTTTGTGGGGCTATTGTATATGATGTTGTGTGTGTGTTGTTATTATCCTTATCATTGTTATTGTTATAGGTATTAAGTGTACTTGTTGTAGGGATATTATTTGGGTAATTGTTAGTTATCTCAGTTGCATATACATTGTTTAAGCTTGCTATAAGTACTATAAATGTTAAATAAAGAATATTGTGGCGTAGCAATTTGTTAATAAGCATGTCTGATTCCCTAAAACATATATTGTGTTACTATTTTATAACAGAATTTTAAATATTTAAATCATTATTACAATATATAAAAAGACCTATCTTTTATATAAGATAGGTCTTTTTCATTTAATTATACCGCTTATTTATTATTGATTAAATGATATATTACTTGAATCTTCTAATAAAATATTTAAGTATAATAATTTGTTAGCTGTAGCTTGATCTAGATTTACGAACATTGCTCCTGCTCTAGTTGTTGTTGCTGATACAACTTTAACATCTGCACTAATATCTAAGTCACCATATGTTAAGTGTACCGGTATTACATCTCCAACTTGAAGATTGTTATCGTGTCTTACTGCAATACCGCCTCTTGATATATCGATTAAGCCATCAATACCATTATTTGATCTTTCAAGAGCTACAGGTAAATTGCTATCAGCTACATTGAATCTCATATATTGACGTTTATCAATTGATTCAACGCTATCATCGATGGTTTTTCTTTGAATATATGTACTTCTGCCATCTTCGTTAGGAAGATTGATTTCATCGTCATCTGTGTCAGTATCTGTATCAGTATCAACATCAGTATCAGTGTCAATGTCAGTATCTGTATCAACGTCTGTATCAGTGTCAACGTCAGTATCTGTATCAACGTCTGTATCAGTATCAACATCAGTATCAGTATCAACGTCTGTGTCTGTATCAACGTCTGTATCAGTATCGATATCAGTATCAGTGTCAACGTCTGTATCTGTGTCTGTATCGCCTGGTTCATCAGGTATTTCTAATGGAGTATCGCTAGCTATACCATCATCAGGGTCAACATCAGAAGGTTTACCATCGAATATACCGTCACCATCACCTTCAGGGTAATAGTAGTTACGTTCATGTTCATCTCTATCGATACCGGTAACATCATCAGGCCTTACAGCGTGACCAGTAGGGATATCTGCAGCACCTTCAACTTTATTAGTAGAATCGTCAGCAACTTTAGAGAAACCATCTTTGTTGAAGTGAGCAGCAACGCCGTTAGCGTAGATGTTATCAGCAGTGATATCAAGATTACCGCCGTCTAATTTAGCGTTAGTAACTCTAAC
>CALUYT010000009.1 GCA_944325085.1 Candidatus Gastranaerophilales bacterium | reverse complement strand
TTGGATGTGTTTTTTGTCCCATTTTATTACTTTCCTATTTTGTTGTATCACTAACTACTAATGTAAGGTGTGATGTACGTTTCATTCTTGAATACATACGACCTTGTGCTCTTGTTCTTGCACGTTTGTATGTAACGCTTTCATCAGCATAGATTTGTGAAATCTTTAATGATTCCGGAGCTACTCCGTATTGCTCACGAGCGTTTGCAACTGCAGCTTTTAAGTTCTTTTCAACTACTCTTGCTGCAAAATAAGGCATAAAACGTAACATATCTTGAGCTTCTATAACAGCTTTTCCTCTTACTTCGTTGATTACTCTACGAAGTTTTCTTGCTGTCATTTTTATGTCTGTTTGTCTTGCTTTTGCTTCCATTTTTTTATCCTTTATTTAATATAAATATCACTTTGGATTATTTTTACTAACCTCTTTTAGCCTTGTCAGCACCTGCGTGCCCTTTGAATAATCTTGTAGGCGCAAATTCTCCTAATTTATGCCCAACCATTTGTTCTGTAATATATACAGGAACGTGAGTTTTCCCATTGTGTACAGCTATTGTATGGTTTAACATATCAGGTACTATCATTGATGCTCTTGACCAAGTCTTGATAACTTTTTTCTCTGAGTTAGCATTCATTTTGTCTATTTTCTTTTGTAGAGCTTCTTCTACATATGCACCTTTTTTTAATGAACGTGCCATTTATTTCTCCTTTTACTTATTTGTGAATTTGCTGGGGGGAGTAAGTATTAACTTTTCCCCCTTAGCTTATTTATTTTTTTCTTCTTCTAACAATTAGCTTATCAGAAGCTTTTCCTTTTTTACGTGTCTTATAACCAAGAGCTGGTTTACCCCAAGGTGTTTTTGGATGTCCGCCAGGACCTGTTTTTCCTTCACCACCACCGTGTGGGTGATCACAAGGGTTCATTGTTACACCACGTACTGTTGGTCTGATACCCATATAACGTTTTCTACCAGCTTTTCCGATTGATAAGTTTTTGAATTCAGAATTGCCTAGCGTACCAATTGTTGCTAAACATTCTTTTCTTACCATTCTCATTTCGCCTGAAGGAAGTTTTATTGTTACATAATTTCCTTCTTTTGCCATTACTTGAGCTGAGTTACCAGCTGATCTTACCATAACTCCGCCGCAACCTGGAGTTAATTCGATATTGTGTACTATTGAACCTAATGGAATTAACTCTAATGGTAATGCGTTACCTGTTTGTACTGGAGCTTCTGGACCGCTTACGATTACATCGCCTACATTCAATCCTTCTGGAGTTAAAATGTATCTTTTTTCACCGTCTGCGTAAAAACATAATGAAATTCTTACATTTCTGTTTGGATCGTATTCAATTGTTTTTACAGTTGCTGGTACACCAAATTTATCTCTTTTAAAATCAATTACACGGTATGATTTTTTTACTCCGCCACCTTTATGACGACAAGTTATTCTACCTGTGTTATTTCTTCCTGCTGTTTTTTTCAATGATCTTAACAATGATTTTTCAGGAGTTGATGTTGTGATTTCTTGATAATCACTTCTTGTCATGCCTCTTTGTCCCGGAGACGTCGGATTAATTTTTCTAATTGCCATTTTTTATTTTCTCCTATTTTTGGCTTTTGTTTTCCTGATTGGGACTTATATCATACGCCCCGCGGTGTAATATCTTACACTCCGATAAATTCTAATGGTTCGCCTTCGATTGTTACGATTGCTTTCTTACTAGAATCTGTTCTTCCGAACTTATATCCCATTCTTTTTTCGTGAGATGGCATATATACTGTTCTTACTTTTTTAACTTTTCTGCCTGGAAAAGCTAATTCTACAGCTTTAGCAATTTCTATTTTTGTTGCATCTTTTCTTACTTCGAAAGTATATTGTGCATTTTCTGTTGCTGCCACTGATTTTTCTGTAATTAATGATTTTTTAATTACGTCATATAATTTTTCTGTTTCTTTACTCATTATTGTAACCTTTCTGTAATTTCATTTACAGCAGATTCAGTCATAACAACAAAATCAGCTTCCAATAAATCTTTCACATTTAAGTTTGTTGGTAATAAAAGTTTTACGCTTGGAATATTTCTTGCTGATAATTCTAAGTTTTTGTTTTCTTCAGCTTTTGTATTTGCTACGATTAAAACTTTACCACTTACGTTTAATGATTTTAATGCACTAACCATTAATTTTGTTTTTGGTTCTGCTATTGTTGAAAAGTCTTTTACTACAACAATTTGAGCTTCTCTAGCTGACAATGCTGATTTTAATGCTAATTGTCTTGCTTTTTGTGGCATATTGAATGCGTAACTTCTTGGTTTTGGTCCAAAGATTACACCACCACCTGCAAACAATGGAGAACGTAATGAACCAGCTCTTGCTCTACCAGTTCCTTTTTGTTTCCAAGGTTTTTTACCGCCGCCTGCTACTTCTGCTCTTGTTTTTGCACAAGCTGAACCTTGACGTGCATTATTTAATTGTCTTCTTAATGCTAAGTGCATTACATGAATATTAGGTTCTACGCCAAATACACTTTTCTCTAGTGTAATTTCGCCTAATTTTTCTCCGTTTGTACTTAATATTTCTTTTGACATTTCTAATTTTCCTTATTTTCTACTACTGCCTGTTACCCCTTTCGGTTTAAGCCGTTTTATATGGCAACTCGAGATTTTTAAAACTTTTCTGTTCGTCTGGTTTTTACTAATTCCATTTTGTTCTTGTTGGTACAATTGTTACCAATCTGCCTTCACATCCTGGAACTGATCCTTTTACTAATACTAATCCGTTAGCTGAATCAACTTTAACTAACTTTAATTTTGTAATAGTAACTCTTTCATTTCCCATGTTACCAGCCATTCTTTTACCTTTGATAACACGTGAAGGAGTTGTACCTGCACCGATTGAACCAGGTTCTCTGTGGTTTTTAGAACCGTGAGCCATAGGTCCTCTTCCAAAATTCCATCTTTTTACTGTACCTTGGAATCCTTTACCTATTGATTTACCTGTTACGTCAACTTTTTCTACATTATCCAATACTGATAGTTCAACTTTATCTCCAACTTTGTAATCTTGTGGATTTTCTACTCTGAACTCTTGTAGATGTCTGTAATTTGATAAGTTGTTTTTCTTGAAATGACCTATTTGAGCTTTTGTCAAATGTTTTTCTTTTGCTGCAACAGTACCTACTTGGATTGCATTATATCCGTCTGTTTCAACTGTTTTAACTTGTGTTACTACAGTTTCATCAACTTTGATAACTGTTACAGGAATTGCCAAACCTTGTTCATCAAAGATTTGAGTCATTCCAACTTTTTTTCCTATTACACCTAGTGTCATATTCTACCTTTCTAGCTCGCTCGTGGTCATAGATCACCTTTTGGGTATCTATTCCCGAGTTTGCATTTTCTCTTGCGAGCGCTACTTTTGTACTGTCCTTTTACCTTCGGAGGACTTTCACCTCCCTCGCCGCTGTGATTAAGCTCGCTTACTTAATCCGGGCGGTAGTAGATCACATTATTTATGCATAATGCTTATTCAATTTTCACTTTGCCGGTATCTTTGCAACTATCTTGCTTCGATATCTACTCCAGCTGGTAAATCTAATCTACGTAACGCTTCCATTGTCTGTTGAGTTGGTTCGTATATATCGATAATACGTTTGTGTGTTCTCATTTCGAAATGTTCACGTGATTTTTTATCAACGTGTGGTGAACGTAATACACAATATATACGTCTTTTTGTAGGTAAAGGAATAGGGCCAGCTACTTTTGCGTCTGTTCTTTTTGCTGTTTCTACGATTTTTTCAGCAGATACATCAATTAGTTTGTGATCATATGCTTTCAAACAAACTCTGATTCTGTTTTTCTTAGTACTACTTGCCATTTGCATTCCTTTTTCTTTTTATGTACTTACTATCTCCAGAGATTTCTCTCTGTTTGCCCGAAGTTTGCTATTTTTCAAATATTTCGGATATTTTACTTACTATACTTCAAGCATATCCATATTAAGATAAACAAAACTCACTGTCAACCGTGTTTTTTCATGTTTGTTTACTTTTGTAACAATCTTTTTTACATGATTTTTACACTTTCATTTTTTATTTTTCGAGGTTGATATCTGAGCCAAATAATGAACTTATTCGTTTATTATTATATATACCTTCTTCAATCCTATTTGCATTTGATTCTGCATATTCAACAGCATCTTGCAAATTCTTTGGTAGCTCTTTCATTGGGCTTGCTACACATTTTAAATATTCCCTTACTAAATTGAATACTGTTTTTACTCTAAATTGCAAAATTTCCATCTTGCTATATCCATTTCTTGCTAATACTGAAGATTTGTATCGAACTTCTTCTTTTAATTTTTCTAATTTAGTTGGTTCTTTTGACATCTCAAATATCTTGGGCTGATTATTTGTCATCTTTTTACCTTCTTCTGATACTGGAATAACTCTAAATGAATTTTTCACTGGAATATATTCAATATCAAAGTGCTTATTAGAAGCTTGATCAGATATAACTTGTCGTAAACCTTCAACTGCAACATTTATATTAGATTTTTTAGTTAAATATTCTGTTAATTTTGGCATAACATCTGGTTCCGGTTTTATAAAAGCCATACCAAAACGGGGGTGACTAACTGGGGTATTATTTCTAACTTGCATTAAAATGTCCTCTTTTTAATATTTATATTAAATTTCAAAACTCATAAATATATTTTTTGCTATATTCAAAATACGATATTTACAAACTTAATAAAAAAGGCACTATGCTTACACATAATACCTTTTTATTTTTTATATTAAATATATAAAATTTTAGTCTTTAAACGCTTGTTCGATAAGTGCATGTCTTTTAATTCTTTGTTCTGCAGCTTTTTCCAATGCAGTTGCATCATCTGCAGCTAAAACTAAATTTTTAGGAAGTGAATATTTAGGATTTAATTTTTTTATAACTTGCAATTTTATAGCTTTAAATAATCCTTTGGCCATAGCTGCAAACGATTTCAACTTTGAACCGCTTTTTTCAGCAGAATCTAAATCCTTATTTATTGATTTACTAATTGTTTGAACTTTAGTTAATCTACCACCAACTTCTTTATTATAAATTAAGGCAGTAGCTACAGCTTCAGCATCCTTAGTTTTTGGACAAAGCATTATTTCATCACTATCTAAATATTTGATATCAAAATGCTTATTATTTTTTTGTTCACGTCTTAGCTGTTCAATACCTCTTTTTACGACTGAAGCTTTACGATTATGAGTAACATATTTTGTAAAAGCTTCCATATCATCAGGTTTCAAAAATGCCATACCAAAATTTGGCTGACTTTGGGTAATTGTTCTTATTTGCATAAATTTGACTCCTTGCTATTTCCAATAATTTTTAAGTTGAAAGAAACAAATTTTTGCTACAATTATATAAATTACTTTACAAAAGTTTTTATTTGTTCAATTTTTTCTAAAGAGTCACTTTCAATGTAAATTCTCAAAAGAGGTTCTGTACCTGATGGACGGACCAATATCCAAGTTGTACCGTCTTCTAAATAAAGCTTGACACCATCTTTAAAATCTTTTTTTGAAATTTTAAAACCGGTAATTTCATCCATTTCTGAAAATTTATCTAATACAGGCTTAACTTCATCAACACTATTAAGATGTTTATCTACTCTTGTATTTATAAATGAACACCCTACAAATTTTCTTAAATCATTTTGAAGTTGAACCAAAGATTTGTTTTCATAAGCCATTGCTTCTAATATAAGTAAATTTGCCAAAATACCATCTTTTTCAGGAATATGACCTTGAATACTTAAACCTCCGGATTCTTCTCCTCCTATTATAGGCTCATACTTGCGCATTGCTTCGCCCACATGTTTGAAACCAACAGGAGTCTCAACAACTTCAACACCTAGTTTATCTGCCAAAATATCAAGCATTAAACTTGCAGCAACGGTTTTGACAAGTGGTCCATTCATCTTTTTATGTTTTTTCAAATGCTTTAATAATATTCCGATTATTTCATTAGGTGTTACGTATTCACCATTCTCATTTATCACGCCAAACCTATCTGAATCACCATCATTTGCAAAACCTACATAATTTTTGTGAGATTTTACATACTCTATCAATTCTTTAAGATATTGAGGTTTTGGCTCAGGCATTCCGCCACCGAAATTTGGATCATGATACATATGAATACTATCATATTTTATACCTTTGTCTGATAGCAATTTATCAAAATATCCAATACTTGCTGCGTATAAACCATCAAAAACTATATGTGTATCAAGTTCTTTTATCTTTTCAAAATCTACTAAATCTTTTATATGATTAAAATAATTTCTTGAAAAATCAGTATATATCAACTTTCCTTTTACACAAGATGGGTACTCTTTTCCAAAATTAGAAACTATTTCATCAGTAATTTCACTTGTAGCGGGACCTGCATAATCCGGAATAAATTTTATCCCAAGGTATTCCGGAGGATTGTGAGATGCGGTAAACATTATTGCACAAGCATCTAAATATTTTGCATTAAATGCCAATACAGGTGTTGGTATAACTTTATCACTGTATAAAACCTTAAAACCTTTATTCTTCAATATCTCAGCGCATTGCATTGAAAATTCTCGCGCCATATTTCTAGGATCATATCCAACAATTATTGTTTTATATATCCCATAATTGTCAAAAATATATTTTCCAATTGCATTAGAAACTATTCCTACATTTTCAGAATTAAAATCTTTACCTACTACTGCTCGCCAACCATCTGTACCAAATTTTATATTTTTCATCAGTTCCCTTCTTTTTTAATTTCTGATATAATTTTAGTAGAAATATGGAGTTAAGTAAATGTTAAATTTGAAATCTGTAAAAAATATTGCATACCTGGAACCTGAAAACTCTTTTTCTGAAATGGCTAAAGATACTTTTTGTCAGAAATTAGATATTTTATGTGACTCAACTCCTTTAAAAACAATTAAACAAATTGTTGAATTTACAGAACAAGATTCAGATAATTTTGGTATTTTACCTATTGAAAATACACTTGATGGTACAATTAGAGAATCTTTGGATTGTTTAATTGCTTCTAAAAATCCAAATGTTAGAATTTTAGCGGAAATTATTATGCCTGTTGAATACTGTTTATTATCTAAAACAACTGAATTTTATAGTATTACAGGTTTAATTGCTACACCTAGATTAATTGGCAAATGCCATGATTTTATTCAACACGAAATGCCAATGAATCTCAATATTATAGAAGCACCTTCAATGCTTGATTCTGCACACGAACTAAATAATTATAACTTAACTTATGCATCTATAGGAAACAAAAAAATTGCAGAAACTTGTAGATTAAATATTTTAAAAGAAAATATTCACGATGATAAAAATAATAGCACCAAATATGTTTTAATCGGAGATAGAGAAACGGAAGAATCTTTTAAAGATAAAACAACAGCTGTATTTAGCACCAACAATACTCCTGGTGCATTATTAGAAATTTTAAAAATATTTTTAGAAAACAACATTAACCTATCTTACATATCTTCTCGTCCTTCAAAATCAAACCCTGAAAAATATATTTTTATTGTGGACTTTGATGGACATATACATAATGAAAATATGCTCAAAGCTATTAATGATATAAAACCTAAAACTTCATTTTTTAGATACTTGGGCTCTTATAAAAAAATCTAAACTAATTCTCCATTTAAATACCAAGTCTTTACACCGGTGATTTTAACATTCACAAATTCACCTGTTAAATCCTTATCGTATGGAATATGAACAATTTTATTATTTCGAGTTCTTCCTGTAATTACATTCTTGCCTTTATGGTTTTCAAAATTTTCTATTAAAACTTCCATTTCTCGACCTAAGAATTTCTTATTAGATGCTAAACAGCATTTTCTATTTTGTTCATTTAATCTTGCAAGTCTTTCAAATTTTGTATCTTCATCGATATATTTATCAACCCATTTTGCAGCTACTGTTTTTTCTCTAGGAGAATATGCCGCAGTATTTGAATAGTCTAAACCAATTTCTTCCATTGCAGTTAGAGTTTCTACAAACTGTTCTTCGGTTTCTCCAGGAAAACCTGCAATGAAATCACTGGTTATGGTAACATCAGGCACCATTTCTCGAACTTTATTTGCTATTTTAAAATAAGTTTCTCTATCGTAACGTCTGTTCATTTTCTTTAAAACTTCACTGCTACCTGATTGCATAGGGATATGAAAATATTCACAAACTTTATCTAACTTAACGACCGTTTCAATTAAATTATCTGTTATATCTGTAGGATATGAAGTTACAAAACGAATTCTAAATTTACCTTCTATATCATTCACATCTTTTAATAGATCAGCCAAACGGTAATTTCTATCTTTGAAATCTTTACCGTAACTATCTACATTTTGACCAAGCAATGTTATTTCTTTAAAACCTGATTTTAGGGCATCTTTAACTTCTTTTAAAATAGTTTCAGGCAATCTTGAACGTTCTCTTCCTCTAGTATAAGGAACTATACAATATGTACAAAAATTATTGCAACCTTCTGTTATAGGTATCCAAGCATTAACCGATTTTACTCTATTTATTTTATATTGAACGGCTTTATCATCTTCAGTTAAATTTGTTTCTTCACATTCACAAACTTTTTCACCTTCATTAACTTTCTTAATTATATCCGGTAATGAATATATTTTGTGAGTTCCTAAAACAAAATCTACATAATGCGCTCTTTTAAATATTTGCTCAGCTTTTTGTTGTGCTACACAACCACAAAAACCAATTTTTAATTCAGGTCTTGTTTTTTTCCACTTTCCCCAAGTTCCAATTAAACTATATGCTTTATCTTCACTCAATTGTCTTATAGAACAAGTATTTACCATCAACAAATCAGCTTGCTTTGGCTCTGTTGTTTCTTCATAACCGAAATTAGACAACATACCAAGCATTCTCTCAGTATCTGATTTATTCATCTGACAACCCATTGTTTCTATATAGACTTTTTTCATTATTCGCAACCTCTTATATTTCAACTATTGTATGTTTTTATATTATCTAAAAAATATAGTTTGTAAAATTAATAACAATTTGACCATCAGTATATTTGAACATAAAATAAAGTATAATGAAAATTAAATCTAAAAAATTTCTAATAATTATATTTAGTTGTTTTATAACTATTACCTGTATATTTTTAATTTCATCAATATGTTTAAATATTAAAATTGATGAAAAGGATTTTCACCAAACAATTAAAAATATAACTAAAAACACTAAATTGATAGATGCAAATACAGATCATAATCAAGCTCTTGATGTTGCTGATTATGCAAAGTCTAACAATATTAAAATTCCGTCAATATTAATAAACTTTGACACCCATAGTGACATTTATCTAAATCATCCTGTTATGATATACGGACAAGCTGGAGTTGAAAGCTGGATAAATGAACTTGTTGCTAAAAACCCACAGCTAAAAGAAGTATATTGGGTTATGCCTATTGAAGAAGCCAGAAACCCTATTTTACAAACATTATTCGCAGAAAATGATTTACACTTGTTAAAAGATAGTACACCGCTATATGGGAATTGTGTTGATAAAGATTTTAACTTATTACACTTTTTATTTTCACCAATTTATCTAAAAGCATTTTCTCAAGAACTTTGGATTGAACCCAAAACAGGTTTAATGAACGAATACATAAAAGGAAATACCTATAGCAATATGTTAATTGAAAAAGAAAAAACATATAAATCTGTAAAAGTTATTACCTGCACAAGAAATACCCTACCAAATTTCAAGAACAAACCTGTTTTTTTAAGTATCGATGCGGATTACACAAGTAATTCAGGATTTGATACTATAATCGATTTTAAAATAAAAAAATCCCAAAATAGAATCTATAACACCTTTTATTATATTTTTAAAACTATTGAAGAAAAACAAATTAATCCTGAGATAATATCATTATCTTTATCCCCTCAATACCTACCTAAAAAGCATCATAAATACGTTTTAAAAATATTTGAAAATATTATTAAAACTTCTGGGAAACAAGATTTAATTAATAAATACACTCGCAAATATACAGACGAAGATCCTGCAACATTAAGAAATTCAAAAAAGTGGGAACGACCGTATTAATTGAATCAATTAATCTTCCAACAAAACCCTATCTATACAAGCTTTTTGTGAATATTGCCATTCTCTGTATGTTATACGTTTAACCTTATAACCACAACGTTCAATGATTGATTGTTTTTTCATTTCAGACATATGTGTTTTCTTATTATCTTCCACACCATCTACCTCTATGACAAATTTATTGTCAACTAACAAATCAACACTTAAACCTGCAATATCTGAACCTGCAACAACTTTGTGTTCTAATTGTCTTAATGAATCTGCTATTTCACGTTCTAACTTGTTTTTATAGATATTTTCATCAATTTCATTATTTAATAATGCAGCTTTACGCTCTTTATAATTTTTCAAATATGAAACATAATGTCTAAAATGTCCATCAGGCATAGTTTCCAAATCATGAGATACAAAGCTTATACATTTTGAACGTGCTCTTGTAATTGCAACATTAAATAAATTTGGTTTTTGTAAAAACGTAATACTTTGCGGATAAGAATTATTAGCAAAAGCCCAAGACATTAAAATAATATCTCTCTCATCACCTTGGAAAGTATGTGCTGTACCTATTTCTATTTGATGTTTTTTAATCATATAATCAGATAAAACTTTAGGCACTGAAATTTTAAGTTGCTCAACTTGAGCTCTAAATGGGGAAATAATACCAATACTTACAGGCTTATCCGGATTTTTGCGTTCATCTTCAATAATTATTTCATGCAATGTTTTTACTAAAGCTTCTATTTCCGGCAAGTTTCTTGTTGCATCCATATCAACTTTACCATCAGGAACCTTAATTATATCAATCGCATCATCTTCAATTGAATCGTTTTTCATTATGCGAATTCTATCATTATAAAATTCGTGATTTGAGAAATTAATAATTGGAGGAAGACTTCTAAAATGTTCGTCTAACATAACTGAATTAATTGAATAATAATCAGCTAAATCAAACATTGAATTAGTTCTAAATCTCCACATCAATTGATATTTTTCAGGAATTCCATACTGACTTAAGAAAGACTGTTCTTTTGCTTTTTCTAAGAATGATAGGTGAGGAAGCTGTTTATCATCACCAACAACAACAGTTCTTTTTGCTCTATACATAATAGGGAAACAACTTGCAATATCACATTGCGAAGCTTCATCAATAATTGCAACATCAAACATACCAGGTTTTAGCGGCAATGAATCTGATACAGCATAAGTCGTTACACACCAACAAGGAAACGCATCTAATAGTGGTCTGAAATCTTCTTCTTCCATTATTTGAGTTGTTTTCTTTTTACGTCTTTCAACTAAAGCTCTTGAATGAACTTTAATTCTTCTAACTTTTTTAGCATCTCTTAATAAGGCCTTTAAAGCTTCCCTTCTTGTACTTTTCAATATATTTATTGCTAGAAATTTTTGTTTTCTCTTCATTTGACGAATTTGTTCCATCATCACATGAAGATTTCCAATTTTTTGAATATCAGTTTCTATTTTTCTTAATTTCCATTTTAAAGTCATAAAATCTAGTTCTATTTTCAATCTATCCAGATTTTCAGGTTCAACTTCAAAATCTTTAATATCAAGAATTTTCTTTAACTGGCGTAAATTAGACATATTTGCAAATGATGCAAAAAATCCTGATTTTTCCATATTTTCAGTTAAAGCTTTAATAACATCATTAATATTATCTATTTCTGATTTTTTTAAAGCTCTTTTTATATATTGCATTTCACCAACAGAAACTGTTTGATTTTTTATTTCTTCTTTTAAATCATGCCAGTCTTTTTCTAATTTAATAATTTTTTCACACTTGGCTTCAGTTTCTCTCATACAATCCAAATGCTGCTTCATATCTTTTACATCAGCAAAGATATAATCTTCAACATCATCATCCAATGAAAATTTTCCGGAAGTTAACTCTTGCAACTGAAAACTCAATTGCTTTTGATAATTCATTCTACCGGCTCTTAATGCTAAATATGGAGCTCCTAAATCGTTCAATCTGTCAGCGACAACATCAACTGCTTTATCCATACGAGAAGCAACCAATACTGTTTTACCATTTGCTATCAAATGAGCTACCAAATTAACAATTGTTTGCGACTTACCGGTTCCAGGAGGTCCTTGTACTGCAATAAGTTTATTATTTTCAACATTTCTAATTACTTTTTCTTGAGAATCACTCAATGCAAGTGGAGTAATCGGATAAAAAGACTCTTCAGAATCTTTCAGTGGTATATTTTTTTCTACAGATTGCGTATATTCATCATTTATTACACTCAATGTAGTTTCTCTAAAAACTCCGCTAGGTTTTTCTGCAATTTGCATTAACTCATGCAAAACCCCGGCAGTCACTGCAGGTCTTTTTGTTAAAATAATTGCACTCTGGTATGTTACAGAAAGTTTTTTGATATCACCAACCGCTGCTTTATGTTTCTGCTCTTGAATTTCATCATCAATAATTTCATCAAAATTTTCACCTGTGATTTGTACGTCAGATAAATCTTTTGATGAAGTTTCATCTTTTGAAACATTATCTTCATCAACATTTTCGGAAGGATCACTGCTAATTTCAATATCAGGAATTAAAGATTTTAATGTTGTTAAGAAAATATCCATTTTTTCTTTTGTAATTGGTAAATCAGGAACAACATCTAAAATTCCTTCTAAAAATAAATCTACTTCGTCATCATCTTCACCTTTTTTCAAAAGTGCAGCTAATGCGCCTGTGTTCAATGACAAAACATCATCTTGTAAAATACAATTTATGCTTACTCCATTTCTTTCTAACTTACAAGGAACATAAAGTAATGGGGTTAAAAATTCATTACTGCGTTTAGATTTTCCGTTACGACCAACCAAAAACATATATCCATAAATAAGATATTTATCTCTTGCGCTTGAAACTCCTTGTAACATTAATTCTGTAAGATTTGGATTTGACCCATCAAGTTTCAAATATTCCAAACCTTGAGTTAACAAAGTTTCTTGCTCTTTTAAAAATATCCACTTATTATCCTTATCACCTTTTAAATTTCTGAATGTAGAGCTTTTTACTTCTTCTCTAACACAATCGTGAAGATATTGACTTAATTTCTTTATAAAACTATTATTGAAAGCTGAATTAAGAGCTTTGGTTGCTTCTTGTAACATATTTACCCTTCTTCAAATACTAATCTCTTTTATTTTATACTATTTTACGCTAAAATCAATGTATGGGCATCATCAATTTACACGATAAAAACTTATTTTATATTGGCGGAGTAGTACGTGATGAACTACTTGGATTAGATAGTTTTGACATAGATATAACATACGTTGGGAATGCTATTGAATATGCCCAAACAATTCCAAATGCCCAAATTATCCAAATTAATGAACCTTTTGGTACAGTAAAAATAAAACTGGATAATCAAGAAATTGATATAGCTTCTACCAGAGATGAAGTTTACCCACAAAAAGGGCATCTACCCGTTGTAAATAATATTGGCTGTTCTCTAAAAGAGGATATTCTAAGACGAGATTTCACAATAAATGCTCTTGCAAAATCGACATTAACAGGAGAAATCATAGATTATACAAACGGACTTGAAGATATAAAACAAAAAAAACTAAAAGTTCTACACGATAAAAGCTTTATCGATGACCCAACAAGAATATTAAGAGGTCTAAAATTTTCAATACGATTTAATTTTGAATTAGACGAACACACAAAACAACTACAAGAAAAATATCTGAACAATATAAATTATGATATGTCTTTTAAAAGATTAAAGAAAGAATTAATAGAAACTTTCAATCTGAATTCTTGGTCTGCATTTGAAAAATTTATACAACAAAAAATATATAAACTCATTGCCCCACAAGAATTTACAATTCCAAATTACAACTTTGAAAAACTTATTAATAATATTAAACCAAACAATATTTGGATAATTTATATTGGTTTGTTGCCAAATATTGAAAACCTACCTCTTACCAAAATAGAGAAAAAAATTGTAGATGATTTTAAAAACCTCAAATCAAAAACTTTCAAAGACGATTTTGAAATATATAAAACATTTAAAAGCATAAACATTGAATCAGTAATTATGTATTCTACAATCAATACTGATATAGTTAATCTTTACTTAAATAAATTAAACAAAATCAATCTCGAAATATCAGGAAAAGATTTGCAAGATTTAGGCATTAAACCTTCTGAAAAATATCAACAATGTTTTGACTATGTTTTAAGAGAAAAAATTAAAAATCCTGAGATTACAAAACCTCAGGAAATTCAACTTGCTAAAAAATTTTTCAATATTATTTAATACCAAAATTTTCTTGAAGAGTTTTCAATGTTCCATTCTTTTTTTCTATTTGAATAACATTGTTAACCGCTCTTACTAAATCTTTAGACTCAGGACCTTTTCTAAAAGCTACTGCATATAATTCTTTTGAATATCTTTTTGGCAACAACTCTACACTATCATCTTTTAAAGCCAACCCTAGCAAAATAGTATCATCAGAAACAATCGCATCAGCCTTACCAGCTTTTAACGCTTTATAAGCATCCGGATATGTCCTATACCCTATAACTCCAACACCCGGAACTGCTGTTCTTAAACTATTTTCACTTGTTGAACCATAAACAATAATTGCTTTTTTACCTTTTAAATCCTGTATAGTCTTAACATCACTACCTTTTTTAACTAATAATGCTTGACCTGCAGTATAATATGGTTCAGAAAAATCTAAAATTTCTAAACGCTTAGGAGTAACTGACATTGTAGCAATAATCATATCAATATCTCCGGAATATAACTTCATCATTCTATCAGAAGCCGTCACCGGAACAAATTTAACCTTCTTATCACTACCTAAAATACCACGAGCAATTAACCTGCCTAAGGCAGCATCATAACCTGCAAAATGTCCCTTTTCGTCCATATAACCAAAAGGATAAGTATCAGTTTTTACTCCAACAATTAACTTATCTCGCTGTGTAATTGTATTTAAGTCATTTGATATTGGTTCATCTTGTTTTTTACCACAACCGCAACATACCAAAACTACCAACATCAATAATGATATTATCTTTTTATACATAATCATTTCCTCTTTTTTTTTCATAATACATTAACCATTTTACAAGTCAAAAAAGTTAAATATATTTATTTTTTATAAAATTTAAGCTATTATAAACTTATGAAAACTATTGTACTAACAGGAATGATGGGTTCTGGAAAAACCACTATAGGAAAATTATTATCAAACAAATTAAATTTAGAATTTTTTGATATAGATACATTAATCGAAGAACAAGAAGGTATCAAAATATCAGAAATATTTTCTAAACATGGAGAAAAACATTTTAGAACAATTGAAAAAGAGATAATAAAAAAAATTTTTTCACCAACAAACAGTGTAATTTCACTTGGCGGAGGAGCTTTTGAAAATACTGAAACTCGCGATTTTTTATTAAAAAATTCTAATGTAATTTACCTAAAAACATCGCCTGAACAAATTTTTGATAGAATTAAAAATAATAAATCTCGTCCGTTACTTTGTGATAATATGAATATAGAAACTATAAATAATATTATTAATCAACGAAAACATAATTATGAAACTGCATCTTATATAATAAATACAGATAATAAAAAAACAAACGAAATTATAGAAGAAATTACAGGAGTTTTGGAATGATAAATTTATCCGTTGATATTAACGCAAAAAATATAAATTACACTATTCACATAAATAATTTTGATATCTGTAATTTAAAAAAGAATATATTAAATGAAATAGATCATAAAAATTATATTGTGATATTTAGTCAAAAAGTTTATAAATTATACGGAGAAATACTTAACTTTCCGAAAGAAAAAATATTTGTTTTAAAAGACGGTGAAAGCGAAAAAAATTATAAAAATTACATTAAAATCTTAGATTTTGCATTATCTAAAAAATTAAAAAGAGAAGATGCTGTTATTGCAATTGGAGGAGGAGTAGTTGGAGATATCGCAGGCTTTGCAGCCTCAACATATATGAGAGGAATAAATTTAATCCAAGTTCCAACAACTTTACTTTCATCAACAGATAGCTCAGTAGGAGGTAAAACTGCAATAAATTCTAAATATGGGAAAAATCTTATTGGTAGTTTTTATCAACCTAAAGCTGTGTTTATAAATGTCAATTTCCTAAAAACTCTTGATGAAAAACAATTCAAAAGCGGATTAGGCGAAATTCTAAAATACGGCTTCATAGAAAAAAGTTGTAATCCTCATAAAGAACCTCAACTTATTAATTTTTTAAATGAAAATTATCAAAAAATATTATCCAGAGATATTCTAACTCTGAAAGAACTCATAAAAATTTGTATAGAATTAAAGATTTCAGTCGTTGAACAAGACGAAAAAGAAGGAAATCTTAGAAAAATTCTAAACTTTGGTCATACATATGGACACGCAATAGAAAATATCACAAAATACAAAAAATACACTCATGGACATTGTGTTATAGAAGGTATAAATTTTGCTCTTAACATTGCACAAAAACAAAATTTTATAGATAAAGAATATAAGTTTTTATGTGAAGATTTAATCAAAAAATTTGAATATTCACCATTACCAAAGTTTGATAAAAATAAAATTTTAAACATTATCACTACAGATAAAAAAGCAACAGATGAATACATATCATTTATTCTTCCTATAGAATACGCAACAGTTAAAGAATTCAAATTCACTCCGGAAGAAATAAAACAATATTTAGAATTTTAACAATGTTGCAAAAAACATCAAACTTGCGTTAGTATATAAAAAAGTTATAGTAACCAAAATATACTAATGGAGTATTTATGAATTCAAAAGACCTCCCAAAGTGCCCAATTGAAACAACTTTAAAAATGCTTAGTTGCAAATGGAAAGTTCTTATAATAAGAGAGCTTTTAAACGGTACAATGCGATTTGGAGAACTTAAAAAAGCAGTAAAAGGGATTACCCAAAAAGTATTAACTGCAAAATTAAGAGACATGGAAGAATTAGGACTTGTGGAACGAAAAGTCTATCCTCAAATTCCGCCAAAAGTTGAATACACCTTAACAGATATAGGTTATAGCCTCATGCCTGTACTAGACTCAATGAAAGTATGGGGAAAAGATTATAAGAAATATATTAAATTAGTTGAAAAAATGAAAATGAGCTGATAAAAATATCAGCTCATTTTTTAAACTTACATATTTAACCTACTCATTAAAATCACTTTCGGCAACAACTGAAGCAATAAGATCGCCATAGCTATTAACACAGCCATTAGTTTCTTCAACTATATATCTCAAACCTTTTTTACCTTCGATTGATTTTTCTGCAAAATCCATTGCTTCATCATAATCTTTAAATTCACCAACTAAATTTTTTGACAACTCAGATTTATCACTTGATGTATAAACTTGAAACATAACATATCTCCTTTTTTCTTCATTTTACCACATAAATCAGAATTTACACAAATACTCCAAAGCCTTGCCAATTAAAAGTTTAAATATGCAAATCTTGCATTGCATTTTGAATTGCAACATTTTCATCTGTTAATACAGCATCTTCACCTATTTGTGAAATTATCTCTAAAGATTTTATTTGGTTAAAAACTTTTTCATTTGGAATTACAAGATATAATTTTATCTTTTGAGATTTCAATCTTACAATTATATCTTCTAAAGCAAAAATCGCAGACATATCCAACTCTGAATTAGAAGAATAATTTAAAATAATATATTCAGTTTCTAAAAGTTCGTCAAAATGAGAAACAATTTGAGTTATAGAACCAAAGAAAAATTGTCCGTCAATATGCAAGATTCTAATTTTATAATGTGAATCTTGTTCAACTTGAGTTTCAAAACTTGTATATGCTGCAGGATCATATTGATTAACTTTAATATTTGTATTATCAGCAACCCTTTTAGCATATAATAGCGCAGCCAAAATTATTCCCAAACCTAAAGCAAATATCAAATTATAAAATACCGTAAACAAAAGTACCGTTATCAATACATACAAATCATCTTTAGGTGCATATTTTAAAACTTTTATAACCTTCAAATCCAAAATATCATATCCAATTTTAATCAAAATAGCAGCTAAAACACATATTGGAATCTGCGAGATAAACCCTGTAAATTTAAACAATAAAACTGCCATAATTACAGAACATAAAATTGCGCTCCATCTTGTTTTTGCACCAATTTTAACAGCCGCAACACTTCTCATTGTAGCCGCAGTACCATACATTGAACCGGTTAGAGCACAAAACAAATTACCAATACCTTGTGATGCAACAAGGCGTTTAGAATTATGTTTAACCTTCATCAACGAATCCATAATAATTCCTGTTAATAAACTTTCACTTGTTGCAATAAAAGCTAATGTCAAAGCTGTAGGAATATCTTTCATTATCAAATCCAAATTAAATATAGGTAAATGAGCTTGAGGAATAGACAATGTTACACCAGAAATTTTTTCAACATTAAATCCAAAATAATAAGCAACACCTGTCATCAAAACCAACGCTAACAATTGAGAAGGAACGTATTTTGTTATAAATTTTGGAGTAAAAAACAAAATAGCCAAAGTTGAACAACCCAAAATTAAAGCTTGCAAATTAATATTAGAAAATAACTGAGGATAATACATTAATGCTTTAATTGTTGATGAAAAAGTTGCACCACCCAACAAAGGAGATAATTGAAGAATAATAATTATCAAACCAATCCCTGTTAAAAACCCGGAAATTACAGGGTAAGGCACATATTTAATCATTCTTGGAATTTGAGTAAGGGATATAATTATTTGAAATATTGCAGCCATAACTAAAATAGGAATAACTTTATCAATATTTCCAGAGGCAGCACTTACAATAACGGCAACAATAATCGCTGTAGGACCGGTTGGACCGGAAACTATAGGCAAATTACAACCTAAAATTCCTGCGATAAAAGATAAAATTATTGCCCCCCAAATACCTGCAGCAGCACCCATACCAGATGCTACACCAAAAGCTAATGCTTGAGGAAATGCTATAATAGTCGCTATAATCCCACCAAAAATATCACCCTTTAATGTTGATAGTCTATCTTTCACGTCAATATTCAATGTTCTCTCCTAAGTTCAAATAATAAAAGTTAGTTATTTTAAAACTTAGTATAACAAAAAAATGAGAACCTTTTTTAAGTTCTCATTTTTATAAACATATATATTTTGCAAGTACTATAAACTTGCCAATTTCAAACTTATTGATTTAAAAAATGGTAATTTTTCTTCTAACTGTATATTAGAAACTATCGGAAATTGAACAACTACCTCATCTGGATTTTCAACAATATAATCAGAAATATCCATATCCTCTACTATATCAAAATCTTCAGGTTGAGAAATTTCATCAAAAATAGAATCATCTTGATCTAATTCAACAAGCCCTTCTTTCATAAGAACTTTTCTTATTTCATTTCTTTGAGGATCAACAGTTGGAGCTGATTGAAAAAGACTACTAAATTTTGTTGTCTTTTTTCTTAAATCTAAACTCTTAATATCTGTTAAATTATTTCTTACAGTCTGTGCTAACATAAAACCTACCTCTCACCACCTGTTTAGTATAACGACTATAAAAGAATTTGACATACTCTATATATATGAGATTTTTAAAATATTTTTTAACAGTTTAAAAATTTTAAAACATGAATTATAATAAGAATAAGAGTATAAAAAGGTGTTTATTATGAAATATTTTTGGTTGTATGTCGTTGCAATTATTGCATCATTAGGAGGCTTATTATCCGGATATGACACCGGAGTTATTTCAGGAGCATTACTATTTATAAATGAATCTTGGAATCTAGCAGATACAGTTCAAGGAATTTTAGTAAGCTCAGTATTAATAGGAGCAGTTATTGGTGCTGCAACAAATGGAATTTTAGCTGATATTTTTGGACGAAAAAAAATCATTATGGCAACAGCTGTCATATTTATTTTAGGCTCAATCCTTTGTGCTTTTGCGCCAAATATATACGTTCTAATTGCCTCAAGAATATTTGTTGGTTTTGCCGTTGGTATTGTAAATTTTGTTGTTCCATTATATCTGTCTGAAATTTCTCCTAAGAATTTGAGAGGAACTTTAGTATCATTATATCAATGGGCTATTACTGCAGGTATATTATTCTCCTACTTCATTAATGCTGCTTTTGCCGGAGCTGTATATAACTGGAGATGGATGTTATTTGCAGGTGTTGTACCAGGCTTAATCTTATTTATCGGAATGTGCTTTATGCATGATACTCCACGCTGGCTTATTAGCAAAAAAAGAGAAGATGAAGCTAAACAAGTATTTTTAAAAATAGAACCTGATATTGACGTTGATAAAGAAATACAAGATGTTAAAGCAACTTTAAAAACAGAAGAAAATAAAAGTGACAAAAAATTCAGATTTAAAAAATGGATGATTATGCCATTTGTTGTAGGTATTGGTATTATGTTTGCTCAAATCTGCACAGGCATAAACACAATAATTTATTATGCGCCAACAATATTCAAAAATGCTGGATTTGAAAGTAATATTAGTGCAATATATGCTACAACAGGAATTGGAATTATCAATTTCTTAATGACGATAGTTGCATTATACTTTACAGATAGACTTGGAAGAAAACCTCTACTATACTTTGGGTTAACAGGTGTTATGCTAAGTTTAATAGCTTTAGGCGGAGCTTTTGCGTTTGCAGATTTCTTTGGTGACAATTTAAAATGGGTAACAGTCGGAAGTCTTGTAACATACATTATATGCTTTGCAATGAGTCTAGGACCTATTGGTTGGATACTTGTATCAGAAGTATTCCCGTTAAAAATCAGAGGAGTTGCAATGAGTATATGCACTGTTTCAAACTTTGCATTTAATTTCTTTGTTGTTAGCAGTTTTCCAATATTATTACATAGAATTGGCGGAGCTCTAACATTTTGGGGCTTTGCTTTAGTTTCTTTACTATGTATAATTTTTGTTTACTTCTTTGTACCTGAAACTAAAGGAATATCTTTAGAAAAAATTGAATCAAATTGGTTACATGGAATAAAACCTAGAGATTTTTAAAAATTTTAATAATAAATTTTATAAAGCTATCATTTGAAACAAACTCAATGATAGCTTTATTTTTGTCCATTTTTAAAATTCTAACATTACAAATTGTTAAGTAAAGTATATACACCTTAAATATCCAAAATCAATTTTTCAAATCAAAAAAACTTAAATAAGACATAGGGGATATTTAATCAAAAAGTAAATGGAGGAATTAAGAATGACAAAAGTTAATGGTTATCAACCAACAACAGAACAAATTAATGCTGCAAAAGCACGTAGAGAACAACAACAAGCAGAAAAAGCCGCTAGACAAAACAAATCTGGTGGCAAAACTGTAAAAAGTAAAGATGGTACATACAAATCTGTAACTGTTACACCTAAACAAGTTGAAGCAAAAAGAAATGCAAGAGCTGAACAAGCAGCAAAGCAGAAAAAAGGAAGTGTAACTGTATTCGATAAAAAAACAGGTAAATATATTTCTGAAACTGCAGATGAAGCCGCAAAAAAAGCAGCTAAAGAAGCAGCAGAAGAAACTGCAAAAAAATCCAATAAACTAAAAATGTTTACAAAAATGAGCCCAAAATTGAAAAAATTCGGTCTTATCGGTTTAGCAACAAGTGCATTATTAGGATTAGGGGCTTATCTTTATACAAAATTAACAGATAAAGAACAACCAGCTCAAAAATCTACAGCTCCAGAAAATCCAGAAGTAACAACTCCAGCAACTCCTGGTAATAAAGAACCAGAAAATCCAGAAGCAACAACTCCAGCAACTCCTGGTAATAAAGAACTAGAAAAACCGGTAGCAACAGCTCCAACAACTCCTGATAACAAAGAACCAGAAAAACCGGGAGCAACAACTCCAACAACTCCTGATAATAAAGAACCAGGAAAACCAGCTCAAGCAAACAATGAATATACGGTTAAAAAAGGTGATTGCGTATGGAACATTGCAAAACAACATTTAAAAGAATTAAAAAATGATCCAAACTACAAACCAACAGATGCTGAAATTCTAAAACATACAAAAGAGTTAATGGAATTAAATAAATTACAATTTGAAGAAGATGGTTACCACGTATTGATTAAACCAAACGATAAGTTAAAATTAGTCGCATAACCCGAAACTTATGGACAAACAAAAAATCTACCCTAGTGGGTAGATTTTTTGTTGCTCAATAAAAACTTGACAATTTGTAAGGCATGCCTTACAATAAACTAGAGGATAGACCATGAAAAACATCACATCAGGATTAGAAGATTATTTAGAAGAAATCTACATTGCTAATATCAATAATAAACCTCTTAAAGGTGCCGAATTAGCAAGATTACTAAATATTTCCAGAGCCTCAGTTTCAGAAGCTCTATCAAGATTAGTAGCAAAAAATCTAATTATTTATAATAGTTACGAAACAATACAACTGACAGCTCTAGGGCTGGAAGAAGCAAAAAAAGTATATGAAAAACACAATACCTTAAAAAAATTTTTTGAAACAGTCCTAGAAATTCCACAAAAAGAAGCTAGCGAAAATGCCTGCAAAATAGAACATGTTATTTCACAAAATATTTTAAATAAAATGGCAGAATTTATAGATTTTTATGAAAAAAATAAAACTACACTAGAAAAACTAAGAAAAGAGAATTCACAAAAATGATAAAAATTTCATCTATTGGCAAATACCTTGACCAACCATTATTAACAGCAAAAATCAATAAAAATATCCCGACAGTTTTAACGCTTGGCTGCTCAGGTTTAGTAATAAATCAGATGAACAATACTCCTACTAAAGATAGAAAAAAAGTAGGGATAAAATCAGCAATTATATTAGGTACAACACTTCTTTCTGCAGTAAACGCAGCAAAAATTGCAAGCTTTATAACTAAAAGACCTCTACCTAAATCCATTGAACAACTACAAAAAGACAATACTAAATTAATTGATGAATATCTTTCAAAGACAAACGTAAAAGACAAAACAAACAAAATTTTAAATAAAGCAAAAACTAAAATTTTATCATTAAATGAAATTAACTATTTAAATACAAAAGAAAATAAAAATTTACTAGATCAACTTATTCCTCCTCCTGAAAATATAAAAGCAAAAGATATATTCAAAGACATAGGTTGGCTCTCAATATTTGGAGCAATTCCAGTTATTGGAGGAGTTTCAGGAGGAATTATTGCAGACAAATTAACAGAAAAAAATTGGAAAAATAGAATTCCAAACAAAGTTAATGAAGGAATATACCAATATTTAGCAAATATATTTTTATGCAATGTTGGTGCAGGCGCAGCATTAGGGATATTAGAAAAATTCAATATAAAATCAAAATCTGCAAGATGCATTGGTATGGTTACGGGAATTATATTAACCGGTGTTATCGGGGGAAGTACAATTGCAAATTATATTGGAAACAAACTTATTAATCCGTTGATATTTAAAAAACAAAAACCGGATAATAGAACACCTGAATTAATAGATATAGGCTTACACACAGATGATATAGCAACAGTTGCGGTATTATCCGGATTAAAATGGATAGAACCATCTTTACCAATTTTATACTCAGTATCTGGCTACCGAGCAGGTATCGGATATCGAAATGACAAAAATTCTCAAAAAAATAATCACACTAAATTTTTATGCAATAAGTGTTAGGCAAAACTAACACATCCTTATTTTACAGACCCCACAACTGTACACTAAAAAAAGAGGTGAAATTCACCTCTTTTCATTATTAAAATTTATAATTTAATTACTAGCCTAAAATTTCAAAACTATCTTTTGATAATGCATATTGATCAATAGAATACGGTTTAAAACCTAATCTACTTAAAAATCTTTCATCACCTGCTTCAATATGTACATTCACATTTTTAACATTATCATTTTTATGTAACATTCCTATTACTTCTTGGAACATTGCTTTTGCAATATGTTTTACATTACGGCTTCTGCGATTTTGTTCATACGCAAAAATTGGATCTGTTCCTACTTTAAATACTTCAACTGAAGATTCTTTTGTTTTAACATCTCCTGTTGTTATTAAACCTAGAACATCTTTAGGATTTAATTTTTTAAAATGACCTACTTGAGTTGTAAGAGCATATACATTAGATTCTTTTCCTAATATATGAGCTTCTTCAGATATTGCTTTAGATAAATTTTGACCATCCCATAATGTAATTACATCTTTTAATGTTTTTAAATCTGAATGGCTTGATGTATTCAATTTCACAAAATTAACTTTATCCTGCATCCATTTTCCGTTTTCTAATTTTGTCATAACACTTGGAGAGCTTATAAATCTTGCTCCAAACTGTGTATTACTTGTTGGTTGTACTTGCATTTCCTTTTTCCTTTCATATTGGGGTAAAATAAATTTTTTATCTTAATCCATTCTATCTATAATATATAGCTAAATCAAATCTAACTTGCAAAGTTGTCGATACACACAATTTTTACAAACACCTTGTTTATCTTCTTTTATAGGGTTAAATTTCAAAAGTCTTATATTATTATATGTATCTTTAATTAAATTTTCAATATAATTCATATCTTCTGTTGTTAAAGATTTACAAACACTTTTTTCATGATTTTCAACATAAATAATTCCAACTTTTGAAACTTTATTGCCTGTCAATTTTTCGTAAGCATATTTATACAAACATAATTGATTATAATAACCTTGCTTTTCTTCTCCAGGAGCTATTTTTTTATCTGAAGTATAATTGCCGGTTTTATAATCATACAATTCATATGTACCGTCAGAATTCTTTTCTATTCTATCAATTTTTCCTGTTACCAAATCTCCATCAACATCTACACCATAAAAACTAAATTCTACATCAACAACTCGTGATACTGGTATTTGAGAAAAATACGGATAATAATTATTAATCAGATTTATCCCTTGTTTCATATATTTTTCTTTTCTTGCTTCAGATGTAAATCTTGAATTGTCCATTCCTAGTTTAAAATCATCTAATATTTTATTTATTAATGGATAGGTACCATTTTCTTTGGCATATCTTACTGCTTTTTCTAATAACAAGTGAATTAATGAACCAAAATTAGCTCCGTCCCAATCTGCCTCTTCAACTTCTATACCTAAAATCTTCACATAGAAAAATTTTCGAGGACAGGTGATATATTCATTAATCCTTGATGGAGAAAGAACAAGATTTTTTATTCTTTCTTCTATCTCATCTTTAAAAGCTTTTTGATTATCAAAAACATCAGAAGATACACTTCTAAAAAATTCTGTAGTTAAATCTTCAGCATTACATTCAAATTGTATAGTTTCAAAATCATAATTATTTAATTCAGATAAATATTTTGTAATTTGCTGAGACTTACCATTGTTATTATCAGAAAAAGACAATACCAAAGTATGCTTTGCTCTGGTAATACCTACAAATAACAATTTTAATAGTTCAGAATCTTTCTTTTCTTGAGCAATATCTTTATCTAAAACCTCATCAGTTATAAATTTATACTCTCCCGGCATTCTAAAATTTTCCCAATTGCTGCTGATTAAGTTCGGAAGATATACATAACCAAATTCACGCCCCTTAGAACCATGATATGTCATCAATTGAACAGCATTTAATACGGAAGATTCTTTATCTACATTAATATCAATTTCATTTTGTAAACAATCATCTAAATACTTTACAAAATCTGATAAACTTTTTGTCATATCAGAACTTTGAAAATCTGAAGCTTCAGATATTATTTTTTTTATACCTGAAATATTTTCCATTCTATTTTGAGAACATTTATAAAAATATGTCAAAATACCTGTTCGATTTATAATTTCTTTTATTGTGTTTGACAAAGTATTTGCAGTTGCATAACTTTGTAAATACTCAAAAGTATTTAAAAATTCATTAATCTTCTCAGGTTCTTTCCAATCTGTTAGTAATTTCATTAATGAGATAAAATCACTAGGTACATCTTTTTTATAAAGCTGTTGTTCATGAAGAATCTTGCCATAATCATCTAAGTTTAATTTAAATGGTTCAGACAACATTAACCCGAACAATTTGTCACTTGATGTTAAATAATTATTTAATGCTTTTAAATAAAAATATATCAAAATAGATGAACGTATAGAAAAAATACTTTTACCTTCATCTAACTGAAAAGGAATATTTTTACTTTTCAAAAGTTCTGCAAAAGTTTGTAATTCAGTTCTTTTTTTACTAATAATAGCAATTTGAGAATAATCTTTTTTACCATTATCTAATGTTGAAAAGTTATCTGAACTTACTAAATTTTTAATATCATCAACAATATAATTAAATTCTTGTAATGTCTCTCCAAATTGAATTCTTTTTATTTTTTTATCTTCTGATATTATCTTAGGATTTTTTGCAATTAATTTTTTAGAAATATTATACTTATTTTTAAAATATTCATTATTTTCAAGTCTATTTACATCTTGACTAACAACTAAGTTACTAAAATCAAGAATAGTTTGAGTCGATCTATTATTTTCATTCAAACATATAACTTTTGTTTGCGGATATTTAGTCAAAAAGTTTTCTATATTATCACTTTTTGCTCCCTGAAAGCCATAAATTATTTGATCATCATCACCAACAACAAATATATTTTTTTCATTGTTACCATCAACCAAATTAAATATTATTTGATTTTGTAAATCATTTGTATCCTGATATTCATCAACTAAAAAATATTCATATTTATTCGAAACTTCTTTTAAAAAACTTTCGTCTTCTTCAAATAAATTTAAAACAAGATTTATCATATCTGAAAAATCAATCAAATTTTTTGAAATCATTTTAGCTGAATATAATTCAAATAATGTCCATAATTCTTTTGCTTTTTCGATATTCAGTTTTACTTTTTCTAATTCAGCATAGCGGCCTTTATTTTGAGTTTTACCAGCTTGTTCTCTTTCATAAATTTCACTTTCTAATTCCTTATATCTAGGCATCAATGAAGGATTTGAATCAATATAAGAAAGATATTCTTCTTTAGAAAGTCTTTTTGTTTTTAATTTTTCTACATATGATATAAAATCTTTTGTAAAATAATATCTATCAGCCCTGGTTGGAACAAAATACTCTAAATTTGCTTCATCTATACATTCCTTCATTATAGAAATTTTTTCAGCATCAGTTATTAAATCTACACCTGAGGATAATTCAAACTTATCAGCATAAGTTTTTATTATATCATTACAAAATGAATGGTATGTATAAATATCAACAGAAGATGCAACAACTCCCATCTTTTTAATTAATCTTTGACGCATTTCACCAGCTGCAGCATCAGAAAATGTTAAACACAAAATTGACGACGGTTTAACTTTATCTGCAAGCATTTTTTCAATACGATGAATAACAGTAAATGTCTTACCGGTACCGGGACCGGCTAAAAGCATAACTTGACCTTTTAAATAATCAATAGCTTCTTGCTGTCTTTCATTTGGCTTTATTTCAGGTTTTACAAACTGTAATTGCATCTGAGTCATAATATTATAAATTTAACATAAAAATTATACTTGGTGAACTATTACCTTTGAAGGATTATTCCCTACAACTCGCATAATATCATCACCAAATTGCTCAAATTGTTTACTTGTACAAGAAACCCTACCTGTTACAACTTCTAATTTTGGTGGAAATTCTGTTAATAATGAATTAAATAATTTATTTTTACTATCTAATATTAAATTTCCATTTATAACTTTCACATTTCTAAGTAAATCATTTTCACTTATACCAAGCATTGCGTAAGGGACAGAAATTCCGCTACTTTGATTGATATTATATGAAGGTTTATATCCCGGAATTTCTAAAGTTCCATCAAATAATGTTTTAACTTCCACTCCTAAACCTTTAAATATAGCCACATCATCTTTATCTTTTATCGCTTTGGCAAAAGTCTTTTTAAAATCAGGTAAAACTTCATTTAACTTTTCACTAATTAAAATAGCTTGTCTTGCTTTTGGACCTTCATCAATAATCCCAGAATGACAATGTAATCCACTTTTTTCAATAAAGTCTTTAATTTCATCAACCAAATTTAAAGGAACAATATTATTATTTTCAACACCTTGAATTTGGTCAATTTTACCTTTAACAGTTGTCATACCAACTAAAGGTTCCCATAAATTAGACTTACCTCGTTCAAGATATATATAAAAATCACCATCATCTAATGCATCTTTAGCTTTATCCACACTTGATCTTGTACACCAATTCTTACAACTTAAAATTTCTAAGGTATTTATATTTTTTTCTTGATTAAAAGGATCATGCTTTAATGAAGGAATCTTTACCCAAACCGCATCATTTTCAGATAAATTCATATCCATCAACAGGTTATCACGCAATCTATGTGTATATATTTCTAAAAATGAAGGAGAAGCACAACGCACAGCTCTATCCTTTGGCTCGATTTTTTCAAAACCTCTAATTGTTTCTAACAAAGCTTTTTCATTAAAAGGAACAGGAATATGTCTGTTATTCTCTTTTAATTCACTGGTTATCGCGTCCCAAATAACAAATTTTAAAGAATTATTATCTTTTATTTTAGCTACCAATTCTGGATTATGAGCATCACCTAACTCTGATAATGCTTCAGGATTTTGTAAAAAATCTTGCCATTGTTTCATTCTGGCGCCACGTGCTTGATTTATTTTATCTATGGAAAAAACTCTTATATCTTCCGGAATATATTGCTTCCACTTAATTTTATCAGCACTACTGCGCTTAAATGGTAAATATACTCTGCCATTTTCATATAAACTTGCTACCGCATCTTTAATTTTTGAAGCAGATAACATACTTCCATCTACTTGAAATTTTTTATTACCTCCAAGAATTTCAGCAGATAAATAATCAAAAACTGATGCATACATTGAAGGTGCAGATTTCCCTGTAAAACAAATAGTATCTTTATTTTCAGATTTTAATAAACTTTTATTACTAATATTATTTGTATCATAATTATGTGCTTGTGATACATATGGAGTAAACTTAACATTATTGATGCTTAACAACATAAATAAATCCTTATATTAAAACATTATGGAGTATTGAAAATCCCTAAACAAAAATTTTTGCCATGCAATATTTTTAAACCTTAATAATATTTAATAAAACACCTAGCAAAAAATAAAATTATTGGCTTTAATAAAAAAAAGGAGTATAAAATGACAGAAATAAGTTTTGGATCAACATACAGAATTCCTATAACACAAGCAGGTGTTAATGGTGCTAAAAAAGCCAAATTAAGAGAACTTATTGAATCTTACCCAAATGGTCTAATTGGTAAAAGTAAAACAGGACAAGCAAGAATTTCAGTTCCTGATAGTGAAGATGAAAATTTTCTTAGAAAACTAAAAGCGATCGGCTATAAAGTTTTTCAAAAATTTGAAGGTGATAATATTTCAAAAGAAAACTTAGACACCTTTATAAAAAATAAACTTGAGACAAAAGACTTTGCTCAAAAAGGAAAAAATCCAACAAGACTATCTAAAGAAACAAAAGAACAAAGACGCTATGAAAGACGCTACATCGCGCCGGCAAAAAAAGAACCTGAAGCAGAAATTTTGCCTGAACCAAATAAAACCGTCGAACAACAACCAACTAAAGCAATAGAACAAACCCAAGAGATTAAACCTAAAAAAGAGCCAATTATATGGCCTAAAGCGGAAGTTAAACCTCAAATAAATAAAAAAGCAAAAATTAGAGAATCCGAAAACTACATAAGAATCAAAAATCAATATGGTGAAGAATTTGCAGAAGCTGTATTTTTCGGAATAAAAAAATAAAAAATAAATAGACCCTACATTAAAAATGTAGGGTCTATTTATTATAATTTATCAAAAAATTCCTTACCTTTTTTACAAACAGGACAAACGAAAGTATCCGGTTCTTTAGTTAAGTCCCCTTCATATATATAACCACAAACTCTGCACTTATATGCAACTTTTGAAGTTGGATTTTGTTTTTCTTCTATATATGTAGGAGCATTTTTAGGACTTTTTCCTTTTCTTACCGCGTGATAATAAGCATAAGTCATAGGAATTTGGTTATGTAACATTTCCCCATCTATAATTTTTCCTAAAAATACAGTATGAGTTTCTGTTTCCATTTTATTAACTAATTCACAAACTATATACCCAACCGAATTTTCTATAATATCAATACCATCAACTTTTATTGTTTTAACACCTTCAAACTTATTAATATCTTTACCTGTTTGAAACCCAAAAATAGGAATAATATTCTCATCTGAATCTACTCCTAATATTGAAACAGCAAACTTCTTGTATTTTTCAATACAACTATTAGTATAATTATTATGATTTATACTAACCGCAATAGTATCATAAGTTATTTGCATTAAACTATTAGCAATACAACCTGTTGATCTGTCTTTTTCATTAGGTGTTGAAACAACATAAACCCCATATGATAAATTTTTTAAAACATTTACATCCATAATATTACCCCATGTATTAATTTATCCAATTATAACATTTTGAATAAATTAATACATTAGCTTAACATTTATAATTTAATTAACTTTTTTGTTTTTCTTTTTAGTTAATTTATCATTTATCATCGGTAGTAAATAACCTAAAGTAACAGCTGAATACAACAATCCTGAAGCATGTGCTACATTCAATTTCCATATATTCTTTTTAGCAAAAGCCTTTCCTTTAGATGCAATTTCAGCATGTGTTTTTAAATGGATATCATTTAACCAATGTTTTAAACCTTTTCCTTCTTTTGTTACATTAAACAAACTTTCACGATTTTTATCTAGTAAATTTGCAACTCCTTTAGCTGCAAAACCACCAAAGACTAGCCAGTTTAAAAATCCAAAATAATCTCTTGTTACAGATTCTCTAAGTTCTGTATCATTATCAGCAGCTAAAAATCTTCCAACAATAGTTGAAGCATAAACTGTTTTAATAGCATTACCACTTGTAACAGGACCTGTAAATTGTAATTTATTAACAAAATCTTTTGGATTTTTCACTTTCATTACAGCAACAACCATAGCAACCATACCTACACTGGCAGCTATTTTCTTCAACCACAAATGCTTACTTTTTTCTGAAACTTTATCTTTAGGTTTGTCATTATAATCAACATCTCCAACAAACCCTTTTTTACCGGTTCTTTTTTCTGTTAATTTTCTATTTATATATTGATTGGTTAAACCTAAAGCTGAAGCTCCAGCTAATGCTCCAAAGATTTTAATACGATTTAATTTAGTAACTTTTTTCAAGGCTTGTTCAATATTTATATCTTTATTAGTAAATATATCTTTGCCCATATCATACGTATCTCGCAAAATATATTCCAATTTTTCTGACCATTTGGCACCGTTTATTTCTACATGCAAATCTCGATTAGCTCCAAGCCCATTTGTTATTCTTGATTCTAATATTTTGAAAATATTTTTCTTGTCAGCTTTGGTAAGTTTTTCATCTTGAATAATTTGAGTAAAAGTATTAATAATACCGTCTCTTGTTTTTAAAGTATTAGTTATATCCTTATATTTAAGATCATTCCATACAATATTATCCCAAGCCTTTTCATCAATCCAATCAACTTTGTTCCATTCAATATCACTAAATCTATTTAATTTGTTTCCATCTTGTCCTGTAATATTATCTAAAACATTTTGAACATATTGATTAGTGTTACCTTCAGAATTTTTCCACGCATTATGCAATACATTTATTGAATCTGTACTATACCAGGTATCAGGACGAATTTTAACATCAGGCATAACTTTGCGAGAAGCAATATTAGAAATTCCTATAGCTAACAAACCTGCTGATAAACAATTAATAAAAGTTCCGCAAATTTCTCTAAAAAAAGTTTCAAATCCGGCCTCTTTATTACGATGATTATAATCATAATATGAACGAGGTAATACCATAGCCCCTAAATCTATTAATACAGCATTTGCCATATCATTTGTATCTAAAGTTCTTAAGGCTCCCGTTAAAGCACCATCCAATGCGCCTTTAAATTGAGGGTAATGTTCATTTCGTCTGGTTTTAAAATTATAATTATTAACTGTTAAATTCATCTTATCTCCACATAAATCTTTTGCACACGAAAAAAGTCCCAACAAACGGGACTTTTTCAAAACATGTATAATTATACTAATACTAAAAAATTACACGCTAAAACTGCCAAGTCCCGAATATTTGAACTTGGAGGAGGAGGAGGTATTTGATTTAGCGAATAATTTAATCATAATATTCCTTCTTGTTACATTTATAATATAACCCCTAAAGAAAAAATTTGTCAATAAAAAAGAAAACAGTTTGTAAAAATTTACAAACTGTTTTCTAAAATCAAATTAAATTCCAAAAATCTTATTTTGAAATTCTACCAGGAACAACAACTCCACCTTTCAAATTCTTTTTATAAAATTCTACGTGTGGTTGAAGTACACTGTCTAAAACTTCAGGTAATGCTTTACCTGTCATTACGCATTCAACAATTTCTTGATATACAGTTGCAAATGCTCTTAATTGAGTCATTGCACCAGCTGCTGATGGAGTTAGACCCATATTTGAAGTTTCAACTTCTTCTTTGAAAAATGCACCTGTAATTTCGTATGATTTTGTTAATGCTCCAATATATGCTTTAGCATTCTCTGAACATACACCGTTATCTACAGGAACTGTTAGAGCAAATACAAGTTTATTTGCAGGATTAAAATGAGCTTCTGCTGAATGGTGCATAGCATCCGGAACTTTTGCAACTTGTTTTAATGTATCTTTTACTGATTCATTTTGCATTTGAGCATGCCAGTAAACAGTATTTTCAAACATTGAACCCATATATTGGTGTACAGAAGCTTCAATACCATTTAATTTTGCATCAGCCCAGAAAATACCTTCTTTTAATGCATCGTTTATTTCTAAATCTTCAGATAATGATTGAGAAGAAACTTCTTGAGCTGCATTTAATAATGCAATCATATCAGCTTTTGGTAAACCAGCCCATATTAAAGTAAATAATGCGTGATCATCAAATGCTGAAAATCTTCCGCCAACGTCATCATGAATAAATAAATCACCAATCCAACCATTTTCAATAGATGTACGACGCAATTCACTTTTTTCATTATTAGCATCAGTTACAGCTATAAAATGTTTTGCTGCTGATTTTTCAGCTTCTTCTTTTGATTGACCTTTTGCCATATAAGCATCAATCAACATTTGTTGAACTCTTAAAAATCCATCTTTAGTTTCAAATGTTGAACCTGATTTTGAAGCAATCATATAATTTGAAGATGTTATATCTCCAATTCTGTGCATAAATCTTGCTAAACTAATTGAATCAACATCTGAATAAAATTCAACTACATCATGACAAACATTAAGACCATTAATTCCTAACATATGTTCAACTGTATGTTTTGAACCACCGATACCCATTACACTTAACTTTTTAACATTAGTTTGAGCTTTAAATTTTTCAACCATTGCATAAAGTTCATCAACTCTTTTTAATTGTTCAGATGGCAAATTAACCCAATTTAAGAAATAACCTTTTTTATTTGCACGAGATGCAAATTCTTTTACAAATGCAGATGTTTTTGATTCATATTTGCTGAAATCAACACCTGAGAAACTTGTTTTTACAGCTGAATTTTTTGTTAACATTATATCTCTCCTTTTTTTGATACCATTTTTCTACATTGTAATATAAACATGAAAAATTAACCTCTTTGACTTTTCATATATGACATTGTACTATTATTTTCGGAAGTAAGAGAAAATAAATGGCAACAAATTTTGATTTTTTAAAAAAAACAGATAAAAACTTATTCGAAATAATTTCAGAAGCCGAAAAACTGTATCGTGATGAATATTTTGAACAATGTATGGGTCAAACAAGACGTTTTGCCGAAAATGTTTGCAAAAACGTTCTTGGAAAAAAACGAACTACAGAAGACACATTTGATCAAATGCTTGCAACCTTAAAAGATAATTCTCAAGGTTCTGAACAAGAAAAAGAATTTATATCTGATTTATATTTTTTGAAAAAATGCGGAAATAAATCCGTTCACTCTTCATCTGTCAAAAAAGATGGAATAAATGCCCTTGAATGTTTACAAAGAGCATTTGAAGTTGCAATAAATTATTCTGTTTACAATAGAAACGGGGATAAAAAAAATCTAAATTTGCACTATGATATAGAACTTCTTGCAACAGGTAAAAAAGATAAAACGCTTGCTCAAAAATATTCTCAAGCAAAGAAAAAACTTTCACCAAAAACTCAAAATAAAAAAACTAAAAAGCAACCAACTAAAAAATTAGCACAACAAACATCTATCAAATCTACACCTAGAAAATCAAAAGTGTCCAGCTATTGGATATTTGTAGGAATTTGTTCAATAATCACATTTTGTTTTGTTATTTTTTTATTACTTACATAAAAATTTTATATAATTCATAACCTGTTCAAATTGGTAAAATAAAATTTTCATGATAGTATGATTTTATGAAAAGAAAACCGATAGTAGCAATAGTAGGAAGACCTAATGTAGGTAAATCAACATTTGTTAATCGTCTTGTTGGGGCAAGACATTCAATTGTAGATGATTTACCGGGAGTTACTCGCGATAGAATATACTTTGATGTTGAGTGGCAAAATAAAGGATTCACTGTTATTGATACCGGAGGTATTATTCCTGGCGATGATGATGATATTATGGTTTCTATTTTTGATCAAGCTAAGTTGGCTTGTGAAGAAGCCGATAAAATTGTATTCATTGTTGACGGGCAGGAAGGTATAAATCCTGTTGATTATGATATTGCTAATATTTTAAGACAATCCGGCAAGCCTGTGTTTTTAGCGGTTAACAAATGCGATAACCAAAATTCACTAATGATGACAAGTGATTTTTATTCTTTAGCATTAGGTGACCCTATAGGTATTTCTGCCTTACACGGTTCAGGCGGAGTTGGTGATTTATTAGAAATCATAACCGAAGATTTTGAAATTATTGAAGCTGAACAGGAAGATAATAGAATTAAAATTGCAATAGTAGGAAGACCTAATGCAGGAAAATCATCTATTGTAAATGCTTTATTAAATACTGATAGAGTAATAGTTTCTGATGTATCAGGAACCACCAGAGATAGTATTGATAGTTATATCACATATAATGATAAAGAATTTATACTTGTTGATACGGCAGGAATAAGAAAAAAATCAAAAGTTGATTATGGTGTTGAAAAATTTGCAGTTGATAGAGCTATACGTTCAATTAGAGATTGCGATGTAGCTGTTTTGGTTATTGATGCTAAAGAAGGTATTTCAGATCAAGATAAAAAAATATCTTCAATTATTACTGAAGCCGGTAAAGGTTTAATTGTTGCAATAAACAAATGGGATTTAATTGAAGAAAAGAAAGCAAATACTATAAATAAATTTGAAAAAGAGCTATCTGCCGATATTCCTTTCTTAAGTTTCGCTCCTAAAATTTTTATTAGTGCATTAACAAAACAAAGATTAGGACAAATTTTTGATAAAGGCACAGAAGTTTATGAACAATGTATAAAAAGAGTTTCTACAGGATTATTAAATAAAATTGTAAATGAAGCTTATGCATTGAACCCTCCTACAAGTTTTAAAGGCAAGAGATTGAAAATATATTATACTACTCAAGCAAAAACTCAACCGCCTACATTTATTTTGTTTGTTAATAATGAAGAATTATTGAAAGATAGTTATAAAAAATATTTAGAAAATAAACTGAGAGAAGCTTTTGGATTTTTTGGAACACCAATAAGAATTTCAGTTAGAGAAAGAAAAGATAAAAAATAATTATTCTTTTTTAAGTTTCGTCTTTATAATTATTTAGGGTTTCATTGATTAATTTTATCATATCATCTCTCATATATTTTGGAGAGATAATTTCGCAATTAAATGAATATCTCATCAGTCTATGTAATAATTTATCAAATGGTTCATTTTTATTTACTATTATTAAATTCCCATCTTCATCATGACCAGTTGAATATTCATTTTCTTTAATTTTGTATGTTTGAGCTAATCTATTTTTCAATTTATACACAACAGTAGTTGGCATTTCGATTGAATTAGAAAGCTGAGGTAATTTATTTATAGACAAAATATTATTAATAGGGATTTCAATATTTTGTCTTGATGTTAGGTCATAAATTTGTAAATATGCAGTTTTAGAATCATATATAACATCTCGAGGAGTACATTTGCAACGAGTTTCTTCGCCATTTTGTAAATATAAAATATAAACAATATGACCTAACTTACAAATCTCTTTACACTGTTTTAACTGTTCTTTTAAATCAGAATAATAAAATTTAAAATCATAATTTGTATTATTTGATAGATTATTTAAAGTGTTTTTATCTTTATTATTCATTCTGAATTTAATTGAATTCAATAATTCTGTAATTTCTTGAGTGATATCTTCATCCGGAAAATCTTTTATTGAATTTGCTAAAATATTAATTGATTTTAAATCTTCAAGACTCAAATCTACAAAATACATACTATTTAATAATTTATATTTATTATTTACCTTAACAACTTTAATACCAAAAATTTTTAGGGCATTCATGTATTTATTAAGAACGACTTGAATATTATTTGTTGATTGCTCATTCAAATCACCTTTAAATATTTCAATAACACTACTATAATCAGCTTTGTCCTCGTATAGTAATTTTAATAAGCGAAATATTTTTAAACATCCATCATTTAGTTTTTTATTACTTTTCAAAATAACCCTCTTTCATTTTTTGGAGGTTTTCAATTATTTCAGCTTTAAAGCTTTCCGGGTATAAAACTTTGCATTTATTTGATAAAAACATAATTCGTTGCATAATTTCAAACTTATTTTTTGAAGTAATTTCAATTATAAGTTTGTCATTATCATTTTTTATAATTTTCTCACAGCCAAGTATATCAAAATCATTATCAATATTTTTATATTCATAACCAACAGTTAAATCAGGAACTGTTAATGTTCGATTTTTAATATTTACACTCACAATTTTGATTATTCTTGCCACTAAAAAACTTGAATAATTTTCATATTCTGAATTATATCCGGATACATACAATTTACCATTATTGATAGATAATTTGTCAACTAATATTGTTATATTTTTATGACCACTTCTTTGTGAATTATAAACAACAGTTATTTCGGTATTATTTTGAGCAAAACCTCTTAATTCTTCAATTAATTGAGGCGAAATATTATTTAATGGAGATAAATTTTTCAATTTATTTTTTAAATCATCATTAACAACATATTGTGAAATTTTATTGAAGAATTGTTGTAATGCAATTAAATCTGAAACTTCAATTGTCTTAGATATTGCCTTATAAATTTTAATTATACTTTTTACTTGTTTATCATCAATTTTTAATTTAAAAGGATGTGAATCAATAGAATATTTTGTAACCCCATCAATTGTTGTTCTTGATATGTTACACCCGATTTCTCGTAAAGAATTAAGATAAATTCTTAGTGTATCGTAAGAGATATTTTCATGTAAATATTCATGATTACTAATATATTCTTTAAGTTCTTTATATGATTTTGGACCTTCCATTAATAAAGAAAATATTAATAATGATTTGAATCCTGTAAAAGACATAAGATTATATGTCACAGTATTAGTTTTTAAAAATTCTTTCATTGTAATTATCTCTTACTTGTATAAAATACAGTCTATCACAAATTTTCAGGTTTATCTAATTGTAAAAATACATGCTTAATTTTTAAATTGTAATTTTAGAATGTCAAATAAAATTTTTTAAAAATTTTACAGTATTTCATTAAATTTTCTTCATTAAGAATTAATAACACGAATTTTTGCTTACGCTATCAAGGGGCATGGTCAAATGTAAAAAAATAATAAAAATATTTTACTTGTAATAAACCTCAATTAGAGCTAAATTAAATAACATAAAGAAAGCCGAATTAAAAATCACCGGCTACCAGAGTGAAGGAAGGATTAGTTACTGAAAAGTAACAAAAAAGAATAAGAAAAGTTGGACGAAGAAATAGAGGTGATGGCGAAGAAGTCCATAGGGAAAAGAGATTATTGAGGGAAAGCAGTAAAGACTGTAGATTAGGGATATTTTTATAGTTTACATCTGAAAGTTATGTATATCTAGTTTATATTTGGGAGAAAGTAAAGACTTTTAGAAGAGAGTTAGTAAGGATAGTTGTAAACTTTGAATAGCTTGCGCTTGCATAAGTGCAGGCTTTTTTATATTATAAAATTATGGAAGAGTTAGAGCCAAAAAAAGTTATTGCATTAATGTCAGGAACATCTTGTGATAGTATTGATGCCGGATTGTGCGAAGTTTTTCCTGATAAAAGTGTAAAATTAATTCAAGGAATTAATTACCAATATCCGGAACATGTAAGAGCTAAAATTTTTCAAATGTTTCGAGGTGAAGCATCTATAAAAGATATTTGTCAGATGAATTTTGTTATAGGAAAATGTTTTGCAAATGCAGCAAATACTTTAATATCAGAATTTGGTAAACCTGATTTTATATCAAGCCATGGTCAAACAATTTATCATTATCCATTTGATGAAAGTATTGATAATATTAGTTTAAAAAGCACATTTCAAATTGGGGAAAGCTCTGTTATAGCGCAAGAAACAGGCTGTATGACTATATCAAATTTTAGGGAAAATGATATAGCACAAAATGGACAAGGAGCACCTTTAGTTTGTTTTGCGGATGAATGTTGGTTTAAAAATAAAAATAAGAATTTTGCAATACAAAATATTGGCGGAATATCAAATGTAACAGTAGTTTCGCAAGATTATGATACATTTGGGTTTGATACAGGTCTTGGAAATATTATGATAGATTATTGTATGAATAAATATTTTTCAAAACCTTATGATAAAGATGGTGAAATTGCTTCAGAAGGTATTGTATCTGATAGTTGGTTAGATTGTTTACTATCAGATGAATATTATTTTATGGAGCCACCTAAATCAACAGGAAGAGAATATTTTTCTAATAATTATATTGAAAATATTTTAAAATTTGCTCCTCAAGATCCTAAAGATATAATCGCAACTGTAACTGCATTAACAGCAAAAACAATTGCACAAAGTTATGAACGTTTTATTTATCCTAATGTAGGAATTCATGAAGCTGTAATATGTGGAGGGGGAGCATATAATAAAACATTAATGAAAATGCTTCGTACATATTTGCCAAAACATATAGATTTAACTACGTGTGAAGATTATGGAATTTCAAATAATTTTAAAGAAGTAATGGCATTTGCACTATTAGGTTATTGCACTTATTATGGTATTCCAAATAACCTTCCATGTTGTACTGGGGCTAAAAAAAGAGTTGTACTTGGAAAAATTACACAAGCTTAATAATTAAATAATGTATTTTTGTAATATCAATTTTTTAAGAGCCTTTGCATTAATAGCATCCGGTTCAATTTCTAACAATTTTTCCAAATATTCAAGGGATTTATGATAATCTCCAAGTTTTTTATATGCTGCTGCCATAGCAAATAAAGCATCTATAAATTTTGGATCAAACTCTAAAGCTTTTTCTAAATCAGATATTGCTTTATTTATATCAGGATTTTCAATGTCCTTTCTTGATAACGTAATCTTTGCCCTATTATAATAAGCATCTGTCATATTAGCATTTATTTTTATAGCTTTAGTATAATCCATCATTGCTTCATCAAAATTTTCTAAAGCTTGATAGGCTACTGCTCTATAAAAATATGAAATTTCCCAATCATTTTTCAGTTCAATTGATTTATTAATATCCACAATAGCATCTTCATATTTACCATTTTGAATATTATAAATCCCATTATCTATATAATATTTATAATTCTTTTCTTGCATAAATATATTCCTTATTAATCTAATTATATTATAAATATATCAATCCTAAAGCTGTGGACTTATACACTTTTAAATATATAATATTTTTGTAAGGAAGTTCTATGATAAACAATAAAAGTATATTTGCAAATTTAGCTCTTATTTTGACTGCTCTCATATGGGGGGTATCTTTTGTTGCACAAAAAGCAGGAATGGATTTTATAGGACCATTTAGTTTTAATGCTATAAGAAGTATTCTTGGAGGGATAAGCCTTATACCTGTAATATACTTTTTTAAACTCGTAAAAGAAGACCATAGAACAAAATTAGAAAAACATGTTCAACATATAAGATTAGCTCAAGCAGGAATATCTTGTGGAGTTGCATTATTTATCGCGATGAGTATTCAACAATATTGTATGTTACATGCAACAGCAGGAAAAGCAGGATTTATAACCGCATTATATATAATTTTTGTACCTATATTATCAGTATTTTTTGGACATAAATTACGTCCGAATATTAAAATAAGCATTATACTTGCTGTTATAGGATTATATCTGCTATGTTTCAAAAATGATTCAGGCTTTAATCTATACGATATTTTATTACTTGTCGGCGCATTATTTTATGGAATACACATATTAGTTGTAAACCATTTTTCCAAAAAAGTTAATGCCGCAAAAATGTCTTGTGTTCAATTCTTTACAGTTGGAATTTTATCAATTCCATTTATGCTTATATTTGAAAATACAACAGTAAATAATGTTATAGCTTGTAAAATTCCAATATTATATGCTGGTATTTTAACTTGTGGAGTAGCTTATACATTACAAATTTTTGGTCAAAAATATACAACACCTATTATTGCAACACTAATTTTATGTTTAGAATCTGTTTTTGCCGTCCTTGGCGGAGCTATTCTACTACAGGAAACAATGACTCTAAAAGAAATTTCAGGTTGTTTATTTATGATATCTGCTGTAATTTTATCTCAACTTGATTGGCGTTCACTTACGAAAAAGCTTCAATAACTTTTTCTGCAAGCAAAAGAGAAGATTGTGGATTTTGTCCTGTTATAAGCAAACCTTCATTGCTAACGCACACATGTTCACTCCAAGGTTTAGATTCCTCAACAACTGCACCAAGCTCTATCAACTTTGTTTCTAACAAAAATGGGACATCTTCATTTAATCTTTTTATTTTTTCTTATTGTTGAATCAGTTTCACCTTTATAATTGGTAGTAACTATTAAAATTTTCTTTGTATAATTTTCCATAATAAACTCCTTTTATTTAAAAAGTTTATTATAAATATACAAAAAATCTATCATCCTAAAGGGGCATTATAAATAGCATTTACGTTCTTGACCGGCTACACCTGCATACAATTCAACATACTGTTTAGCCGGACTTACATCAATTTTTGTTAGTAAAACTTCTTCAATTTGGAAAAATCCAACATCACCTGACATTTCAATATCAATCTTGATAGGTTTTCTTTCTCCTCTATGAATACCTATACGATTTATTGCATTGGCAGAATACTTATGAATATCCCCGACTCTTGGTGTTGTATTTATTGCCATAGGAATTCTTGCTCTACCTTTTGTCATATCACAACCATCTGCAATCAATATTATTCCAGCTTCTATTGAATGAATTTTTCGAGTTGACATATGACCTATAATAGCTTCAGTTGCAACAGATTTTATAATTACTCTTCTATGTAAATCATTTGGTAATATATGCATTAATGCTCTATCTATAATTGGTTGAGCAAGTAGAGCTGACATATTTTCATGTCCTTGTCTTCCAATAGACATTCCCAAATCGTGCATCAATCCTGCTAAAATAACAGCACACATACTATCTTCAAATGAACCTATTTCTTCTTGTTCTAATGAAGTTTTTATATTAAATTCGTGTAAAATGTTTAGCATTTTTATTGCATTACCGACAACTTGTCTCATATGCACCGGACCGTGGTCATTGTAACCTAGTCTTCTTATGGATACATTATTTGCATATTCTTGCATTTCTTGCAATTCTTCATCTGCAAATAAGTATTTTACCAAATCTAAACATATTGGGTGATTTTTTAATCTATCTAAAATTTTTGTTTCCGTTGAAATTTCTTTAACTGATTTCATAGTTTTTCTCTTTTGTTACCTAGCTATATTAATATGATAACGCATTAATTATAAAAAGTTAAGTATTAATAAAATTTATCTTATTTATGATATAATATTTTTGGTTATGAAAAGGATTTATTTATTAGCATTTTTAATATGTTTAACATCTTCTTCAGTTTTTGCTGCAGATGAAGTTTATTTGGATACTACACATCATAGTTTTAAAAAACATACAATAAATAACCAAAAATCTGTTCCGACAGAAAAATCTTATTATGATGAAGAATCTGATGAAGCACTTGAAGATTATATAGGTAATGATGAAGAAGTAGAAGTTCCACCTATTTTGCAAAATAGAGATTCTATTGAAAATTCAAATTCAAATATGCCACAATTCAGATTTTATAATAGCATTTTCCCTGGCGCAAGATTTTAAGAATTTTGTGTCAAAAAAATTTTTTAGCTGATTTAGTATTTAAAAAGGCAAAACATGTACATATCAAATAATATATATAATACCCCAATAAAAAATAGTTATTATCTAAAAATGAACAAAAATAATAAAAGTTCAAATGTTTTAGATCAATCTAAAACTAATAACTATGTCGAAACACCAATACATTATTCAGATATACCATTTGGTGCAATTTATAATGTAAACCCTAAAAAATTAGATATAAATTTAGGGAAAAACAAATTATTAAAACAAATAAGCGAATTACTAGAAACAAATATTCAAGATGCTGATTTAGATGATGCAATATTAGATTCTCTTAGAAAAGCTTTATGTGCATTTCGTGCCAAACTAAAAAGACAAGAAGCATTACTAGCAAAAGCAGAGGATTTATATAATGATAAGTATTTAAATCCTCAACAAAAATTGGAAAAATTAAACCAATTAAAAAAAGAATCAAGACAGCTTGAAAAAAACAAAGCAAAACCAGAATCAAAACCCGCTAAAAAACAAGATGAAAAATTAGATTATCAACTTTTAAATAAGTTTAAAATAGCACTAGTTAACGAAGATTTTAACTTGAGAAAAGTTATAAAACTATATTATGAAGGGTTAAATAATGTTTCATCAGTAGAAGAATTAAGCCAAAAATACCCTAAAATAAAAATTCCAAAACACCCTGAACAAGTTGTGGCTGAGAAAATCGAAGCTGTATTAACTAGAGATTTTTATGAAGAAGTTGATGAATTATACAATCAAGAAGCAGCATCTGAACTTCAGACTTTGGTAATAGGTAAAATTGTTGATTTATGTGAAAATTTACCTAAAAAGTACAATATAAATAAGAAATTTTTTGATAAAATTATAGATCCGACTGTTGAAATAATTTGCCAAAAATATGCTTCAATGCATAGTAGCGGAAGTTTTTCTGCTGTACCTGAATATAGAAAAATAAAAGTTCCACAAATAACAGAAACTGATATGAAAATGTTATCTGTTGATTTTGATGATTTTGTTTTATCTGTTGTAAGAAATCATTATTTAGATTTACAAAAATTGAACGATATAAAATATTCTAAAGATGGTGTTCAAATATCATTGAATGAGTTAAAAGATTCAGATTATAAATTTGAAAAAATGCCTGAAAAAATTAAAAAATTTATTACTGACGCAGAGAATTTACATTTGGCTCAAAGGGATTATCCAAGATTCAGTGTTCAAGAATTAAAATCTCGATTAAATTATTTTGCAAATAGTTCTCTATCTGATAATGAAGAAATTTTGAAACATATTATAGATTTTGATACTTGCAATTTTACAGATGAAGATATCAATTTACTAATAAAATTTCTAAAAGAATTAGATTTGATGAAAGATGGTGAAAAGGCGCTTGATGATGGAATTCTTACGATTCATACAGACGGACTTAGACCAAAAGGAACTGAAAAATTAAATGAACAAGAGCGTATGAAAGCTGCTGAAGCTATCAAATTAGAACAACAAAAAGCTTTTAAATTAAAATCATTAAAAGATAATTTTGATGATGCTATAAATAAGCTTTATGAAAATAATTTGACTAATATTGCCAACACTTGTTCTAAATATCGTCCTGAAAGTTTGGATCCTAAAGATATTAGTAATTCAGAATTTATAATAAAAATAATAAATGATAGTCTTTCAAATGATAATATTGGTGAAATTAATAAATATAAATTAGAAGCTAAAATATCAAGATGGGATACATTTAATTATTATAAAAATAATGATGCGACCAATCCTGTCTTTGTCAGAGCTCTTGAGGTATCTAAAAACCAAAACGGAGAAATTGATATAGACAAAGCCGGTCAATACATTATGAATTCTGAAATAGTAGATACTTATCCTGACAGTTTGGCATTTGTCAAAGAATCTGATATTGTTTCAAAAATAATAGAACGTAATAATGGAAATAAAGAATTAGCAATAAAGTATCTAATGAAATTAGATACATACCAAGAATTGGCAGAGAATGAAAAAAAATATATAACAAAATTTATAGATTTATTTGACCAAAAAGATCCAACCGATAAAATGATTTTGAAATATATTATCGAAAATAATTATGTAAAAACAGATACAACAGTTATGGCTAATATTCACAAAACAAGTGATGAATCTATTCCTGTTACAATAGCTTCAAAAGCAAAAGAAGAAATTTTGGCTAAATATAAATATCCTACTTGTATTGAATATATGTATTCGTTTGAAGATGCTCTATCATCTTTTGCTACAGATACAGGAACTTCCGGAATTAAAAAAACAGGAAGAAATAACAAAACTATAGAGTATAAAATGGAACTAAAAATAAAAGGTCATGATGATCGATTATTTTCTAGTAAAAACGATTATTGTTTTGATATTTTCTCAGATCGTGGAATGCATTAATTTATTGTACATTATGGTATTGCATAAAATAACTTTGGGGTATAAAATTACATAAAAAGGAGAACTTTTATGTGGAAAATTTTATTAAGATGGGTTGCTTTTGCATTAATTTTAATGTTTGTAGCTTGGTTAACTCCGGGTTTAGAAATTGCTAACTTTTGGACAGCTATGATTGCTGCAGTTGTTATTACATTGATAAATGCATTTATAAAACCTGTTGTTATGTTTTTAACATTGCCTATTAATTTTGTAACACTTGGTATTTTTACATTAGTAATTAATGCTTTATTATTTATGTTTGCAGCATACTTAGTTAAAGGTATAGAAGTTGAAGGCTTTTTAAGTGCATTAATTGCATCTATTTTGATATCAATTTTTTCAGTTATATTATCAATTTTCAAATCAGAATAAAAAAAGAGGGGATTGCCCCTCTTTTTTTATAAGTTTTTTCCAAAATTATATATTTGTTGAGGAAAATTTGTCTGATTTACAGAACCAGTTTGCCAAACTCCTGAAACAATAAATTGAGCACAATCTTTCCAACCTAAATAATTTATCATATTAGTGTATTGGGCAATAATTGGATCTGCCAAATTTTTAGAAGTATCAGCATAAGTCAATATAAGAATAGATTTTTTAGGAGTTTGGATTTCTCCATTAATTGAATAAAATCTATCAATCACAGTTTTCAATTGAGCAGAAATACCAAAATAGTAAACAGGAGAAGAAAAAACAACCATATCTGCATTTATTAAATTTTCTTTTACTATTTCAAAATCATCTTTAAAGACACATTGACCTTTTGTTCCACAGCTGTCACAAGCAACACAAGTATGAACATTTCTAAATGCGCTGTCAAATCTTACTACTTCATGCCCGGCTTCTTGTGCTCCTTTTATAAAGTTCTCAGCTAAAATATTTGAATTTCCATTCTTTCTTGGACTTCCGGTCAAAACTAAAATTTTCATGTTCACCAACCTTTCTTTATTTGTTATGACAAATAAAATAATAAACCATTAGAGTAACTATCAGTCAAATTAATAAATGGAGCATAGGGGACTTGAACCCCTGACCCTCACGCTGCCAGCGTGATGCGCTACCAACTGCGCTAATGCCCCAAATATTTGCTCTCATAATAAAAAAATTTTTTCTCATTGTCAATGAGTACAAATTTTGTATGCTTAGGTAGATAATTTTCTAACATAAAACATTACATTTTTAATCCATTCTTCTGCAGCATTTTTATTACAATATTTGCCGGAATGCCCAAGTTCTAAAATCGTATTTATATTACTTTTATTATGATGTTTTGCTATTGTTTGTGCCATTTTTTCAATACAGTCATCTACATTTTCAAAGCGCATCAAACCTTTTGAGCCAATTAATCCACCAATATTATTTTTCTTAATCGCTGCAACTGATGTACCTCTTGCTGATTCTGACATTGATATTGCCATCAATACAACTGGATTTACACCATATTGTCGTCCTTTTGCTATAAATACGTGAGCTTTATTTAATATAGGGTTTTTTACGTTTTTTCTTTTTATTAAAATCGAATTTAGTAATTCGTTCAATTCTTCAGGTGTTTTAGAAGTTGTATCCATTAGTAAAGTATTTTTTGCAGATATTTTAGCTTTTACTTTTGATGTAGTTCTCTTTACTAAATAATTTGTATTCGAACCAATACAATCTTTTACCAGTTTTACTGCTGTTTTATGTTCAAATAAATCACTACCCAAAGGCGCTAATTTTGGTGCTGCAGTTAAAAAACTTGTCAATTTACTTGTTGGCGCAGGATTCAATCCGCCTGACAAAAACAAAACATCCATCATAAGTCTGCGACTTTCAGGCGCAGTTTGTTTTATGTGATTTTTGGTACTTCTTATTACTTTTCTTCCTGATACTAATGTTGATTTAACTGCTCTATTAATCTGTGGATTCTGTATGTGGGGTATTTTCATTTTAATATATCCTTTTGTGATTTATTCTAAAATAATTAAAACATCTAATAATTTAAAATTGACTTATTTTCAAAAATTTATATTTATAGGGTACATCAATATAATACACAAAAATAAAAAACATTGCTACTTTTGATATAAAATAAATTTATGATAATAAATACAGGTTCAAGAACAGATACAGTTCAATATTATACGCCTTGGCTTTTAAAATGTTTTGAACAAGGATTTGTATATTCTAGAAACCCTATGTTTCCTAACAAAATTACAAAATATGAATTAAATCCTGAAGTTTTAGATTGTATTATATTTTGTTCAAAAAATTATGAACCTATTTTGCCATATATAAAAACTATTACTGATAAATTTAATACCTATTTTCACTATACAATTACAGCCTACGGTAAAGATATAGAACCAAATGTTCCTGATATTGATAAAAGTATTGAAACACTAATTCAATTATCTGAAATTGTAGGTAAACAAAGAATTGCTTGGAGATACGATCCAATATTACTTACTAAAAAATATACCAAAGAAATACATTATAAAACCTTTGATTATATGGCTAAAAATCTAAGCCCATATATAGACAGATGCATTTTTAGTTTTGTTGAAATGTATCAAAAATTAAAAACAAATATGCCAGAAATAATATTATTAAATAATCAAGATAAAGATGAATTAGCAAAAAATATAGGTAATATAGCTCAAAAATATAATATAATAATTCAAACTTGTGCAACCAGTAATAATTATGAACAATATGGAATTTTAAAATCAGGTTGTTTGACTGCAGAAATTTTAGGCAAAGCAAATAATATTAAATTTAAACAAATTAAACATAGTGGAAACAGACATGATTGCAATTGCCTAGAATGCCGAAATATTGGAGATTATGACACTTGTCCAAACGGTTGCAAATATTGCTATGCAAACCAAAACCCTACAATAGCAAAATTAAATTATGAAAAACATAATCCAAACTCACAACTCATTTTAGGTGATATAAACGAAAATGATGAAATTCAGCAAAGTAATCAAAAATCTTTTCTTGTAAAGTGTGAACAAATAAAATTGTTTTAAAATTTTATTCACACAAATTTAATTCTACATTCTGCAATAATTTTACCGCCAATTCATTCTCTAATTTATACCAAATTACATTACCTTCCCTATAACCTTTTATAACATGACAATTTTTTAATATATTCAAATGTTGGGAAATTAATGATTGAGAAACCCCTAATCTTTCAACCATAGTATTTACATTACATTTACCTTTATGTAATAATCCGCAAGCAATTTTTAATCTTAGGGGATGACTAAATGCTTTAAATATTTCTGAATAATCTTGTGCGTTCATATTTACCTCTTGACATTATTAGTATATTATAATATTCTAATATTGTCAAGAAAGCGAGGTTCTATGAATATTGTTATAATTGGTGGCGGAGCTGCAGGAGCTAGCTGTGCAACAAGATTAAGAAGGTTAGATGAGTTTGCGCAAATTACAATAATAGAAAAGACTAATGAAATTTCTATAGCAAATTGTGGATTACCATATTACGTATCTGATGTGATTAGCAATAGAGATAATATTCTTGTTTCAAATCCTGAAAAATTTAAGAATTGGTTTAATATAGATGTAAAATTAAATGCAGAAGTTGTAAAAATAAATAGAAATGAAAAAAATATTCAAATTGCAAACGGAGAAATTATACCATACGATAAATTGGTATTAACTCAAGGCGCAAGCCCAATTATTCCACCATTTAACGGAATGGATAAAAATAAAGTTTTTAGTGTAAGAACACTTGCTGATACAGATAAAATAAAAAATTATATAAAAGAACACAACGTACAAAAAGCTGTTGTAGTAGGTGGTGGATTTATTGGCATAGAAATGGCTGAAAATCTGGTGGAATATGGAATTTCAACTACTTTAATAGAATTAAGTAATCAAATTTTAGCACCTGTAGATAAAGAGATTGCCTTAATTGCTCAGAATACAATGCTAGAAAATGGAGTAAACTTAGTTTTATCTGACGGAGTAAAAGAATTTGATAAAAATCAAATAATATTAAATTCAGACAAAAGAATTGATTTTGATATCGTAATAATGGCAATAGGCGTTAAACCTGAAATAAACTTAGCAAAAGATGCAGGGTTAGAAGTTAATCGCGGAATTATTGTAAATGATTATATGCAAACAACTGATCCTGATATTTATGCAGCAGGCGATAGCGTAGAAATAAAAGATTTTGTTAGCGATAATACTACTTTAATACCTCTTGCAGGACCTGCAAATAGGCAAGGTAGAATTATTGCAGATAACATTTGCAATATCAAATCAAGCTATAAAAAATCTCAAGGTACATCTGTTATCAAAATTTTTGACCTAACAGTTGCAAGTGTAGGTAATAATGAAAAGCAATTACAACAAAAGAATATTCCTTACTGGAAGACATATACATTTTCCCGTTCTCACGCAGGGTATTATCCTGATTCTACCTTAATACTATTTAAATTATTATTTACAAATGAAGGTAAAATTCTTGGAGCTCAAGCTATTGGAGAAGATGGTGTAGAAAAAAGAATCGATGTAATAAGTTCTATAATGAGATTAGGTGGAACAATTCAAGACATGGTAGATAGTGAACTTTGTTATGCTCCTCCATATTCTTCTGCAAAAGATCCTGTAAATATTCTTGGAATGAATGCTGATAATATTTTAAAAGGGTATGTAAAACCTGCATTTTTTGAAGATTTAGAAAATTCTTATTTAATAGATGTACGACCTGAAATATCTTACAAAACAAATACTATTCCAAACTCATTTAATATTCCTATAAATGAACTTAGAACAAGACTAACAGAAATACCAAAAGATAAAAAAGTTATTCTATTTTGCAATACAGGATACACAAGCTATTGTGCATCTCGAATTTTAATTCAAAATGGATTTAATAATGTTTATTCATTTATGGGTGGTTTTGAACTATACAAAGAATTGACTAAAAATGCTACACCCAAGGAATTAAGTAAAATCAATATAGAAAATAAAATATCTACCAATCATGCTAATATAACAACAATAGATGCCAGTGGAATGCAATGTCCTGGACCAATTATGAAAGTTTCACAGGCGTTAGAAAATGCTGATAGAGGGAATATATTTGAAATTATATCAACTGATAAAGGTTTCAAAGCCGATATTTCAGCTTGGTGTGAAAGTACTGGTAATAGTTTAGTTGACTTAAAAACAGAAAATAAAAAAATTATTGCTACAATACAAAAAGGTGAACTAATTGAACATAATATTAAAACATCTGAAAATGGGCAAACTATTGTAGTATTTTCTAATGACCTGGATAAAGTCCTTGCAGCTTTTATAATTGCCAATGGCGCAAAAGCAAGCGGAAAAGATGTTACAATGTTTTTCACTTTTTGGGGATTAAATGTTTTAAGAAAATCAAATGTCAGCGTTAAAAAAGGCTTAATAGATACAATGTTCGGTTTAATGATGCCTAAAGGTGTACAACACCTGACATTATCACAAATGAATATGGGTGGCTTAGGTTCTATAATGATGAAATGGGTAATGAAAAATAAAAATATTTCAACTCTAACTGAATTAATCAGCCAAGCTCAAGCCAGTGGTATAAAATTTATTGCTTGTAATATGTCAATGGATGTTATGGGTATCAAAGAAGAAGAATTAATTGATGGTGTAGAAATAGGCGGAGTTGCTAAATATATTTCTGAATCAAATAAAGCTAACTCTAATTTATTTATATAAATTTGTAATAAATAGCTTAAAATTAGTAAAAGAGGGAATAGTAATTACTCCCTCTTTTTTAATAATTTTTAATATAGTCAAATTAATACTACTATTTGTGTTGTTTACCAAAATAATTATACAATTCATCTAAAAAAAGTTTTGCAGGTTTAGAAAATGTTTGATTTTTTTTCCAAGCAATATTTATTTCTACCTCTAATTTTGGTTCTAGTGGTCTAAAACATAATGGACTTTCAATAGTATCTTTTATTAACCTATCTAAACCTAAAGTATATCCAATTTTATTTTCAGTCATTATTGCTGCATTATAAATTAGATTGTAGGTTCCGGCTATATTCAGATTATCAAAATCATCTCCGAACCATTTTAATATCGGATTATTTTCAAAAGTCTTTTTTATTGCTTGTCTTGAAATTAAAATTGGTAAATTTTTCAAATCACCAATTCTTATACTCTCTTTTTTAGCAAGAGGATCATCATCTCTTAATAAAATCCCCCATACATCTTTTTCGCCAAGATTCATATAACCATATTTATTAGAATAATTTTCAACTTCAAAGGGTTGTATAAAAATACAAAAATCTAATATACCCTTATCTAATTTTTCTGATAAATCTTCACTATCACCGGAAACTATATGAAATTTTATTTTTGGATAATTAGATTTTAATCTGCTCATTATATCAGCTATGAGTTTTATAGATTTTGTTTCTCCTGCACCAATATATATATCTCCTGATATTTCATCTTTTATTGAATTAAATTCATATTCAGTTTTTTCAACAAGTTCAATTATTTCTTCAGCTCTTTTTCTTAGTATAAGACCTTCCGGCGTTAAAGATACACTATGATTACTACGTACAAAAAGTTTTTGTCCAAGTTCTTTTTCAAGATCTTGAAGTTGTCTTGATAATGTAGGTTGCGTCAAGTGCATAGAATTAGCAGCTTTAGTAATATTACCAATCTTAGCAACCGCTAAAAAATATTTTAAAACCCTTATTTCCATAGCTAAATTATATTTTAGATTAGAAATGCTTGTCAAGCATTTTATGCTATGTAATATAAGTATTTGCTATTTTATACATAATAATAAATAATGAATTTATAATCATAGGAGCTAAAATCTTGGATAATAAAACATTTTTAAAACAAATGACAGATGGAATATATATTAGTGCAAATTCAGAAATTCATAAAAAGTTTTTTGAATTAAGTGAAAGAGCAAGACAATATACAACTGAACTTAATAATAAATATCATGATCAAAACGAAATCAGAGAAATATTTTCAAAATTAACACAACAGGATATAGATGAAAGTTTTAAGATGTTTCCGCCATTTTATAGTGAATGCGGTATAAATATAAATATAGGAAAGAATGTTTTTATTAATGCTTGTTGTAAATTTCAAGATCAAGGCGGGATTGAAATTGGAGATAATGTTTTAATTGGTCATAATGTAACGATAACAACACTAAATCACGACATATTACCAAATAAAAGAGCTTCAATGATTGCTAAACAAGTAAAAATATATTCAAATGTATGGATAGGAGCTAATGTAACAATATTACCAGGTATAACAATAAATGAAGGTGCAATAATTGGTGCAGGTTCTGTTGTAACAAAAGATGTTCCTAAAAATGCAATAGTAGCAGGTAATCCTGCCAAAATTATAAAATATATAGAAACTTAAGGGGGTATTTATGCTATACGATACACATTATAAAGAAGGACAGAAGGTCTCTTTTAAGAAACTTGATTTAAATATTGCCGGATTATTATTTTTACCTGACAATTTTGACGAAAATAAGAAATATCCTGCCATTGTAGTAACTCACCCGGGCGGGGGAGTAAAAGAGCAGTGTTCTTCATTGTATGCTTGGAATTTGGCAAGAAACGGTTTTGTATGTTTAGCATTTGATGCTAGCTATCAAGGTGAAAGTGAAGGAACTCCTAGATATCTTGAAGACCCAACTTCAAGAGTAGAAGATATACGCTCTGCAGTAGATTATCTAATAACACTTGAATATGTTGATAATGAAAAAATAGGTGCGATGGGTATTTGTGCAGGTGGCGGATATACAATGAATGCTATTCAAACTGATATAAGAATTAAAGCAGCTGCCGGAATTAGCACATGGGATGTTGGAGATAGTGCTAAAAATGGTTTTCCTGGGGTCAATGAAGAAGATTTTTTAAACAAGTTATTAAAAGATGTTGCACATGCTCGTAATCTTGCAGCAAAAGGAGAAGAACCTCTATATTGGAAATATGTACCAGAAACAGAAGAAGAAATAAAAAATGCCCCATCAGTAATTTCAAAAGAAGCAAGCGAATATTATAGGACAGAAAGATGTTATTATCCAACTTCAGTAAATAGATATCTTGTTTCTAGTAATGATAAACTTGCAGCATGGGATGCGTTTGCTCATATTGAAACTGTTTCACCAAGACCAATTTTACTAATAGTTGGATCTAAAGCAGATACATTATATTTTACACAAGCTTGTTATGATAAAGCTCTTGAACCAAAAGAAATTTTTGTTATACAAGATGCTACCCATGTTGATTTATATGACAAACCTCAATTTGTCGATCAAGTTGTAAAAAAACTTGTTTCATACTTCAATCAATATCTGAAAGGAGATTTATGATAAATAAAATTATAACTATAATTTTTATAGGATTACTTGTCATTGGTATTACAAATTCAACAGAAGCTAAGGAGCTTAAAATGAATAATTCAAATAATATTTCAAAAGGACAAATATGGGACAAAGTTTTTCCACAATCGGACAAAGTAACAATTCAAAAAGTAAGTTTTAAAAATAGATTTGGTATAAATTTAGTTGGGGATTTATATATTCCTAAAAATATCAAAGCCGATGATAAATTAGCAGCTATAGCAATTTCCGGACCATTTGGAGCAGTAAAAGAACAGGCCTCAGGACTTTATGCTCAAACATTAGCACAACGAGGTTTTATCACACTAGCATTTGATCCAAGTTATACAGGAGAAAGTTCAGGAGAACCAAGAAATGTCGCATCTCCAGATATTAATACAGAAGATTTTTCTGCAGCTGTTGATTTTCTAAGTATTCAAAAAAATGTAGATCCCGAACGTATTGGTATTTTAGGAATTTGTGGTTTCGGAGGTTTTGCACTGAACGCTGCAGCAATAGATACGCGAATTAAAGCCACAGTTACTTCAACAATGTATGATATGACAAGAGTTTCTGCATATGGATACAATGATGTTGTAGATCAAAAAGCTCGTTATGAATTAAAGAAGAAATTAAATAATCAAAGAACAGAAGATTTTAAATTAGGAACATATGCAAAAGCTCCAAGTAATCCTGATAAGTTGACAGGTGATGAACCTCAATTTATGAAAGATTATTGGGAATATTATAAAACTAAACGAGGTTTTCATGCACGAGCAATTAACTCCAATGGAAATTGGAATTTAACCTCTAGTCTTTCATTAATCAATCAACCAATTTTAGCTTTTGCAAATGAAATTCAAACTCCAGTTTTAATGATACATGGAGAAAATGCACATAGCAGATATTTTTCTGAAGATGCATTTAAAAAATTAACAGGGACTAATAAAGAATTATTAATTATTCCCGGAGCTAATCATGTTGATTTATACGATAATTTAAATAAAATCCCATTTGATAAAATAGAAACATTTTATAAAATAAATTTAAAATAATTTAATTTCAATTTATTTAATTAAAATATTAAAACAGGTAATAAAATATTTATTACCTGTTTTATGTTACAATTACCAAATGGTAGTATGCAAAAGTTTTAAACCCTCAATAGATGAAAATTCAAAAATATTAATACTTGGTTCCATGCCAGGTATAAAATCATTAGAAGAGCAACAATATTATGCGCATCCACAAAATAGATTTTGGAAAGTAATTGGTAAATGTTGTAAATATGAAAATTTATACAAATTAAATTATTCTGATAAATTAAAAATTTTATTGGATAACAAATTAGCACTCTGGGATGTTATAAAATCTTGTAATAGAATAGGTAGTTTAGATTCAAATATTCAAAATGAAAAACCAAATAATATTTTAAAATTACTAAAAGACTACAAGATTGAAAAAATATGCCTAAACGGGAACAAGTCATATTCTGCATTTAAAAAATATTTTCCTGAAATATTACAACAGTATAAATGTTATAAATTACCATCAACAAGTCCAGCTAATGCTAGATATTCATTAGATAAATTGTATGAAGAATGGCATAAAGTTATTATATAGAAACAATATATTATAAATTCTCGTAAAATTTTAAATATAATGTAAAGTGACACCAAGTTTGAGAAAAAGTGACAGGGGAGTTTGAGAAAAATTTAAAATAACTTATAAAAGTTGCTCAATTATATATTTAGATAAAAAGGTTATACTTGGATTACTCTGAATATTATTTAAATTTTTCGCTAAGATATTTTTTAATTCAAATGCATCATCAAAACTATTTCCGATAATTCGTATAATTTTAGGAATATCATATTCATAAATACCTAATTCTAAGAGCATTTTCTCTTGTTTCTCATTAGAAAAATATAAAATTTCTATAGATTCTAATATTTTTTTATTAAAAACATTAATTAATTTATTATTAATTTGATCTATTTGCATAAAGAATTTTATAATTGTACTTTGATTATAAAAAGTATGTTCAATAATACTATTTTTAAGTCTTATAATTTCAGATATAATTTCATCAACACTCTGACTACTATATTTTAATGTGTCCTTAATTATATCTTTTACTTTTAATCTTCGTTGATCTATTAATTTTGTTATTAATGAGGCTTTATATTTATTTTCTTTTCCATAAATTATAGCATATACTACATTAACAATTTCAAATTTACTTGTAGTTGTAGGGTGTTCTATAATTTTAATTAAAGACTGAATTAATAATTTTTTATAATTACAATAGTTGTAATATAAATTTTTTACTGTTTCAAAACGAGCTTTGGTACCAATAAATTCTTTATACTTTTCTATATCAATTCCCAAAGTTTCAAGAAAATCATTTACATCTTTGTGTTTATCTATTTCTCCTTTTTGAATATCAATATCTTTGCTTTCGTCATTTATTTCAAATTGGATTTTTATCGTAGCATCAGATTTTAAAAAGTCTGGATCATAAGGACTTTTAATATAATAAGCATTGCCGACATAATGTTTTCTTAATCTTCCAGTTCTGCCTACTAAATTATAGAAATCAAAAGCAGTAAAAGATTCTCCCTCTTTATTTGTACCATTAGAAGGTTTTATAATAATTATATTTTTGGCAGTAGTGTTCACACCTTCAAGCAATGTAGAAGTACATAGCATTCTATTATATAAATCCATATCACCATAACGATCTAATTGAAATACGCGAACGCCTAAAGGGATTTGCCCATTGTGAATAAGGTAACCCCTTTCTAAAGCTTTAACCACACACCATTCTTCGTGAATTTCTTCTTTTGCCCATTTTAAAAATGTAGCAATATATTTAGGCGGAGATGACCATTTCGGTTTATGAATCAAAACTTCATTTACATATTGATATAAACTCCTAACAGTAGGAAAATATATTAAAGTTTTATCTGCATCATTTATATCATTATAAAGTATTTCTTCACATTTTTTAAATCGATCATTTTCATTATCAATTTCACAAGGTATTACTTCATTTACAACAGGCGAATAGTTTGTTTTGTAAAATGATGGCTGTTTCTCCAGTTTTTCTTTTCCATCAACATCATCTATGAATGGAGCTAAAAGCACATATTTATCTGCTTTTTGAGATAAATAATAATATGCCATATTTAAAACTAATACACGATCATTTTTATCTGTTTTCAATTTATACACTTCGTCGATAACTAAAAAATCAATTTTTTCTAATTTTTCATAACTTTCTTCTTGAACAACTCTATCATGAGTTAAAATAAAAATATTCTTTTGAGAAAAATCATATGTTTTATCTTCATCAATACCTGTATGTATTCTATATTCTTCAAATTTATCTTTATATAATTTAATAATTTTTTTAAAGTATTCTTCAATTAAAGCTAAAGTCGGAACAATTAAAACGACATTTTGAGGTTTATGTTTTGCGATATATTCAAAAATGCAGAAAGTTTTTCCACAACTTGTTGGAGCGCTAATAATAGTCGCATCATTGTTTTCTATTTGAAATAGTATTTTTATTTGCTCAGGATGTAACGAAATGTTTTCATCTACATGTGATTGAGCAAATGCATTATATATAATAGATGAAAATGTTTCATTTTCTGAGTACATCGTTAAATCTAAATTATATAAATCATCAGCAAGATAAGCATTACTCTTTGCTGTAGAGCAATCAGGGTTTAATGCCCTAATATAATCTTCTCTTAATTCTTGAATGGTTTTATTTTTTTGCTTCATTCGAATAATACTCCAATTTGCTATTTATTTTTTTTATAAAAACTTTTATTAATTCTTCTTTATCTATAATGGGCAAAGAAATATAATAATACGTAGTATCAATATCAAAAAATGAATATTTTTTTATATTATTTAATTTTTTTAAAATATATTTTTCGTCAGTTTCTGTTCCATGTGTAATGAATATAGGGATTCCAATTCTTTCTATATTAGCTTTTTCAATAAAATCTTTCATTGTCAAGCTTATATCCCTTATTGTTCCAAATTTTTCATTAAAAACCTTATTGCATTGATTTTTAAATCCTCCACTAAGAATTAATCTGAAATCTTCTTCTATTTGTTGTTCATATTGTTTCAAAGATTCATTTATTAGATTTATACCATTTTGAAGATTAATACAAAACTTAGACTCCCCAAATAATAATAAATTATCTTGATTTGAATAAAAAAGCGTATCAATTCCGTATACATTCATATTATTATCTGTAATATAATGAACTTTAGGTATAATACAGTCAAATTTAAAAAAAATAGATAGTATTATACTGAAAAAATATTCTCCAATTTTTCCAAATTTATCAAGCCGAACCTTTAAATTTTTATTTTCATTTTGTATAGTTGTTTCTTCGGATAAAGTTTGAATAAATTCTTGACAATCGGGCATATTAATTGTTATTTCAATATTTTCAATATCAATATAATTTTTAAGATGTTTATATAAAGTAATATATTGTTTCTTTGAAGGATTAAAATGAATACCTTTTTGATTTTCAATATATTGAATTAATTTATTTTCATCGAAAAAATAATCAAAGAGATTTGAATAAAAAATCTCTTTATTTGCTATATCAATATGAAAGAAAGTATATTTGTTATTTTCATAACAATAAATGTTAAATGGTTTAACATATTTTTGCATTATTTCCATTACAAATTTCCTGAAAATACCACTCTCTAGGGATTTATTATACTTCAAAAATAATTAACAATAAATTTGTAACTTTTTATAATATAATATTAATAAAAGCCCATGTGAGGCTTTTTCTCTTTCCAAGTAGGAGGATGTATGGCTAAAAGAAACCAACGAAAATGGCATGAAAAGTTTTTACAATATATGGAATATATTGTAAAACATCCTAATTACAAAGATATGCCTAATAAATTTGACGATAACGGCAATATTCGTTGGGTGAGAACAGGAAAGTCTGATCCGGTTTTAACAAAATGGTGGGACGATATGGTAAAAAAACTTAAGCTCAATTGTAGAGCAGATGTTGCAAGGTATATCCACCCAAAAGAACTAAAAGGTATGAAACCTTGTCAAATATGTGGAAGAGAAATGAGTATTTTTTATGTTTATCCAAATAAAAATACTCTTAAAAAAATAAATGAATTGGCGAATTCTAGTTATGAAATATATGATTTAGATATTTTTCAAATTTTTGATGATTTATACGGAAAAAATCCTGAAACAGCAAAAAATGTTTTTCAAAGAATATTTAAAATTCCAAGTAATATTGATATAAGTCAATACAAACAATATATTCGTATTAATTATGTTAATAAGTGTGCAAAGGGCAAACTCAGTCCAGGAGTTATGTGTAATCCTCCTGATCGTTTAGATGGATTTCACACTTACAACGCATGTTGCAGAAGCGAAGAAGATACAGGAAGACACAAAGAAAATTTAGCAAGATATACTCAAGATAGAAGAGCATATGAAAATTGGGCAGAAGGAGATTATACATTAGCAAATCGTCTTATGGGTGCTTTTCAGAGTTATACAAAAGAAGAAATTTGTCCGATTTGTGGTAAAAAGGCAAGAATGAGTGCTGATCACATAGGTCCTATTTCATTAGGTTTTACTCATAGGGGTAAATTTAACCCAATGTGTTCATCTTGTAACAGTAAAAAAAATAATAGGATAACATTAAGTGATGTAAAACAACTAATTAAAGACGAAGCAAATGGCGAACAAGTTATTTCGTGGCATACAAAACCATTATGGGATAAATTAAAGACTGCTATTGATACCGAAGATAAAGCTTTAGCTTTAAGTAAAGTTATGCGTCTACATTTACATAATGTTTTACTTATTTTATCTGATATTTATGAAAAAGGTTATAAAGAGTTTTTAAAAACATATTTACATCCTGAATATTCATATTATGATCATAAGTTTCCCAACTTTAATCCTATGGATAAAAGCACATATATTCCGATAACTAAAGAATGTTCTTCTGCAAATAAGACGAGTAATGCACAACGATATATAAGGATTTCCTTTGAAGAACTCGCTAATTATAAAGAGAAAGACAATAGAAAAGTTAAAAATATTATAAATGATAAAATAGAAAAATTTCTTACAGTTCTATATAAAGAATTAAGTTGCAAGAAATATAAAGAAGCAAAAATAACTATGAATTCTATTATTGAAGAATTATCCAATATTACCCAAAGAGCATTTATTACTCATAAGGTGGACGAATTCATTGAAATTGATTAATCCATTCATTAGTTTTTGATAAGGCGACTGAGGATTTGAATCATATTCAATGCAATAATTTCCGTCAGCAATACCTAGTACAGGTAAATCATAAATCGCTTCTTCAACAGTTACAGGTTTGGGTAAATTTGCATTTGCAGAGAAAATAGGTTTTGGCTGTTTTATGATAATTCCATTTTTTGAACCAATTATAAAAATTCTTTTACGTTTTTGGGGAACTCCAAATTCTTCTGCATTTAATTTAATAGGTTCATTTACAAAATAACCTATTTCTTCAAAGGACTCAATAATTTCTTTAAATGCTGCCCCTTTTCTCATAGTAAGAATTCCAGGAACATTTTCCATAACAAAGAAATCAGGTTTTAATTTATCTACAATATTAACAAATTCTTTAAATAACTGATTACGTTTATCATTTGGATTTCTCCATCCAGCAGTTGAAAATCCTTGACAAGGTGGTCCCCCAACAATGACATCAGGTTTTTCCTTTAAACTATTGACAAGTTTTTGTTTGTTTTCTTCTAAGCAAATATCCCCCGTTATTAAATGTTCTTCAGCTAATTCAGGATGATTCATTTTATATGTTTCAAAAAAGTTTTTTTCTATTTCAATTGCTCCTAATAACTTATAACCTTGCATTGAAAAACCTAAAGACATACCTCCTGCACCTGCAAATAAATCAACAAAAGTTTTATTTTTTATATAAGGTTCCAATAAACTGGCTATTTGTCTTGCCAAAAGAGGTGGTACTGCATTCCCAATTTGTTTATATTGAGAGGTTTTGCTACCATAGAAAATATAATCATCCGGAAAGGATTGTAATCTCGCACCTTCTCTAATAGAAATTAAGCGATCTTGTGAAGGATGAATAAAACATCCATTGCCCATTCTATTAAAATATGTTGATATAGTGTAACTTGGAGCATCTTTTTTTAATCTACCATAGTAGGTTGTTCTACCACCACTTTTTCGAATTTGTGCCAATCTTTGAGAAGGAATACTTTCAGGAATATCCTTCCAGTTTCCACCAGGTGGAATACAAACTACCATTTTTTTTTCTAAATCACTGAACGTAGGAGATATATGATTATATAATTTTTTCTTTTTAAACATTTAATACTTCCCCTAATTTATCTGATAGCTCGTCTTTGCTATAATAATCTTTAAGAATATATTTAATTTCTTCATTTGTAAGAGTATATTTTTTGCAAATTTCAATATTTAAATCTAGTTTATCTTTGGATTTAAAATCTTGATTACATTCTAATATTGGAAGTTCATCAAGTTCATAATTATTTATATGATTATTCCCACTTGATATTTTAAATCTCCAATTTAATAAATATGAATTCATAATTGCTAATAATGGCTTTATTGATTTTTTATTCTTAATTGTCAAGTAATTACAAGAATTTGCAATAATATCATTCTTATTCGATATGGTAAAGTTTAATCTTTTTAATGTATCTATGTTTGATATTTGCTGACAAATTAACCTTGATTGATTAAAATCATTTGTCAAATAATCTTCAGATTTGTTATTAATAAATTCTTCCATAACAAATTCATTATTTTTATCAATAATACCCTTTTCTTCACTTATCATATTACCACGTACTAAACGGAATTTAGTCGGGGTATTAGTAATAAATTTTTTATATAAGGTTAAATCAAGTTCTCCTCGTTTATTTCTTATATTACCATTTTCTTTTAATTTCTTAAATTTTGATAGTTTGTGTATGATTTCCCATCCAATTTTATTTATATAAGGTATTTCTAAGTTTGAAAATGATTTTTCTATATCTTTAATATTAACAATAAATGAGTCATTTTTAATTTTTATATTTATATCGGTAGTTTTTTCGTTTTTTGTCAAATAGAAAATAACTGTTGCTTGAGATACATTATCAAAAAGATTCGCATTTTCAGGATAATAATTAATTTCTGAAATTCTATTTTTTAGCAATAGAAATTTGCGTAACTTTTTTGCACTACAATCAGTAAAAAGTGTTGCAGGACATATTATTCCAAAACTTGCCTCTTTTTTTGCAAGATTTAACATCATTTCAATTGATAATTTATAATAATTGAGCATTCCCTCTGTTGAATACTGATAATATTCTGATTTATTAAAATAACTGACTTCATTATTAATTTTTGCAGTTAATTCATCATAATATTTTCGGTATGCTTCTTTTTTATTTTCTTTTTTATTTACTTTTAGTATTGCATATGGAGGATTTGAAACTATTATATCAAACCCTCCATTTGATATTACATCTTGGAAATCATTACTCATATTTAATAAATTATCATTTGCTTTAAATAACATTAATTTTTGGATCATAAGCATATTTCTGCAAATAGTATTATTAAATAATTTTGTAATTTTATTTATATTCAACTTTTCAATATAACCTAAAGCCTTTAATCTCAAAATGTTTATTGCTACTTCATCAATATCTATAGCATATAAATTATTTAGTATAATTTCTTGTTTTGACCTAGAAATAACTGACTCTAATATTTTTAGTGCTTCAAAATAAAAACGACCTGTTCCCGAACCAAAATCCAGCAATTTTACATCACTTGAATTTCCTATTGTCACTAACTTATTTTTTATACTTTTTTCACAAATTTCTTTTGAAATATTATTTTTAGTGTATACAGAACCTGTATTTTTAGAATTTATTTTTGAAGCTTCAAATTGAAATGTACCATTTTTTACTATTATTTCTGTATTTAAAAACTTATTATGAAAATCTTCCAATATTTGCATTATGATATCTGGATTAATTTCATTAAAGATATTTTCTATAACTTCATCTTTTATTGAAAAGTTATAAGTATTAGAAAATTTGGTAAAAAGTTCTATATTTTCAAATAAATATTCATTAAAATTTGTATCTATATAGTGTTTTATATAATAAGCAAATACTTTTTTTAATACACATAAATAAGCTTGAAAGCGAATATTTTTATTTTTATCAATTGTTATCAGTAAATACTGTAAATCATCTTTAGCAAATTTATTATCTATTTTACAATTTGTAAAAAATTTGTTTAATAAATCTAATTCAAGTCTATTCAATTGTTCGACATAAGCTTTTACATCCAACATTAAAACATTCCTTTGTTCTTATATGTTACCATAAAATTTTTTATTAAGCTTAAATATATCTAATAAGTTACAACTGTTCTATATACCAATCAGTACAAGCAAGATGATTAAAATTCCATTGTAAATTTAAATAAAAATCAGACTCATAGGTCTTTTTTATTTTATAGTATAGTTTTACCTTTTCAGAACGGATATAACTTTCAAGTGCAGTTTTGAGTTCTTTGTTAAAACTTATTTTGAAATCAGATAAAGTGATATTTAATGTTTCTCGGCTTCTTTTATTTTTCAAAATCATCTTCAAAACCTCTTATATTATCAAGTTCTATGTTATATCTTTTACCATTTATATCAACACAAGTAGCAAAATCTATTATTTTATCGGCAAATTTATTTTCCCATAAGCAAACAAGTAATCCTATTTCTTGTGTTTTTAAATTTAAAATTTTTGTTCCAAATAAAGTACGATCTTTTTTAAGCATAATATACTCCTTTTTATTTACATTAATTGATTGCTTTACCTTTTAATTCAACTAAATGTGTTGCTATGTAAAGGTTTAAATGCTTTTTATCTACTTTCACGCTAATGTGTTGTGCATAAAAGGAGGCTATGATGAAAGAAATAAGTGGAATTATTACAAATGAAGAATTTCAATTTCTGTACGCTAAAAGCAAAAGAATTTACCATTCGTTGGTTGTAATAGATCATTTTTGCAGTAACTATAATGAAATAGAAGAAATTGCGAATATATCGGGTATAATTAATTTCAT
>CALUYT010000008.1 GCA_944325085.1 Candidatus Gastranaerophilales bacterium | reverse complement strand
CATCACTTGGATTGCCTGTATTTTCAATTCCTCCTCCTGGGGTAAATATTTTATCACCCTTGGCAAATAAGAAATAACCTGCATCTTCTCTATTATCATACATTACATTGTATTTATAGATTGGGGTATATGCTGTTGTTTGATAACTTGTTGGAGTTTCTTTTACCCCATTTACTACATTATCTTTTAAGCCTACTTGAGCAAAATAGATTTCTGTTATGTCTTGACCTTCCGGTGCATCACTTAACATATTCATGCCAGTTACATGCAAGTTGCCTGAATGAACTCCACCAGAAGAACTTGAAGACACAGCTTTTGGATCTTCTAATTTTTGACCATAAGATTTTGCTACAAATCTATCCATTGCGCCTTTTGCTAAATCTACATCCGCAACCATATTTGTATCACCATTTATTGTCAAATTATTCAATGATGATACTCCGGCTTTATTATTTACCATATTAATAGTTCCGGAATATAATGACAAATTGTTATTATCTAATACGTTATCTCGAGCGCCCAAATGTAATGTTACATTTTCCAAACCAACATTTGCAAAATAGTTTTCTGGGGTTTTAGAAACATCATTTGCTGCACTTGGCTGTTCTTCAAAAATTGAAGTTTCTGCTTTTACATCATTATTTAGATAAACAACACCTGTTTCATCGCCATTAAATACAACATTATAACCACTAACACCATTTATTTGGTCATCAATTACAAATGACCCTTTATTGCTAGCATTAAAAAGAACACCAGCCTTTTCACTTGCAATATAAATTGCTTCAGGACGCTTTCCGTTTGCATCTTTTACATAGTTACCACTTATTAAAGATGTATTACCACCTGTAGCTGATAATTGTAAATCCGAACTTGAAAATATAGCACCACCTCTTGCCATACCGTTAGGAGCTTCAACATAGTTATTTACAAAACTACCCTCAATATTGCCAATTTCACCATCTCCAAAATTAGCAATTGCTCCACCGATTGCTAACATAGAACCTTTTGCATGATTATCAATAAAATCACCTTGGATACCTTGAATTTTACCACCATTAAAAATTGCACCACCCATTGACATAGATTGTTCTGAATTTGCAATAGAATAATTATTAATAAAATCTCCAGCAATAAGACCAATAGTTCCAGTATTAGCTATTGCCCCAGCACCAGCAACATTGGCACCTTTTGCATAATTATTTACAAAATTACCTGCAATACTTTCTATCACAGTACCATAATAATTACCCCAATTGGCAACAGCACCTCCATAAACCTCAGAACCAGATACATAATTACCTGTAAAATCACCTTTTATAAAGCCTATAGCTTCTTCATTATAAATTGCACCACCAGCAGCAGCTTTTTTCCCTGAAGCGTGATTATTTACAAAATCACCATTAATACCTACAATATGTACTGTTCCATAATAGTTATCCCAATTAGAAATGGCGCCACCATAAGCGCTAGAACCTGATACATAATTATTAATAAAATCACCTGTGATTTCATTTATGGTTCCCCAATTATCTATAGCACCACCACTACCGTCACCACTTTCAGTGATAACATAATTATTAATAAAATCACCTGTAATTTTATTTATTTTACTAGAATTATATATAGCACCACCAGTACCATTACCACTTTGAGTAATAACATAATTATTAATAAAATTAGAATTTATATCTCCAATTACTCCATTTTTATTAGCAATTGCGCCAGCACTACCATAATATACACTATAAGAAGATACTGAATTACCAATAAAATCACAGGTTACGTTACCAATTTCACCTTCATTATAAATTGCACCACCACTACCATCAGAAGTTGCTTGAGCCTTTACATTATTTGCTATAAAATTACCATTTATATTACCAATTTTACCTTTATTATAAATAGCTCCTAAATGGTATCCCTCTTCTGAAGTATTACCTACAAAATCACCTTTAATATTACCAATTTCATTACTATTGTCATTACTAATAGCAACACCACGAATAGCATATTCTGATGATAATTTAATAAAATTACCATTTACATCTCCTGTTGGATTTTCTAATCTACTTAAAGATTTAGATGAATCATAGCTATACTTTATACTGTTGCTACCATTTAAAGATTGACTTTCTTTTAAGGTATAAGAACCGTCTGAGTTTTTCTCCCAATTATAAGATATTGTATTCCCATTACCAGTACCATATTGAGTCTTTTTTAGATCCATACGGTAATATACTGGGGTCATCTTTTTGGTTCCAGAATTATAGATAAACTTGGTAACGATATTATCGCCAGAAGGTTTTTCCCCACCTTCTTGTACTTTTGTCAATGTATATGCACTTCCGCTACTTGGATACTTTTGCACAGGATCAGTACCTGGGATATCTTGACCTGCTAATTTATCCAATGTACCTTGAGGATGTTCGTCTGGAACACGTGGTATTGGGGCTAACTCTGCTGAATATACACCATTCATACTCAAGGCTAACATTGACGCTAATATCAAATTCTTTAAAGATTTACTTCTTGAAAACTTCTTCAATCTATTCATCTTCATCATCCTCGTTCACTATTATCGATACTTTTCCTATCGACTAATTTCCCTTAATCCTTTAGTATTAATGGGCAAAATGTTACATAATTAAATATAGTATATCTAGTGTATATCTATATTATAATAATGTTTTTCTAAAAATACAAGTGTTTTATAATTAAAAAGTATTAATCCTAAAAAAAAAGAACTGGCATGATACCAGTTCTTTTTAACTTTAAATATTTATAATTATTTTATCTTAACTCTAGGTACTACAGACATTCCAGGAACAATATTATAATCTGAATAATCTTCGTCAAATACTATCTTTACAGGAACCCTTTGAACAATTTTAACATAACTACCTACTGCATTTTCTGGTGGAAATAAGCTTGATTTAGCACCTGTTGCTCTTTGAATACTATCAACATGAGCTTTAAATTTTTTGCCAGGGTACGTATCTACTGCAACGGTAACCTTTTGTCCCGGCTTCATATGAGTTAATTGACCTTCTTTAAAATTTGCAACAACCCAAACTTCTTTAGGAACAACAGCCATTAATGGTTGACCTGTTTGAACATAATTTCCTGCTTCAACATTTCTTGAAGCTATCAAACCATCAGCTGGTGCATAAATTTTTGTATAACTAAGATTTAATTTATCTTGTTCAACTTCTGCTTCCAAGCGTTTAATTTCAGCTTCAACACTTTGAGTTGTAGCTATAGATGAATCAAGCTCAGATTGCATTGCTTTTTTGCGATTTGTACTAGATCTATAGTTAGCCGTAGTAACTTCAAATTCTTTAGAACTTCTATCATAATCTTGTTTTGATACTACACCAGTTTTATACATATCTGAATATCTTTTAAAATCTTTTGCTGCAAAATCTAATTTTGATTTAGCAGATTCTGTATCATCTAATGCTTGATTTACATTTGACGAATTTTTTGAAACATCATGTGTTGATATCTTTAATTTAGCCTTTGCTTCTGCTAATTTTGCCTCTGCTTGCTCTAACTTTACTCTATAGTCATTAGGGTCAATTTCTAACAACAAATCACCCTTTTTAACCGGTTCATTATCATCTACTAACAATGATACAACCGGACCTGAAACCCTTGGTGCCACAGATATTATTCTTCCCTCAACAAACGCATCATCTGTTGACTGATAATAAGTAGAAACAATTGCTGCATACACTCCTAACAGCAATAAAAATATAGCTGTAATAGCCGGAACAAAAACTCTTTTTTTGGCTATTTCAGGTCTTCTTTTTTTCAATCTTTCTTTTGCTAATATTTCTATTTCTTCTTTTCTTCTTTTTCTTGATTTTGGAAATTTTGGAGCTTTTTTAAATTCTTCGTTCTTATCTTCTTTGTCTGCCATAAAAACCTCTTACTATTTATATTTGTATATTTACTTTTGATAATAAATTTTTTCTTAACTTTAAATGTACCTGATGAAACTTTTCAAGATCTTCTTCTGAAATACCTTCAATTGTTTCTTCCCATATAGAAAGAATTACCGGTAATGCTTCGTCATATACTTTTTTACCTTCCTCAGTAACATATAGCTTATGAACTTTGCGAACATTCACATCTTCAACCCTTTCTATATATCCCATTTTTTCTAATATTGAAACAATTCTGGAAATATTTGGTCTATCTTTCAAAGTTAAAGCTGATAGTTGACGTTGGTAAACACCATGATTTTCATACAACATGGCAAGTACAGTAAACTGTTCGGGGGTAATTTTAAAATTCTTGGCTGCAAATGTTTGTACCGCAAATATTTTTGATAAATTGCCTAATCCTGCCAGTACCAGACCTATTTTTAATTGTAATAATTTCTCTTTGTTCATGATTTTAACTTTGTGTTATCATAATAACATAAAAGGAAATAAATAGCATGAAAAATTTAAAATTATTAATTATCATTTTAGCAATACTTTTAATTGCCCCAAAAACATTAGCCAAAACTAAAAAAAATGAAGCCCCACAACCTATAACATATATGAACTTAACTTGGTGGAGCAAATATAATGATCCAATCTTGGATAATTATATGACACTTTTGTACAAAAACAATCAAGATTTAAAAATAGCAACGATTAAAGCAAAACAATCTCAACAAATCATGAAACAAGCATTTGCAAATCAATTGCCACAATTATATTTTAACGGATATATGCAAAGAGATTTAACTGCCAGTGATCAAAGATTTGGAGATGTACTAATTTCAGATTACAATCAGGCTCATTATTTTCTACCTCTTACGATGTCTTACGAAGTAGATATATGGGGAGAAAATTATCTAAAAACAAAGAGTCTAAAAAAACAAATCGAAATGACCAAACAAGATGAAAGAGCCTCTTATATAACAATTTCATCAAATTTCGCATCTAATTATTACACCTTGATAGGTTTGGATAAACTTATCAAAAACCAAGAAAATCTTGTTAAACTGGAAGAAGAAATCGTAAAACTTGAAGAACAAAAATATAAAAGCGGACTTTGTCCTCTTTCTGAAGTCTTATCAGAAAAACAAACACTTACCCAACTATCAGAAAGACTAAATTCATTAAAAGAAAGACAAGATGTTACACTTAACCAACTTATTGCTTTTATCGGAGACAGATACTTAACTACATTTGATAGAAGCGAATATGATACTGTTCAAGTTATAAATACTCCAAGTGAACTTTCTACAGAAATAATTTCTGAAAGACCTGATATAAAAAAAGCTGAGTTGTATATAGAAAAAACAGGAATAGATGTTCAGGTCGCAAAAAGAGACTTTTTACCTAAATTTAGAATTTACGGACAAGTCGGTTTTAACGCTTTTGATTGGTGCAGAATGTTTGCGCCTCATACATTTTTATCTAATATTGGTATTGCACCTTCGCTAGATTTATTTACCGGAGGCTTTAAAAAGGCTAAATTAAAATATAATAAACTTGAATATGAAAAAGCTCTTCAAATCTATGATAAAGCCATTATTACATCAATTCAAGAATTAAACGATGCTTTAATGAGCGTAAAAACAACTGACGCAAACTACCAAAAGAGTACTGAAAGATATGAGCTTGAACAAGAAAAACTTGCTCTTGCCAACCATAAGTACCAAATTGGTGGTGCATCAAAGCTAGATAACTTAAAAGATCAACAATATGTAATATTAAGTGAAGAAAGTAAAGTTATAAATAATATTAATAGAGTTATATCTACAATTAATCTTTATAAGGCAATTGGTGGACAAGATTACACGACAATGTCTTTATAAACTAACAAATTTCTCTTTTTGACAACTTTCTAACTTTATATTTGAAACAGGAATTAAAAAACCAAAAGTATTTGTTTGGCTTTTTGAACTTTCTGCAATAATTTTTCCTTCGTGTGCCTCAACAATTTTCTTTGACAAATACAAACCTAAACCAACACCAACCTTATTATATTTTTCAGAATGTGTTACATACTTACGGAAAATTCTCTGCATTTTATCCGGTTCAATATAAGAACTTGAGTTTTTAACTCTTAATTCTACAAAATTATCCACTATTCTAACTGAAACATTTATTTCCGTATTAGGAAAAGCATAACTAATAGCATTTGATATTAAATTTATAACAACCCTTTTCAATTCAATTTTATCAGCGGATAAAGTAAAACAATCCATACCAGGAGAAAATATTATATCGGTTGAATTTTCCTTTGACAAATTTGATATTTCATGAATACTTTCCCTAATTAACTCAACTATATCAAAAGAACTGTATTTTAAAACAACTTCTCCACTTTCAAATTTACAAGTCGATAATAATGTATAAACCATATCATACATATAATTACAAGAATCTAATGTTAACTTTACCATTTCTTTTTGCTCATCATTTAAAATTCCCAATTGCCCGCTTAACAAAAGTTCTAAAGCTCTAATTTGAGCAATTGTCGGAGTTTTTAAATCATGACTTAGTGTTGCAATATAAGTTTCTCTCTGTTCTTGAATTCTTTTTTCTGAATCGATATTTCTGGCAAAAGTTGTGACAGCATAGTATTTTCCTTCATTATTTTTCATTGGTGACTTGTTAATTTTATACCAGTATTTTTCTCCATTAATAGCCTGAATATGTTTTTCAACATCTAAAGTTTTACCTGTTGCAATTAATTCTAAATTTTCTTTTAATATCTCATCACGCATTGCATCTACATCAAATTTAACTTTCTCTCCTGTATCCATAACATCTATCCCACTAAGAAATAAATCTTTAGCTCTTTCATTTCCCAATATAAAATTTCCATCTTTATCTAAAACATATGCTAATAGCGGAGAATTATCGATTAAACTGTATAATTTTTCATTTGAATATTCTAAAGATTTCCGAAGATAAATTGTTTCCGTAATATCTCGACTTAAAGTAATAATCCCAACAACCTCATTATTACTTATTATAGGAGATGATGTAGATTCATAAATATATTCAACATTATTCAAATAATATTTTTGGATATATGTTTTAGAGACTTTTTCTTTTAATACATAGTGCAAATACTTATCAACAAGCAATGCTTGCTCAGAATAAAACAACTCCAATTGAGTTTTTCCGATAACTTCATTATCAGATTTATACCCAAAGAAGTCCAAAAAGCATTTTGAACACATTGCATATCTTAATTTTGAATCCCTAAAAGTTATAATATCAGGAGTTGTCTGAAAAATATTATCTAGCATTACATCTATTTGAGAAACATTTTTAGCACAGTTTTTACAAAAGTTATATCGCAAAAACTCATTATCTGTTATCTTCAACTTCTTAGAGACTAAATACCAATTAATACCTAAAATAACAATTAAACAAAAAGTATTACTCAAAACTAAATATTTCAAACTAAAAAAATTATTAAACTCATAAGAACAAACACAATTAGAAATGATTAACAAAAGCAGTATTATATTAAATAATACAATTTTAGCTTTAACATTTAATCCTCTTTGGCTATAATTCATAATTTATCTCCTGTTTTAACAAATCAAAACAACTAAAGCTTTTTAATTTATGAAAAACATAGTGCAAATACTCACTAAACTTACATTCTGATAATTCAAAACACTCATTTGAACATCTTTTAGATAACAAAGACTCAATCAATACTTGTTTTTTAAGACTGACAAATTTTTTAAACCTTGATTTATCAGCATCATTTAAAGAAGCAACACAATTGAATATTGCATTTTGAATTCGTTTATCAATAAACTTTTTACCACTCAAAATACCATCTATAGCACATTTTAAAAATTCAAAACTAAAATCTCTTATAAAATATCCATCAGCTTCTGCAAAAAGAGAATTCACAACTTGTTTATCGCTATCATGAACCATAACCAAAGCCAATTTAACAGCCGGATAAAATTTCCTAATCAAAATAGAAGCCTCAATACCACCCATATAAGGTAAACTTACATCCATTAAAATTAAATCAACCTTATTGTGCCTCATATAAAACAAACAATCTTCTGCATTATCAAAATCAGCACAAACCGCCACATTCGGTATTGAACTAATCATTTTTGTCAAAGTAAATCTAGTTAAAACATCAGCCTCAACGACTACAACATTTATATGTTTTCTAAAGAACATCATAAAACCAGCCTTTCCTTAATAAATACATTTAACACTAATATAATTAAGAATTAAATTGCCAACCTTGGTAATAAAAAATAACCGACCAAATTACTAGTCGGTTATCTTTTATGTGCTAAATATTTATTTTTTATCAGGAACCGGAGCCTTATCAACTCTATCCTTCATATGCTTATGATGTTTCTTTACAACTCTTGGAGGTGGACCACCTTGAGGATCTCTATATTCAGGGCCAAAACGATGTCCTTCATATTGATATACCTCATATGCTCTATCCCAATGAGCTCTATCTGGGCGAGCAATTGGTGGCGGTGGAGGTAATGGTCTTTCCATTCTTGGATGAGGACCCATCAAACCTCTTGGACAAGGACATTTTGGACGTAATAAACTGGCACTTAATAATATTGCCAATGTAACACCCACAAAAACAGCACCTGCTATAAATGCAAACTCTTGAAGTTTTTTTATACACTTTTCTTTGCAATCACAAGTTTTAACTTCTTCAGTCATAAAAACCTCCTTATTTATTCTACATTTATATTAACGAAATAAATTCAAAAAGGTTCAAACGAGAAAACTTCTTTAAGCTGCCTCTATTTGACAAGAGAAGTCTGGATGTTCATCCATTCTTTTAATAATTTCATCAAAAGTTAACAACCCGGCAGTCGCACCAAATTGAGAAACACAACCTGCCGCATTAATTGAGGCTGCAACCAAAGATTTTTCTATATTCTTATCAAATTTGCTTAGAGCTGCACAAAATGTAGATGCAAAAGCATCACCAGAACCCAATGTAGAGGTAACAGGACCATCAAAACAAGGACAATAATAATACTTTTTACCATCATAAGCATAAGCACCATCTCCACCATCAGTTATTACAATAACTTGATAATCTGATACTTTTAATTTGTTAAACATAGATTTCAAATCCGGATGAATAAGCATATTAGAGAATTTTTCATCTTTAGTATCAGGTCTTAATTGAATTCCTGTTGCCATAGAAGCTTCTTCTTTATTCATAACAACAATTTGAGCTGATTCCAATATACCTTTCAAATAATTAAAACCTTTTTTAATACCTGTAGTACCTGCGTTAAAGCAAACAAAAGTTCCATTATCTTTTGCAAATTTCACTAGATCATCAAGAACTTTATTACTATCTCCATTTAATGGCGCAATATATAATAATTTTGCATCCTTAATAGCATTAAAATCAATTTCACTTTCTTTAATATGAGCATTTGCGCCTCTATGTGCAAGAACAGTTCTATCACCTTCAAAACTTGTTAAAATAATAGAAAAACCTGTTGAATCATTTTTATCCTGAATAACATAATCCAAATTAACATTACGTTTTGAAAAGAAATCAAATATGCCTTTTGAATAAATATCATCACCAACTTTAAATATAACACCAGTTGATAAACCTAAATTTGCAAAATTAGTAGCAGTATTAACACCACCACCACCAACTTGAGATGCAAAATCTGAAATTTCAATTTTAGCTCCATATGGATAACTCATAAATTCAGACTTTTTATCTTTTCTACAAACAGACACAATACCAGCATCATCACATTCTACAAAGACATCCATTGTAGCACTTCCAATTGTAATTACATCACTCATTATTTAAATCCTCTTTTAAAATCTCTCTTGCAAATATATTCTACCATAATAAAACAATATAAAAAAGTGTAAATAATTATTAAAAATCCCGCAAAAATAATTATTCATAGTAATTTATAGACAAGAGATAATAACACTAGAAAAGGACCCCAAAAATGAAAATAACACCTGTTAAATACATTTCTACAAATCTAAACAATATACACACTATTGAAAATAATAAAGAACCCCAAAACACTTTAGCAAACCCAACTACCCCCCAACTAAAAACAAACTTTGCATACATAGATTACAACATATCTTTTTCAGGTCGTACACCAGAAGACTTTTACGCTCAAGATTTTAACAGAGAAAATATGCCTTCTACAATGAAAAAATTTCTATATTATGATTACGAACAAAGACAACACATTCCACCTGAGCAAATGATGCAAGAAGTTTTTAAATACTTAAAAGATGCAAATAATTTTTCAGATGTAAAAAGTCTTTATCCAAACGAAGAACTATTCCAAAATCTACATCAAAACAGACAAAAAAATAAGACCTCAGTTCTTGCCGAAATAAAAATGGCAAAAGAAATGAGCGATGCCCCATTATTTAAAGATGGAAGTGATGATCTTGGAATGTATTTATTAAAGAAAATATACTTAGAAGGCAAAACCATTAAAGAAATTTCAAAAGACTTTTTAGAAAAAGACATAAATGATGAATACAAAGGAATAATTACAAAACCAATAAATTATGATACAACATCAGCTTATGGTATTAAATATCCTAAAAATGAATTTTGGCAATCCTTCATAGCAACAAGAGAAGAATACAAAAAGTTTTTCATAACATTACCAAAAAATATGGTAGATCCAAATCGCGAACAATTTGAAAACTTTAAAAATAAAAACAACAAACAAAATAATATAGAAAATAACACTCAAAAACCTCAAAAACCGGCTCATAGAAAATATAGAATTCAAAAATTTAAAAAAGACCAACTATCAAATGATATAAAAAATTCAAAAGGGACTCCGGATGTCATAAGTGCAAAAATCAGAAAAAGATTTGCAAAAGATGATCCTGAAGCGTCTTTTATAACAAAATATATGAGTCCAATCATGACAGTAGCTGCAGATAGAGTACATTTATCTGAAGAAATGAGATATTTTAACGAAATAGAAAAAGAAAATGGGAAAATATCAAACGAAGAACACATGTTTGAACGTTTTTGGAAAGCTAACCCTCAAATTTTAGAAGAATACGCAAAAATAATCCCAGATACTATAGAGTTATTTGAAGAAACATATGGCGCAGGAGGACTTATTCCAATAAACAAAGATTTAGAAATGGTAACTTCAAAAACTGAAAACCAAGATATTATAGATAATGTAACTCCTGAATTTTATAACTTATTACAATTCAGCCAAAATATCGAAACAGAAAGACAAAAAAGAAATATTGAACACGATGAATTACAAAAATTATGGGATCAACATTTTATAGAAAGATATGGTGAACCTGATAAAGTAACCGTTGCAGAAAATGAAATAGATGAAGATTTAGAAGAAGAATTAAAAGGCGTAAAAGCTCTTAACCCTGAATTTTCAACAGAATTACTAAAAGAAACAGCAGAAAAATACAATGCAGATATATATAAACTGCACGGTAAAGATGGCGAAGACATAATAATAACAGGAAACTTAGATGAAATATTTAGAACAAATCTTGAAAATGAAATAAAACTATTCCCAACTTCATATGGCGCACTCTACAAACGCTATATGTCAACAAACCCTGAAATAAATGAAAAATTAAAATTATCACTAGCAACCAAAAAAGTTGCACATATGATTGATGATGACAGAATTATGACAAGTGACGAATTAGAAAATGCACTTATAGAATTAAATTATAAATTTATGCTACGCCACTACAACGAAACACTTTCAGCAAAAGCAGCAATTGCAGATACAATTGCACTTAATCTAAAAAATAAAACACCTCTAAATATCTATGACCTGAACGTAGATGATTACAATCATTTACCAGAAGACCACGAGGTAACACACGTACTCCATCACTTAATACAAAAAAATAAAAATGACATAAATAAACTTTATGCACAATATAATACGCCATTATCTAAAAGTGAACTTAATAAAATTGGACTTGCAATGTTAGATGAATTATCTAAATACACAGGAAACAAAAGTTCATTAAACTCTGATGATACTGAAACTATTATTATGCTAAAAGAAATGACAAACAATTTCAAATTTGAAAAGAAATTCTTAAGAAATGCATTAGAAGTTCTACTTCCTGAATATAGATACTCAAGAAGCTTATTAAACAAAGAACTTACTCCAGAAATCAGACAAAAGAAATTTGAACAACTAATGGGAAGCTTGCTAAATGATATGTTATCAAGAGACGCTTCTCAAACTCCAATTTTAACAAATATTTTAACAAAAGAAATAATAAATAGACATCAAATGAACTTAACGGCTGGAAGATACGAACTATATATGAAAATGGCTAAAGTAATGGATCCACTCCAACAAAGAACATTTAACTATACATTTGAACAATTAAAAGCACTTGATGAAGTTTATCAAAAGAAGAAATAAAAAATCCGGCTTATTGCCGGATTTTTTATTTCTATCATTATTATAAATAACAATTATAGAACTTTAGCTTTATCTTCTTCAGTAACACCTTTGATTGTAAGATTTACACGACCTTTTTCATCAATCTTGATAATCTTAACAATAACTTCTTGACCGATAGTCAAATGAGGTTCAATAGTTTCGATTCTCTCGTTACATACTTGAGAAATATGAACCATACCATCTTTGCCACCGCCCAATTCAACAAAGGCACCGATAGGAATAATTCTAACAACCTTACCTTTAATAACCATACCAACTTCAGGTTTGAAAGTAAGATCTCTTATCATTTTAATAGCGATCTGAGCACCTTCTTGATCGTTTGAAGTGATAGTTACAACACCACTATCTTGAATATCAATTTCAGCACCAGAAGCTTCAATTATTGATCTGATTTGTTTACCACCAGGTCCAATAACAGTTCCGATATCTTCAGTTGGAATAGTTATAGTTGTAATACTTGGAGCATATGGAGACATTGGTCCAGGTTCAGTGATAGCTTCTCTCATTTTTGATAAGATATGCAATCTGCCTTCTTTTGCTTGACCTAAAGCTCTACGTAATGTTTCATTAGCAATACCTTTAGCTTTCATATCCATTTGTAAAGCAGTAATACCAGTATCATTACCAGTAACTTTAAAGTCCATATCACCTAAGAAATCTTCAATACCTTGAATATCAGTTAATACAACAGGTTCTTTACCTTCTTCTGTAATCATACCCATTGCAACACCACCGATCATACATTTTACAGGAACACCTGCATTCATCAAAGCCATTGATGAACCACAAGTTGAAGCCATAGATGTTGAACCGTTTGATTCTAATACATCAGATGTAACTCTAATTGTATAACCGAATTCTTCTTGAGAAGGTAGAGCAGGTACATTTGCTCTTTCTGCCAAATGTCCGTGACCAACTTCGCGTCTTCCAGGTCCTCTTAAAGGTTTTACTTCACCAACTGAAAATCCTGGGAATATGTATTTATGCATATAAGTTTTTTCAGTTTCAGGATCTACACCATCTAGTTCTTGTTTCATAGCAGGACCAGCTAATGTAGCAACTGATAATACTTGAGTTTGACCTCTTGTAAATACAGCTGAGCCATGAGCTCTTGGAATTACACCAACTTCGCACCAAATAGGACGAACTTCAGTTGGTTTTCTGCCATCAGCTCTAACGCCTTCATCTAAAATCATTGTACGCATTATATGTTTTTCTGCATTTTTAAATTCTTCAGCAACAAAATCGATACCAGTTTCTTCGATAATCTTTTTAATATAATCATCATCTGGTAAAGCATCAATTTTTTCTTTTACAAGAGCTTTTGCTTCTTCCAATTTCTTTTGTCTGTATTCTCTATCAAAATTATGATAAGCATCAAAAATCATATCATGAGCAGTTTCATCAATAATTTTCTTAATGCCAGATGTATCATATGGATTTACAAATTCTTCTTTTACAACACCGCAAGCTTTTGCAAATTCAACTTGAGCATCACATTGTTTTCTAATTTCAGCTTGAGCAAATTCAACAGCAGCCATAATATCATCTTCTGTTACGAATTTACAACCAGCCTCAACCATAATAACTGAATCGTGAGTACCGGCAACAACAATATCCAAATCTGATTCTTTAGCTTGTCTGTGAGTTGGATTAGCAATCATATTACCTTCAGCATCTCTTGAAACTCTAACAGCACCAATTGGGCCTTCAAAAGGAGCACCAGACAACATTAAAGCACAAGAAGCACCTAACATTGCCAATGTATCTGGTTGATTTTCTTGATCATAACTAAACAATTGAGCCACGATTTGAATATCGTTTCTATATCCTTTTGGGAATAAAGGTCTGATAGGTCTATCAATTAATCTTGAAATTAAAATAGCCTTATCACTAGCTTTTCCCTCTGAACGGTTGTACCCGCCTGGGATACGACCAATAGCAGACATTCTTTCTTCATAATCAATCAACAATGGGAAAAAATCTATCCCAACTCTTGGTTCTTTTGAAACACAACAGTGAACAAATAACATTGTATCACCACATCTTACTGTAACTGAACCATTAGTTGATTGTGCATACTTTCCTGTTTCAATAGTAACGGTTTTTCCACCGATTTCTATTTGAAAGCTTTTTGTTTCAGGTTTCATACAATACCTTTTCTTTCTGCGCATCTTCTAGCGCCTTTTTGTTATACACTTCCGTTTACATAATTCATTATACCCCAAATACTTATAAATGAAACATTCGTAAATTAATTTTAATGTATTGATTTATTCAAAAAAAAAACTTAAAATGTAAAAATGGAAAATATTAACAATACAGAAATAGCTACTGAAATAATACCTATTTTAAAAGAATATGAAAAGGATAGAATTAAATCGTTATTACTATTTATATTAGTAATAGCAGCCATAATAATAGCCAATATATATCTTAGTAATACGTACGGATTTTACCAAAACATGTTCCGTAGCTTTTGGTCTTTTTTAATAACATTATCCCTATTTATCCCAGCAGTAGTTATTCCGATTTGGGCAACATATTTTTTTACAAATCTTGTTTTTACAAACAAGATAAAAAAAGCGTGTATGCCAAAAATTATAAAACACATAAAAAATATAAAATGGTCAAATAAAGAACCTATAATTACAAGTGACGAAATTCAAGATAGCGAATTATTTGGAGTTTTCAACACCAGAATAAATGACGATGGATTTTCCGGGCAATATAAAGACACAAAATTCAAAGTACAAGAGATAAATTTAATAAATCAAACCGGTACCGGAAAAAATAAAATGATATGGACGGTTTTTGATGGAGTAATAATTATAGTTGACTCTAACAAAGTCATAAAAAACAAAACTATTGTCACCACAAAAAATGATATAAATACAAGAAATTCTAACCCTTTATTATGGATTTCTATTTTATTGGTTATCTTTGGAACATATCTAATATATGGAAAGACAATCGCAATAATTGCAGCCGTTTTTATTATTGGATTGGTAATTTTATATTCAATGCACGAAAAGAAAACAAAAGAACAACTTTCTAAAATTACACTTGAAGATCCAGAATTCAATAAAAGATATAATATGTACTCATCTGACCAAATAGAAGGAAGATACTTAGTAACCACTGCATTTATGGAACGATTTAAAAATATACATACAGCATTTGGTTCAAATAAAGCAAAATGTGCATTTTTGAATGATAAGATAATGTTTTCTATCTCAACAACAAAAAACCTCTTTGAACTGGGAAATATTTTTACACCTTTAGGCAACAAAAGACAAATAAATATTTTTTTAGAGGAATTAGCCTCCATTTATGCAATTATTGATTACTTTAAACTAACTGAAGAACTTGGTTTATAAATAAGAATTTGCCACTACTGAGAATTTATGTTATATTAAAAAGGTCGTGGCCTCGTAGCTCAGTAGGATAGAGCGGCGGTTTCCTAAACCGCGTCTTGCACGCGTTCGACTCGCGTCGGGGCCATTTTTCTTTATTATTTATGGGGATTATTAATGAGCAATAACATAAGAAATGAAATTAAACACTTGAAAAGTGAATTTGCAAAAATTTATTCTAATAAAATTAGACCAAATATGGTTGAATATGAAAAGACTAGACGAAATATAATAAAAAAAATAGCTCTTATCGAATGCATACTATTAACCATTACAATCGTCACATTTTATTTTGCACTATCTGATTTTATGTCTAATAAGACATTAACAAATTCAAGTATATTCACGATATTTATAGCTATAGCTTTTATTGTAGTTGGGTTTTCATATTTTTATATAGAAAATAAAAAATTTTCAAAAGAGCTAAAAACAAAACACAAAACTGATATTTTAGAAGGCTTTAGAGAGCTTTTAAAAATATATTGGACAAATAATCAAACAATAACCAAAACAGAACTTGAAATGAGCGGACTTTTTGCAAATTTTGATTGCTTAGATACAGATGACTGCTTCAAAGGTACGTATAAAGAAGTTGATTATGCGATACAAGAATGCACACTCACTCAAAATAACAGTGCTTGGTGGTTAGCTTTTAAAGGTGCAGTTGTAAAATTTTCATCAAATAAAAAATTTAAAGGAAATACTTTAGTTTCTACAAAACAAGATTTTAATATTCAAAATATTGATATAGGAACATTTCTTGTCAGTATATTATTTCTAGGACTTGGTGGATATATTACCTGGATAATCTTTTCTCATATTTTTGAAGAAATCACAATCTATGGAAACACTGATAAAACACTTATAATGTTAGGATTGGAGCTATTAGTAATACCGGCAGTTGCAATAGGTTGTATTATTTGGATATACAAAAAAAAGCTTTCGCTAAAAAAAACTGAATTAGAAGATATTGAATTTGAAAAGAAATACACTGTTAAAACAACAGATGAAATTGAAGCAAGATATCTTTTAACAACATCTTTTATGGAAAGATTAAAAAACATACAAACTGCATTTAATACAAATCAAATAAAATGTAGTTTTTCCGATAAAAATCTTATAATAGCAATTCCAACAAACAAAAACATTTTTGAAATAGGTAACTTGCTAACTCCGCTAGATGATGCAAAAACTTTTGATATATTTTTTAACGAACTTACATCATTGTTAATTCTAATAGATTACTTTAAATTGAATGAACAAACAGGACTATAAAAAGTTAAGATTTTGTAACATATAATAAATAATAAGCAATAATCAATTATATATAACCTTTATATAAATACAGGGGGATATATAATGACATTTGCAAATTCAATGACATTAAATAATATGGGGATGAATCCATTTGCTGGATATTCAAATACATTTGTGTACAATCCTTCTGCAGGGTTTTACAATTCAACAAACCCATATACCAGTGCTTTAAACTATGCAAATATGCTTTTAAAAAATATAAACACAAATTCTGCATTATATAACTATAAAGCACCGGTTTTCAATTATACATTCGGCAAAGCTAAACAATCTTCATCAACACCTTCCTTCAGATTAAATGGCGGATTTGGCAGCAACATTGTAAATAATGCATACAAATATATTGGCTATAATGAAAGTGACAATTCATATAAATTATTCACAAATGGAAGAACAGAAGCTTGGTGCGCAGACTTTGTATCTCACGTAGTCAAAGAAAGCTGTCAACAAAGCGGCAAAAGTCTTCCATCAGGATTTGGCTCAGCTTCAGTTGAAAACTTAAGACAATGGGGCTTAGATAACAATTGTTACCTAGAAACAGCAAGTAAAACCAACAAAAGAGAACTTATTACCCAAAACGTAAAACCTGGCGATGTAATAATATTTAAAGAAAATGGCAAATCTCATACAGGGATATTTGCAGGCATCGATGAGAATGGTGAAATAAAAACCATCGAAGGTAACACTTCAGACGAAGTAGCTGAAAGAACCTATGCAATGAATGATGCTACAATTAGTGGTTTTGTTCAAATAGCATAAAACGTGCCCGGGGGGAATCAAACCCCCGACCTTGAGTTTCGGAAACTCACGCTCTGTTCTCCTGAGCTACGGACACTTAATTAAACAAAAAGGTGAATATAATATTCACCTTTTTAGTATATCATAAATTGTTATTCAAATTTATTTAAAAAATTCAGAAGCATTTACAGCTTTTCTTGCAGCTTCTTCAGCTTCAAAATATGGACAAGTCTTAATAGCCAAAGCAGATGCAATTATAGAGCTTGGGAATATTTCTACAGCGTTATTTAATTCATTTACAGCACTGTTATAAAATCTTCTTGCAGCTGCAATATGTTCTTCGACTTCGGAATATGTTTGCATAGCTTGTATCATAGTTTGATCTGATTTTAATTGAGGATAATTTTCAACATTTACCATCAATTGACCCATTTTTGTTGAAATTTCATTATCCAATTTAATTTTTTGAGAGATTGTATCTGTATCAGATTTTAGACCTGCAGCTTTTGATCTTAATTCTGTAATATCAGTAATCAATCCTCTTTCATGTTCCATAAACTTATTGGCAATAGTCAAAATATTAGGAATTAAATCATAACGTTTCTTTAACTGTACATCAATACCACCCATAGCTTCTTTAACCTTATTTTTCTTTTGAATTAAAGAAACATAAGTGCTATATAATGCCAAAAAACAAACTGCAACTACTGCTACAATTAATAAAAGACTCTTATCCATTCTTACACCCTTTCTTCAAATACCTTTAATAAATATACCATATGTTTCACTATGTTACAAGCCTAGTTTCTTATCTAGCTTGAATAGATCAACTAACTGTAGGATAGAAGTTATTTCCGTCAACAAATTTTTATACTGTTCAAGATCGTTCATTGGTTTATCAAGAGAAAACAATTTAAACAAATCTTTATTAGTTTCTATAGCAAGATAAAAATAATCATCATAAAATGAACAATACGCACGGTTTTTTGACCCAAAAGATAATGAAATAGTACGTAACCTATCCATAAAAGAAGTTGTTAAAAGATATCGTGCCTCAATTTGGTCTGTAGAATAAACAGAAAAGTTTTTATTAAAATCTACATCTTCTAATACCACTTCTTCCATATTATAATGCTTTAAATCAGCACAAGAAGGAGCACTAGAATAACCCTTTGGTCTTAATACTGTATAACCCTCAAATTTTTTATTCATACTAAAGCGAATTACTACACCTTTAAAAATATTAACTTCTTGCCAAGACATATTTTTTTTGTCTGAATGAAAACTATGAGAACGTTGAGTTCCACTTGTTTTAACCTCACGCCCTACCCAACATTTTTCAGCATACTCTGAAATTGCTATATCAACTCCTCTATAAGTTCCTTTAAAACAATCATCAAAAACATCATTCAGTGGAGTAAAAGATTTAGCAAAAGACAGCAAAGAAATTGGTCGATTATAATAAATCCTACCATCATCAGATCTATACCTTGAATTTCTACTTAATGTTGGATTTTCAAAAATTCTGGTAGAACGAATCTCAGGAATTGAAATAGCAGAAAGCTCTAACCAATTAAAATTAGGCATAGCTTTCATCAAAACTGGCATATACTTTTTCTTAAATTTTTTCTCGTGTATTTTTAAAGAAATCTTATACGCAAATATAAGAAAAGGCAGAGCTATAACAGGAATAGAAAACAATATTGCGTTAGGATAAACAAAAAAGACTAATATAGAAAGTAAGGATAATAAAAATACACCAATTGGCACTGCCCTTAAATAAAACAAAATAGTTTTTCTTTTAGGTTCATACTGTTCCAATTCGGGCAAAACAGCTTTTCTTAAAATTGACTCAAAATTTTTATATAGTTCTAAAATGGACTCTTCCGCGTTTTGAGACACATTACCAGAAGCAGAAGATGCAGCTGGAGCCACAGCAGGTGCAGGATCAGGAGCCTCAGCTTGTTCCTGAACAGGGGTTTGAATACTATTATTAACAATATTATTCACTTCATCTGGCTTATTAACAGAACTGGAAATAGGTTTAAACTTATCATTACCAGAAGTATTTCCACCAATACTCGGAATAGTCATATAAAACCCTCCTAAATTTCATTATAAAGATTCAAAAAAAACGACATCATCAAAATTTTTGCGTAATTTATTAACTTGCACAGTATTAGCCTCATACCCCAATGTCAAGAAATCAACTAACACGTGCTGTTCATTTAAACCCAAAATATCTTTAACTTTTTGAGCAAATGAATTATCTTTTTTAGTTAACTCATTTGCAAAAGCACCAACTATACAAGCACCTATGCCCAACTCTTGAGCTTCTAAAGTCATATATGCAACTGCATAAGTCAATTGCTCGACACTTCTTAACAAAGCCTCATAATCACCTAAAATAGCTGGATTATATAAGGAAGAATTAAGCATAGCATTTTTTGTTTGTTCATCAACACCACGTTGATCTAAAACCTTACCGAAATTAACCTTACTCCAAGCTTCTAAATCAGCAACACAACAAATAACAACCTGAGCATTCTTAACTTGTTGTTGACTACCGGCAGCTTCAGACAATAAATCTTTTGTTTGTTGAGATTTTACTACAATAAACTTCCAAGGCTGCACATTTACCCAAGAAGGAGCTAATCTACCAGCGTCTAATATTTTATGTAAATCAGCATCAGAAATAACTCTGTCAGAATATTTTCTCACACTTTTACGATTTAATATAGCGTTCATTACCATAAAAAACTACGCCTCCATTATTTATTATCAGCAGCGACAACAATTGTAAAATCTGTATCTGCACACATAAATGTAGCAGGATCATAAACAAATTGTCTTGATTTAACCTCTGGAACTTGTTTTTTCAAATCTGCATAATAATCAATTGTCACATACTTAGAATGAGCAATAAATTGAGAATGAACAGATTTTAAAGTTCCTGAGCATTTAACCTCTATACCTGCAGCTTCTAAAGCTTTTTTCAACGCTCTTGCTTCGTCTAAATTATCAGGAGAGCTCATAATACTTGCAGTATAAGCCTCTTTTCTACCTTCAGCTTGCTGTCTATAAATTAATCTATCAACAACTTCCTGAGTTTTTTCAGGATCTAAAATCCAATAACTTGTATAACCATGTTTATTAGGCGCACCAGGTAACATTGCTATTTCAACGTTATCCATATTAAAGCCTTTAGCAAATGCTGCATACTGAGACATTTCATAAGGTGACATATTAGTTTTAACATATTTTGATGCAATAGATATAATTTCAGGAATTTTAACAATAGTTTCAGGTTTTTGTAAATCTGCAAGTAAACCTCTCAAGAACCATTGTTGACGTTGAGTTCTACCAATATCACCCAAAGCATCGTGTCTGAATCTTAAATATTCAACTGCATCTTTTTCTGTTAAATGATGCTTACCTTTTGTAAAATTAATATGCAAATTACCTGCGTTATCGTTATAATGCATATTCTTTTCAACATATATATCCACACCGCCTAAAGCCTTAACAATAGCTCTAACAGCATCATCATGGAACATTATATATTTATCAACCTTAACACCTAAAGTATCTTCAACAGTTTTGATAGTCATATCAATACCGCCAATAGCATGAGCTGCGTTAATTTTTTGAATACCCATACCATTTGGCAAATAAACTTTACTATCACGAGGAATAGAAATAGCATTAACAGTTTTAGTTCTAGGATCAATATTAACTAAAATCATAGTATCAGTACGAGTTCCAACCCACAAATCAGAATCCGCACCATTTGAATCTACACCAAGAAGCAATATATTTTGGCGTTTCAAACCAAACGGCAACGAAAATTCAGGCTTATCTTTAGAATTATTCTCAGCTGACAATTTATTCAACAAATTTGAAATAAAAGAATTATCTCCAAGTTTTTTATCTAAAAATTCTTGATGATTTGCAAACAACAAAATCGCAAAAATAGCAGTAAAAAACATTATGGTCATAATTGTTAATACTTTTCTAAAAGATGATTGATCTTTTTTTCTACTTTCAGCATAATTTGTAAACGGATTATCAGCAGAACCACTAGAATAACCTCTGGTTCTTTTTCTTGATCCTCTATAACTTCCTGATCCTCTTTTATCTCTATCTCTCATATCTAACATTTCTCGATAAATTCTTTCTCTACTACAGCTATATAATATATTTTATAATAAAAGATTTACAAAGATATACTATAAATTATGTATTTCAGGATAAATTAATTATAAAAACATGCTTTTTGCAAGAATAAAAAATTTTACCTTTACCGATTATGAATTAAAAACCCCAAATATATCTATAACTTAATAAAAATTTACAAAAAATTTTTATTAAAAATTTGGCATAATTTTAAAATTTTAATATATTTTAAGTGTAAATTTAACGTTTTTCGTGCAAAAAGAATTTAAAATGTTGTATTTTTATAAAATAATGCAAAAATTTATCTTTACATTAATTTTACATTTGAAGAAATTGAAGCAATTTTTTTTATTGAGGACTTTTCAATAAATTGTGCTTTATTTATAATATAAGCATATTCGGCAAAAGATAAAAAAGTATTATGATTAATAAAGTTGAATTAGGTAGTGTAAATAGCAAAAAAGGAACCCCGAATAGATATGTAAATGTACCAAACAAGGGTCAAACCAGCTTCACTGGAGTAGGAAGCTTGGTACTTAAGGGTATCCAAAAATGTGAAGAAAAACCAATGATAAATGTCGCTGTACTTGATTTATCAACAGCAATTTTACCAAGAACGTTTTTCGAAACATTTATAGGCTCAAAACAAAAAGACGAAAATGGTAACGAAACACACCAAAGAAAATTGAATTTGCTTGGTGGATTTGAAGCATTTAGACGTGAATTTTCTGGTCTATTAATTAACTGTTTAATTCCTAGTTATGTCGTTATAGGAGTTGCAAAACTATTAAACAGACCTATAATGGGAAATTTCAAAGGATCTAATCTTACAAAAAGCTGGGCTAACGGAGATACATTAGATCATATTGAAAAACATTTCAATAATGCTGGTGGCAATACAAAAGAAGAAAAAATTTATAACACTCTAAGATCAATGTTTGACAACCTTGAAGGTGTTAACGGAGATATAAAAAATAATGGCTTGAAAAAATTTAAAGAAATCTTGGCAAATGATGCGGACTATGAAAAAGCATTAAGAGAAATGACCCAAGATATCTTAAAAGAAAATCCTGAAAAACATTATAGTTCAAAGCTTTATAACTTAATGGTTCAAAAAACAGGAATTTCAGAAAACATTAGATTTATAGACGAAACTAAAGATGGTAAATTCTTCTCTAGCAACCTTAGTCACCTTTGCGAAAGTGCAGGAGATATACTACACGGTGCAGTTAAAGAAGGTATCATTAACGATCAAATGACAAAAGAATCATTTGATACATTAGGTAAATACTTCTCAAAAGCTAAAAAACTAGTTAACGCAAAGAGCCTTGCAGGACTTGGAGTAATTATACCACTTGCAATTACGGCTCAACCAATTAACAGATGGATAACTCACAAACTTTCAGGAAGAAAAGGGGCGCCTATCTATAACGACGACCAAGAAAGAATTCTTACACCTGAAGAAAAGAAAAAATTAACTGCTCAAAAATTTATAGCAGTACCTTTAATGTGGGGAGTTGCTGGTTTATCTATGTTAATGGATAGACCAAGCTTAAAAATGTTCCAATTTAAAAACATTTTCCCTACAATGGATCAAGCAAGAATTATCTCCGCTGCAACATTCTCTAGCCGTTTAGCAGCCGCAGAAGATTCAAATGAATTACAAGAAAACACAATTCGTGATATCGCAACATTCTCAAGCTTCTATTTCTTGGGAGATTATGCGGCAAAAGGTATTGCAACATTCCTTGAAAAACATAATAAAGACGGAATTGTATTAACAAATAAATTATATACCCAAGAAGGTACTAATGCTTTCCAAAAATTCTGGAACTGGGCAAAACATACAAAAATGAAATCTACAGATGAACTTGGAGCAATAGCTAATGAAGCTCTAAGAACAAAAGCTAAAAATTTAAGAGCTATATGCCAATTTGGTAACTTAGCATTCTCTCTAATTTCACTAGGTATATTTATTCCAATATATACAAGAACACAAGTTAATAAGAAAAAACAACAACAAGAATTAGCAAATGCTAATGCACAAAATAAAACATCAACAACAACATTTACCCAAAACTTAATAAAAGACAACTCAAAGGTCTTTAAAAATTTCTATAGTTAAGATACAATAACATTAAGGCAAAATTATGAAAGTAGAAAGTGACTTTAGACAACTAAATATCAAGCAAATACAACCGAAAGATAGCAACAAAAATAAAGGATTCACAAACAATAACCAAACTCAATATAAAAACCAATCAAATCCTAGTTTTAGCGGTGGTGCAGATTTATTTTTAAGATTTTTAGATACAAACCAAGCTTGGGGTGCTAATGCGGTTGATTTATGTTGTATGGTTTTACCAAGAACTATTACGGACTTTGGTAGAGGCCCTGATGCAGGTGTTGAAACTCTTAGAAGAGAAGGTATGGGAACAGCAAACCATTCATTAGTTGGTGCCTATGGAACACTTGCCGGATTAGTTCTTGCTACAGGAATTAACGGTCTTTATAAATTTGGAGATAAAGACATTAAAGCAAACTCTATATTTGCAGATGATGAAACTCTAAATCTACAAGGACAAATATGGAAAAATACATTACAAAAACAACCTGAAAATATCCTTCATGAACACTTAAAGACAGTATTATCAAAATACGAAGCATTAAGTGCAAATGAAAACGGTAAATGGGTAAAAATAAAAGATGCAGATATAGAAAAAGCTGCGTCTATCCTAGAAAAAGAAATTAATACTGATACAAATAAAATAAGCAAAGAAGGTTTTGCAAATCTTAAAGCAACAATTACATCTTCTCTTGGTGTTGAAAACAACTTAAGAATAGTAGCCGAAGAAGGTCAAAAAGCTCATACTTCTCGCTATACAGTAGATTCAATTATTGAAAACACTTACAAATTAGGAAAAGTATTTAATAAAGATACCGTAAAACAAACATTCATTGAAACAATTAATAAAAATGCAGATATAGCTGAAAATGCATTTTTAAAAGCAATGAAATCAATGAATGTAAAACGCTCTTTAATCGGTATAGGTATGGCGTCTGCTGTTGGTATATCTGCTCAACCTTTAAATATGTATTTAACAAAGAAAAAGACAGGTAAAAGCGGATTTGTAGGCGGTGGAGAAGAAGATAAATCAACAGGATTTAAAATTAAAAAATCTTTAGTTGCATTATTATTTGGTGGTGGAGTTTTAGCTACAATAGGAAAGCCAAAAGAACTTATTAAAAACTTACAATTTAAAGGCTTCACTCCAACAATTAAACAATTCAAATTCATCTACGGTATAACAATTATGTCAAGATTCTTATCTTCAAGAAACGACAATGAGTTAAGAGAATCTACAATAAAAGATACCCTAGGATTTGCAAGTTGGTTAATATTAGGAAACTTTGTACAAAAATTAGTTGCTCAAAGTATGGATAAATCATTAATCAAAAAAGATGGAGAAGGCACTCTTAAATGGATTACAAACTCCGTACTAAAAACAAGAGATGAAGTTCTTCACGCAGCATTAGGAGATAAGGTTTTCAAAGACGGAAAAGCACTAAGCTTCAAAGAAATGATGAAAGCCCTACCTGCTAACAGCCCTGCTAAAAAACAATTAAAAATATTATCTATAGCTCAACTTGCCGGATACGCATACTCTGCATTAGCTTTAGGTGTAGGAATTCCAAGACTTAATATTTATATAACAAATAAACTTGAAGCTAAAAAAGCAGCACAAAAAGCAAACGAAAATGCTAGTGCAAAAGTTGAAGAACAAATACCTCAAACTGATAATATGCTAACACCAGAAAATAGAGCATTTCTAAACAATAAAAACTTTACAGGAAATAAAATATTAAATGTTCGATAATAAAAAAAGATTCGTTAAAATAACGAATCTTTTTTTATTTAGTTAGCTTGAGCATTTGCACCCGATACTACCTCAATAATTTCTTGAGTAATTGCAAACTGCCTTGTTTTATTATATTCAACCGATAATTCATGAATCATTTTTTCTGCATTTGAAGTAGCTGCAGACATAGCAGTCATTCTGGAAGCTAGTTCACTTGCTTGAGCTTCTAATAATGCTTGATAAAATATATTAGTCATATACATCGGTACAACTTTTTGCAATATATGATGTTTATCAGGTAAAAATTCCATTAAAGGATCTAGCACATTATCATTATGACGTTCATGCACATCAACAACACCTGTAACCGGAAGTACCTGCCAATCTTCAACAAAATAACTCATCATATTTTTGAAACGAGTTGTAACTATTTCAATTTTATCAATATCACCTCTTACAAAGTATTCTGCCATATCTTCTGCAATATCACGAGCTTCTATAGGTGAAGGGGTATCAACCGCAGAATAATACTTCTTCTCGATAGGACAACCAATCTGTAAACATTTCTTTCGCAATGCAGAAATTCCCTTCTGTCCGGCGATAAATAATCGAACTGCAATACCTTGTTCTTTATAACTATTTATTCGTTTTAAAGTATCACGAACAACATTGGCATTATATGCACCAGCCAAACCTTTATTGGAAGTAATTACAAGAATACCTACAGTTTTCACATCCCGAACTTTTAATAAATCAGGATAATCATCAATCGCATATTTGATTTTCAAGGTTTCTTTGCTAAATTCCTCAACTGAATTAAACAATTTTTGAAACATAGAAACTAGCTCTTTTGTATATGGTCTAGATGCTTTTACTGCTGTTTCTGATTTTTTAACCTTAGCAGCGGCAACCATCTTCATAGCTCTAGTTATTTTTTTTGTGCTTTCTATACTTTGTATTCTGTTTTTTATATCTTTTAAATTACCCATAACAACCTACATTAGTCGAAAATAAAAACCAACAAAGCTGCAACTACTGCAATAGTTAAAATCACAGAAAATATACGTTTTAAATTAAGCATATTCAAGCAATTAGAATCATTGCAAACAACTTTATCATTTTTAGTATTCATGCATTCAAGACATAAGCCCTTACCGCAAATAGAACAAATACCAAAAGCATCTCTATCGTGGTGATTATAACATTTCATAGTCTGTCTCCTTTAAATTTTAAAAAGTACTCTTAAATGACATCAAAGCCTCAGTAAGGACTTTTTTATCATCATCAGACAAAGCTGAACCTGCATTCAAACGTTCAACTAAATCTGCACAATTTGCATTGAAATATACAAACCAATCTTTTTTAAATTTTGCAATTTTATTATTATCAACATCATCTAAAATAGATTCATTTGCGGCAAAAAGAATTGAAACTTGTTCTGCCACGCTCAAAGGATTATACTGAGGTTGTTTTAAAACTTCAGTTAATTTTTGACCTCTTAGCAATTGCTTTTTAGTTGACGCATCCAAATCTGAAGCAAACTGAGCGAAAGCCTCCAATTCTCTATATTGTGCTAAATCCAAACGCAATTTACCTGCAACTTGCTTGATTGCCTTAGTTTGAGCAGCACCTCCAACACGAGATACTGAAATACCTGCATTGATAGCTGGTCTAATACCCGCATTAAATGCATTACTTTCTAAGAATATCTGTCCGTCTGTAATTGAAATTACGTTAGTTGGAATATACGCAGAAACATCACCGGCCTGAGTTTCAATAATAGGCAAAGCTGTAATACTGCCCCCACCTAATTCATCATTTAATTTAACAGCACGTTCTAATAATCTTGAGTGCAAATAGAAAACATCGCCAGGATAAGCTTCACGTCCTGGTGGTCTTTTTAAAAGCAAGCTCATCGCACGATAAGCTTGAGCATGTTTAGACAAATCATCATATACAATTAATACTGATTTGCCCTGTTCCATAAATTCTTCACCAATAGTAACACCTGCGAATGGTGCAATATATTGTAATGGAGCTGATTCATTAGCTGTAGAAGAAACAATTATTGAATAATCCATAGCTCCGTGTTCTTCCAAAGTTTTTGCAATTTGTGCAACTGTAGAAGCTTTTTGTCCTATTGCTACATAAATACAAATTACATCTTTACCCTTTTGGTTAATAATGGTATCAATAGCAATTGCAGTTTTACCAGTTTGACGGTCACCAATGATTAATTCTCTTTGACCTCTACCAATTGGAGTCAATGCATCAATAGCAGTTAAACCTGTTTGCAATGGTTCATGAACAGATTTTCTGGTAACAATACCTGGAGCTACTCGCTCAATTGGTCTTGTTTTTGTATATGGATAATCACCTTTACCGTCTAAAGGCTTACCTGTAGGATCAATAATTCTACCAATTAAACCATCACCTACCGGCACAGAAGCAATTCTATTAGTTGTTTTTACTATTGTACCTTCTTTTATATTTGTATATTCTCCAAGAATTACAACACCAACATTATCTTCATCTAAGTTCATTGCAATTCCTAAAGTTCCATGGCCATCTTCAAATTGAACCAATTCACTGGCCATTACATTACGAAGACCATAAACTCTGGCAATACCATCACCTATTTCTAATACAGAACCAGTATTAGATACTTCAGTTTGAAGTTCGTAATTGTCAATTTTACTTTTTATAATTGAACTAATTTCATCAGGTTGTATCAATACCATAATTTTCCCTCTATCTAGTTATTTTCTTACTTAAATTTTCTAACTTAGAACGGACACTCATATCTATAACTGTATCATCATACTTAAAAGCAAGTCCCGCTATAAGAGATTCGTCTATTTTCCATATCGGAATAATTTCACAATTTAACTTATGTTCTAATTTGAACAATACATTTGATTTATTTTCAAAATTCAAAGCTATCGGAGAATATACCTCAACTGTTTTCTTGTTAGAACGCTTATCTAACATTTCATTATAAGCTGCACTAATAGATTCCAGTTCATTAAATCTATTTTTTGTAATGAGAATTTTTAAAAAATTCAAAAGTTTATCTTCGATTTTATTTGCAAACACGCTATCTAATATTTCAATTTTTTTAGATGAAGATACTGAAGTATTAGCCAAAACAATTCTCAAATCTTGTGAAGAATTTAAAACATCACAAATATCATTCAGTTGATTTTTGTAAACATCATAAGCTAAAGACTCCTCAGCCACTTCCATAAGAGCCTTTGCGTAATTTTTTGAAACTGTAGATATTGTGTTGTAAGTCATTATAATTGTACCTTTTCAAATTCATCTAAACTATCTAAAATAAATTTATTATGCAAATCCGGATTTTCTTTAAGCATTTTTTGAATCTGTAATTTTGCAAGCTCGATTGACGCTTTAGAAGTTTTATCAGTAAGTAAATTAGATACTTTCTTTTCTTCAATAGAAATTGCTTTACCGATATTATCTTCTAAATTTGCAATAATTTTATTGGTATCAGCTTCTATTTTATTTTTAAATACCTCAGTTTTATTTTTAGCAATATCCTCAATATCTTTTACTTCTTTTGGCAAGTTTTCTAACAAAGCCTTGGCATTATTAACCAAATCTCCAGCTTTAGCTTTTTCTTCATCAGATTTTATTATTGTATCCTTAACTTTTTCAATAGAAGCATCAATACCTTTGCCTAAATTGAATTTTTTAAATATATAAGCCAAAACATACAACATTATAATAAAGTTGATAAAATTTGAAGTTAATAATAGTTTTAAAACTGAGATAAATTCTTGCATAATAAAATTATTCCATTATTTTAGTAAGAGTTGCATCATCTGAACTATCAACAACCGTTTGGATACCTGTAATTTTACTAACTATAGAAGAAGCTAAGTCATTAATTACTTCAGTTTTTATCGTATTTTTCACTTCTTCTTCTTTAGCGTGCACATTATCTTTACCGGTTTGAATTGCAGCTTTAGAATGATCTCTTGCAATTTTTATTTTTTGACCCGCATCAGATTGAACTTTATCTACAACAGACATTAAATTTTGTCTGCAATTTTCTTTAGTTTGATTAAGCTTAATTTCTCTTTCTTCATTCAAACTTTGAGCAGTATCTTTTAAAGTCTTCGCTTCCGAATAATTAGAATTAATATACTCATCTCTTTTTCTAATTATAGAAAGAATAGGATTATAAAATATACTATTCATAATCAAAATGAATAATACAAAACTAAGCATAGCAACTATAAATGTAGCATTAAATTCAATCATCAGTAAAAATCCTATTTAAATAACAACATAATAGCAATAAACAATGCATAAATAGCAGTAGCTTCTGCTAAACCTGCACCGATAATGAAGTTTTTAAAAGCTTCATCTTTAATTTCAGGTTGACGAGCGATAGCATCTAAAACACCTTTTGTTGCAATACCAAGACCTAAACCTCCGCCAATAGCACCAAAACCTATTGCAATACCTGCACCTAATTTTGCTAAATCTAAAGTTTGTTCAATTGCCATAAATTCTCTCCTTTTATTTTTTATTATTTTTATAAATATAAACTTATTTTATTCTTCCTGTACTGCCATCGAAATATATGTTGTTGAAAGCAAAGTAAATACCAAAGCCTGAATCAAAGCAACAAACAATTCAAAAAGCATAAATGGAAGAGGTATAACTAGTGCACACAAACTAATAAATGTTGCAACTAATAACTCTCCTGCCAAAATATTAGCAAAAAGTCGTAACGCCAAAGAAAAAGGTCTAACAAATAATTCTAAAGTATCAACCAAAGTAATGATTATGCCATCAATACTAAAGCCTTTAAAAAAGAACTTAAACCCATTTCTTTTAACACCATAAAATATATAATATATAGAAACAACAATAGCCATTGCTGCTGTCATATTAATATCATTATTAGGAGAAGCTAATTCACCTGATGTCAAATGAATTATTTTCATAGGAAGTTGTCCAACAAGGTTTGCAGTTAAAATAAACATAAACAATGTCAAAATAATTGCAATATGCTTTTGAGCTTCATCATTACCCATACTTGCTTTTGCAATATTATTAAAATATCTAACTATATTTTCCGCAAATAATTGCAATTTTCCGGGAACCATATCCAATCGTCTTGTTGTAACCAAAGCCAAAATTATAAGTAACAACATTGAAAGCCACATAGTAATTAATGTATCCATATTTAATGATACACCATGACCAAATATCGTTGTAGAATAAACCCAGTGTTCCATTTTTCTCCCTTCGCACATTCATGGTAACACCGAAAAAAAAATTTAGCAAATAAAATTTTGTTTGTTATATAATAATAGCACACGTGGATAATCCGTCAGGGGAGAAAATGAAAATAATAGAATTAGAAGAGGTAGATTCTACTAATAGCTATGCAAAATCAAATATTGAAGATTTTGCAGATAGGACAATTATTCATGCTCAAAAACAAACTGCCGGCAGAGGCAGATTAAATCGAGCTTGGGTAGATTTAGGGAATGGCAATTTATTTTTATCATTTGTTCTAAAACCTTCTAATGAATTTAGTGAAATTTACCCAAACATTACCCAATACTTATCAGTTGTAATGTGCAAGGTCCTTGAAAATTACGGATTAAAACCTCAAATAAAATGGCCTAATGATGTCCTTATTGACGGGAAAAAAATTTCAGGAATATTATCAGAAACAGTTATGCAAGGTTCAAAATTTAAAGGTCTTATTGTTGGAATAGGAGTAAACCTAAACGCAAAAAAACAAGATGTTGATTCTATACCTAATAAGATTGCAACTGCATTAAATATAGAACTAAATAAAAATATAGACCTAAAAACATTTAGAGATGAACTTATTAAAGAATTTTTTAAAAATTATGATCAATTTCTTGAAAATGGATTTCAGTTAATAAAGAAGGATTATATTGATAGAAATTGTTTTTTAAATAAAGAACTGCAAGTCCAAATTTTTGACAAAGTAGAAAAAGGAATTGCAAAATCCATAAATGATAATGGTGAATTAATTTTATTAGATAATAATAATAAAGATATAGTACTTACGATAGGAGATATTTTATGACAAAACTAATTGAAGGGCTTATTTTGATGGCCATGGGCATGGGCGTAGTCTTGTGCTTCTTAGCAGTTATGATTTTTGGTATGGATATCATGTCAAAAATTATTGCTTATTTAAACAAATTATTCCCAGAAGCAGTAGAAGAAGTAAAAACAGTTAGCAAAAAAGTAAGCGCAAATGTAGATGAAGCTATTGCGGTTGCTCTTGCAGCTATTATTGCAAAAAAAAGTTAGTTAAATTTTTATAAGAAAGGATAAAATCTATGGGAAAGAAACTTATTAAAGTTATGGATACATCTTTCAGAGATGGTTTCCAATCAGTTTATGGGGCTAGAGTTTTTGTTGATGACTTTATTCCTGCATTACAATCAGCAGTTTCTGCCGGAATTAAACATTTCGAAGTTGCAGGTGGTGCTAGATTCCAATCACCAATATTTTACTGTAACGAAAATGCTTTCGAAACAATGGATAAAATCAGAGCTGCTGTAGGTCCAGATATCAACTTACAATCATTAGCAAGAGGTGTTAACGTTGTAGGTTTAGATTCTCAACCAAGAGATATTATTGATTTACACGCAAAAATGTTTGCAAAACACGGTGTTACTACAGTTAGAAACTTTGATGCATTAAATGATGTTAATAACTTATTATATTCAAGCCAATGTATTAAAAAACACGGTCTAAAACACGAAGTAACAATCACAATGATGGAATTACCAATCGGTTGTACAGGCGCTCATGATGTAGATTTCTACGAAAGAGTACTTCGTTCTATTTTAGACGCAGGTATTGAATTTGATTCATTAGCATTCAAAGATGCATCAGGAACATCAGCTCCAAGAAAAGTATATGAAACAATTAAAAGAACTCGTGAAATCTTGGGTGAAAATGCTGATATCAGATTCCACTCACACGAAACAGCAGGTACAGGCTTAGCAGCATACTTAGCAGCACTAGAAGGTGGAGCTAACTGTATCGACTTATCAATGAAACCAGTATCTGGTGGTACAGCTCAACCTGATATCGTTTCTATGTGGCACGCATTAAAAGGTACTGAATATGATCTAGGTATCGATGTTGAAAAAATTCTAGAAACAGAAGAAGTATTTAAAGAATGTATGAAAGATTACTTCTTACCTCCAGAAGCATTAGCTGTTAACCCAATGATTATTTCTTCACCTCTTCCAGGTGGTGCTTTAACAGCAAATACTCAAATGTTAAGAGACAACAACTTAATGGAAAAATTCCCAGAAGTTGTAGCTGCAATGAAAGAAGTTGTAGAAAAAGGTGGTTTCGGAACATCTGTAACTCCAGTTTCTCAATTCTACTTCCAACAAGCATTCAATAACGTAATGTTTGGCAAATGGAAGAAAATTGCAGAAGGTTACGGAAAAATGGTTCTTGGATATTTCGGAAAAACTCCTTGTGAACCGGATCAAGAAATTGTTAAAATTGCAGCAGAACAACTTAATTTACAACCAACTACAGAATTAGTTGTTGATATCAACGATAGAGATCCTGAAAAAGGTATCAAAGCTGCAACAAAACGTCTTGAAGATGCAGGTTTACCAGTAAATGATGAAAACATCTTCATTTCAGCAGCTTGTAAAGAAAAAGGTATATTATTCTTACAAGGAAAAGGAACTGTTGGTGTTCGTAAAAACGAAGCAAAAGCTGAACCATCAACAACATCAACTTCTTCTAATGAATATACAGTAACAGTTAACGGTAAAAAATATGCAGTAGCATTCGAAGGCGGAAAAGCTACAGTTAATGGTAAATTATATGACTTCAACGTAAAAGAAGGTATTGAAGCAAAAGCTGCAACTGGAGAAGGTACTCCTGTAAAAGCTGCATTACCAGGTAACGTTCTTAAAGTATTAGTTTCAGAAGGTGATTCAATTGCAGAAGGCGATGTTATCGCAGTAGTTGAAGCTATGAAAATGGAAACCGAAATCAAATCACCTGTTTCAGGTACAGTAAAATCTGTTGAAATTGAAGTTGGTAACAAAGTACAAACAGGTCAAGTATTGGTTACAGTAGGTTAGGAGGTCGCAGATGATATTATCAGAAGGATTATTACAACTGTGGCAATCTACAGGTATATATAACATGATAGAAAAGGTTGACCCTACTATTACTAGTTCATTTGGTCAATTCTTACACCAATATGGTCACCCTATAATGTTAGTTATATGCTTATTCTTGTTATGGTTAGGTATTAAAAAACAATTTGAACCACTATTATTAGTTCCAATTGCTTTTGGTGGATTACTATCTAATATTCCTGTTGCAGGAATTGCAGAACCTACAGGATTTTTAGGAATAATTTATGAAGCTGGTATTCATAAAGGTTTATTCCCATTGATTATCTTTATGGGTGTAGGTGCAATGACAGATTTCGGTCCATTAATTGCAAACCCTAAAACATCATTATTAGGTGGTGCTGCTCAATTTGGTATATTCGGAGCATTGCTTTTAGCTTTATGCTGCTTTGGCTTCACTTTACCGCAATCAGGTGCTATTGGTATCATTGGTGGTGCTGATGGTCCTACTTCAATTTACGTTACTACAAAACTTGCTCCTGAATTATTAGGTGCAATTGCTGTTGCTGCATACTCTTATATGGCATTGGTTCCAGTTATCCAACCTCCAATTATGAAATTATGCACAACTAAAAAAGAACGTGAAATTCAAATGGAACAATTAAGACCTGTTACAAAAAGAGAAAAAATCGTATTCCCTCTTGTTGTTCTAGGCTTATGCATAATTCTATTACCAGATGCTTGCCCACTTGTTGGTGCTTTAACTTTTGGTAACTTATGTAAAGAATGCGGTGTTGTAGATAGATTATCTGATACAATGCAAAATGCATTAATCAACATCGTTACAATCTTTTTAGGATTATCTGTAGGTTCAAAATTATCTGCAGAACAATTCTTAACTGTTCAAACTTTATTCATTTTAATTCTAGGTGTGTTAGCATTCTCATTTGCTACAGCTGCCGGAGTTTTAATGGCTAGATTAATGAACGTTTGGGAAATTATGATGGCTAAAATACAAAATAGAGAACCAAAACTTATCAACCCATTAATTGGTTCTGCTGGTGTTTCAGCTGTACCTATGGCTGCTAGAGTATCAAATAAAGTGGGTTTGGAATACAACAACCAAAACTACTTATTGATGCACGCTATGGGACCTAACGTTTCTGGTGTAATTGGTTCAGCAGTAGCTGCAGGTGTTTTACTTGCACTTTGCCACTAATTTTAATACTTTTTATAAAGTCCGACTCTCTAATAGGGTCGGACTTTTTTAATAAACAAAGGATTTTACAATGTACAATAATATAAAAATTTTAAATAACACAAACTTTCCTGAAATTGTTAATTCAATAAAAATATATTTATCAAATAAAAATATCAAAGTTGAAATAATTAGCGACTTAAATGAAATTAAAAACAGTTCAGATTCTAATCTAATAATTTTAATAGATAGATACGAACAATTACCTAGTGATATTTTTAATAGCAATAATAAAATTTTAAATTTACATTTTTCACTTTTACCTTCATTCAAAGTAAATAATGCGATAAATGAAGCTTTTAAAAGTGGAATAAAAGTAAGCGGAATAACAATACATCAAATCAAACAAAATAATTTTTATGATGAAATAATAGCTCAATATCCAATACTAATAGGACTTTCAACACATTTTGACGAGTATTTGAATGAAATAATAAAAATAAGCTCATCATTATATCCATTAGTTATAAATTCAGTATTTAATGATATATTATTTGATTTTACACAAATAATAAATAATTCTTGCAACAACAACTGCAAACATGACTGTAAACAATGCAAAAACGAATAAACAAATCTACTTCTTAACAATAATATTTAACTTATCAATTACCCCATTAAAAAAGCTTTTATGCTCTTTTTTGTCAGGCTTGATAGTCTGAATTTCAGGTGTAACTACAACTGGATTTTCAGATTTTATACGTCCTGAGTATATTGATTTAATTTCTTTTATTACCGATTCGTTCATTACTGTTCAAGCCTCTTAATTCAAAATATAGGGTAATACATGTATTTTATCATAAAAACATATAAATTTCTAAAATTTACAAAACTTCCATAGGTTCGACTAAAAAGTCAATTACATATGGACCTTTATGAGAAAAAGCACAAGATAACGCCTTTTCAATATCATCAAATTCTGAAACTCTACAAGCTTCTATACCATAACTTTTTGCAAGCATTAGAAAATCCGGGTTAGAAATTTTGGTTTGAGAATACCTGCCATCACAGAATTTTTCCTGTAATTGCCTTACCATACCCAAATATCCATTATTTAATATCATAATTTTCACATCAAGATTGTAATCAACACAAGTTGCAAGTTCATGAATTCCCATTTGGAACGAACCGTCACCAGCAATACAAACAACTGATTTTTTAGGATCAGCAATAGCTGCGCCAATAGCTGCCGGGAAGCCAAAGCCCATAGTTCCGGAACCTCCGGAAACTAAAATTTTGCGATCCTTACCTAAAGTTAAATTTTGTACAGCCCATAATTGATGCTGCCCTACTTCTGATGTAAAAACTATATTTTTATTTTTAGTAAAATCATCAATCTTTCTAATCACTTCATAAGAATGAAGTAAATTAGTATTTCTAGCTCTTTTAACATTCAAAGCTTTCAATTGATTTGCTGAATTCAACCAATCTGAATAATCTAAATTCAAACTAAATAACTTAGAATTTAATTCATCTAAAAACTCACCAATATCTGCAATTATACTATCTGAAGCTTGAATAAATCTAGAAATTTCTTCGGGGTTAATATCAACTTGAATAAACTTTTCGCCTAAAGAAACATCTTTAAACATACAAGTAATTCTATCATTGAAGCGAGCACCTAAAGACAAAATCAAATCAGCGTCTTTCAATAATTGATTAGCAGCTCTATCTCCAAAAATACCAATCATACCAAAATAATTACTATCATCTTGCACATATGTGCCTAAACCCATCATTGTATCAACAACAGGAATATTTAGACCTTTAGCTAATTTATATAAATTAGCTTCAGAATGAGATTGTAAAACTCCACCACCAGACACTATAACCGGTTTTTTAGAATTTAAAAATCTATCAACAATTTTTTGAACATCAAATGAAAAATTATTTTGATAATTTGTCGAAGTTGTATGATATAAAGATTTATAATTACCTTGAGCTGAAAAAACATCTTTAACCAAATCAACTACAACCGGACCTTTTTTACCGGACATTGCAACATTCATTGCCTCAATTAACGTAGATTCTAAATCATCGACTGAAGTAACTTGAAAAACTTTTTTTGTACAAGTTCTGGTAATATCACAAATATTAGCTTCTTGAAAAGCATCTTTACCTAATAAATTTTTAAAAACTTGTCCAGTCAAAACTAAAATAGGAGATCCATCTAAATATGCATTAACAATACCAGATACAGTATTAGTAGCTCCAGGACCAGACGTAACAAGAACAACACCACATTTTCCAGAAACTCTGGCATAACCTTCTGCTGCATGGACAGCAGATTGTTCATGTCTAACTAATATATGCTTTATTTCATCTTGATTATACAATTCATTGTACATATCAAGAACAATACCACCAGGGTAACCAAAAATAGTATCAACACCCAAAGATTTAAGTGTTTCAAATATTATTTTTGAACCTTTCATTAGCTTTAAATCATTTTCTAATATCATGAATAAATGTATTCCCCTATCTGACTTTTATATAATATCATAGATAAATTTACCGAGCAATTAAAAAGGCAGATTTTATATAAAATCTGCCTTGCTTATTATTAAAAATGCTTATTATTTTCCAATTAAAGTATTCCAAGCATCTTTCTTTTTTTGAACTTCTTTTTGTCTTGCTTCTTGGCGTTTTTGAGCATCTTTTTTCATTTGCTCTTGTTTCTTTTGCCATTCTTTTTGTTGTTTTTCTCTTTCTTTTTGTCTTGCTTCTTGTTGTTTTTGAGCGTCTTTTTGTGCTTTTTCTAAAGCTTGCTCATGTTGATTAACTTTGTTTGCTGCATTATTTAATGCATTACTCAAAGGTCCAGCTTGAGCAGCTAACCCAAAAGAAAATACTGATAATGCCATTAGGGAAACTAATAATTTCTTCATTCCTTTTCTCCTTTCTCTATAGTCGAATCTAATGATTCCAACTTTCTTTGTTTTGCTTCTAACCTACGCTCCAAATATTCAAGTTCTTTTAATTTTTTATTTCTAACTGAATTTTGTTTTTTTATCTGCTTTTTTACCCTTATGTATTTATTTAAACGATTTCTTGATTGTTTTTGTTCATTTTTTTGCTCTGAAGTAGGCTTTGATTTTTCAATACTTTCATCTATTTGAAGACCTTGCGTTGATTGCACCGGCTCCTCAGCGGATTTTGCATAAGAAGATAAAACAAAACTCAAAAATATAAATATTACAAATAAACTCACTAATACTTTTTTTTGCATAGGTTGAGTTTATATCAAAATCTAATATTTTTCAATAATTTCTTCAATTCCCTTTTTGGCGACATTGAATATCTCAATCATCTTATCAAACTCATAAGGTTCCCCTTCTGCTGTAGTTTGAAATTCGATAATTTTGCCACTTTTTGTAAGTACAACATTAGAATCAACTTGAGCATGAGAATCTTCTTCATAATTCAAATCCAAACGAACTTCACCATCAACAATTCCTGCAGAGATTGCAGCAACAGGTTCTATAATAGGATTTTCTTTTAAAGTTCCATCAGCTAGCAATTTTTCAATAGCATCTGACAAAGCAACAAACCCACCACAGATACTTGCAGTTCTGGTACCACCATCAGCTTGAATAACATCAGCATCAATAGTAATTGTAATATCAGGCATTTTTTCTAAATCTACACAAGCTCTCAAGCTTCTGCCTATCAATCTTTGAATTTCTTGTGTCCTGCCAGAAATTTTAGTTCTTTCCCTTTGACATCTTGTAGATGTAGAAGAAGGCAATAGAGAATATTCAGCAGTCAACCAACCTCTTAAATCATCTTTTGACATCCATTTAGGCTTACCTTCTTCTACAGAAGCTGTTGTAATAACCTTTGTATCCCCAAATTCAACTAACACAGAACCTAAAGCATTTTTTGTATAGTTTCTGGTAAACCTAACTTCTCTTGTTTGATTATTATCTCGGTTTTCTTTTCTCATAAACCCTCCTTATATATAACTATACCTGATAATCCCACATATAAATCTGTCCACAATACCTACAAACAGCATGTTCATTCATAAATTGTAAATCAGGAACAAAAACATAACCATCAACAGTAATTTCTATCTCACCTTTGTCATTATATCTTTGCGAAAAGTTCTTTTCTCCTTGGTAATCAGGAGCAAACATTAATTCAAATTTATCAACTGACTTACAATTTTTACAAACAAACATCTAAACTAATCATCTCCATAATCTGAACGTTCTTTTTTATAAGATCTCTTAGATCCCTTCATTGAACGAGCATTAACAGAAAGTTTTAAATCGGACAAATTCTTATACCACAAAGTCCAACAAATACTTCTAATAGGCAAAGTCAACCCCATAACAATAAATGATAAGATTGAATAAAATATAAATTTTGAAATCATATCAGGAGTTATTATAGGTATATGCCAATATGTTAATATTTGATTTACGATATCTAATGGCAGTTGATTAGTAAAGTAATTAAACAATGTTGCAACTTTATCAGTCAAATTCAAATAATCAAAGACAACAGTAATACCTTCAGTAATTATATATATTGAGAAAAACGTCAAAACTAACATTAAAATTACAGTTCTTAACCATTCGCCTCTAACTAAAAGTAAACTTCTTTTAAAACAATCAGGAATAGACAACTCAGGTTCAAAAGTAAATACTTGATAAACCAATATAAAATAAATCCACAAAATAAAACCTGGAATTATAAAAAATATACTAGAACCAACAGAACTTAATACACCAACAGAACAAAGTAAAATTATATACTTAAAAGTTCTTCTTGTTGCAACTTCATTATGGGATTGAAAGTCATAAACCTTACCTGTAGTAACTGCGCCCTCTGTCATTGAATTTAGAGCGACATAAGCAACCATAAAATCCCAAAAAGCTTTTGCAAATATCAACAATCCGGGAAGTGCCAATAACAAGATAAACAATAACGCAACAGATATACTGTCAACTCTGGCAACCACTTTATCCGCAAAACCCAAACTTAAACTAAAAGCCAATATAATTCCAATTATTTGCCCAAATACAGGGAATAACATATATAAAAAGAACTTATCTATATTTGAAAAATAAATTTTTACACCCTCTGCAAGTACAAACCATAAACTATTCTTCACCTCATACTTGGACATATAACCTCCTTTGTTGTATTATAATTTTATTACAAATATATTTATAAAAACAATGGAAAATTACAAAGAATTAATTAAGAGCTTTACAAAAGAAGATTACATATCAAATAAAGTAAATCTTCATATACATTCAAAATATTCAGATGGAGATGCTGAATTTCTTGAATTGATAGAACAAGCAAAAAATAAAAATTACAAATACATTTCTATTACCGATCACAATACACCCCAAGGTCATATTGACCATAAAGATCCAATAGTTATACCAGGTGTAGAATTCGATGTTTGGTATAAATACATATTTTTACACTTACTAGGGTATGGCATAGACACAAACTATGAAAATCTAAAAAAATTCTATGCTAAAAATAAAAAAGAAACAGAAGCTGATATCATAAGAATATTTGCAAAAAGAAATCTAAAAGAACTTATAAATGAAATTCATAATGCTGGTGGAATCGCTGTTTTAGCTCATCCGGCATGCTGTTGGGCTTTAAACATGGATAAATTTATCAGAGAATTAATCTCAATGGGACTTGATGGCATAGAAGTTTATTATCCATACCCAAGATGGAGAAAATATATTAAATTTTCTACCCCTGAAGATATTGAAAAAATTGCAAACAAATACCACCTTATAAAAACAGGTGGTACTGATTGTCATTCTAAATATCTTTAACTACATTTTATGATTCTTTCAAATGTTTTAAATGTTTATAAATATATATAGCACCCAAAACTACACAAACAAGAATTATTACAGCATCAAATTTATGCCATATAGACTTTAACTTATCCAAGTGTTCTCCAAGTTTTACACCTACATAAACTAAAACATAACTCCAAACTAAAGAGCCTAAAAAAGTTAATAAGAAAAACACTCTTTTTCTTGCTCTTAAAATTCCCGCAGGTAAAGAAATGAAAGTCCTTATAACTGGCAACATTCTGCATAAAAAGAATGCCCAATCACCATATTTTTCAACCCATCTATCAGCGTCTTCCAAATCTTTTTTAGATACCAAAAAATATTTACCATATTTTTCAACAAAAGTACGTCCGCCAAAATATCCAATATAATAAGAAGGGATTGAACCTATTACACAACCAATTGCACCTGCAAATGCTGCAACATGGAAGCCCATTTCACCTTTACTAACCAAATACCCGGCAAACGGTAAAACAGCTTCAGATGGCAACGGTATATTGCATGACTCAATAGCCATTAACAACGCAATACCACTTGGTCCCATTGCAGTAATAACATGCTCGATCCAGTTTATTAATCCGGCTAAAATTGTATCCAACATAAAATCCTCTCCTTTTATCTGGACAAAATTATATCAAAAATATGAAAATAAAAAAGGTTCCTGTTAAATATAACAGGAACCAAAAACTTATATTAAAAATTCAACAAACTATTTTCCGTTAACGATAGTTTTGAATTTTTTACCAGCTGAGAATGCAGGAACTGTTTTTGCAGGGATTTTTAATTCTTTACCAGTTTGTGGGTTACGACCAGTTCTAGCAGCTCTTTTGCGTGGTTCGAAAGTACCAAAACCAACTAAAGTTACTTTTTTACCTTTAGCTACAGTTTTTTGAATAGTATCAACTAATGAAGATAATACTTCAGCAGCTTCTTTTTGAGTAACGTTAGCTTTTTTAGAAATTTCTTGTACCAATTCTTCTTTGTTCATAATAAAACTCCTTCTTTTCTCTACAAACTTAATTATATTAGAAATTTCTAACTATGCAAGTATTTTAAAGAATTTTAACACTTTTTAACGAAAAAAACATCTTTATAGATGAATTTCAAACAATTATTTATAGCTAAACACAGATTTTACATAACATTTAGCCATACACAAAAACATGTCCATAAATATCAAACAAATTTAAAAAATGTTTCAATATGTTTATAATACGACATATTGGGTAAATTTTTTGCTAAAATAAAATTGTACATATTTTAGAATGTATTATTAATTGATTAGGTGGATATGAAAGAGCGAATATTATTATTTATTATTGTCTTGGGATTAACAGCCTTTATTTATATTTTCCAAAGCTACACGGTTTGGGGATTGGCACTTTTAGTTTCGCTAATGGCAACTTATGCTATTTTTACAACAATCGCATATAAAATTAAACAAAGAATAGACTCAAAAAACCCACAAAAGAAAAATGAAAACTACAAACCTTTTGTAAGTATTTTAATTCCTGCACATAACGAAGAATCAGTAATTACAAATACTATTAAAACAGTATTAAACTTAGATTATCCTAATTTCGAAATTATAGCAATTGACGACAGAAGTACAGATAATACAGCTGCAGTTATAAAAGATTTAGAAAAACAATTTCCTCAAAAAGTTATTGCCCTTATAAGAGATAAAGATGCTTTCCCTGGGAAATCAGCAGTATTAAACGATGCATTAAAACTAGCAAAAGGTGATGCTATTTTAGTATTTGATGCTGATGCAACTATGGATTCTGACTTTTTAACAAAGCTTGTATATGAATTAGAACCAAAAGATGTTGGTGCAGTTCAAGCCAGAAAAATTGTCAGAAATAAAGATGTAAACCTTCTAACAAGATGTCAAAATAACGAAATGACAATGGACACACACTTCCAAGTAAGTAGAGACTCAGTTAAAGGTGCTGTTGAATTAAGAGGAAATGGAGAATTAATAAAAAGAACCGCTCTTGAAGATATTGGAGGTTGGAATAACTACACAATAACAGATGACTTAGACATGTCCACAAGACTTCATATCAAAGGTTGGGACGTTAGATTTTGTCCTGATACTGTAGTTTATGAAGAAGGCATTATGTACCTTTTCCCACTTTACAGACAAAGAAGAAGATGGCTTGAAGGCACAATAAGAAGATATTTAGAATATTTTTGGGATATCCTAACATCAAAAAAAATGTCTATGCGTGTAAGATTAGATATGATAGCTTATATTTCCGAATTCATTATGCCTGGATGGTTTATAATAGAAATAGGCATTCTCCTTACGAAAATAATTGTAAAAGATGCACCTCCTCATATACTTATGTCATCTGTAATTATGGGATGTATAATTGGATTAGGTTTCATCATGGCTTGCAGATATAGCTTAAGAAGATATGACAATGTGCCAAGAATGGATGCGCTTATCCAATCTTTTGAAACTTCAATATATTTACTACTAATTTGGTTCCCATTAGTATTATTTATTGGATTTAAAATTTTATTTATGAAAAAAGACATGAACTGGGGAAAAACCGCTCATGGTCTTATACAACACGAACATGCTATACAAAAAGCAAAAGCAAAAATAAAACAAGCTAAAGAAGAATTAAAAAGGTTATTACTAACGAAATAGGAGAAAATAAATGGCAACATTAACAATTGAAGAAGTAAAAAATAAAATTAGAGCAGTAAAAGATTTTCCAAAAGAAGGAATTATATTTAGAGATATTACAACAGGATTAAAAGATGCTGAAACAATGAAAATGATGGTAGATTATCTTTGTGAACAATACAAAGATATAAAAATAGATTATATCGCAGGAATTGAAAGCAGAGGTTTTATCTTCGGAATGCCTATGGCTTACAAATTGAACTGTGGTTTTATTCCAATAAGAAAACCAAATAAACTACCAGCACAAACAATCAAAGAATCTTATGATTTGGAATATGGAACAGATACAATAGAAATTCACGCAGATGCAATAGAAGAAGGTGCTAATGTTCTTGTTGTTGATGATTTATTAGCAACAGGAGGTACTGCCAAAGCTGCTTGCTCTCTTGTAAGAAAAGCAGGTGGCAATTTAGTGGGTGCAGCTTTTCTAATTGAATTATCAGACCTAAATGGTAGAGAAAAATTAGAAAATTGCGGAAAAGTAATTTCCATGTTAAAATACTAATAAAGTAGCAAATTAGGAGATATGAAATGAAAAATTTAGCAATTTTGATAGCTATTTTACTTATGCAAACACAAGTATTTGCAGCTGCAACAAGCACTACAAATACAAATTATAATAAAGTTCCTGCACAAAGAACTCAACAACAAAATCAACAAAATGTTAATAACCAGAAAACTACAACAACAGCAAAACCTGCAAATTCAGACAACACATACAGTGCAGATTATCTATTAAAATACAATATTGATGATTTGGAAGCTGCACCTTGGTTGAATGGCGGAAAAAGAAAAATTTAGTAAAAACATTCATAATAAAAAAGTCGAAGATTAAATCTTCGGCTTTTTTATATTAATACCATTTAAACTACTTCAAATAAAAATTAGCATTAACATTTGCATAAACTTTAATTACACCAGCTTCAATCGGAGCCGCTTCTGCAACTGCAGAATCCATAGCACCTGCAGATTTTGCCATTAACATATTTCTATATTGTGGCGCAGCATAATTTGCATTTACAGAACAAGAAGTGTCAATATTTTTTATACCGCTAACAGTTGTTCCAGCTGCAGCAGCAACAACATCTGCTCTTTTTCTTGCCTGTTTTGTTGCCTGAGTTAATATATCTGCACATTCTTTATCTTTTTCTGACAGACTAAAAGTTAAACTATTTACTGTTGTTGCTCCTAGAGCTAAAGACTTATCTATCATTTGAGCAATTTTATCTAATGATTTTGTATGAACAATTATGCAATTTGACACTTCATACTTTTCAAAAGATCTTTTCCCACTATTATAAACATAATGAGGAGAAGCAGTATAATTAGTTGTTTTGAGATAATCTCCATTAGCAGGAGTAATTGCGCCTCTTAAGTATTCATAAACTTTATCTGATATTTCTTTATTTTCTTTAATTGCAGTTTGCATAGACTTTTTATCTTCTGTTCTAACAGCAATAGCAACTTCAACTGTATCTGGAGAAACTTCTTTTTCCGCTGTATAAGAAACAGATACATAACCTTTATCTTGTGATGAATTAACACTCACAGCATTTGCTGGTGAAAATACAAATGGAACAGAAAATATAGCTGCCCCAAGCAGTGACATAACAACAATTTTCTTCATAATACCTCCAAATTACCGACTATTTTACATTAGAAATTTTATCTTCCTCTGCTTTTTCTACAGAATCAGATTTATTTACTGAAAACGGAGATGATGTAAATGATGATTCACTAGTTTTATTTGAATTACTTACATCTCTTTTATGTAAATCTAATTTATCGTTTTTAGACATGATTTTGTTCATCATTTTCATTTGAGTACTAACTTTAGCCTTCTTTAAAATCATATCCAATTCTTCATCACTCAATTCCGGAGTATTTTTAAAAGATACTGCAAGACCTTTTTTTGAAACGATAAAATAGGAAATAGCAACTATACCCCATAAAAGAACCCCTTGAAATAAGCTAAGTGTTGGAAACATATACAAATTCACTAAATACTTATTCCAATAATGCATAGCTACCATACCAGGAAATATAACAAAACCTGCAAATAAACATACACCTATAAATGCTGCTGTTATTAAACCTCTTATACCATCTATTTGAATAATTTTCATATCTTCTAAAAATCCTTTTTGCTATCTTATCATTTCAAGAAAATCATTTTCTGTCAATATTATAACACCTAAATCTTTTGCTTTGTCCAATTTTGAACCAGCATTTTCTCCGGCTAATACATAAGAAGTCTTTTTAGACACGGAAGAAGATGTTTTTCCGCCATGAGATTTTATTATTGAACTAGCTTCATCTCTTGTCATATTTTTTAATGTCCCAGTTAAAACAAAAGTCTTACCAGCTAACTTATCAGATTTTTGTATAGACTCAGAAACCGGATCGATACCAACAGACTTTAAATCAGCTAACAATTGTAAATTATTCTCATCATGGAAATAATCATATATTGATTTAGCTATAATTTCACCAATACCTTCAATATTAGATAATCTTTCAATTTGAGCCTGCATTAATTCATCTAAAGATGTAAATTCACCAGACAAAATATCTGCAGTTTCTTTCCCAACATGCCTGATACCAAGAGCAGTTAAAAGTCTATTAAGCGGTCTGGTTTTACTTTTTTGAATAGAATTATAAATATTAGAAGCTGATTTTTCTTTTATCAAATCTAATTTCATCAAATCTTCTTGTGTAAGTCTATATAAATCAACGGGATTAGATATAAACTTTTTATCATAAAGCTGCTGAATTAAAGATGGACCGACAAAATCTATATCCATAGCCTCTTTTGATACCCAATATTCAATTTTAGCGCACATCAACTGACTACAGCCAGAATTAGTACAATACAAACCTACTTCACCTTCTTTTTCAACTAAAGGTGCTCCGCAAGCAGGACAAGTATTAGGAATTTTATACTCAGGAAGAGAATTATGTATCTCACTATCCATAACCTTGACTACTTTAGGAATAATTTCTGCAGCTTTTTTTACCAGTACAGTATCACCAATTCTTATATCCAAGCGCTTAATTTCATCAAAATTATGTAAACTTGCTCGTGAAACAACACTTCCTGCCAATTGCACAGGCTCTAAAACTGCAACAGGAGTAACAATACCAGTCTTTCCTGTATTTAATTCAATTTCCAATAACTTTGTTGAAACTTCCTCTGGCGGAAATTTAAAAGCTGTAGCCCACTTTGGAGCTCTTGCTGTATATCCTAAATCTTTTTGAATAGCAATATCATTTACTTTAATTACCACACCATCTGTAGCATAATCCAAATCAAAACGCTTAGTTGCCCACTCATTACAATATTCGATAGCCCCTTGAATATTTTTCACAAGTCTAATATTAGGGTTAACTTTAAAACCTAGTTTTTTTAAATATTGCATACCGTCATAATGAGTCTTAATATTACTATCTTCACTGTCTTCAAAAATTCCGGTATATGTAAACATAGACAAATCTCTTTTTGCAGTGATTGTACTATCCAATTGTCTTAAAGATCCACTAGCAGCATTTCTTGGATTAGCAAAAACTTTTTCTCCTAGAGATAAAGCTTCTTCATTCAATTTTTCAAATGAAGATTTTGGCATATAAATCTCGCCTCTAACTTCTAGTGTTTTTGGCTCAAAGAGTTTTAATGGAATAGCTTTTATCGTTTTTAAATTTTGAGTAATCTCCTCGCCTGTAATTCCATCACCACGAGTAACCCCTAAAGTAAATAATCCTTTATCATAAGTTAAAGCAATAGCAAGTCCATCTATTTTCAACTCACAAACAAGTTCAAGTTCTCTATTATACTCCTTACAAACTCTTTCGTACCACTTTGTAAGTTCTTCAGCATTGTAAGTATTATCAAGACTATACAATCTATATTTATGAGTATGAGAAAAAAACTTTTCACTTACAGAACCAACCCTTTGTGTTGGACTATCAAGAGTTTTTAGATTAGGATATTTTTCTTCTAACTCTTTTAATTCCGCAAAAAGTTTATCATATTCAAAATCGCTCAAATATGGATTTTCCTCAACATAATAAAGATAATTACTTTTATTGATCTGCTCTTTTAAGTATTCAATTCTACTTTTTATATCATCTTTCAAATCTGAACTATCTGAATTATCAGAAGCCCCCATATCAAAAAGATTCATTTGACCTAACATAACACCTCATTAAAATAAAACTTACATAATCATTAAAAGTTCTCTAATAACTTTTGTTGCAACTGCAGTTGATGCCCCACTTGCATCATAATCAGGTGCAAGCTCTACAACATCAGCTCCAACTATGTCAAAATCTTTTAAATACTTAAACCATCCTACTAACTCATTAAATGTCATACCTCCAACTTCAGGAGTTCCGGTGCCAGGCATGATTGAAGTATCAAGACAATCTAAATCAACAGTAATAAATACTTTTTTCCCTTTTAAACTATCTAAATCATTATATTGCTTACAAAGAGTATTATGTTTTTCCATAAACTCCCACTCTTCCTTCATACCTGAACGAATACCTATTTGTTTGATATTATTAGGATTTACAAACTTGGAGATATGACGAATTACAGCACTATGAGACATTTCTTCACCCATATACTCTTCTCTCAAATCAGTATGAGCATCAAAATGAACTATAGCTAAATCATCATAAAACTTAGATACAGCCTTAACCTCTGGTAATGTAACCAAATGTTCTCCACCAATACCAAAAACTCTTTTCCCATCTTTATAAATTTGTTCAACATTTTCTTCAATCTGATCTAATGTTTTGTAAGTATTTCCTAAAGGAAATTCCAAATCTCCAACATCATGGAAATTAACATCTGCCAAATCTTTATCAAAATAAGGAGAATATTCTTCTAATCCCCAGCTTGCAAGACGAATTTGCTCAGGCGCAAATCTTGAGCCAGGACGATAAGATACTGTACCATCAAAAGGTAATCCTAACATTACAATATCAGCTGAATCATAATCAGGATTCTGTCCCATCCAAGTTCTATCTAAAAAAGGTCCTTTTAACATTATTATTTCTCCTTAATTCAATATATCCCTATTATTAATATTCTACTAAAAAAATATTTATATTGAAATATTTTTCAAATGTTCAATTTTTAAATTCGGATATAATACAATCCCGATAACATCAATTCTGTATTTTTTTATATTATGTTCATGAATATAGGATAATACTCCGGTTTTTATATGATTAAATTTTGTTTTTGTAATAGCCTCAAAAGGCGAACCAAAATTTTCAGACTTGCGAGTTTTTACCTCAACAAAAACATACATATCCTTATCTTTTGCAATAATATCAATCTCACAAAATTTTGAAAAATGAACATTTCTATCTACAATACAATATCCGTTATCTAACAGATATTTAGATGCGATATCTTCACCTTTATTACCTAATATTTTGTTATTCATAAAAATCTAAAACTACTGTTTAATACCTGATCTTGCAAACTTAGTTATATCTAATAAATCTTTGTACCCATCAAATTTACAAGAATTACTATATCTGACAGGAGAAATATCTATACCACCTCTACGAGTATATAGTGCGCACACACATAACTCATCATCAGGATTTAATAAATCATACAATCTTTTATAAATCATTTCGCAACACTCTTCGTGAAAATGATACTCTGATCGAAAAGAAACAAGATATTCTATCAAACTATCTTCACATAAATGCTTATCAGAATAATAATATATATAGACATCACCAAAATCAGGCTGATGAGTAACTCTACAATTTGATCTTAAAGATGAAAATTTCAAATAATTAGCCTTTTTATTATTTGTTTCAACAAATTTTAAAACTTCCGGAGCCTCTTTGAATGATGAAATTTTTAAATTGTTTACATCTACCATAGTTGTCAAGTCAACAAAATCACTAAAAATATCAACAGGCTTAATATCGTCTTGTAAAAAATTAACAACAACATCAGTCTTTAATTTATTGCTCAAATCTTTTTCAATCATAGACTTACAAATATTTAAGCATTCATCAACACTATCACCAAATCTGGACATATTGTAAGAATTCAAATACAATTTTAAAGATTTAGATTCAACGATAAATTCACTATCCGCACTATATCTCAACTTTAAAACTCTAGTAACCGGAATACCGTTATTTGTTAAAACAGAAAATTCATAAGAATGCCAAACATCATACCCTAAAAAAGGCAACTCTTCTGGCGAGATATTATACTGTTTTCTATTTTCAAATCTTGGCACACATACAAGAACTGACGGGTTATAAAAATCAAACCCGTCAATTTTCTTACCTAATAAAGTTGATGCTGCGTCATCTGTAATATTAAAATTATTCATATAAAGATTTTAGCACAAACTAATTAAATTAATTCTTATGCAATTTCTTCATATGCTGCAGGATTATTCAACAAATCATAATTGATTTCATTTTCGTTATCAGCAATAGTAGCAGCAACTACAGCATCAGAAGTAACGTTTATAGTAGTTCTAAACATATCTGTAATTCTTTCTATTGTAAATAAGAATGCAAAACCTGCAACTAATTGTTCTGGGCTTAATCCCATACCGTTCAAAATAAGTGCAATAGTAATCAAACCACCACCTGGAATACCTGCACAAGTACTAGATGCAACAATTGCAAGTATAGCAATTTGAACAACTAAAAATGGATCTAAAGGTACTTGATAAGCTTGAGCTAAAAATATAACAGCAACTGTTTGTAATAAAGCTGTACCATCAAAATTCAAAGTTGCGCCTAAAGGAATAACAAAACTTGAAATTTTATGAGAAATACCTCTTTTTTCGCAACAAGCAATAGTTAAAGGTAAAGTAGCAGATGAACTTGCAGTACCAAATGCAACCATCGTAGCTTCTGCAATTGCAGAAAATAGCATTGCTGCAGATACTTTAGAAAAGCATTTTAAAAATACCGGATAAATAATAAACATTTGAATTGCAAAACCTGCTAATAAAACTAACAAATATTTAGATATAGCAGCAAAAATACCGCCACCAAAACTAGAAACAGCAACTGCAGTTAATGCAAAAACACCAGGAGCTGCAAAAAGCATTATCCAATCAGTAATTTTCATAGTAGCAGCAAATACAGATTCAAAAAATGAAACAATCGGTCTATTAACATCTCCAACTTTAGCTAAAGCTAACGCAAAAACTAAAACAAAAAGAATAATAGGAACCATATTACCAGATGCAACAGCTGCAAAAGGATTATTAGGAATAAAACTTAAAAACAAATTCAAAATATTACCCTGTTGTTCTTGCATAGCAGTAGCAACAGAAGCTTGAACATCAGAAGCAACATTAGCAGCAATATAATGAGCTGCACCGGCACCAGGTTTAACAAGCAAAGCTAACACACTACCGATTGTAACAGCTACAGTAGTTAAAATACCGTAATATAACACCATTTTTGAACCAAATTTACCAAGTTGCTTATTATCACCAACACTGGTAATACCAATTACAATTGCAGAAACAACCAAAGGTATAACAACCATTTGAATCAATCTTATAAACACTTGACCTATAAAAGTTAAAATATTATTTACCAAAATATTGGGATGAGAATGAAGAAAAACTCCAACAAAAAGACCAGCTATAATACCAAAAAATATATGCCAATTACGTTTAATACCTAAACCCAAGGCAATAAGAATTTGCATGTGAAGTTTCATTTATTTATCCTCTAACTCTTTCTGTATATACTAATAACTACTATAATTTATAACTAGATTATTATACAACTATTAATTAAAAATTTCAAACATATTATTTGAAAATGGTATATATATACTAAAAAATTATGATAAACTTATAAAAAACAGGAGGCAAATATGGAAAAAGAAATCATCTTAAAAAATATTCTAAACAGAAAATCTGTACGTAATTTTGTAAAAGGTAAAACAATTCCTAATGAAGAAAAAACTCTATTATTAAAAGCAGCAATGGCAGCACCTTCTGCAAGAAACTTACAACCTTGGGAACTAATAGTTGTTGATAACAGAGAAATCCTGGATAAATTAGCAACAAAACACCCTTATGCAAAAATGTTAACATCAGCCCCACTTGCAATAGTCGTAGCAGGAAACACAGCAAAAGAAGGGGTAAGCGAATTCTGGATACAAGATACCTCAGCAGTAACCGAAAACATTTTATTAGCAGCAGAAGCACTAAATCTAGGTGCAGTATGGATTGGCTGCTACCCAAGAGAAGAAAGAGTTGAAATTGTAAAAGAAGAACTAAAACTTCCGGATAAAATCATCCCACTAAATATAATCGCTATAGGTTACCCTTCAGGAGAAGACAAACCAAAAGACAAATGGGACGAAAACAAAATTCACTACAA
>CALUYT010000007.1 GCA_944325085.1 Candidatus Gastranaerophilales bacterium | reverse complement strand
AAAACATGTTAATACGACTAATGCTAATAAAATATAAGTAGCAATACTAATAAGGTGATATAAAGGATTTTTACGTATATTAATCATAAATGGTCGACTCGCAACTTTTTTGGTTAAAATAATGTCGATGGGGGGACTTGAACCCCCACGGATTTCTCCACACGCCCCTCAAACGTGCACGTCTACCATTCCGCCATATCGACATTTTGTTTATGTAATTCTATTATAACATAATTACTTGTAATAGCTGAGTAATATAATAATATTCAGTATTATACCATAGCATTTATAATTTTTATTAATATGCTGATTAATACTATAATAATAATATTTAAAGGAATTATATTACATATCAACCCTGAATAAAAAATTACTGAATAAAATTTTTCATGATTTTCAAACAATTGTAACCCTGATAAATTATTTTCATTATTATGTCTGTATTCAAAAGCAAATCCTATCAATAACATTACTATTACAAAAATTTGAAATTTGTAAAAATCAATATACGGTTTAAATATATGTTTGGAAATATAATCTGTATAAAATTCATTGAGATCATATCTCATATTCAAATTAGATGCAGCTATTGAATACATCATTAAAAAAATCATTGTTATTATAATTCCTATATAACCAACAATTGAAATGATATTCCAACTTATATATTTTTTTAATTTTCTAAATTGTTTTAATTTATTATACATTTAATTATTAACCTGGTATCTTATAAACCTGTTTTATTTGATAACTTTAATATATCGATAAATGAAAAAACTGAAGCAAATTCTTCAAATAAATGTTTGTATTGATTTACATCATCAACTTTTCCAAACAAATAATTCATTTCAAATAAATCTTTGCCTGTACATAACATTATTAATAAAGAATCATCGCATATAGAACAATTCATCTCATTTACCCTAAAGCTTGTTTGTATTTGCATAAACCTATCTATAAAAGCTGTATTTAGTAAATATCTGGCTTCAATTTGACCATTGGTACCTTTTTCTGCCCACACATTATATTTTTTATTAAATTTTTCATACTCTACTATTACTTTTTCATAATTTTCAGGAATTTTAGTTAATGTAAATTTTGTAGTAATTATAACTCTTGAAGTAATTTTTTTATTTAATTTAAAATGTAGTGCAATCCCTTTAAACATACGATTGTATGTATGATTTTTATTCTTTGCATTCCAACCAAAATCTGTTTCTACCATTGTGAACTTAACATCATTGTATTCCCCAAAAACAATATCATCATCAAGTCTTTCTGTAATTTTATGAGTAAACAATTTTGATTGTTCAAATGTAGCATTATTTAAATTTACGTCATAAGTCTCATTATTATATTTTAAAATTAGATTTTTAATATAATCATCTGTAATGTTTTCATTCTCTGTTTCTAAAAAAAGTTCTTTCAAATAAGTGTTTTCGCCATAATATATATACCCAAAAACTCTTAATAGTTCAGGGAACAATATTTTTTTTATACTCAGTTGAAAATTTTTGTTAGTAACAGATATATTTATATAAATGACCAATAAAAAAATTAATAAATAAAAAATGCCATGCATATCCCAATGATAATTAGATAAAGTTTCCCTTTTTGCAGGTATCAAGCCAATCAATGGTAACAAAAAATACGCCATTAAAGAATTTATTGAATATAAACTTTTTATAGAATCTTTTTGTATTTGTTTCCATTTTAAAACATTTGCTTGTAAACTTTTACCAAAGTTTATTATAAATTGACTTTTATATTTCTCCATACCTTTTTGTTTTTTACCTACAAATTATTTACCAATTTCCAAAGCTCTTTGCGCCATAGTTTTTGATATATTTACAAGTGCCAAGTTTGCTTCATAAGCTCTTTGAGCAACCAATGCATCTGCTATATCTACCATAGCATTAACATTTGATGCTCTTATGTAACCATTTTCATCTGCATCAGGGTGACCCGGTTTATATATTTTTTGCCCTAATGTTGGATCTTCTACTACTCCGGAAAAATTTACACCACCTTGTAAATAAGGTAAAGTTCCTACGCCAAAGACATCTTCTTTCATATTACTCAATAGTCCATGAAAAGAAACATCATCTACCGCAGTTAAAACAGGAATTTTTCTTACGTAATTTGGTGTATCAAGGTTTGCAATATTTTTGGCATGGACATCTATACGTTTTCCATGAACTTGAAGTGCTTTTGCACCTATATCTATTGATTCCATTATACCCATTTGATATCACCTACCTTAATTATTTTCCAACATTGATTACTGTTTTCATTTCAGTAACTATATTTGACATTCTTCTTGTTGCCATTGAATATAAAATAGAATTTTCTTGCATTTGTAGCAACTCATTAGCAGCATTAACAGGTTCTTCAGATTGATCAGTTGCAATAGGGGAAGGTCCCAATTTTTCTGATAATTTAGTTTCCAAAGGACTATTCATTGTACTTAAATATTGACCGAAGTTAATATCTTGTCTTACATAACCTGGTGTATCTACGTTAGCAACATTTGAACCCAAAGCTCTTTGTCTTTGGGAAATCAAACCTAACATTAATGAAACTTTACCCATGCTATCTAATGATGTGTACATATTTTATACCTTTCATTTATTTAGTTTTAAGCTTCTCGGATATTTATTGCTTTGTTATACATTGTATCTGCCAGCTTCATCATTTGCATACTTGCTAACATAGAAGCATTCAATCTTAATAAATCTGTTGCAGAACGATATATACTTACATTTGAAGCTTCTAAATTATTTTGTTTTATGCAATCATGATTTTTAACAAGTCTTGCTTCACCTGCATCTTCAGTAGGCTTCAAACGGTTCATATCAGCCTGTTCCATGCCTGCAGGATTATCAAATCGAACCAAAGGTATTGTACCAACTTTTTTAGCTTTTGCACCTCTGGAATCATATGCCAAAACATCACCATTTGTTTTTATTTCAAACTTAAAACAATTTGTTGGAATTTGAATACCTTCACCTACCAACCAGCCATCTCTGGTTGTAAGATAACCATTTTTTCCTTGAACAAAAGCACCATCTCTTGTATATTGTACTTCGCCTGATGGTGATACAACCGGAATATAACCGGCTCCATCTATTGCAACATCATAAGGGTTACTTGTAATTCTGATTGAACCTTGAGTATAATTTGTTCTTACAGAACCGGTTAAATAACCATCTTCTCTTAAGATTTGTTCAAAAGTTACATTTTTATAACCTGTAGTTTGAAAATTGGCAAGATTATTTGCAATTTGACCAAATCGTTCAAATTGAACTAATGCATTATTTGTACCTTTTGAAATTATTCCTTGTAAATTATACATCTTTTAAACCTCTACTTTTATGATGTACTCAATTGTGAAATTGTTTTACCTAATACTGAGTTTTGAAGCATAAACATTTGTCTATTAGCATCAAAATTTTTGATAACAGGCATCATTGTTAAAAATTCTCTTTCTAATGAAACATTAGAAAACTCATTATATCCTTGTTTTATATTAGGATCCATAACCATAATACCGTTTGTATCCACAACACCTAATTGACCAATCAATGTCAATTTATGGGTATTTGGATTAAACATTGTTATTTTACCTGATTTATCGATTTTAACCTGCTTTAAATCCTGAGGTATAAATGGAAATTTTATAGGAGTACCTGAATTTGACAAAACTTGAGCATTTTCCAAAGTTAATAAAGTTCCATCTTTTCCTATTTGAAAACGCCCATCTCTTGTCAGTTTTACACCGTTTTCATTTTTAGTTTGGAAATAACCTTTATTTGCAATTGCAATATCCAAAGGATTTTCTGACACTGCAATACGACCGATTTTATCATCTTTTGTTGTTGATAGAGCATGCACACCTAAATATTCTGCAAATGAAGACACAACAGCTTCTTTTCTTTGATATCCAATTTTATCAAATCCACCAATATTCTCATTACTTATACCAATCAGCTCACTATCTAAGTGCATAGCCCTGATTGACATAGTCAAACCGTTATCATTATAGTGAATTCCACTGTTTAATCTCATTTTACTACCTCTACATGCTACTTACTTATATTATCGGGTATTTAGACATTTTTACTCAATCTTTTTGACAAAAATCATCTAAATAGATGAGTACCAGCATGTATTTAATGAGTTTTTCACTAAAGTCAATAATAAAAAGGGTTAAAATATATAAAAATTGAGAAAAAGAAAGTCTCATCGAATGATAAGACTTATAAATATACATTTACCCCACCTGTATATTATCATACAAAAAAATTTTTGTCAAGTCATATAACTTTTATTACAAATATACCGAACTTGCAGATATATATTGAAGTTATAAACAAAATGGAGTAAAATGTCTGTATGAAAAAGATGAGCTTTATTATAATTTTACTTCTTTTGAGTTTTTTGCCTGTATATGCTGAAAACCCAAAACAATGTTTAAATAAAGAGCAAAATTTACCTAACATTTTCATATACCATATTCCGGAAGATAGTGAAATTTCAAAAGAAATATCAGAAACTGTAACAAGCAAAAACAATAATAACAATAATTTAAAAGTAATAACATCAGATGATATTACAGCTGATACTTCGCAAGATTCTAAAGACTTAACAATATCAGAAGAAGATGAAGATAGCGAAAATTACGAAATTTCTGATATGTATTCAGATGTATTAAAAGGATACGCTGAATATACAGAAGGTGAAGAAGATACAATAACACTTGATGAAAATCTTGATAAAACATTATCAATAAACTTAAAAAAGCCTGAAACAATAAAAGGTCAAAAATACTTAGCAAAACCTCATCTTTTATTTGGTAAAACTGATAGTTATTCCAGATTTAATAATATGGAATATAGTATATCTCCTGTTTCCAATACAAACACTACACAAAAAGGACACTTTTCAACCGGCACAATTTATGAACAAGGTATAGATTATGCTGAATTTGAACAATCAACGGGCGTTTTTTCAAGATTTGACACAAAACATTTTGCAATAAGTTCTGCTTATAAAAAAACAATAAATTCTACAAACAACAATTATAACGACAATTTTTATTTTTCACCTGAGTTAAAACTTAATCAGTATTTTACACTTAGAGAAACATTATCTGCTGATATTGTAAAAAATATCAGAAAAGCTGAATTTACTGTTTCAATCAATCCATTTGGCGATAGAGATAAAAACAGATTACTATTTGAACTTGGGACAAGCTCAATTTTTGACAGTACCAACACATTACTAAAAAATCAGTTTAAATTTTCAACCAATATAAAATTGTAAATTTCTAAAAATATTTTTGTCTGATAAATAAATTTTGTTTATAATTGGTTTAAGAGGGATAAAATCTTGACGGTAGAATACTCGGATACAGAAAATAATCAAAAAACACCTAAGAAAAAGAAAAAACGCAGCAAAAAAACTGAGTTTTACTATTCTTTTTTCACGATTGTTTTAATTTTTTGTTTAATTCAAATTGGTTATGGTGCAATTTTAAATATATCCAAGATTATTTCTTATCAAGGTAAAGCTGTAACTCTTGAAAACCTTTTAAAACAAGCTAAATTACGCAATCAAGATTTAAAAACTGAAAAAAAAGTTATAACTTCTGATAATAGTCTTGAAGGAATTGCCAGAAATAACCTTAAAATGGCTGGAGAAGATGAAGTTTTAATTATTATCAATAAAAAAGTGGAAGAACCTAAAAAGAAGAAGAAAAAATGGGATATTAAAAATTTACCATTCTTCCAAAAGAAAGAAAAACCTGTAGAACCATCAGAAAAAATATATATTCCACCAGAAGTTGTTGAAGAATAGAAATGGGTAAAATTATGGAAAATGTACAATGTATAGAATATATTAAGCAAGCTTTTGAATTGAAAGAATCAGGTTTATATAAACCTGCAATTGAAATGCTTTATAAAGCTTTAGAAATAGAAAATGACAACCCTGAAATATTATCACAAATAGGTGAATTATATTTTTTACTTAACAACTATTCAAGAGCAATTCAATATCTTGATAAAGTTCTACAGCTTAATCCTTTACATGTAAATAGTTTAAAAATATATAGAACAATCAAAGAGCGTCAAGAAGATTTTAATACAGTATTATCTATTTCAGAAAAATTATTTGAAAATGAACCAAATACTGAAAATCTTAAAACTCTTGTCAAAATTCTTGCTAAATTGAAATTATTTTGCGAACTTGATAAATATAAAAATTCGCAATATTTCAATGATGATGTAAAAATAGAATGCGCTAAAGCTTTTTATGAAAATGGAGAAATTGAAAAAACAAAAGAATTATTAACTCAATGCAACAGTGAAAATGAAAACGTACTGTTATTAAACGGCAGAATTAAATTTGATGAAAATAATTTTGAAGCAGCTCAAGATATTTTCAATAAAATTGGTAAAAATTCACAAAATCCTGAAATTCTAAACTTTTTAGGCCTATTTGATTTAGAAAATATGAATTTTATTGATGCAATAAAAAACTTTTCAAAAGCTGCAAATATAGACAAATCTAATGACAAATATTATTACAATCTTGCAAATGCCTATTTCTTCAACGGTTGGATTGAAGAAGCACAAAAAGCATATTCAAAAGCACTATATATTGCACCAGATAATATTGATTATAGATATTCTTTAGCTTATTTATATTATGATCAAAAGGATTTTACAAAAGCTAAAAAAGAAATCGATGCAATTTTAGAAATCAATCCAAAACATTCCCAAGCCAGAGTAATAAAAGCTTTATTATTAGCTCAAAAAAAGGATTTTTTGGGTGCTAAAAATATTCTTGAAGAAAATCTACAAAATGGATTTGATGATAATTTTACAAAAATATCTTTAAGTAAAATTTATGCAGAATTAAATATTTTTAATAAAGCAGAAGATTTAATAAATGAAATTATTGAACAAAACCCTGAAAATCTAAATTATTTAAGCGATTTAGCTGAAATATATATCAAACAAAAAAATTATGAAAAAGCTTTAGAATTAGCAAAAAAAATATTAGATATAAACCCGAATTATATATTAGGGACTATTTTAGGAGCTAAAACAGCCTTTTTACAAGGTGATTATGAAACAGCAAAAACTTATGCTCAAGAAGCCATTTCTCTTGATATAAACTGTGCAGAAGGATATTATTATTTAGCACTTGTAAGAGAAAAATTAAACGACTTAGATGAAGCTATTGAATGTATGAAACGTGCAATTTTGTATGATTTGAATAATCCGGTATATTATACAAAAATGAGTGAGTTTTATAAAACAAAACAGGATTATAAAACAGCCTTAGAATATATATCAGAAGCTGAAAGTATAGATAATTCAAATGAATATAAAATTATGTATTCGGAACTTGTAAAATTAAATAGAAAAGTAAACAAATAATAAGTTAAGTCTAAAAATTTTTGATTTTAAAAAAAAGCTAAATATAATACATATTATATAAGATTTAACTGGAGAAATAAAATGGAAGTGAGAAGATTTATAAAAAATACATTAAGTATTATTACCGTATTATTTGCAATTGAAACAGCTGTTTTTGCAGCAAATGCACCGGAATTAACAGTTCCACATCAATACCCTGCAAAATACACACCGGAATATATAAAACAAATTACACCAACATATAAAAATATCAGTAAAGATGAAGTATTTTATGTTGCACTTGATATGCTTCAAGATACAGAAGGTATGTTCTCAAGAAATGCGATTTTAGGAAATAATTTATCTCAAAGACCAATAAAAATAGAATTTAGGGACTTAGGACAAATAAATGAAGAATATGCAACTTTTGATGCTTTAGGGTGGAAAAAAGGGAAAAACTTATATATTTATATAAGTAACAGACACAAAGATGCACCTGCAGGAGCTTTAGCAGCATTATTATCACATGAAGCTTTGCACCAAGATGAATTTAACTCTCTTGCTGAAGAAACTTATGCTTGGACAATGGAAGCTTTTGTTTGGGATGATATTTTAAAAATTTATCCTGAAAGTAATCAAGAAAATAATGCCTTAGTTAAACGCGAAAATACATTAAAAAAATTACTTGAAAAAGGTAATTATTCAAACAAATATATTAAAAAAGCAGTGATGCAAAATACAGGTTATAAAAATTTACCGTCATATTCACCTGGCTTTGATAATTTATAAAGATTTTTGAATAAATACTTGTTTTAATAATAAAGTATATTGATAAAAAAAAATCCTTGATGTTAAATAAAATTATGAGAAGAAGGATTAAAGCAGTTATCTTATTTGTAGCAACAGCAATTACATTATTTGCCGTTAACTCTTTTTATCTTAATTCTCATAATCCAATGTTGGATATTGAACAAAAAAAAGTTATTACAACAACATTAAATCCACAGAAATTTTTCGATTATACTTGGCAAACAGTTAAAAATGAGTATTATGACCCAAATTTTAATTATCAATCTTGGGTAAAATGGAAAAACCATTATCGCGGGAAAATAAAAACTCCTGACGATGCTAAAGTTGCAATAGAAACAATGCTTGCAAGTTTAGATGATCCATACTCAAGATATTTAACAAAAGATGAATTTGCTCAACAAAATACATCAATCATTTCAAAAATTTCAGGTATTGGTGTAAATATTATAAGTGATGCAGGTAAAATAAAAATTATTAACATTATCGAAAACACACCTGCTCAATTTGCAGACCTAAAAGTCAACGATATTATAATCTCTATAGATGGAAAAAAAGTTAGTGGTATGTCATTAGCTGAAGTTGCAAATCTTGTAAAAGGTCCTAGCAATACTTTTGTTAATGTTGATATCTTGAGAGATAAAGAATACATCAGTAAAAAAATAATAAGAAAAGAAATTTCAATAAAAACAGTAAAAAGTTCTGTTGATAAAAATATTGGTTATATCCAAATATCAAGTTTTATTAGTAATTCAACTCCTAATGAATTTTTAGAAGCTTTAGAAAATACCGATAAAACAAAAGGATTAATTATAGATCTTCGCGGAAATACAGGAGGTCTATTACAAAATGCCATATTTGTGGCAAATATATTTATACAAAAAGGCAAAATTGTTAGTATTGTAGGTAGAAATGGCTATCATTACGATGTAATGGCACAAGATACTAATGTAAATATAAATAAACCAATAATATTGCTTATAGATGGGGCAAGTGCAAGTGCAAGTGAGATTTTCTCAGGTGCAATGAAAGATTACCACAAAGCAAAACTTATAGGTACAAAAACCTATGGAAAAGGTATGGTACAAAAAATTATTCCTATGCCTAACCAAACAGGTTTAAATTTAACAATCGCAAAATATCTTACTCCAAATGGAAATGATATTAACAAGAGAGGTATAAAACCTGACATAATACAACCTCTAAAAAGAGATGATATTTTAGCTAAAAAAGATACTCAATTAGAAACAGCTAAAGCTCTTATGTCAAAAATGATTTCTAAATAAATAATGTCACCTTGACATAATTCTTTGTCTTGCGTATAGTATATATACAAAAGGTTTGTGGCGACATGGCCAAGTGGTAAGGCAGAAGCCTGCAAAGCTTTTATTCCCCAGTTCGAATCTGGGTGTCGCCTTTTTATATTAAAAAAAACAGTTTCATAAAGAAACTGTTTTTTTATGTGTTATATTTATTTTATTTACTAATAAACAAGCATAAATGATTTTAACATTCTACCAGAAGTTTCATCTTCAGTAGAAACAACTTCCAACTTATTTTTATAGTTCAAAGAAGTTGAAGCTCCACCATCAAAAGCCATTGCTCTATCAAGTTTCAAATCATTACATAACTTTTGCACTTCGTATAAATCCATAGGATTTTCATCAGTAATAATTAAAATATGACATTCATCAGTGCCTTTTAAGCCAATTATTGTTCTTGGAGTTTTATGCAAAACCATTGCTGATTCTCTAACAACTTCACCTTCTTTATTTTTTACAATAAATCCTTCTTCTTCTAATCTCAATTCAGGTAAAATTAACGGTCCACCTTGAGCTGATGTAATTACATTACAAGCAAAAGGTATTTCTGCCTTATGAGGAACTATACTATATTCATATTTATTGTTATCACATTGCATAACTCTAAATTCTGATCTATTTAGAATTTTATTCATATTTCTTCTAAAAAACGGATTTGCTAATAATGCAGGATTAAACATAGGATCAGCAGATGTCATTCTATCTGTTACGACATAAGAAATTGTTTTTCCATTTTTCGGATCAAAAAATCCTGCATTTACAGTTAGTGTAGCTTTACCTTTGACATGAGCTTCTCTATTTGTAATCAAATCTTCTGCAGCTACAAATTTTATTTTTTTCTTAATTTTTTCACCTTTTAAAACAATATGATATATTCCATTGTTTTTATCAATAGAAATATCATTTGCAGCATTTGCAGGTTTTAAACTAACAATAGATAAAATAATAAAACATAAAAGTATTTTTAAAATTTTCATATTATAGATCCTTTGACTTGTAGAACGCACAAATAGCAATTGTAAAAGCTATTATTGGAAACGTTGCAGTAATATATGGTGACAAAATTTCTTTTTCTGCTAATAAATCAAAAAACGGTAGAGTTATATAATATACAAAAATACAACCAACAGCAATAGTAAAACCTACCAACCTTTGTTCTCTAGGTTTGCTAAACCCTAATAAGCAACCTAAAATAGCAAGCAAAATACATACAAGCGGGTGGAAAAATCTTTGTAAATATTTATTCAGAATATTATGATATTCTTCTGACAAATTCTCTTTTTTAAGCAATTTAATATAATCATAAAGCTGAGCATTTGTTATATCACGCTCTTTCATTGTAGAATATGTCATCAGTGTCAAAGCATTTTTTGCAGATTCACCTTCTAATATCTTCATTTTATTTATATGATTTATACTAATATATATGCCATCGCCCGAAATTCTATAATTTGAAACATCAAAAAGATCCCATCTATCATCATATGCATAACCGCTTTTAGCAGAATATATATTAGATAATTGATGAACATCTTGATAAACTTGATTTGAAAAGTCCAAAACAATTACATTTCTGAGTTTTCTATCATAGGATTTTGAAACAATAACAGCAGCCAAAGGGTGTCCCGTTTTATCTTTTTGTGTATAAATATACTGTGTAGAACGAACAGAACCTCTTATTGCACGCATTTTTGCAGCAGCCATTGGAGTTCCTTTGTTACCTGTCATAAAACATAAAAATGTAAATATTACGCTCAAAACCAAAACTGGCGCAATAATTCTTGGGAAAGACATTCCTACAGCTCTAAAAATAGTTATTTCAGAATCTTTACTCATTTTATCAAAAGTAAATAAAGTTCCTAATAACAAACCTACAGGAAAAGCTTTATCTAAAATTTTTGGTAACTCGTAAAACAATAACAATAAAGCTGTTTTAAAACCATATTCTCCAGCTAAAGCATCTTTTATTGTGTTCAAAAGAATTTCAGGAGCAATCCAAACGATAGTAAATAACAATATAGCAACTAATGATGCTAAAGTTACTTGTTTAAACATATATCTGTCATATATTGTTATTTTAGGGAATTTAAAACTCATTATAAAGAGAAGTCCTTTCCTAGATAGAACTCTTTAGCCACAGGGTTAACAGCAACTTCTTCACTTTTACCCTGAATTTTAATCTTACCATCAAAGATTACATATGCTCTGTCAGTAATAGACAAAGTTGCTTTAGGGTTGTGGTCTGTAATCAAAACCCCTAAACCTTTGTCTTCAGATAATTTTCTTATATTATCTTTAATTTCACCAATAGCAATCGGGTCAATACCTGTAAAAGGTTCATCTAATAATATAAAATCTGGACTTGCAGCTAATGCTCTTGCCAATTCAACACGACGTCTTTCACCACCTGATAAAGATATTGCTGATGCATTACGAAGTCTTGCTACACCAAATTCTGCTAACAATTCTTCTAATTTTTTTGTTTTTTCACATTCTGTTAACTTATCATTCATTTGAAGAACTAATTTAATATTATCTTCAACTGATAAACTTCTAAAACTTGATGCCTCTTGAGGCAAGTATCCAATACCTGCTTTAGCTCTTATATGCATTGGCCAATTGGAAATTTCTTGTCCATCTAAAGTTATACTGCCTTTGTTTGGTTTAACCAAACCTACTACCATATAAAATGTAGTTGTTTTACCAGCCCCGTTAGGACCCAACAAACATACAACTTCACCTTTATTTATGCTGAAAGAAACATCATTTACTACACTTCTATCACCATATATTTTGATTAAATTCTTTGCCTCAATTCTCATTACTTCCCCTTACATTCTTAGCAATATTCTACTGAAAAAATATACAGAATGCAAATTTTATACTTGGTATAAATTCTATTTATCCTGTTATGATTTTTATTTTTATAAAAACATTAAGTAATGTAAAAGTTTTGGGATTTTTTGTTACTTTTCAAAAAAAATTGGGAATATATATCATGTACACAGACCATTTTCTTTTTCTTTATTTTCTCCTACACACACAAACCTTTTACCAAAGTTAGCCGTATGATCGGCTTTTTTATTGCGCAAAATTTAGAATATTTTATTTTGGTTGAGTTTTGTAAATAATATATAATTTTCTTAAAGTTCACATTGTATTTTGTCGAATATATTTTTAAGAAGATAGTTGTTTCATAAATTTTTATGATAAAATCACTATAAGAGGAGCTTTATGGTTGAAAATATAGAAGAATTGTCGTTTGATATTCCGGATAGTATTCTTGATGAAATACAACAAAATATTCAAAATGTCATAAGAACTTTTGATATTCCTGAAGAAAACAAACTGGAAGTTATTAAACAAATAAATTATATTTACACAAGAACAAAATATCTTTCTATGACAGATGAATTAACAGGTCTTTCTAACAGAAGATGTTTTGATTCCAGTTTTGAAAAAGAATTTTTAAGAGCAAAAAGATACAATAATAAATTAACTCTCGTAATTTTTGATATAGACTTTTTTAAACAAGTAAATGATACATATGGCCATCAATGTGGCGATTATATATTAAAACAAGTTTCTAATGCAGCTTTGCAAACATTTAGAAAAACAGATTCAGTGTTTAGGTTTGGTGGAGAAGAATTTACTGTACTTTTAACAGAAACTGATATTGAAAAAGCTATAATACCTCTTGAAAGATTTAGAAAAACAGTAGAAACTCTTAATTTATCATATCAAAATCAACCAATACATATTACTGTAAGTATCGGAGCATTTCAACTTAACGATAATATTTTTTCAAAAGAAGAATTTTTACAAAAAGCTGACGAAGCCTTATATGAAGCTAAAAATTCAGGAAGAAATAAAACAGTTTTATTTAGTAATTGCCAGTAATTTTGATTATATTTTGAAATTTTAACCAACCTGTTACTACATGTTGAACATTATCTATTCTTATTACACTCGCATTTGGTGTAACTCCAGGTTTAACCCAATTTGCAGAATTTGGTAATCCTCCTGCTTGTTCTCCTGTTTTCACTTGAACTTTGCTTAAAAACATACATCCTATTGATAATGATTTATATATTATTTTTTTCAAATTATCATTATCTGTACAAAAATATACAGAAGATAATCCTTCCATAATAGTTCCTAAACTACAAGGTCTGATATTATCTTTAAATGCACCAAAATAACTATTATTTACATTTGTAATTTGATTACTTAACATTGGAATAGCCATTTGTTCTGCATAATTACGTAATAAACTTTTTTCTTCCGGTGTAACAAGATTAGCCTTAAATAATTTTTCAATAGCCAAAACAGACCAATGATCAAATGGCATATCTAAACTCAAGTCTTTTCTTGTATTTGCAATATATAATAAAGCCTTTTTAGCAGCATCAAGCCATTTTTGTTGAGGGTCTATTTCATATAAATACATAAGACCTGCTGCAGCTTCACCCGGATAATATAATGCTTCAGCTTCTTTATTTATTGCTTTTGATTTTAAATCATAATAAGCATATACATTACCTTCTTCATTTTGAACATATAATAAAAATTCCCCTAACCCCTGCAAAATTTCTAATTCTATTTCATTTTCTTTATACAAATTAGATAATGCACACAAAGCAACTCCAGCAGCACCGGATTTTGCTATTGGAAATTTTATATTTTCTTCTTCTGGTAATGATATTACTACATATTTATTTGAACCTAGTTTTTTAACATATCTCTCAACAAAATATTTAGAAGATTTTATTCTTGCTTCTTTATATTTTTGAACCAAACCATATTGTTCATACATATACATTGAATACAATGTTCCGGCATGTCTCAATGAATTGTATGTAGTATTTTCGTAATTAATATCTGAATCTATATTTCTGCGATACTGAAACCTGCCATCTTCTAAAATATTTCTATCTATATAATTCATAGACAAACTTATTTCATTATAATAAGGCAAATCTTTAGTATCTTCTTTGGCATTTCTTTTAGCATCTTTATATAAAATTGATACAAATATAGCTACCAAAGTTAGAAATATTAAAGGTATATATACTGTTGGTGATGATATATCAAACATAGAAACATTATACCAAAGTCAATTAAATAAATAATAAAGCATTTGTATGATTTTTATAATAAAAAAAGGAACCCTATGATAGGATTCCTTTTTGTTATATCTCATTCAATTATTTTTTATTTTTCTTTGCTTGTTCTTTTATTTTACTTGCTGCTCCGCCAGTAGCGTCATCAACTTGTTTGCTTAATTTTTTCTGAATAGTATCAGGATTGTATCTATCATCCATATATTCAATTTTTGCTTGTTTTTTAGCTTTTTGAGTTAACTCATCAAGTGCTTTTATTTGTTTTTCATTAGTTAAATAATCTTTGATACCTGATTTTGCTTTTTCATATGGAGTTACAGATGGTTCTTTTCTATCTTGAACAAAGATAATATGATAACCATATTGAGTTTTTACAACATCTGAAACTGTATTTGGTTTTAAACTAAATGCAACTTGTCCAAATTCCGGTACCATTTGATCTTTAGGGAAGAATCCTAAATCTCCGCCTTGTTTTGCACTTCCTTCATCTTCTGAATATTTTTTAGCATATTGTGCAAATTTAGAACTATCAGCTTTTAATTCTTTAGCTAATTTTTCTGCTAAAGCTTTCTTTTCTTCCATTTGAGCTTTTACTTTAGCTGTTAATTCTTCTGTCGGAATATCTTTTTTAGATTTAGATTTTAATTCTTCACCCATTTGATATTCATTAGCCATAATCAAGATATGAGAAGCTCTAACAAGTTCTGGATTTTTGAATTTGTCAGGGTTTTTCTTATAATAATTTTCACATTCTTTATCAGTTACTTCGATTTTACCTGCAGAATTAGCTAGTTTTTGCATTCTTACTTGGTTTTTAACATCTTTTTTGAATTCTCCAGCGCTAAGACCGTTTTGATTTAAAATTTCTTGTAACTGTTCTCTTCCACCCATTTGGTCGATAATTTTTTTCAAAGCATTATCAACATCTTTATTTGAAACTTTAATACCACGAGCATCTGCTTCTTGGTCTAGTAATTCTTGAATAATTAATTGGTTAATTACTCTTTGTTCAATCATTAGATATAAAAAGCCATCTTTATTACCTTTTAAATCGCCTAATTTACCAAAAGGTGTTTGAGCAATACTTTTATCCATTAAATCGTTGTATTCAGCTTGAGTAATAGCTTTGTCATTAATTTTTATAATAGCATTTTGATCTTTAACTCCGCATCCTGTAAATAATAGTGCAGATAATGCTAATGTTGTAAGTAATTTAGAACATTTCATCGGTATATCCCTCTCTTCTAGTATTCATGACTAACTTTATAAACATAATAAAACAAATCTGTTAAAATGTTAAATACTTCATCAAAATTTACATAAGAAGTATCTAAAATTAAAATAGAAACCCCCTCACTGCAAGTTTTTGGAGCAAGTGTAAATTTTATTTTTTTAGAAATATTATGCGGTAAAACTTTCTGAATCATATTCCATTCAGGTTTTGAATATGGAGTGTATATTCTTATACAATCTTGAACTTCTCTGATTGCCGAAATTTTTACTTCTGTTGCTGACAATCTTAATCTTATTAATTTTATAAGATTTTCAACACTTTCAGGAGGCTTTGCAAATCTATCAACCCATTCTTCGACTATGTAATCTAATTCAACTGAAGATTTTACATCTGCCAAACGCTTATATTCAATCATTTTTTGTTCTGATGAACCTACCCATTCATCCGGTATATATGCAGTTACATTTATATCTACTATAGTTGGAGTTGTTTTTTCTACTTTTTCTCCTTGTAATTCTTGAACTGTTTCTTCTAATAATTCACAATAAGTATCAAAACCTACATTTATCATATGTCCATGTTGTTTTGTACCTAAAATATTTCCGACACCTCGGATTTCAACATCTCTTAAAGCTATTTGATAACCACTTCCTAGTGTCGTAAATTCTTTAATTGCTTTTAGTCTATTAACAGCATCTTGAGTAATTTCTTTACTTTTTTTATAAAAACAATAACAATAAGCTTGTCTTTGAGATCGGCCTACTCTACCTCTTAATTGATACAACTGAGCAAGTCCAAATCTATCTGCATCATGAATAATCATTGTATTAGCATTTGGAATATCTATACCATTTTCAATAATTGTTGTAGCTAATAAGATGTCATATTCATGATTTGAAAAATCTATTATTACTTCTTCCAATTGCTTTTCATCCATTTGCCCATGACCTATTGCAATTCGAGCATTTGGAACTATTCTTTGTAATAAATTTTTCATTTCCAAAATTGTTTCTACTCTATTATAAAGATAAAAAACTTGTCCTTCTCTATCCAGTTCATGAATTATGGCATTTTTTACCATATTTTCATTCCACTCACCAACAAATGTTTTTATAGGTAATCTGTTTTTAGGAGGCGTATTTATTATAGACATATCTTTTATGCCAGACAAAGACATATATAATGTTCTTGGAATTGGTGTTGCTGACATAGATAATATATCGATATTTTCTCTCATTTGTTTTAATTTTTCTTTATGTCTTACACCAAATCTATGTTCTTCATCTATAACAAGTAAACCTAAATCTTTAAAATTTATATCTGCTTGTAATAACCTATGAGTTCCTACAACAACATCACATTTGCCTGTTGTTAAATTCTTCAATGTTTCATTTTGCTCTTTTTTAGTTCTAAATCTTGATAACAATTCAACATCAACACCAAAAGGTTTAAATCTTTCTGATATCGTTTGATAATGTTGAAAAGCTAAAATGGTTGTTGGTACAACTACTGCTACTTGTTTACCTGATGTTACGGCTTTAAATATAGCTCTCATAGCAACTTCTGTTTTTCCAAAACCAACATCTCCGCAAATAAGTCTATCCATAGGCTCAGAAGATTCCATATCAGATTTCACTTGAGATATAGCCTTTAATTGATCAGGTGTTTCTACAAATTCAAAAGCTTCTTCCATTTCAACTTGCCAAGTTGTATCAGGTAAAAATTGAATTCCTTGTTGCATTTTTCTTCTAGCGTATAATCTTAGTAAATCATATGCTACAACTTCAACTTCTTTTTTAACTTTAGCCTTTGTAGATTCCCAATCTCTACCACCCATTTTTGAAAGTTTTGGTTTTATTGTACCTGAACCTCTATATCTACAAAGTAAATTTATTTGTTCTGCAGGAATATGTAGTTTATCTTTATTTGCATATTCTATTGTTAAATAATCTTTTAATTGTCCGTCTATTTCTTGTTTTGATAAACCTTGATATATTCCTAAGCCGTGAATTGTATGAACTACAAATTCCCCGGGTTTTATATCATTTATATTTTCAATATATTCTGGTTTTTCTTTAAAATAAGATTTTTTTGTTGTTGTAATTTCTTTTGAACGCTTATTAAATAGCTCTCTATCAGTCATTACTATAGTTTTAAAATCTTCTAAAATACTTCCGCCTAATACAATACTTTCAGAAAATTCAACAGCAAAAATTTCTTTTTCTTTTAAAATTTCTTTTACACGTTCAGGATAATCCGTTGCAATAATAATCTTGTAATCTTTATGATCAAGAATAAAATCAGTTATTAAATCAACATCAGCTTCAAAATTTCTTAAAGGTTGAGCATTAAATTCTATCAAATCTTCCATATGCCCATCTATAAAATTGTTTAAACCTATTTTTCTAAAATATGAAATTTTACGCAAAAATTCTTCATAAGTAAAATGATTCTTACCTTCTATTCTTTTTATCAAACCTAATTTTAAATTTTCTTCTAATTGTTTATTAAAATTTTCATCTATAAATTCATATTTAGAAAATATTTCAGCTGTTTCATCAAAAACAATTGTATAATCTTCAAAATAATCTAAAATACTAACCAAATTATTATTAAAATAATTTTGATAAACTTCTATTCCATCAAAATATAAATCATCTAAAACTCCATCATCTATATTTTCAATTATTTCTTTTTGCAAATCTTCAGAAATTTGTTTTTTATTCTCCAATGTAAATTTATATATTGGTAAAATTTCTGCTTCTTTTATTTTTTCAATAGATTTTTGAGTTTCATTATTAAAATATCTTATATCTACAACTTCATCACCCCAAAGTTCTATTCTTAAAGGATTATCATTTAATGAATATACATCTGCGATATCACCTCTAATACTAAATTCTGAAATATCATTTACCATTGTTGATTTTTTATAACCTAAATCAACTAACTTTTGAGCAAATTCTTTTAAATCAATACTATCACCTATTTTAATTTTTAAAGCATTCTTTTTATAAAAATCACTTTGAGGAAACTTTTCTAATAATGATTTTACAGGACATAAAATAATATCCGGTTTATTTCTTAATATTTTTAATTGTTCAGAATAATCATATAAATTAGGTGAGATAGTTTCATACATTGATATGTTCTGAAATGGCATTATTTCAGATTTTATATTAAATGCACTCATTAAATCACTTTGGTATTTCAAAGCATTTTGTTCAGTAGATGTTACAAATAATACTTTTTTATCTGAATATTTTTGAATTTTAGATATAAGAAAAATTCTAAGTAAAGAAGTTAAACCTGTTACTGTAAAGGTTTTACCCTTCTTAACTTTCATTCTAAAATCTTCATAATTATTAGAAATATCTTCTGTATTTATTGTAAACATACAAAATATTATAACCTATAAAATATTTTTATACTAATTATTAAAAAAGCTCCTCCTAAAGAAGAGCTTTTTTTATTATACTTTACTTCTTTTAAATAATAATAATAAAGGTATTAATAAAAAGCACAATAAACCAAATATTCTAAATGAATCCATATAAGCCCATAAACTAGACTGCTTTAATAATGTTCCGTATTGAGAATATTGAGCCATATGATTAGCAACAGAAACATGAGTATATTGAGATAACATAGCAGTAGTTGCTTGTACTCTTTCTGTAAAAGCAGGATTCAAATCATTTAATTTACCTACCATCATATACTGGTGTATTTGGCTAAATCTTGTCAACATAGTTGCAACAAGCGATGTTCCAATAGCACTACCTATATTTTTCAACAAATTTTGTAAACCTGTCGCATTTGTCATTTGAATATTTGATAAAGTTTCTAAAGATAAATTTATTATAGGAACCATAGAAAGTCCCATACCAAGACCCATAATATAATTAGGAATCATAATATTTATATTGGCAATTTGTAAATTTAAAAATCCAAAGAATAAACCTGCAAAACCTAATAAGAAAAGTCCCATAGCAACTAAAGCTCTTTTATCAACTTTATCAGAAATTAATGCACAAATAATCATAGCCGTCATACTACCCAAACCTCTAGGCATCATTGAAAAACCGCTTAAAAATGCTGTATAACCCATCATACTTTGTAAAAATTGAGGCAAAATTGCTAAAGATGCATATAATACAGCTTGCATTACAACCTGAATAAAAGTACCAATAACAAAATTTCTATCTTTAAATACACTTAAATCAACTAAAGTATCTTTTCTTATTAATTGAGAAATAAAAAAACATATTCCAGATACACAAGATGCTGTAAACAACCAACATATCCAAGTTGCATTAAACCAATCGGCATTATTACCTTTATCAAAGAATATTTGTAAACATAAAAGCCAAAGAGTTAAAAAGAAAAACCCTAAAGCATCCATTTTTACACCTTTTTCTCTTTGTGCATAAGGCGGATTAAATAATAATTTATGAGATAATATTGCAGCAAGACAGCCAAAAGGAACATTAATAAAAAATATCCAAGGCCAAGACCAATTATCTGTAATCCAACCACCTAAAACAGGACCTGCAATAGGTGCAATAATTATACCTAAACCGAAAACAGACATGGCCATACCACGTTTTTCTTTTGGAAAACTTTCCATCATAACAGCTTGAGATATTGGTAAAATACCTCCGCCACCTGCACCTTGCAAAAATCTAAATAAAACCATTTCACCAAGATTTCTTGCCATACCGCAAAGCATTGATGCTATGGTAAATAACAATATACTTATTACATAAAAGTTTTTTCTACCGAAAAATTTAGAGAAAAAACCTACAGATGGAATGATTATACCACTTGCGATTAAATAACTGGTTAAAATCCAAATACTTTCATCTCTTGTTGCTGAAAAACTCCCAGCCATATATGGTAATGCTACGTTTGCAATTGTACCATCTATTACGTAAATAAATACAGCTAATAATGTTGGTACAGCAGATATCCATGGATTCTCAGGCAAATATTTACTATCATCATCTGCCTGTGCAACTTGTTCTTTTATTTCTTCAGACATTATTCCCTCTTTATGAAAGAATACCGACTTTTATGTCGATATTCTTTTTTAAACTTTTCAATTATTATATTTTACTTAACTTTTACTTTTGGCACTACTGACATACCTGGAACTATATTATATTGTTCTGGATCAATTTTTTCAGTAAATACAATTTTTACAGGTATTCTTTGTACGATTTTTACGAAAGATCCAACAGCATTTTCTGGTGGGAATAAACTTGATTTTGCACCAGATGCTCTTTGAATACTATCAACCTTTCCTTTAAATATTTTATTTGGATATGTATCAATTTTAATATCTACAGGTTGACCCGGTTTCATATCTTTTAATTGATTTTCTTTAAAATTAGCTACTATCCATACTTCTTCAGGTACTAAAGTAAATAAAGGTGAACCTGCTGAAACCCACATACCTTTTTCTACTCTTCTTGATGATACTGTACCTGATTGAGGTGCGTATATTTTTGTGTATGATAAATCTAATGCAGCTTTGTCTTTAGCAGCTTTTGCTGATCTTAAGTTTGCATCAGCAACTGTTTTTCCTTCTTTATCAGAAAATAAAGCTTGATTTGCTTGTGTCAAATTTGCTTGAGCACTATCATATTTAACTTGTGCTGCATCAAATGTTTGTTTTGATACTGCACCTTGTTCATATAAGTTTCTATATCTGTCTAAATCTTTTTTAGCTAATGCAATATTTGATTGTGCTGCTACTAAATTAGCTTTTGCGTTTGATTGATCCAATTTTATTTTTTCATATGTAGAATCTGCTTGTTCTAATTTTATTTTGTAATCATCATCATCTATAATTGCGACTAAATCACCTTCTTTTATGTGTTGGTTATCTGTGATGAAAACTTCTTCAATTTGACCTGATACTCTTGGTGATACATTTACCATTGTTGTTTCAACATAAGCATCATCTGTTGATTGATAATGCAATTCATGAAGAATATATAAACCAGCAAAAATAACTACTACAACCGTTAATAACAAAGCTATAGTTCTTTTTATTCCTTTAGGTTTTTGAATAGTACTTTCTTCTGTCTTTTCGTTTTTATTTTCTAAATTTTCTTCCATATTTTATAACCTCTTATATATTCATTGCTACTTCTTTTTCTAAGCTCTCTTTAAATTTTTTCAAAGAACTCATTAACTCTTGTTTATCATCTTCTGAAAAAACTTTTGGTAATTTATTTATATAATCTCTTAAAATTTCAGTAACTTCATTTGTTACTTTGTAACCATCTTCAGTTAAAGACATTCTTCTTACAAGTCTGTTATTTTTTGTATCCACAAATCTTTTTATATAACCCTTATCTTCAAGAGTATTTAATATTCGCCCAGTATTAGGTCTATCTTTTAATATCAACTTAGCTAACTCTCTTTGGCAAATTCCATCGTTTGTATTTATTACATCTAATGCTACAAACTCATCCATTGTTAATGGAATATTTAACTTTTGAAATATTTGCATGCCTAAATATCTACAATACTTAGCTGTTTGTTCTAATTGATAATATATTGATTCTGTGTAGTGTTCACATTTATACATAGATTTTATTTAGTATTTTTCTCTTTGTTGTAAAAATTATATGTTGCATTTGCAACAATATTATGTTATCATACTGATATACAAAATGCAAGTAATTAATTTTAAGAGGATATAAAACATTGAAAAAGAAGATAGTTATACTATTATTAGCAAGTTTTATTTGTACAAACATTACTCCGTTATCATGTTTTGCTATAGGTAAAAAATCAACAAATGAACCTAAAAAAGTTTCTATTTCGAAAATGCATAAACAAAAACAAAAAAGTGATGAATTTAAGTATGAATATATAAATTATGATTGGTGGAAGAATTTTAATGATGATATTTTAAACGGTTATATAGATAAAGCAATAAAAAATAACTATGATTTAAAATCTGCAACTATTGCGGTTGACGAATATTATCAAGCAGTAAAAATTCAATTTGCAAATGAGTTACCTATAGCTGGTGCAGGTTTTTCTCCTGCATTTACAAAAATGCCAAATACAGTTTCATCAGATTGGATGTTTGCAACACCTGCTATAGCTAATTATGAAGTTGATTTATTCTTAAAAAACAGAGATAAAACAAAAGCTTCTGAAAAGGAATATGAAGCATCTTTACAAGACGAAAGAGCTGCATATATTTCTATAGCATCTGCAGTTGGCACAACTTATTTAAATATTGTCAAATTAGATAAAATGATAGAATTGCAAGAAGATATTGTTAAAGACAGAAAATTAATTTATGAATTGATGCTTGCAAGAAATAAAGAAGGTTTAACTTCAACTTCAGATACTGTTAAAGCTAATAAATCATATATTGCAGGAAATACTAGTTTAACAGAATATAAAAAACAAAGAACTAAATTATTAAATCAATTAAGTGTTTTAATTGGAGAAAATCCTAATAATATAGAGTCTTTAAAAAGAATAAGCTTTGATGATATAAAATTTACAGGCAACATACCTACAGAAATTCAATCTGAAATAATTTCTCAAAGACCTGATTATATAAAAGCTGAAAAAATGATAGAAAAAGCAGGTATTGATGTAAGAATTGCAAGAAAAGAATTTCTACCATCAATAAATATAACAGGATTAGCATTGTTTTTATCAGGTGATTTAGGTAGTGCTTGGTCAACAAAAAGTGCTCTTGCCGCATTAGCAGCAGGTATAAATTTACCTATATTTACAGGTGGCAGAAGAATAGCTAATTTAAGATTGAAAAAAGATACTTATGAAAGATTATTAAATAGTTACTATCAAACAAACTTAACAGCTATTCAAGAAGTAAACGATGCTTTAGTATCAATAAAATTAGATCATGAAAAATATAATGACACAAAAACTCAAGCTAAATTAGAAAGAGAAGATTTTGGTTATAGCACCGGAAAATTTAATGAAGGTACTATTTCAAAATTAGACCTTGTTCAAGTCAGAGAAAATGTATTATACACTGATCAACAAGTTGTAAATGATAAAATTAACTGCCTGGTTGATTATATAGGCTTATACAAAGCTGTAGGCAGTCAATTATAAAAATTACTAACTCAAAATCTTAATCATATTTTTACTTACTAAAAACCGGTACTATGTACCGGCTTATTTTTATTATTTTTGTAATCCATTAAACCAATCAACCATTGGTCTTATATCACCACAATCTAAATCAAAACTATTTGCCAATTCACTTTGTAAAATTCTATCTATTCTTAGATTTACCTTTGGAACATTTTGTATGTTTAAAATATGTTTATTTTCATCATAAAACTCTGAATAGTTTAATCCATTATGCACACAATCAGGTAATTTGACGTAACCTTTTGTATCATCATAATAACAAACCCCAAAAGTTCTACATACAATACCTCTATAATCATAAACACAACATTCTCCATTTATCAAAAATGGACATTTATGTTCAAAATTTTCACCTTTATATTCTTTTTTATCAAGTATTAGATTTCTTATATTTTGCTGAACTAATATTTTTGTATTTGCAGGTAAATTTAAATATCCTTGTGTTAAATAAGCAAATTCTATTTGTGAATAAGGATACTCTCCTACTTCACAACATTTTGAACAACCTTTTTTACATTTTATATATCTTTTTTGTTCTTCAAATATTGTTTCTATTATTTTATCAAATTCTTCTAAGAACTTTTTATAACGTGATAACAAAATTTTCCTCCAAAATTATTTTTTAGTAATACCTTTTATCATAGTATAACGACGACCTTTTTTAATAACTTCAAATTCTAAATTTTTATATAATTCTGGTAAAACTTTATTTTTAACAATTACAATATTATTTGCTTTTGCTAAGTCGTGTTTTATATTTTTTATATTTTTATCCTCTGATTCATAATCAACAAGTTCATCATTATAAAATAATAAAGAATATTTTCTATCCATACCATTTGCAGATATAGTATAATCATAGCTTTTTGCATATTTAGCAAATTCTACCAAATCTTGTTGTCCAAATCTATAGTCAACTTCAAAAAATTCTTCAGTTGCAAAAGCTGAAACAACAGCCATAAATAAAACATATAAGATAAATACACCTAAATATTTTCTATATTTTACAAATAACAAACTTCCAACACCTAAAACTAAAAGACAAATTAAACTAAACCATCTTATTTCAGCAATATCATAATTTAATTGTGCCGGTAAATATAATGGAGTAAACATTGCTAAAATACCTGCAACAACACAAACCCAACCAAAAATTTTAACTGAAATATTTATTGGTTTCTCGTGTTTTTTCAAATCAACATAATCCTGCCACATTAAACCTGTTATTATAGCTAAAGGAAAATATATTGGTAGAATATATGTAACTAATTTAGTACTTGATGCTGAGAAAAATAACATTATCCAAATAATAGTTATCCAACATAAAGATATTATTTTATGAATATTATCAAGTTCATCAAAATTAAATCTTTCAATTTTATCTATATAATGTAATTTGTTCCAATTTATAATTTTATCAATAAATACTGCAATCATTGAAAATATCCAAGGAATAAATCCCCATAAAACAACTACAAAATAATAATAAAAAGGTTGTTTACGCCCAATTGCATTATGTGCAGTATTAAAAAATCTTTCAATATGATGTTTTATAATATATTCATCAAAAAATAATGGATCATATTTATTTAACATATAAATATGCCAAGGTAATACAATCAATAAAAATAAAATAACACCAGGAATAATATTTATAGGTTTAAAAATATTTTTAAATTTTTTCGCCATAATAGATGTGAAAAATACAGTACCAAAAGGAACTATAAAACCAGGTATTCCTTTTGCCATCACAGCTAAACCGGCAAATATATAAAAGGCCCACCAAAAATATTTCTGATGCTTTTCTTTACAAAAATAAACTGAAAAATAAGATACTAATGATAATCCAATATAAAAAGTTAAAACAATATCTAATATGGCATATTTTGACAACATTATAAATTCTAAGGATGTTGCCAATATCAAAGATGTAAATACGCCAAATCTTCTATTTACAAAATATTTAGAAACAAAATAAACAACCATTGAAAAAGTAAAACCTAATAAAGCAACAGGAAACCTTGCTGTCCATTCGTTTACTTTTCCAAAAATAGCAAAAGATAAACATTCTTGCCAAAAATATAATGGAGGTTTTTCAAAAAAATAGTGACCATTTAAATATAATGTCATAAAATCTTTTGAATGAAACATATCCCTTGCCATAGCAACATATCTTGTTTCATCTACATCCATTAAAGAATAAGTACCTATATTGTGAAAAAATATATAATAAAATAAAATACACAAACCTAATACCGTAAATTGATCTGCATATTTTTTTACAAACGACAAAATACTATTATAAAAAGAATAAAACTTATTTTTAAACTCCATATCCCTTCTCCGATAGTGTCAACATTATAATTATACAATAAAGATTTTTATGTAGAAAACTTTTAGAATTAATGTAGAAAAGTTTTAGTTTTCTACAATTAATTGTTTTAAAAATATAATTCAAAAATTTATCTACAATTTTTGAATAAAAAATTATAAATTTTCTACAAAATATGAACAATCCAAAACTTGCTCATATTCAAACTTTCAGAAGTTTTCTACAAATGTTTTATACTTATTATCATGATTATATTATTTATTATATATATTTATTTAATTTATATTATTATATTTATAATAAAACTTTCTAAAAATGTTATCTACAAAAAATAATATATTATCTTATTTCTATTTATCTAAAACATAAAGATTTGTGACTTTGAAACACTTTATATTGTTTTATTTTAGATATATTTATTCTATAATAATATCAATAATAATTAAGGAGTATTGGGTATGAAATTCATAATTAAAAAAGAAGATTTGTACAATGGTATAAAAATAGTAGAACGTGCAACTTCTCAAAAAGCTGTTCAACCAGTATTGTATAATATATTAATAGAAGCTTTAGAAAATAATATAGTTAGATTAACGGCTACAGATTTAGTTTTAACAGTTATAACAAATGTGGATGCTCAAGTAGATGAACCTGGAAAAATTACTCTTCCAGCAAGAAAACTTAACGAAATTGTTTCTAAATTAGGAAATGATCTTGTAACTTTTGAACTTGATGAAAATGGAACTAATGTTGAAATAACTTGTCAAAAATCTAAATTTGATATTATTGGTATTTCTGCAAGTGAATTTCCTCCAGAATTTTATAATCATGAAAGTGATGAAGCTAAATATTTTGATGTAGAATTAAAACCGTTTTTGAAAGCTATTAGACAAGCTGGTTTTGCAGCTGCAAATTATGAAGTAAGTAATTTATTATCAGGTATAGTTTGTGAATTTTCAAATGGAGTATTAGAAATTGCTTCTACTGATGGTAATAGACTTGCAAGAGTTAGAGAAAAAATAAATAGTGATATAGCAGAACAAACTCAATTAATTATCCCATCAAGAACATTAAATGAATTTATGAAAATGGGTGCTTTTATTGAAGATGAAACTATAAAAATATGTAAAGATAAATCTACAATTATATTGAAAACAGAAAAAACTTTAACAATTTCAAGATTATTAGAAGGGCAATTCCCTAAATATAATCAATTAATACCTTCAGAAAGTCCAAAACAAGCTATTGTTAATGTTTCTCAATTAATATCTGCTTTGGAAAGAGTTTCTGTAATGGTAAATGATAAAACAAGTATTGTAAAAATGCTTTTTGCAGATAATGAATTGACATTGTCTGCAGACACTCCTGATTCAGGTAAATCTGAAGATAAAATAGATATTCAATATACTGCAGAAGAATTGTTAATTGCTTTTAATTATAAATTTGTATTAGATGCGTTACGAATTATAGAAAGCGATGAAGTTATAATTGGTCTTAATGCAAGTTTGTCAGCAACAGTATTAAAACCAAATAGTGAAGAAGACTTTATTTGTTTGATAATGCCTGTTCAAATCAGATAATATTTGTAAAATATAGTATTTAGAAATTTTTGAGAATAGTAAAATATTCTTAGAAAGGATTTATTATGGTGAGCACTATGGAAAAAGCCAATATAGATTGGGCAAATTTAGGTTTTGGTTATTATAAAACAGAAAAACGTTATGTTTCAAATTATAAAGATGGAAAATGGGATGAAGGTCATATTACATCTGATGAAAATATTGTATTAAATGAAAGTGCCGGAGTTTTGCAATATGCTCAAACATGTTTTGAAGGGATGAAGGCATATACAACAGTAGATGGTAAAGTTGTAATTTTTAGACCTGATTTAAATGCTCAAAGAATGTATGAAACAGCTTTAAGATTAGAAATGCCACCATTTCCAACAGATAAATTTATAGAAGCAGTAGAACAAGTTGTAAAAGCTAATTTAAAATATGTTCCGCCTTATGGAACAGGTGCAACATTATATTTAAGACCATTTATGTTTGGTTCTGCACCGGTAATGGGAGTAAAACCTTCAAGCGAATATCAATTTAGAGTATTTGCATCTCCTGTAGGACCATATTTTAAAGGTGGAGCAAAACCTATCACCTTAAAAGTTAGTGATTTTGATAGAGCAGCTCCAAATGGTACAGGACATGTTAAAGCTGGATTAAATTATGCAATGAGCTTACATGCAATAGTTTCAGCACATAAAGAAGGGTATGATGAAAATTTATATCCTGATGCAAAAACTCGTACAAAAGTAGAAGAAACTGGTGGAGCTAATTTCTTTTTTGTAACAAAAGACAATAAAGTAATAACTCCAAAATCAAGTTCTATTTTACCTTCTATTACAAGACGTTCTATAATGTATGTAGCAAAAGAATATCTAGGTTTAGAAACAGAAGAAAGAGAAATCTATCTTGAAGAATTAAAAGATTTTAAAGAATGTGGTTTATGTGGTACAGCAGCTGTAATCTCTCCTGTAGGTAAAATTGTAGATCACGGTAAAGAAATATGTTTCCCTTCAGGAATGAATGAAATGGGAGAAATTTCAAAGAAATTATATGATACCTTAACAGGAATTCAATATGGACGAATAGATGCTCCAGAAGGTTGGATAAAAGTTATTGCATAATAAAAATATATATATTAAATAAAATAAAAGACCGGAATGAAAATTTCGGTCTTTAAAATATGCTTTTATTATGTAAAAAATAATATTTTATTTTTTGTCTTTTTTAACATCATCTTTTATAACAATTAAATTATTCATTATTTTCATTGCACAGGTAGGAAGAACAACATGTTCTAAACCGTCAGCAATACCAATAATTTTACCTGCACCAAGAACAACTTCTTCACCTTTGTACATGAATTTGTAATCTGTGTCCCTGTCTGAACGAATTGTAATTTTTTCTGCCATAAAATAGTCACCCCTTCAATACTGGTTACAGTATAGTATTATATATTATTTTTGCCTTAAAATCAAGACTGTTTTTATATTATTAGCTTTTTGATAAAAAAGATTTATAAAATGCGTATATATATTTAGGATGAAAAATACATAGAGGTCTTTTTTTCCAAAATTTTAACGTTGAAGCTTTTTTATTTTCAATATACCATTTCTTTTTTTCTTCATCATTTAAAGCCCAAGGTGTGTCTTGTAAATATTTAAAATATAAATCTTTAAAAAATACACAAGAAGCAAATATCCAAGGTTTATCTGCACCGATAAAATGTATAATTTTTGGATATCGGGTAAAACATGTTCTACTTGCAAAACCACTTACTTGAACATTCCAAATATCAGGTAATATTTTAATTTGATTTTCCAAAGTATAATTTATAATATCTTGATCTCCTGTTTTTATATTATCAAGATTATTTTTAGTGTATTCAACAAACTTATCTTCAATTTTGTTTTGACGAATTTTATTTAAATCAAATAATATCATACCAGCATTTATGTATTTTTTATTTTTCCATTGTTTTTTATGTTTTACTCTAGCATCTAAAACACCACCAATAATATTATTTTCTAAATCAATGTCAAAAAGTTCTGATAAACTTGAGTTAACAACCATATCACAATCAAGATAAATAACTTTACTTATATTAGGTAATAATTCAGCTAATTTTAATCTGTAATATGTAGGTAATGTTATGTAGGTATGAGTATTTATTTGCTTATATATTTCAAATAATCTTTCATCTATATCAATAAATTTAATATTACATTCTTTTAAATTTTTTAATTCTAAAATTTTATCTTTATTTTCTTTAGAAATTTGTCCATCTAAAATAAAAAAATTCAAAAAATCTTCAGCATTAGCATTTTTTAAAATAGATGCCATAACAACACTTGCATATTTACTGTAATTATCATCAAAAGATAAACAAACATTGATATTTTTCATTATTTAATCTTTCTTTTTCCATTTAAATATATTAATTTTTCCAAATAAAAATATATATTTACTTTTAGTACTTTCTTTTATTGTGAAGAGTTTTTTTCCAAAAATTTTAAAACTTTTTGTTTCAGCTTTATATAATCCATCAGGAACATTTATTTTATTTTTTATTATAAAATCTAAGACTTGTTGCCTAACTAGTATATAATGATCATTTTGAATTACATTAATACCTTTTTTCACAATAGATTTAGGATTAACAAAATACCTATAATAAGTATCAGGAACAGTTATAAGTTTTTTTGAATAGAATAAAGATCTTGCTGTAAAATCTCTATCTTCATAATACATTCCGACAACAAATTTTAAATCTATACGTTTTAAAAATTCTGTACGATAAATTTTATTCCAAACACAACCTTCTCTATAAGTTTTACAAGCTAAATATTTGTCTTCAGGTTTTTCAAAAATTTCTTCTTTTGTAATATTAAGTCTTTTTTTCTTTTTTGTTGGGTGTTCTCTAATAAAGTCCGCAACGGCAATATCGCAATCATTATTTTTTGCAGCTATATATAATTTTTCAAAAAAATCTAAATCAACCCAGTCATCTGAATCTACAAATCCAATATATTCACCTTTTGCAATTTCCATACCGGTATTTCTAGCAGCTGATAAACCTGCATTTTTTTGATTTAAAATAACAATTCTATTATCTTTTTTTGCATATTCTTCTAAGATATTCAAAGAATTGTCTTTAGAACCATCATTTACACAAATAATTTCAATATCTTTTAAAGTTTGATTTACAAGACTATCTAAACATCTTTTTAGATATTTTTCGACATTATATACAGGAACAACAATAGAGATTTTTACTTGATTATTCATAATATCCTACGTTTTTATTTTTTACAAATCAAGCATTTTAACACAAGTTGCACGATCAGCTGTGATTTGTTTACCGCTTTCTAAATTTTTAATAGAAACTTGGTGTTTTAATATTTCATCTTCACCTAAAATAAACGCATATTTAGCAACTTTAGATGCTTTTTCTATTTGTTTTGTAAATTTTCTATTAGTTAAATCAAATTCTACATTTAAGCCTTGGTGTCTTAAATCTTCAGCTAAAACAAAGGCATCAACCGGAAAATTCGAAACTATATATCCATCTAATTTTTTAGATTCTTTTTGAGGTATAAGAGATATTAATCTTTCCATTCCCATAGCAAAACCAACAGCAGGAGTATCCTCTCCTCCAAGTTGAGCTACCAAACTATCATATCTTCCGCCACCACATACTGCATTTTGAGAACCTAAATTGTTAGATTTTATTTCAAAAACAGTTCTATTATAATAATCTAAACCTCTAACTAAAAGTTTATTTTCAGTATATCTTACGCCCATTTTGTCCAAATATAATTTTAATTCTGTGTAATGTTCTGCGCATTCTTCACAAATAAAATCAGAATTTATAATTTCTTGAACTTCGGGTTTTTCAAATATTTTTTTACAAGATTCAACTTTACAATCTAATAATCTTAATGGATTTTTTTCATATCTATTTTGGCAATCTTCACATAACTCATTAAAATAAGGTTTTAATACAGCTTTTAATTTATCTTTGAATTCTTGACGGCATTTAGGACAACCTAAAGAATTGATTTCTACATCTAAATCATTTAAACCTAAAGCCTTTAAATAATTAACGGCCATTAATATAACTTCAGCATCTGCAGTAGGTTGTTTTACACCAAACATTTCAACACCAACTTGGTGAAATTGTCTTTGACGTCCTGCTTGTGGTCTTTCATAACGAAACATTGGTCCGTGATACCAAAGTTTAACAGGAGCTGGTAATCTTGACATACCGTTTTCTATATATGAACGAACAACACCTGCTGTATTTTCAGGTCTTAATGTTATTGATCTGTCACTTTTTTCAAAAGTGTACATTTCTTTATTAACTATATCAGTTGTATCTCCAACACCACGAGCAAAAAGTTCTGTGTATTCAATAATTGGTGTACGAATTTCTTTAAATCCGTATTTTGAGAATACTTGATTTGCTTTTTGTTCCAAAAATTGCCACATATTAACTTCTTGTGGCAGAATGTCTTTTGTTCCTTTTAATACTTTAATTATATTAGCCATATGAAAATTATATAATTTCAAAGAATATTGTCAAAGGGGTATTATAAATAGAATTTATGTTATACTCTTAGGCAGGAGGATATTAAAATATGAAATTATTACATACAATGATTAGAGTAAAAGATATTGATGCCAGTTTAAAATTTTATACAGAACTTTTAAATATGAAATTGGATCATAAAAAAAGATTAGAGGATTGTTGGTTATATTTTTTAAATGATGAAGAAGGTTCTACTCAATTAGAATTAACTTATAATGATGAAACTCCTGAAAATGGATATGAATTAGGTAATGCATTTGGGCATTTTGCTTTTTCAGTAAAATCATTAGAAGAATTTAGTGAAAAATTGCATTCATTAGGATATGAATACTTATATGAACCTTTTGATTTGAATGGCAAAGGTACAAAAATAGCATTTATAAAAGATCCTGACGGATATGAAATTGAACTTATAGAAAAAGTTGTTTGGTAATTTAAATAAATAATTTAGTAAAAAATAGAAATGTTTGATAAAACATTTCTATTTTTTATAATACATTTTCAAGCATTTTATCAAGAGCTAGTTTTGCAGCACGTTTTGGTGTAGCAAAAGATGTTCCTGTTAAACTTGCTGTGTCTGTATGTGGGATAGCAAGTTGAAGTTCACCAGTTTTATTTTGTCCAAATTCCATTGTATAACTTTGTGAATATGGATTTTTATTTGGAATACAATATTCTCCACCGAAACCTGTGCGCATAACTTTTCCTTCTTGTTCTAATTTTGCTACTGCTTTTTGATATTCTTTTAAAGAAGGAATATTTACAGTTTTCATTGCATTTGTTACTCGTTTTTGTAGTTGTTGTTTTAATTCGTCATATTGTTTTTTATATTGAGTACCACTTTTTTCACGCATTTCTATTTTGGCTTTTTCATATATTTCTTTTAAAGTTCTTTTTTCATCAGTACTTACAAGTTTTTCATAAAGTTCTTTGTATGCAGTTTCATATTCATTCTGACAGCTTTTCTTTAATTTATTTATTATCCTATGTTCTTCAGTAGTTGCAATTGTTGGTTTTTTACCTAAATATTTTTGAGCAAGCTGATGTAATTCAGGTTTTAGTGGAATATCTGTTGATAACCCGCCTGAAAGACTTAAACCGTTTGAAGTTGGTACATAAGGAAATATTCCTTGTTCATAGTGTTGGGTATATAAACTATTACGACTGGCTGAAAATGGTGCTATTTTTTTTGTATGAGGATTTAGAGCTCCAACACCTTCTATATAAGGATATGATAAATCAGCGTTTATTGCATTTTTTCCGTTATTACCTGCTCCTTGTATAACTCGTAATTTTCCTTTGTTTTTGCTTGCAAATATACCTAATGGAAATTTTTCAAAAACGTCATTATTATTTAGTATATTAGTTGTTTTTGCTGTTATGGCATCAGTATTAATCATAGAAAGTGATTCTTTAGCATTTTCTTTGGAAAATTGTCGAGCTATTGAAAGTGATAAAAAGTCAATTTTTTCTCCGGCATCTATTCGTTTTTGAAGAGTTTCGAGTTCTTCATAAAGATTTATATAAGCATATCTGCTTTTATCTCTGGCGATATCTATTGTTTCAAAATCTGCGAAAGGATTGGTTCTTTTAGCAACCAGATTTACTAAATCTCCGTGAGATAGTTTCGGATATTGATTACTGTATGTTGCATGAATTGGAGATTGTGAAACAAAATCATCCATAATAACAACTTTTTGAGGTTTTACTTCTACTGTTTTTACAAATGCACCATTAGCATCAAGTATTCTTATTTTTGCAAGTCCATCGTCAGTTTTTCCTTCTGAAAGTAGATGATAAATTTTACCATCTCGAGGATTTGTATATACTGTTCTTTGTCCGCTTATTTCAAATGAAGTATCTGTAAGACGTTTTAAATCTTCAGCAGTTGCTTTAGGAAAGCTTCTATCAATAGGCTTTTTAAGTTCTTGAAGTGCTGCTTTATTCATTTTTCTTGCAGTTTTCATTTCTTCTGATAAAAAACGAGGTAAATATATAGTTTTACCATTTTGTAGTGTTAATGTTGGGTTTATGCCATGAAAAATTTGTGGTGAGGTTTCTAAAATACTTTTTTTACCACAGGCTTTGACCCAAGCAGCGCTTTGTTTTACTAATTTAAGACCTAATCTTAATGAACTCATTATTTATCCCCAAAATATCCCCTATATATAGATTAAAAATTTTCAAATAGTAAAAATGCGTATAAAGTATATATTTTCTTTACATAATTTAATTTATTTACAACAAACTGTGGAGATTGTATTATGATGTATAGTGAAGATATGATAAGGATTTCTTTCGGAGGCTAAATTGGTAGAAAGATTTTATATAAAAGGTGGAACACCTTTAAAAGGTGAAGTTTCTATAGGTGGTGCTAAAAATTCGGTTCTAAAGTTAATGGCAGCTGCAATTTTAGCAAAAGGCGAATCTAAGATTTATAACGTACCAGCATTAACTGATGTTGAGATTATGTTAAGTGTAATTGCTCAGTTAGGTGCAAAAACAAGTTATAATAAAGAGGAAAAATCTTTAACAATTGATGCCACTGATATTACTAATGTTACTGCAAGTTATGAACTTGTTAGTAAAATGAGAGCATCTTTTATTGTTTTAGGTGCTTTGGTTTCTCGTTGTAAGGAAGCAAAAGTAGCATTGCCTGGTGGTTGTGCTATTGGCGAACGTAGAGTTGATTTCCATATTAGAGGATTAGAAGCTCTTGGTGCTAAAATTAAAATTGAAAATGGATATGTTCATGCAAAGACTAACAAATTAGTTGGTTCTGACGTTTATTTAGATATACCTTCAGTTGGTGCTACTGAAAATATTATGTTAGCATCTGTTTTGGCAGAAGGTTCTACAAGAATTCAAAATGCAGCTCAAGAACCTGAAATTGTTGATTTAGCAAACTTTTTAAATACAATGGGTGCTGATATTCAAGGTGCAGGTACTTCTGAGATTATTATAAATGGGGTAAAACAATCTGATTTACATCCAATTGAATACACAACAATACCTGACAGAATAGAAGCCGGTACTTTTATGACTGCAATTATTGCAACAAAAGGTAAAGGTATTATTAAGAATATCTATCCTGCTCATTTGACTTTCTTTACTGATAAATTATTGAAAATGGGCGCTAATATTAAACTTTTAGATCCAACATCTATGGAAGTAAGTTGCAAAAACAGACTTAACTCTATAAATTTTGTAACTCAGCCATATCCTGGTTTTCCTACAGATTTACAATCAATGGCAATGACTCTTTTAACAACTGCTAATGGGGTTGGGATTATTACAGAAAGTCTGTATGAAAATAGATTTATGCAAGTTCCTGATTTGAATAGAATGGGTGCTGATATTCATCAAGACAGAAATCACGCAATTATTAAAGGTGTTAAAAAACTTACAGGAGCTACATTAACAGCTAGTGATTTAAGAGCTGGAGCTTCTTTAGTTGTTGCAGCTTTGATGGCTGATGGAAATTCTGTTGTTGAAAAATTACATCATATAGATAGAGGATACGAAAACTTCGAAAATAAGATAAGATTGTTGGGAGGGAAAATTGAACGAAGAGACGATGATTCCCAAATAAACCTAACGGAGGGTACACATAATGAGTCCTACTTATAAACGTTGGTATGATCATGACCCATTATTATTAGAAGTGATTGAGTTGTTAAGAAATTACCAAACTGAGTTAAGAGCTCAAGCTGAAATATTTTTACAAAAAATTGAAGAAAAAGTTTCTAAAGAAACTATTGATAAGTTTTATGCAATGGTTAAACCTGTAAATGCAAATAACCGTTGGTATGATAAAGATCCTGTTATATCAAGAACAGTTGAAATATTACGTATCGTACCTCCTGAAGCTCAAAGAATTTGTGCTCAGAATTTTATAAAAACACTTAGAGAAATGGGTATTGAATACGAAAGTCAAAATGTTAAATTAGATAAGTAAAAGGTTAGTAGTGGAAAGTAGGAAAAAGAACCTTATATTGTAAGGTTCTTTTTTATTTGTGTTGAAATCATCTTTAGTTTGTCATAAATTAAAGTTATGTATGATGATTATAAAAAATTATTGGAAGATTTGAAATCTCATTCACATTTTAGAAGTTTGAAAGATTTTGAATCTAAAGATGAAAAATATATATATTACAAAGGGAAAAAACTTTTAAATTTATCTTCAAATAATTATTTAAACTTTGCAGATAATAAGAAAATTACTGAGGAATTTTTGGAATATGCTAATGGAGAATACTCATTTGGCAGTGCATCTTCAAGATTATTAACAGGAACATTACCTGTTTATGATGAATTAGAAAATTTATTGTCAAATTTATATAATAAAGATGTAACTTTATTATTTAATAGCGGATATCACGCTAATGTTGGTATATCCAGTGCTTTAAATCAAAAAGGTGATGTGATTTTTTCTGATAAATTAAATCATGCTTCTATTATTGACGGTATGAGATTATCAGAGGGTAAATTTTTCAGATTTCCTCATAATGATATGGAAGCTTTAGAAAAACTTTTAATAAGAGAACGCGAAAATTATAAAAATGCTTTTATTATTACTGAAAGCGTATTTTCAATGGACGGAGATATTGAAAACTTAGAAAAAATTGTTGAATTAAAGAAAAAATATAATTGTTATATGATTATTGATGAAGCCCATGCTTTCGGGGTTTTTGGAGAAAAAGGTTTAGGTGTTGCAGAAAGTTTAGGTATAATTGATGATATAGACTTAATAGTAGGAACTTTTGGAAAATCTGTCGGGTCTATGGGAGCCTTTGCTGTTGGTTCAAGAATACTTATAGATTTTTTAATAAATAAAGCTCGTTCTTTTATTTTTTCAACAGCTTTGCCACCAATAAATATCGCTTTTTCTAAATGGATTATAGAAAATAAATTTCCTAAAACGATAGAAAAACGCAAAAGAATGCTTTCTATAGCAAAAAAAATGGGTAGTCAAAGTCAAATAATACCTGTTGTAATTGGTGACAATAAAGATACAGTAGATTTATGTGATATATTATTCCATAATGGTTATTTTACATTGCCTATAAGACCACCAACAGTTCCTGTTGGAACTTCAAGAATCAGGTTATCTTTAACTTGCGATATAGAAGAAAATGAATTAAGTCTTTTAATGGAGAAGATTAATGAAAGCTTATTGGTTAAACAAGCAAAATAATAAAAATTTAATAGTATTTTTTGCGGGTTGGAGTTTTGATGAAACTCCGTTTAAGTTGTTGCAATGTTTAAATAATGATGTGTTAATGATTTATGATTACAATGATATTGAAATTCCTCAAGTTTTGAATGAGTTGTCAAATTATGAAAATAAAATTTTAATAACTTGGTCAATGGGAGTTTTTGTTGCTTATTTATTAAAAGATTTATTTAAGAATTTCGATAAAAAAATTGCGATAAATGGAACTATAAAACCTGTAGATAATGAATATGGAATTCCTGTTAAGATGTTTGAATTAACTTTAAAACACGCGTTTGCAGGTTTGAGTGGAAAATTTTATAAAAATGTGTATAAAACAGAAGAAGAATTTGAATTATATATGAATAATCAAGTTTTAAGAAGTATTGAAAATAGAGTTTCTGAACTTGAAAATTTATATAGTTTAATTAAATCTACCGAAATTTCAAATGATAAATTTTATGATATAGCTTTAGTTAGTGAGTTTGATAAAATTATTCCTGCTAAAAATCAAATAGCTTGTCATAAATATTTTAATGTACCGATTAAAATGTTAGAATTTGGTCATTCACCATTTTTTCAATATAAGAGCTGGGATGAAATAATAAAGATATGTCTATAGATACAAAACATATAAAAAAACAATTTGAAAAAAGTATGAAAGAGTATGATAAAAATGCTACAGTTCAAGATTTAATGGCATCAAAAATGATTATTGAACTTGTAAAAACTGTTAATACTTTTGAAAATGTTTTAGAATTAGGTTCTGGAACAGGACTTTTGACAAAGAGAGTTGTTAATAATTTAAAATTTAAAAATTATTATGCTAATGATATCGTTCCAAAATCTAAAAATTACATAGAAAAATTAATTCCAAATGTGAATTTTCTATGTGGGAATGCTTTAAAAATAAAAGCTCCTAAAAAAATGGATTTGATAATATCTAATGCAATGTTTCAATGGTTTGACAATTTGGATAAAGCATTAGAAATATTAAAATTAGCAATGCATCAAGATTCAATATTAGCATTTTCAACTTTTTCTCCTGATAATTTCAAAGAAATAACTGAATTAACCGGACTTACTTTAAAATATAAAACAGAAGATGAAATAAAAGATATTCTTGAAAAACAAGGGTTTGAAATTTTATATTGTGAAAGTTTTTATGAAGAGATGAAGTTCAATAATCCTTTAGAATTGTTGGCTCATATGAAACATACGGGTGTAAATTCATTGTCTGAAAAAACTTGGACTGTAAAAAAAGTAAAAGAATTTTGTGATAAGTTTGCAAAAAAATATCCAAAAACAATATTAAGTTATTATCCAATAATAGTTATTGCTAAGAAAAAATAGTAATTTAAATTTTACCCAGAATTACTCTATCTATATTTGCTAAATCTTTTATAACTTGTATTTCTTTAAAGTTATTTTGTTTCATTATATTAGCTACATCTTGACTTTGACCAATTCCAAGTTCAAATAGTAAATATCCGTTTGGATTTAAAAATTTATGAGCATCTAATGTTATTTTTTCATAAAATTCCAAGCCTTTTTCATCTTGTGTATATAATGCTAAATCAGGCTCAAAAGAAACTTCTGTTTGAATAGAATTTTTTAATTGTGGCGGGATATAAGGAGGATTTGATATTATAATATCAAATCTTTCTTCAGGACGTATTTTTGAATATATGTCTGATTTTCTAAATGTTGCTTTATTGAATAACTCAAATTTTTCCATATTAGAAAATGCAGTGTGTAAAGCTTCTGTTGAAATATCCGTACCAATAACTTGAGCTTTTGTATTCATTGCAATAGAACACGCTATACACCCGGAACCCGTACACATATCAAGTGCCCATTTGTAATTATTTGTATTTATAATTTCAATAGCTTTTCTGGTTAAAATTTCGGTTTCATCTCTTGGTATTAAAACTGATTCATTTACTATAAATTTTTGTCCCATAAAATCAGCCAAACCTATTATATATTGAATAGGTTTTTTTGTTTGAGCTCTATATTTTGCTTTTTCTTCTACAAGTTTTAGTTTTTCTTCATCAAGTTTTTTACCCATCAATATATCAACAAGAGAATATCCTGCAAAATGTTCTATAAGAAGTTTTACTTCAATGTTAGCTTCATTTTCCGGTATTCCTGCATTTGTTAATATTTTTACAATTTCTGGGATTAGCATTTGTTTTATTCTTCACTTTCTATTGATATTTTATAATCGGTTTGGTGTTCTGTAATTATTTTATCTATTTCATTTCGGGCTTCTAACTTTGATTTTAGATCAATTTTTTCGATATTATATTTTTTACATAATCGGTCATAATAGTAAAGTTGTTTTTTTGTAGGGGCTTCTTTAGACATTTTTACTTCTTGTAAAAATTTTCTTTTTTGTTTTTCATATTCTTTATTTGCTTCAATAATTGGTCGTTGTTTTTCCTTGTATTCATAATATTTTTTACATTCTTTTAAATATTTTAAAGTATCTGATTTAAATTCTTCATTATCAATAATTTCACTTAAAAATTCAAATCTTGAACAGTGCAATTCTAAATAGTATTTTTCATCTGCGTAAAAACTATTCCAAATATCATCAATGCTTAAATCCATTGATTTTTTAACTAATGCACGTAAAAAATTACATAATGCAGACTTTTGATTTTTTGTAAAGTCTAAATATATTTGTTTTTTTATTTCGTACATAACTACCAAACTAATACAATACTAAAACCGAATTCTTCACCCCTCAAAGGGGAAACGAAGCATAATTATTTTCAGCTCCTCACAAACCGTACAACATTGCGGTACGTGTCGATCCTCATAAAACCGTGCTACGCGAGCCTATCTTTTGAACAAATCTTTTACTGAAAATTTGTTGGTTTTGTTAGACAAGCTAAAGTCCAACAACTTTCGTTGAATAGGATTTGTTTGTCGAGTTGACCGAATTTTTTCAACAACTTCTTGTTCTCTCGTCTCTGGAGCATTTTTCTTAATAATTTCTAAGTTTTGTTCAGTCTTCTCAACCATGATACTAATTATACCTCGTTACAATATAATAAACAAATTTTGCAACATTAAATTGCGCAAAATTATATATTTTTTATATAATTTTTACATATCGTAACAATATGGTTAAAAAGCTGTTATGCTCTACCGTAAATGTCTTCGTATCTTATTATATCGTCTTCTGAAAGGATATCACCTTTTTGAACTTCAATAATTTCTAAATCTTCTTCAAAAGGATTTTGTAAAGAGTGTATAGCTTTTACTGCAATATCTATACTATGTCCTGGTGATAATATATGATCTTTACCTTCTAAGACAACTTTTGCCATACCTGTTAAAACAACCCAATGTTCACTTCTATGATTGTGAGATTGTACAGATAATTGTTGACCAGGGTTTACGTGGATAATTTTTGTAATAAACCCTTTGCCTTCTGCAATAACTGTGTAAAAACCCCAAGGTCTGTAAACTGTTTTATGAACTTTTTGGGTATCATCGTGTTGTTGTTTTAGAGTTTCATATATTTGTTTTACTTCTTGAGTTTTATTCTTTTTACAAGCTAAAATAGCATCTTCGGTTTCAATTACAACAGTATCTTCTAATCCTATAGTTGCAACCAATTTTGAAGAAGAATATACAAAGGAATTTTTTGAATCTTTATCTAAAACATGTCCAATAAATACATTATTATTTGCATCTTTTTGACTCACATCATAAATAGATTTCCAAGAACCTAAATCTTTCCAATCAGATTTTAATTCTACCATTGCAATGTTATCACTTTTTTCCATGATAGCGTAGTCAATAGAAATACAAGGCATTTTTTCAAATTCTGTGAATGAAATATTTTTTTCTGAGCAATTGATATTTCTGATAATATTTGAGATTTCAGGACAATATTTTTCAAATTCTTTTATAATTGTGGAAGCTTTAAACATAAAAATTCCACTGTTCCAAAAATAATCAGGTTTTTCTAAATATTGTTCAGCTGTTTTAGAATCAGGTTTTTCTCTAAATTGTAAAACTTTATTATCTTTTGAACAAATATAACCAAAACCTGTTTCCGGATATGTAGGTTTAATACCAAAAGTAACAATATAACCTTTATCTGCGTATTGTTGAGCTTCTTGTATTGTTTGAACAAATTTTTCATCATTCTCTATTAACAAATCAGAAGGCACTACAAGGATTGTTTCTTTTGAATTATAATTTTCAATAATATATTTTACACTCAAAGCAATAGCAGGAGCTGTATTTTTTGAAAGAGGTTCTGCTAATACTATTGAATTTCCGCTTAATTCACCAAGTTGCATTTTTACATTAGCTTGATGTTTTGTATTAGTTACACTGATGATATTTTCAGCAGGGATAAATTTATTTAATTTTTCAAAAGTAGATTGTAAAAGGCTTTTTTCAGCATATAAATTTAGTAATTGTTTTGGATAAAGTTCACGTGATAAAGGCCATAAACGGCTTCCTGAACCCCCTGCTAGTATTACTCCAAACATTTGTGCTCCTTCTTCATAATTATCCCTTAAAATTATTATACTATAAAAATTTAAAAAACCCTATATATTGCCATATAATTAACAATTTACAAAAAGTTACAATTTAGCAATAAAAATATTAATTAGAACTTTATAAAAATAGTGTAGTGTAAGAAAAATTTGAAGGTAGTAGTATGATTAATTCTGTAAATTCTTTGCCAATGGTTAATAATGTAGGTATGCCAAATGGGTTAAATACAAATCCTATTCAGCAAAATCAAGCAAATGTTCCAATAAATAATAATACAACGCTTAACGGGATGAATGCATTAGCATCATATAATACTCCGGCAATTTCAAAACCAACAGCAAAAAATGTTCAACCGCTGCTTCCAACAATCTTACAACCTGAAGCAATAAAAGTTATAAAAGGTGAAAGAATTTATAATTCTATGGGTGAGTTGGATACTATTATAGATAAAACCGAAAAGGGTACAGTTGTTTATAAAATGGATATTCAAGCACCAAATGATGCCATAAGTAAAATAGAAACATATGATGAATCAGGTCACCTTATTCAAACTCAAGAAAATATGAACACAATTGAAGAAGGTAAATTACCTAAACTTTCATTTATAGAATTAGTTAAATATTCTCCAGAAACAGGTAAAGAGTTGAGCAAAACAGTATATGAAAACGGTAAACCAACTGTTTCTATAGATAATGTTTATGAACCAAATGGTGTTGTAAAAGAATATGTTGTAAATTTTGAAAATAATACATCTTCTATTACTGAAACTTATGAAAATCAAAATATTGGAAGAAAAATAGATTTTGATAAAAACGGTAATATTACAAGTATTGTGACAAAAAATAATAATCAACATTCAAAAGAGCATCTTCAATTTTTGAATGGTGTTTTGGCAAGTAGAACAGTTAAAACAAAAACTCCAATTCCAAATGCAACAGGCAAAAATCCAATGAATGATAAAGATTTAACACCTGCACAACCATATATTTTAGGTTATAATCCAAAACAAGTTCAAGGTGAAAAAACTTATTATTCAAACGGAGCATTAGAATCAATTTCAACTTTAACAGAAAATGGCGGAATGGTTCTTCATAGATTTAATGTAAATGGAGATCTTGTTGCAATTTTAGAACAACAAGATATAAATAATGCCAAGACTATTACATTTAGTCCGGATAATCAAATGATTAGTGAAAGTTTGGCAGATGGTTCCGAAAAATTGACAGTGAACTTTGATGACGGTTCAAAAGAGGTTACTGTAATGAATTATAAAAATGGTTTTGAAAAGAATGTAAAATATTCAAAAGAAGGTTTACCAGTAACTTATTTTGAACGCAGCGAAGGTCAAAATGAAGTGTTTATGGAATTTGATAAACAAGGGAATATAATCAACATACTTTAAGGTAAATATTTTAAAAATTCTCTTGCAGTATATTCAGGAACTCTTGCATACATTATAGAATTAGTAACAACTATTTTATTAACTCCTGTTTGAGCTAATTCTTCAAGGTTTGTTAGAGAAATATCCCCTGTTAGAAATACAGGGATATCAATATTCTGATTAACCCATTGTATTGTTGCATAATCAATATAATCGTTATTTTTTGTTAGAGTTGTGAATATAGGTCCAAATGTTACATAATCAACTCCTTCATTTATAGCATTGATTATTTCATCAGTATTATTGCAAGTTTTGCCAATTATAGAATTTGGTCCTAATATTTCTCTTGCATCATTAACATTTATATCATCTTGCCCAAGATGAACTCCATCGGCTTCAACGATATGAGCAATATCAGGTCTGTCATTGACAATAAATGTTGCACCATATTCATCACATAAAGTTCTGATTTTATGTCCAATATCAACAATAACACTATCAGGAATAGTTTTTTCTCTTAGTTGTACAATATCAACTCCACCTTGCAAAGCAGAAGCTATAGCATCTAAAAAATCATCTTTTGATAAAAATTTTTCAGAATTTGTAATTAGATATAATTTTTTCTTTTCTAATTTTAATAGGTTAAACTGTTCCTTTAATTTGTCCCACATAAACCAAACTCCGTTGCCTATATTGTACAAACACTGAGAATTTAAGTCAAGCTACCTAAAAAATATATAAGCTCTTTTAAAATTTGCATTTTTATAGTAAAATACATTTACAAGAAAAGGAGAAAAATATGGCACAGCAATTTAATCCGCAAGGAATGAACGCTCAAAATATCAAAAAACGTTATGCAGTTCTTGTATTTATTAAAGGTTCTACAGCACCTTTGGTATTATATGTAAAAGAAGCTCAAGCTTTATATCAAGAATTAGTTGAAAAAATGCAAGCTTCTAATGCTACATTGATTGAAAAAGATACAGATGGACCATTAAAGAAAGTTTGTTTCTTGTCAAATCAAATAGCTGCTGTTGCTATCCAAGAAGAACAATTTGTATAAAATGGAAAAAATATTATTACTCGAAGATTTAGAAAAAGCCGAAAATAAAACACTTTATTGTACTTTTGATGAAAAAATTGAAGGTATAGATTGTGTTACGCCTATACATGCCGAACTTTGTGCAAAGTCACTTGGAGAATTTATAGAAATAACAGGGAATATAAAAGGAACTGTTACATTAGAATGTGACTTATGTTTGGAAAAATTTAATTACGATTTAGATTTTGATATTGACGAAATGTATTCAAAAGGTTCATTGTTAGGGGATTATGACGAATCCGGACAAGAGTTTGAACTGAAAGAAGGTCAATTTGTAACAGATTTAAATGGAGTAAAAGAAATTGATATTTATGACTTATTGTATCAATCTGTAATATTAAATCTTCCAAATAAAAAAGTTTGTGGTATTAATTGTAAAGGAAGGAATTTTTTGTCAGAAGAAAATATTCCTGATCCAAGACTGGAAGTCTTTAAAAATATCCAAATTAACCCAAAAGATTAGTTAGTAGAAAATAAAAAAGGAAAGAACAAAATGGCAGTACCTAAGAAAAGAACAGGACATTCAGCTCAAGGTAGCAGAAGATCAAATTGGAAAGCTACAAAACCTGAAACAACAAAATGTCCTAACTGTGGCGAAACAGTTTTAACACATACAGTATGTACAGCATGTGGCACTTACAAAGGCCAACCTGTAAAATTAGCTGACAAAGCAGCAGCAGCTGCAGCTCCAGCAAAAAAAGCAGCAAAAAAATCAACTAAAAAAGCTGCACCAAAAGCTGAAGAAGCAAAAGTAGAAGAAGCAAAAACTGAAGAAGTTAAAGCTGAAGAAACTAAAGAAGAAAAAACAGAAGAATAATTAAAAGATAATCAGAGGCGACAATAAAAATTGCCGCTTCTGATTTCTATACCAAGCTTTGGAGAGAGAAGGATATGTCAAGAATAGCAATAGACGCAATGGGCGGTGATTATGCTCCGCAAGCAATTGTTGAAGGTTCATTATGGGCAGCACAAGAATATGGTGTTGGTCTAGAACTTGTTGGCAGAGAAGATGAAATAAAAGCAGAACTTGATAAAATCAGAGATAGAGGTTTTATCCTTTCAGATTGCGGTACTAAAGGGCATAAAAGAAAAATTAAAATCGATTTGGATAAAATTGATTATACTATTACACATGCTTCAGAAGTTATTGGTATGGGCGAGGCTGTTGGTCAGTCAATTCGTAAAAAGAAAGATTCATCAATTGTAGCATCTGTTAGAGCTGTTGCTGAAGGTCGTTGTGAAGCGGTAGTATCAGCAGGTTCAACAGGAGCTGCTATGGCTGCTAGTTTATTTGGGTTAGGAAGAATTCACGGAGTAACAAGACCTGCGATTGCTGTTACTATACCTACAATGAAAGAACCTGTTGTGTTAATTGATGGTGGTGCAAATAGTGATTGTACTCCGGAAATGCTTGCTCAATTTGCTGAAATGGGTGTTGCTTATTCAAAACATATAGTAGGTATTGAAAGTCCTAAAGTTGGTATTTTAAGTATTGGAGAAGAAGAAGGTAAAGGTAATGCTTTAGTTAAAGAAACTTATCCAATATTAAAAGAAATGCATGAACAAGGTATTATAAATTTTGTAGGAAATATAGAAGGTAAAGAACTTTTCATAAATAAATGTGATGTTGTTGTGTGTGATGGCTTTGCCGGTAATGTTGCATTAAAAGTTACCGAAGGTACAGCATCTATGTTATTGAAAATGATTTCAAGTGAATTTAAATCAGATATTTTGGGTTGTATAATCGGTTTGATGGCAAAACCATTTTTAAGAAGAATTCTTAAAAAAATTAATTGGGAAGTTTTTGGTGGTATGTTATTATTAGGAGTAAAAGGTATTTCAGTTATTGCTCATGGACGTAGTTCATCTTATGCTATGAAAAATGCCGTAAGAGCTGCTGTCAGAGTACTTAACAAAGATATCAATTCTAAAATAGCAGAAAATATAAATAGATAGGAAAATTATTATGACAAAAAATGTAAAACCACTTAGAATTGCCGGTGTTGGATATAGTGTTCCAGAAACAATTATAACAAATGATGATTTAACAAAATTATATGAAACTTCTGATGAATGGATTTATACACGTACTGGTATAAAAGAAAGACGAGTTGTTTCAGGTAATGAAAGTGCTATAGATTTAGGCGTAGAGGCTTCAAGAAAAGCAATAGAAAAATCAGGATTTAAAGCTGAAGATATTGATTGTGTTATTGCTGCAGCATCTGCTCCACCTCAATTATATCCGGCTTTAGCTTGTGATATTCAATATAAATTAGGTATTCCAAATTATGTACCTTCTTTTGATTTAACAGCAGCTTGTACTGGTTTAATATATGCTTTACAAGTAGCAAGAGGTTTAATAGGATCTGGTTTATATAAGACTATTTTGATTGTTGCTGCTGATAACAATTCTCGCTTGGTTGATTGGGAAGATAGAGGAACTTCAATTTTATTTGGTGACGGTGCAGGTGCTATGGTTGTTACTGAAGCTGAAGATGGAGTTGATGATATTTTATCTTTAAATATCAAAGCAGATGGTGAAATTGGTCAGTATATTTACATGAATATGCCTGGTAAGAATTGTCCGTTAGTTGAACCATGTGATGAAGTTGATTCTAAAATTCATATGGCAGGTAGAGATGTTTACAAGTTTGTTGTAAGCACATTACCAAAATATGTTGATATGGCAATTGAAGATGCCGGTATGACTGCAGATGATATTGATTATTTAATACCTCATCAAGCTAATCAAAGAATTGTAGAAGCTTTACAACAAAGACTTGAATATTCTGATGAAAAAGTTATTTCAAATATTAAATATTATGGAAATACTTCAGCTGCATCTATTCCAATAGCATTGGTAGAAGGTGTTGAAAAAGGTAAAATTAAATTAGGTTCAACAGCTATTTTATGCGGATTTGGTGCAGGTATGACATGGGGTGCTGCAGTTGTAAGACTTCGTGAAGGTATTTGTTAGTATTTTTGTAAAATATAAATTTTGTAAAAAATAGGCAACATATGCCTATTTTTTGCTTTATTAGCGTGTTTGTAGTATAATCAAATATAACAAAATTATAAAAAATAATAAGTAGGGAGTATAAATATGACAAAGAAAATTGCTTTTATTTTTCCAGGTCAAGGCTCACAAGCTGTAGGTATGGGAAAAGATTTGTATGAAAATTTTGAATCTGCAAAAAATGTTTTTGATACAGCAGATAAAGTTTTAGGTAAAAAAATTACAACAATGTGTTTTGAAGGTCCTGAAGAAGATTTAAAACAAACAGTAAATACCCAACCTTCAATTGTTACAATGTCAATAGCAGCTTTAGAAGCTTTAAAATCTCAAATTGATATTACACCATATTGCACTGCAGGTCATAGTTTAGGTGAATATTGTGCAATGTACGCTTCAGGTGTAATGGATCTTGAAACAACTTTAAAAGCTATTCAAAAAAGAGCTGATTTAATGGGACAAACAAAAGGCGGTGCTATGGCAGCTATTTTGAATGCTCCTGAAGGTAGTCTTGAAGCGGCTTTGAAAGAAGCATCAAGTGTTGGTTATGTTGATGTTGCAAATTACAATTCTCCAGCACAAGTTGTAATTACAGGTGATGAAGCAGCAGTTGCAAAAGCTGGTGAGTTATTATCAGCTGCTGGTGCAAGAAGAGTTGTTCCATTGGCTGTTTCAGGCGCTTTCCATTCAAAATTTATGGAAAATGCAGGTCATGAATTTGCAAATTTTGTAGCTGAATTGGATTTAGAAAACGCTCAAACTCCGGTATTCACAAATGTTGATGCTCAAGCAACATTCTTAGCTCCTGAATTTAAGAATAAAATGCCTCGTCAAATCTATTCTTCAGTTCATTGGACACAAACTATTCAAAATATGATTGCTGAAGATGTGGATACATTTATCGAAATTGGACCTGGTAAAGTTTTGGCAGGTTTAAACAAAAAAATTGATGCTACAGTTAAAACATATAATATCTATGATAAAGAATCTTTAGAAGCTACAGTTGCAGCTTTAAAAGAAGAATTAGCTTTAGCATAAATATTAAAATTATATAGAAATTTAGATAAGGAGAAAATTATGACAGATAAAAAAGTAGCTTTAGTAACAGGTGGTTCAAGAGGTATTGGTAAAGCTTGTGCTATTGAATTGGCAAAAGCTGGTTGTGATGTAGTTATTACATATGCCGGTAACTCTGCAGCTGCTGAAAAAACAGTTGAAGAATTGAAAGCTTTAGGTTCAAATTCTGATAGTTATAAATTTGATGTTTCAAATCAAGCTGAAGTTGATGAAGCTATTGCTAAAATTATTGAAAAATATGGAAGAATTGATGTTTTATTAAATAACGCAGGTATCACACGTGACGATTTGTTTATCAGAATGGATGCTGAAAAATGGAATGCTGTTATTAATACAAACTTAAATAGTGCATTCTATGTATCAAAACCTGTAGTAAAATTAATGATGAAACAAAGAAGTGGTGCAATTATTAACACTTCATCTGTTGTAGGTTTATATGGTAATCCTGGTCAAGCTAATTATTCAGCTGCAAAAGCAGGTTTAATCGGTTTTACTAAATCTTTGGCAAAAGAATTAGGTTCTCGCGGTATTAGAGTTAATGCTGTATGCCCTGGTTTTATTGAAACAGATATGACTAAAGATTTGCCAAATATGGATGAATATTTAAAAGCAATTTCATTAAGAAGATTAGGTCAAGCTGAAGATATTGCAAAAGCTGTTAAATTTTTGGCATTAGATGCTGATTATGTTACAGGACAAGCACTAGAAGTTGATGGTGGTATGCTAATATAAGTTAGTAAAGATTTTTAACAAATTAGTGCTGTATTTGTAAATATCTTGCAAAAATTTATTCAACAGTTTATAATATAGCAAGAAAAGTATTAGTAATACAAATTAATAAAGAGGAAAAAGAAGATGAGTACATTAGACACAGTTAAAAAAGTTGTAGTAGATCAATTAAGTGTTGACGAAAAATTAGTTACACCTGAAGCTCGTTTTACAGATGATTTAGGTGCTGATTCTTTAGACACAGTTGAATTAGTTATGGCTTTAGAAGAAGAATTCAAATGCGAAATTCCTGATGAAGACGCAGAAAAAATTCAAACAGTTCAAGATGCAGTTAATTACATTGACAGCAAATTAGGTAAGTAATTATCTCACTATTTGAATTTTGAATTTTTCAAACTGGATTTTATATTTGCGAGAGTGAGATACTGGGTATTTCATTCTCGCATTATTTATTATTAAAGGGGATATCTTAAATGGATAAAAGAAGAGTAGTTATTACAGGATTGGGAGCTGTTACACCTTTTGGTGTTGGTGTTGATAAATTCTGGGAATGTTTAAAAGCCGGAAAAAGTGGAATTGCAACTTCTCAATCAATTGATATAGATAAACATGTAGTTAAAATTTCCGGCGAAGTTAAGGATTTTAATCCTGAAGAATATATGGATGGCAAAGAAGCAAAAAAAATGGATAGATTTATCCAATTTGCTATGGTTGCTGCAGACGAGGCAATTAAGGATTCAAAAATAGAAGAAATTAAAGATCTTGATCCATATAGAGTAGGTGTTATTGTAAGTTCTGCTGCTGGCGGATTTAGAACTTTTGAAGAAAATCACGTAAGAATTATTGAAAAAGGACCTAATAAATGTTCACCATTTACAGTTCCTATGATGATTGTTAATATGCCATCAGGTAGAATTTCTATTAAATATGGATTTAAAGGAATAAACAAAGTTGTAGTTTCAGCTTGTGCAACAGGTTCCCATTCAATTGGCGATGCTTTCCGTTCAATTCAATATGGTGATGCCGATATTATGGTTGCAGGTGGTGCAGAAGCTACTATTTGTGATGTTGGTGTTGGCGCATTCTCAGCTGCTAGAACTTTGTCAAAACGTAATGATGAACCTCAAAGAGCATCTAGACCTTATGATAAGGATAGAGATGGTTTTGTTATGTCAGAAGGTGCTGCAGTTTTAATTCTTGAAGAATACGAACATGCTAAAAAACGTGGCGCTAAAATTTATGCTGAAATCGTAGGTTATGGCCAAACAGGTGATGCTTATGATATCGTAGCTCCAGCTCCAGATGGTGCAGGTGCTATTCATTCAATGGAATTTGCATTAAAAGACGCAGGTTTAAAACCTTCTGATATTCAGTATATCAATACTCACGGTACAAGTACTGGTTTAGGTGATAAAGCTGAATCTGAAGCTGTTGCTAAAGTTTTTGGCGATAGAAAACAAAATCCTGGACTTTACGTAACTTCAACAAAAAGTATGCATGGTCATATGTTAGGTGCAACAGGTGCTGCTGAAGCAATTGTTTGTATTAAAGCTCTTAATGACAATGTTGTTCCTCCTACAATCAACTTGGATAATCAAGATGAAGAAGTTGCAGATTTGAATTATGTTCCATATAAGGCTGTTAAAGCTGAACTTCATGCTGCATTATCTAATTCATTTGGTTTTGGCGGACAAAATGCATCTTTAGTATTTAAAGAAGTTTAATGTTCTAAATATTTATATATTTGAAAGGCTCTATTTATAGAGCCTTTTTTTGTGTAAATATTTTTTTATATTTGATTAAAATTTATTATGTTTTGTTTTTAATGATAGTATGAATATTTTAATCCGATCACTTTTACCTAATTGGGTTGATACAGTACAAGTCCCTCAAATAATAAATAATTTAACTTATAATTATTATGAAAGTAATAATCCTTTTAGATTAAAAATAGAAGATGATCAGCAAAATGAAAATAATAATAATCAATTTATAAATGCAACAACTATTGCTGGTGCAGAGTTATTTTCGGTGTTTACTAATCCATATTATATAACGCATAAAATTGTTCAAATACCGTCTTTTTACAGGGGGGTTGTTGATGCTTATAAGAAATATTCTTCTCAAGATTGGTAATTAA
>CALUYT010000006.1 GCA_944325085.1 Candidatus Gastranaerophilales bacterium | reverse complement strand
TTTTTGCTACAATAAAATAAAAGTAGGAAAGGCATCAAATGAAATTTTCATCATCTTTTAAAGTAGGGCTTTTAACATTATTAGCATTAGTGCTTTTAATCGGAGTAGTTTTCAAGGTTAAAGGTCGAACTTTTTCATCTGCAGACAGAATTGAAATACAATTCAAAGATGTAAACGGCATGCGTCCGGGTGCAGGTGTTCAGATGATGGGATTAAGAGTTGGCCAAGTAGAAGAAATTACGCCAGTAATTGATGGTGAAAACAGTTATGTTAAAGTAAAATTTGTTATAACTGAACCTAATGTAGAAATACCGAAAGCATCAATATTTTCTATACAACAATCAGGCCTTATTGGGGAATTATTTTTAGAAATCACACCGCCAAAAACAAGAACAGTATTTATTCCAATGGTGAATAAAGATATTCTTTATAAAGATGACGATGTTGAAATGAAATTGGATAAAAAATTCTATGATGTAGGTAAAATTACAAACATTGAAGTTGTATCAAAAGATGTTGTTCCATATACAATGAAAGATAGCATTAAAACAAATTATGCATATAAAATTGATTATGTAATAAATCTTCCTGGTCTTATTTTACCGGAATTTTTAAAAGGGAAAGTAGTTAAATCAAACGGAACAAATAAACTATTAATTTCAACTTTAGATGATATTACATTGCCATACCCAAATCAAAAATCACCTTATACAATAATTGAACCGATGAGAATAGCTGATTTTATGGATTGGCAATATAGAGCAGCTGAATCTTTGACAGAAACAAATAAAAAGATTAATGATTTATTATCTGATGAAGTAATCGCAGAATTAAAAATGTCAGTCAGAAATATTAATTCTTTAACAGGACAAACAAGCGATACTATGGCTAAATTAAATGGATTAATTGATGACTCAAGCAGCGATTTAAGACAACTTATGGTAATGATGGATAAGGCTACAACTGATTTCAATATGTTGTCTTATAACATTAATAACATAATCGGAGATCCACAATTTAAAACAACAATGTTATCTACAGCCAATTCAGTTGATAAATTATCTCAAAATCTAAATAAACTTATCGGAAACGAACAAGAAGCTGAACAAATGGCAGAAGATATAAGAGCTATTACACATAACGTAAATGAAATAAGCGGATATGTAAACTCTCTAACAAAAGACGATCAGCTTAAAAAAGATATAAACAGAGCTGTTGCAAATGTTAATACTGCAATGGTTGATATTTCAACAACTCTTGAAACAGTTAATAAATTAACACCTGAAAAGAAAACTGAATTACAATCAATTATAGAAGATACTAGAGTTACAACCTGCAATTTGAGAAAATTCTCTGAAAAACTTAACAAGAGATTTTTACTTTGGAGATTAATGTTCTAAAATTTGATAGGAAAACAATATGAATTTAAAAACTGAAATTTCCAAAATACATTATGATAAAAATGCAAAAGGTTTAATTGTAAAAATTCTAGAATTCGCTTCAATATTTTATGGATTAGGAAGCAGTTTAAAAAATCTACTTTATGACAAAAATATAATCAAGCCCCAAAAAGTAAATGCTTTTGTTATTTCTGTTGGGAATTTGACAACAGGAGGTGTAGGAAAAACTCCAGTTGTATCAGAAATTGCTAAATATCTTATTAGCAAAGGAGAAAAAGTTGCAATAATTTCTCGTGGTTATGGAGGAAAACTTTCCAATAAAAATATAAATATTATCTCAGATGGAGAAAAAATATATTATAATGCAAATTTATCTGGCGATGAACCTTATTGGTTAGCTCAAAATACTAAAGGTGCAATAGTTATTACTTGTAAAAACAGATACAAAGCATCTGAATATGCAATTAAAAAATTCGGAGTAACAAAAATTATACTTGATGATGGCTTCCAACACAGAAAACTTCATAGAGATTTAGATATCGTATTAATGGATAGCAAAATGGGATTTGGTAACGAAAAATTACTACCTGCAGGACCATTAAGAGAAGGCACTGAAGCTCTTTCAAGAATTAATAAATTAATTATTGTAAGCAAAGATATTGACCATTCAAGAGCAGAAAAATTGGCAAAAATAATGGGTAAAAAATTAAAAGTACAAACAGAAGTCTGCTATACAGAACCTGACATAGTATACAATATTAAAACAGGAGAAATTTTACCTAAAAACAGTGAAATTACAGCAATCTGCGCAATTGGTCAACCAACACAATTTTATAACTTTTTGAAAGATTATAAAATTAAAGGTACCAAAGATTTTGATGATCATCATCTATATACAGAAGAAGAAATTCCTCAAGGCATAATTGTAACAACAGAAAAAGATGCAGTAAAAATGGCAAACTTTGAACGAAATGATATTTATGCTTTAAAATTAAAAACTGTAATTAATACTGAGGCACTATTAAATAATGCAGACCAAAATTGATATCGACAAAATTGTAGAATTATTAAAAAAAGCCAAACAACCACAAAGCGACTTTGTAAAGCTTATGGATAGTTTTAAAGACCCTTATTTGGTTTTAATAGCTTGTATTTTAAGCCTTAGAACTAATGATAAAACAACTTACCCAGCTACTTTAAGAATGCTTGAACTAGGCAAAACTCCTAAAGATTTTGCAAATTGCGATATAAAAAAACTTGAAAAAGCTATTTATCCTGTTGGATTTTATTCAAATAAAGCAAAACAAATTGTAGAGCTTTCTAAAATACTTGTAGAAAAATATAATTCAAAAGTCCCAGATTCAATAGAAGAATTATGCAAATTTAACGGAGTAGGAAGAAAAACTGCAAATCTAACATTATCTCTAGGCTTTAATAAACCTGCAATTTGTGTAGATGTTCATGTCCATAGAATTTTCAACAGAATTGGGTATGTCAAAACAAAAACTCCAGATGAAACAGAATTGAAATT
>CALUYT010000005.1 GCA_944325085.1 Candidatus Gastranaerophilales bacterium | reverse complement strand
TACATTACTATTATAGTTAAATAAGAGCAAAAAAAAAATTGCTCTGATATTAAGATTTATTAAGACATTTAGCTCTGGTTAAATTTATATTTATTGCTATTAGTTTTTTAGGGCGATTTTACTAAAGCGACACAAATTATATTTCCGAGTAAATTGAAATAAATTTCCACCTAAATTTAAAATTTTGAAAAATTTTTCAACACTGTCCTGTCCCAAAATTCCTGAACTGTGTCTAAATTCCCGCCATTTAAGGTTTTGAGACACTGTCTTGTTTTAGACATTGACGGACTGTAATCGGACTTTTTTGCCAGTTCAGGAATTTCATTTTTAGCGATTTCCGACTAAAAAAATCAAGATATATTTGAAACACACCCCTATTAGTTCAAAAAAAGTCAAATTCCTGCAATGTCTGTTCAATGATATCTGTCAAAGCATAACAATAATTGTTCAATCATGCTGAAACTTCCGGCTATATAAACTTAAATAAAGCATAAAATAAAGGAGATGCCTTTTGACATCTCCTTTATGGCTCCCCAGGCTGGACTCGAACCAGCAACCCTTCGATTAACAGTCGAATGCTCCGCCATTGAGCTACTGAGGATTATGTCTTTAGTTTATAACAAAAAAAATTTATTGTAAAGTACTTTTTTTAAATTTTTCTGGAATTGAGATTTTTAATTTATATGCTAATATGTCATTGATTTATCAAACAACTATTATTCTCAAGAAAGGAGATATATTATGTCTAATCCGGTATTAGGGGAAAAGAGTTTTGGGAATGTGTCTTTTGACACTTCTTTAGAAAACGGGCATGTCATGACTGCTAACGGTACCATAATAAAAACATGCTTGCTTGGGCTATTTATGGCAATAACATTTGCATATACTTGGTACTTACAAATCACAGGATTTGCTGATAAAGTTGCATTGCTTAGAAATATAGGAACTGCTGGCGGTTTTATTTTAGTTTTAATTATATGCTTTGCACCTAAAAATAGATTTTTAGCAATTACAACACCACTATATGCTATGTGCCAAGGATTGTTTTTAGGTAGTTACTCCGCTTTAGCAAACCATTATTTCCCTGGTGTAGTTTCTCAAGCTGCTATGGGCACAATTTTTGCACTGTTTGGCATGTTCATTTTGTATAAATCAAGAATAATTAAATGTAATGACACATTCCGCATGGTAATTTATAATTCTACATTTGCAATTTTTGGAATATACTTATTACAATTTATTTTAGGATTTTTCCATATTTCAATACCAGGAATATTTTCAAATAGCCCTATTGGTATTTTATTTAGCATTGCAGTTGTTGCAATTGCATCATTTAATTTAATTTTAGATTTTGATTTCATTGAAAGATTCAACGGAAAAGTTGCCAGCTATTTTGAATGGTATGGAGGATTTGCTCTATTAGTAACAATAATTTGGCTATACATTGAAATTCTTAATCTACTTATGAAAATACAAAGCAGAAATTAATCTAAAAAAACTTGATATGATAAAAAGCTCTTTTTATTTTTAAAAAGAGCTTTTTTTATGCTCAAATTTATACACTCATCTAGTACAAATAGATGAGATTTTAAGAAAATAATTAAAGATAAAAAATTCACTCCCGAAATAACATGTAAATCTATATATCATATTGGAGCTTCAAAATGTCAGAACAAGTTTTAATGCCAATGATAGGCACAGATAACATAGAAAACAAAGCAAGAGCAAGAGAGTCGTTAGAAAAAGCAAGACTAGCTCACGAAAAATATTTAATCGGTCAAAGGAACAATGATTTACAAGAAGCAGTAGAACATTATGTAGATGCTGTAAAATATGATCCAACAATTCCTGAGACATACTATCGTTTGGCAACATTAATGTGGGAACAAGGTCAAATCAGTGTAAACACAGCGATTGAGCAATGCAAAACCGCAATAAGCTTATCTCCAAAGAATAAAGACGCACATCTTTACACTGGATATTTTATGCAATTAGCACAAGATTACGCATCTGCAGAAAAAGAATTCAAATCAGCAATTGCAATGAATCCACTAACATCTGGCCGTCCAAGAATGATATTATCTCAATCATTACTACAAAAAATCAACTCACAAAATGGCACTTACAAAGATTACATTGGATTTTTATACTACTTTTTAACTGGTAGTGTCATGCTCGCATGGGATAGACCAACTTTCAAAATGTTTTACAAAAACATGACAAATGATGTATCAATATTTTCATATAATACAGTAGGCAAATTCCTTGAAAAATTTAAAATGTATGAATCTGCTGAAAAATTATATAAAGATGCAATAGATAAAACAACACATAGCGAGTACTTCTATAACAAAATAGGGGATTTAGCACTCAGAAATAAAGATATTAATACAACCGTTGAATGTTATAGAAAAGTATTAGAAGCTAATCCGTTAAATAGAGAAATCCTTGTTAAATTAGCTACAATTCTTCAAACTTATTTCCCTGATAATACAGAAGAAGCTATTGATTGTTATGAAAAACTTTTAGAATTCAACATTGATACAGCACAAATTTACTACGAATTAGGTCATCTATATATGTCAAAAGAAGACAAACTTAATTCAGTAAGTGCATTTAAACTTGCTGTTGATAATGATCCAGAAAACCCATTTTATAATAATTCACTTGGTTATGCATATGCAAAAGCTGAATTATATGATGATGCAATAGAACATTACCAAAAAGCAATTTCGATAAATCCTGATGCGGAATGGACATCAATAGTATGCCAAGCACTTGGATCAATATATGCAGAAAACAAAGGAAATATTGAAGCTGCTGTATCAACTTATCAAGCTGGTATAATACTAGATCCAAAAAATTATGATTTATATATTGCCTTAGGTGATATATATATGGCAGATTACGATTTAGACAAAGCTATTCACTCATACTGTGATGCAATCACACTTGATCCTAATGATTTTAGAGCATATTCAAAAGTTGGTATCGCTCTATGGGAAAAAGATTACTTAGAGGAAGCTCTTGTTGCTTATCATAAAGCTGTTGAATTAAAACCTGATAATGAATACGCACAAAATAATTTAGGTATATTATATTTGGATGGATTAGCAGATGCTGAAGAAGCATTAGAATATTTTGAAGAAGCAATTGCACTAAATCCAAACTACACACTTGCATACTTCAACGCAGGCAGAGCAAGTCAAGAAATGGGCTTTACAAACGATGCAGCACATTATTATCAAATGGCAATAGATTTGAATAAACTTACCGAAGAACTTGATGAAGAAGATATTCAAGCAAGACTTCACAGTTTATTTGAACTTTAAGGATATATTATACATTATATTAAAGAGGTAATGTGGTGTTTGATAATCTCAAACACCTTTTTTTTATAAAACTTACTCTAAATTAGCAATCATTTTATCAGTAAATTCAGTTGTTGATAAATTTCCTCCTAAATCACAAGTTTTTTCTCCTTGTGAAAGGGTTTTAAATAATGCTTTTTCTATTTTATCGGCATAAGCAAATTCACCAATATATTTAAGCATTTCAATAGCTGATAAAAGTAAAGCTGTAGGATTAGCCTTATTTTGACCTTTAATATCAGGAGCAGAACCATGTACCGGCTCAAATACTGCATAATCAAGACCAATATTAGCCCCCTGAGCAACGCCTAATCCTCCAATTAATCCTGCACATAAATCAGAAACGATATCTCCATACAAATTTGGAAGAACTAAAACATCAAATTGAGAAGGTTTTTGGACAAGCTGCATACACAAATTATCAACAAGTATCTCTCTTGTCTTTATTTGGGGATAATTTTTAGCAACATCTCTAAATGACTCTAAAAATAATCCGTCAGAAAGTTTCATAATATTTGCCTTTGTAACAACACAAACTTCATGCCTGCCATTTTTTACAGCATAATCAAATGCAAATTTACAAATACGCTCAGAAGCTTTTCTTGTAATAACTTTAATACTATGAGCAGTATCAACATCAATTTGTTCTTCAATTCCTGCATATAAGTCTTCAGTATTTTCGCGAACAACAACCAAATCTACATCATCAAATTTAGTCTTCACCCCAGGTAAATTTTTACAAGGTCTTAAATTAGCATACAAATCTAAAGATTTTCTTAACTGAACATTAACAGAGCGAAAACCTTTACCTATAGGAGTTGTAACAGGAGCCTTTAATGCCACTTTATTTTTCTTTATTGAGTCTAAAACTCTTTGAGGTAATGGACTACCTTCTGCTTCAATAACATCAGAACCTGCTGTTTGAATGTCCCAATTTATATCAAGTCCGCTTTTTTCAATAATTTTAACCACACTATCAGAAATTTCAGGACCTATACCATCACCATTAATCAAAGTTATTGTATGCATAATAAAAACCTCCATTTAATAGCTTAAATTATACTATAAAGTGGAGGGAATGTAAAAATTGTAGGGGAAAATATTTATAAATTAAGTGTTATGAAAAGGCTTTGAATGATCTTTCAATATTTTTATTCATTGCTGATTGTACAGATTCATACTCTGTTTGTAATGCAGTATGTTCTGTATCCAATGTTTTAATTTTATTTTCATATTTTTGATCTTTAGCATTTATTTCATTATTTTTCTTTTGATATTCAGCTTCAGCTTTAGCTATAGCTGCATCATCATCAAGTTCTGTAAAATCTGTACAAGAAGAATAAACTGTTGATTTCCAAGTAATACCTTTTAAAATTACACTTGTAGGATTACTTTCATCAGGAATAAGATTAGTAGCATCTTTATATGATGCAACTTCTAGAGAAATTGTACCTTGAGATAATGCATCTTGAAGCCATTGTGTACTTGTTGCTAATTTGCTATCCAATACGGAATAATTAACCGCATTTTCTCCGATTGAAGATTTATCAGAAGATTCGCCATTCAATCTGTACCACAAATTAGTGTACCATCTTGCCTTTGATTCATCTGAATATTTATATAAATCATCCATTGTTGTTCCAAGATCTTCAGCTTCTGCAACAATTTCTTCTAATACTTCAAAATAATTCTCTACATCTTTGTAAACTTGTGTCTCTTGATTTTCTATAGCCCCACCGACATTTACAAGCTCATATGCAGTTTGGTATTTTATCCAACTATCATAATTAAGACAATTTGTATAATTAGCTTTAGCATCAGATAATTTTTCCATAGCACTTTCGACCATATATTCATCAACAACGCCGGCTGCGAATTTAATCTTTACATCTTCATAATAAGCTATAGCTTCATCATATGCTGTCTTTGTTTGTAATTTATCAAACTGATAAGCATCTTCTGATGATAAAGTTTCAATAATCGGATTTCCAGATCCATCAACACCTGTTTGTCTTTCATATGTAGCTAGTTCAGAATCTTTCAATGCACTTAACCAATTATTATAATAATTATGGTCATCATCATTTAATTCTGCTAATTTTTCAACATTTTGCTGTAATGTTTCTGTCTTATATTCTTTAATTATGCCATAAGCAGCTAAAAACTCATCTAAATTATCAGCATTTTTAAAATTATAAGCATCGCTTTGTGAAATTAACATTTGACCGCTTGAATTTACTAATGCATATTGATTTTTCATATCTGCATATTGATATATTGCATTTGGAGTAAGGTTTTCAGTTTTTGCAGCACCAGAAGCATCATATGTTGTAAACATAATTTGTTTAGAATTTAATGCTGCAATATAATCACTGCTGGCTTGTTCTGATTGAGTAGCTAATCTCATCTTTGCATTAGAAATTTGCTGAGATTCATACTCATTAGAGGTCAATCTGGCAGTTATTGTTAATAATCTAGCTTGTGATGCCGAAATTCCCATTGCTTAGAACAATCCTTTCATAACTTTACTATTATGTAAGTCGGCATACCTTAGCTTATTCTTTAATAAAAAATTTTATTTGTTAACTTATGTAACAAAAAATATATAAACTGAATATAAAAAGTCAATATTTTTTTAAGGGAAGTTTTTATATATATGTAAGAGATAAATAAAGAAAAAGAAAATTAGTTTAATCAAGTTTTTATAATAAGAGAGGATAAAATTATGGCTACAATGCTATTATTTTCTGATGCCGTTACAAATGCATATAAATCAACTTCCAAAGCTTTAAATGAAGTTGAATTATCAGATAAAAAAATCGTGAAAAAAACATTAACACAAATGATGAAACAATCATTTTTTCACGGAGCAAACAGATTTGGAACAAACTTTATAGCATAACAAATCGTTGGAAATTAGGATACAGGAACAAAGGAAAGTTTGAAAAATAAGGAATTAGGAATTTATATAAAAGACCAAAATTGGTCTTTTTTTTTGCTTAAAATTTCTTTACAGTAGGGCAATTATTAATTTCACACAACTTTAACTATTCAAAGGAACAATCATATGTCTGAAATAAGCTTTACCTCATCAATTAGAGGAGTTTCATCTACAGAATTTAATAGACTTATCAGTAAATGTACAAAACAAAATTTTGTAGATTATCCTTGGACAATCAAAGAAACAAAAAAAGCTGCTGATGTTTACACAAAAAGCATTGCAGACTGTACTGCCTGCGTAATTTCAGATGGACAAGAAGCTATTATGCTTCATCTATCACCGGAAAATTCTAATAATCACGCATTTAGCCTTGTATTACAACACTTAAGAAATCTTATTGACTTAAAAAATCCTAATTTACAAGCCATTTTAGTCGGTTCCAAAAATACTAGCAAAAGCCAAGACATATTCTCAAAATTTAAAATTCTTCTGGAACAACTCAATATTCCCTATTCAACACTAAAGAACAGCTCAAAACCTGTAAATATAGCATACAGCAGCACAAATGATGAAATAATTGTATCAAATATCGATATAGATAAAAAAATACGAAAAGGTTTGGCATCAAAAGATATTCTAACATCTGCATTTGAAAAAATAGACATTGCAAACTGCGACAATTTAGCATAAAAAGAAAAGTGAAAATATGCAAATCAATTTTACACCCCAAAACACAAAATCAAATACAACTCCGCAATTTGGTGCAAGAGCGCCAATTATACGTGATACTGAAAAAATTTGCAGATTGATTAATTCAGAATTTCCAGCAATTTCTTCAACAAAAATTAGCGAATTTGATAAAACTAAAGAGATAAAAGCATTCCAAAACCTTGCAGACTACATCTACTATAAAATAAAAACAACAGTAAGAGATCCAGCTTGGAAGGCCTACAATAAAACAACTCCCGAAGATTTCTATATAAAACTTGTAGAAATGGTAAAAACAAATAGAGTTGCAAACTGCGCAGATTTTTCAAAATTATGCAATCTAATATGCAAAATCAATGGCATTAAATCACAAAAATGCGAATTAACTCTAGTTTCACCAGAAGGAAGACTTGTTGGGAATATAGATCATGCTATACATGCATTTCGAGTAGATAATAAAGAAATGCCAATATTTGCAAAATTAGGTAATTTAAAAAATACAATTATAATTGATCCTTGGCTAGGCTTTGCGGAATTTGCTCCAAATACAGAAATAAAATTCAAATCAGAATTTAACAAATTTTTCCAAATTCCTGACGGATATAGCATCGCACTAAATACAGGAGGCTTCGGAGAACCCGAAATACCCCCTGAATCAATTGAAAAACTTAGAAAACTATTTCCGAACTTAATATTGAAAAAGAAATAATCTATATTCTATTTATGCAAACTTGAAACTTTGATAACAGTTTTTTTCGAATTTTGCTTATTATTAATTGATTTTTTGGTTTGATTAGGTTGTTTGCCAACACTCAATCTAAATCCACATTGCAAACCAACACCATTTCTACCGCCATTTGTTATATAAGTTTGGAAAAATCCTGTTAGTCTTTCACCCCATGATTTTCTTACACCAACACCATACTTAACATAAGGATCAACAGACAAGCTTGGTAATGAAACATTATTTGCCATAAACTGAGTTTGATCCATAATATTCCAAACCATACTTACACCCAAATATGGCTGCCAACCATTTTTCAAATTGGCAATAAACTTAACACCAGGCTCAATCTGAAGTGCGTGTAACGGATCTGAACTTATGCTAACACCTGCGCCATTTGTATAATCAAAAGTATTAATAAATGAATAAGACATTAACAAACTTGGTTGAATAATAAATTTACCATGTGCAAGTTCAAAATTATAACCAGTTTTTGAAGCAACACCACTCATCAACATTGCAAAATCTTCATGACCAAACATTGTATTAGCTTCCCCAACATTAGCTCCAACGTTCGCAGTTAAACCTGTAAAGAAGTTACCTTTATAAGCCATACCAACAACACCAAGTGTTCCACCGTTTTGATACATACTTACACCGTTATAAGCTTGATGTGAACCATTATATCCAACATAAACACTAAACATACCGTCCCAGCCACGACCTAAATCATAAAGTTTAGAATCCCCGCCAAAGAATGAACCATAAGCGACATTAGAAACTTTAGGACCGTTATTTAACGGAACATTTTCAAACGTAGCATAAGGTCTAAACCATCCTGCCGCATTATCATATCTGCTATATCTTGAATCATATTTAGCAACTCCACCTTCTAAAGCATAACGATTACGCATCTTCATTACATATCGTTGCTCTTTTGTAAGCAACATATACATATCCATGTTGCGGAAAGCCTCATCATAAGATTGTAATTGAACTAAATATCCGCCTAATTGTGCGGCTACAGGACTTGCTAAAACTGCAGGATTTACTTGATCATAGGTAGGATTTGAACCACCTTGACCGGCAAACATTAACATTCCATTCATATAATTTACATCATATTTTTGAATTGGACCCATTGCAACCCTTGCAGCCTCTTCTAAAATTACCTTATCTGCTACTGCACCTTTTATGATTTGAACCTGCAAATCCTCTACCAATGCATCTGATACAACATTCAAACTATTTTCACCTAATATAAAGTTTCCTGTAGAACCTTTTGCAATATTATTAACTGTAATTGTATCGGCTTTACTATTAGCTAAATCGACATCCAAATACAATTTTGTATTACCCTGTAAGAATAAATTATCAAATACAAGATTTTCTATACTTGAAGGATTAGGATTTGTCGTCCAATTTCCAGAAGAATCCTGTACTGCAGATGTATTTTGTAAATTGATTGAAGTTCCATCTGCAAATGTTGCTGTTCCTATTGTTCCAAGAGTAGAATTTTGGCCTAATGCTAATATTCCACTATTAATATTCAAATTACCATTAAAATTATTATTTCCTTGAAATAATAATGCACCTGAGTTGTCTTTAGTAATCGTACCATTTCCTGAAATATTTGATAACTGAGTACCTGCTTCACCTTCAATTTTCAAACCGCCATTTTGACCAATAACAGTTTTACCACCTAAATATGTCGCATTATCAGTGTTATATTTGATATTACCCTCTGTAATTTCAGTTTTTCCTTTAAATGTACTATTATTGCCTGTTAAAATTAAGTCTTTGTCACCTGATTTTTCAATATTACCATTACCTGTAAATGAACCGGCTTTAATATCAGAATATGAGTTGTTTATTGACAAATCTGAAGACTTGCTTGCTAAATTTGTTAATCCTGAAATATAACTATCTTTTTCTGAATTCTGAACGAATTGTACATCGCCCTGAGCAATATTTAAATTTCCTGTAAAGTTTTTATTATTACCAGTCAAATATAAAGATTCAGAACCTGATTTATTTAACACGCCAGATCCTGCAATACCAGAAGTTATTGCAGATTCACCATTTGTTTTAGATATCACATTAACTACTGCATCTTTATTTATATAAATATCATTTGCACCAAGACTCTTGCTAGAGTTATCTGATAAAGTAACATCTGTAAGATTAATTGTTCCAGCACCTGCATAAATAGCACCGCCTAAATTATCAGAATTGTTATTACTTATAACTGAATTATTTATATTAGTAATACTATTTTTTGTTGTTTGATTTAATACAGAACCATTACCTGATGTTTTAGCATTTTGAATTGTTACATCAGTAATATTCAATTTTGTATTATCATTTACAACATTAAACATAGAATACTTATCATCGCCATCTATTATTGTGGAACCATTAGAAGCTCCATTTACGCTAAATGTACCAGAACCAGTATTGCCTAAATTTTTTGATATAACATATGGGTTATTATCATTACCTGTAAAAGTAAATATTCTTATATCATTTTTCCTATTTTGAACACCTAATGAATCCGCAGTCGCAGCATTAACCGCAGTTAGAATTACTGATTGCTTATCTGCAGTTATATCCATATCGTATTCATAAACATCTGTTGCAAATGATATTGGATCAACAGTACTTAAAGTAAGCTTACCACCTAACACATTTATTGTTATAGGATTGTATAAACCACTGTCACTACCAACGTTTGCAAATTTCAAATTGACTAAACTTAATTCACCTGAATTATTTGAAACCAATTTATCAGAAGCTATAACTCCTGGAGTTACCGTTGTACTTCCTGTTGAATTTTGTTTAAAATTAACATCTACAGATAATTCAACCTTACCATCAATAGATAAATCGTTAAAATTATATGTTTTATATTGACTATCTCCAGATAAATCTATCAATGAATCTTTAACAACATACTTACCATTACTGAAATTTGTAGCTCCTAAGTTTAATGTAGAATCTTCAAAGGCTAAAGTATTATTATTCTTAGAACTTGAAACATCTGCATTCAAACTATGAGTACCATTAATTATATTAATGGTATTTCCAGAACCCGCAAAATTAAATTTTCCTGATTTATCAATTACATAATTTGCAGAATTAGTAATATAATTAATTGTAGAACCGTTAGAAGCCAACATTTCTAAATAATCAGAACTGCCTGTTGTATCATCTACATTTAAAGTACCGGAATTATCACTAATTATATTTCCTGTGAAATTCTCATCACGTTCAAATGTTAAAATTCCTGATCCTGTTTTATGAATAGTTCCATTACCTAAAACATTACTTAAAG
>CALUYT010000004.1 GCA_944325085.1 Candidatus Gastranaerophilales bacterium | reverse complement strand
TATCTTTTATTTGTATAATTGTATTTTAGTAGCATTTTAATTGTGTTTATAGTATATTCATCATGTAGCAGGTGATGAGCTAACTTCACACAATAAGGTTCGAAGTTCAACCCATTGCTTGCCCCATATTTAAACAAAAGACCCGATTGGGTCTTTTTTGTTGCTACGACTGGCTTATAAGGGTTCGAACAAACTTTTGTATTTTCGCAAGAAAAAACTTGAAAAAATAGAGTCATTTCCTTTTTTATTTAATGTGTTTTTTTATTTTACTGGAGTTATTGATTTTTCATCAAATAATGGTGCATCTTGTCCAATTTCGACAAATATGGCTTTGTTTGGAAGATTTTTAAATGTAGTAAAGTATCTAGCACCACTATTTCCGACTCCAAATCCTCCACAGGTAAATGGAATTGGTTCTTGGGTACCCAATTTATCCATTTCTATTTTTGCTTTCCCTTTTGGAATTAGGATATATTTTTGTGTATTATGGTCTTGATAAACTTTTGAAAATTCGCAATTAGCAAGGTTGTACCAGTTACTATCGACTTTAAAATCATTTCTGGTAGGGAGTGTTTTCAATAAACTATTAATATCGTTATTTTTTAAATCAAAAACTTTTATTACTGGCTGTAAGATTGGATCTTTAGTGTCTAAAAATTTTTTTATAAAAATGGTATCAGAGTTAGATGTAAATTTAATAGAATCATTTTCTTGAACTTTTAAATTAAGACCAGCTCCAGTAAATTCTTTCCAATAGAATCCAGGGTAAGCTTCTCTTGTATAGTTCTCTTGATTATATGTACAGCTACAGCATAAAATACATGTACAAATTAGTATTAAGCTATTTAAAATATTGTTTTTTTGATATTTCATATAAACTCCTTTTAAATATCTTTTATTTTATCATGTAATAAATAACTGTACTAAAATAAAAAGAGTTCTGAGTATTCAGAACCCTTTTTATTTTTTTTATTAATCATCAAGAGGCATAATTTCTTGTACTGGTAGCGGTTTTTGTTCTAATGCAGGTGCTGGAAGAGGACAAGGTCTCATCATTCTTTGAGGTCTTCTATGCATTCTATCTTTGTGATTTTTTTTGAATTCTTCTTTATGTTGTTTTTTGATTTTTTCTAGTTTTTTTAATTGTTTTGTAGTTAATATAGCTTCGAAGTCTTTTCTGCCTTGACGTTTAATATCTCGGATTTGTTTTTTTAGTTCAAACAAGTCTTTTCTTACCGGAGTTAGTTGTTCTTGTCTTTCTTTAAATGTTAATTTAGTGTCAAAAATTTGTTGCATTTCTTGGTGTTTTACTTTTATTTGCTCTAGTATTGGTTTGATTTTTTCAGCTTCTGCTTCTCTAAGTGCTTTTGCTTGAGCTTTTTGTTCAGCTGTTAGTTTCAAATCTTTTTCTAATTTTTGTATTTTGTCGCAGTGACATTTTTTGAAATTTTTATTAGTATCAAGTTTTGTTTGTGTACATTCTATTTTTTTTACAGGACATGGACCTTCTTTTACTGGCGGTTCTTGTGCAAATGTTTGCATTGTTGATGTTAGTGCGATCACTCCAGCTAAAATTAATAATTTTTTCATTTCTCTTCCTTTCATTTTGTACTACCTTTTTGTAGTTTTTTTTCTTCTATATCTAGTATACGATTTTTAATTAATTTTGTTCATTTTTTTTCAAAATCTTTAAAAACTGGCTAAAATTTCTTATTTTTGATAAAATTTAACTTATTGAAGAGAGGGATATTGAACTAATGGATAAAAAGAAATTTTTGAATATATTATATATTTTTTTGTTATTTGTTGTTGTAATTGGAATAAGATTACTGTATATAAATATGCCATTTTGGTATGACGAAGCTTGTTCATGGTTTAGTGCGAAACAAACTTTTCCTATGGGAATTTTTAATAATTTGTTGCATTTAGATTTGCAACATACACCTTTATATTTTTTAATTTTACATGTTTGGATGAAAATATTTGGGGATAGTGAGATTGCTATTAGATCATTGTCTATAATTTTTGGTATAGGAACTGTACCTCTTGTTTATATTGTTGCAAAAAAGATTGTACCAAATATTGTTGCATTATTTGCTTGTTTGGTTGCTACAGCGAGTCCTGTTTTGGTCTTTTTCTCCGTTGAAGCTAGAATGTATCCTCTTGCTGTTTTTATGGTTTTACTATCGTTAAATTATTTAATAGATTTTGAACAAAAAAATGACACTAAATCTTTAGTAAAATTAGTTGTGACAAATATTTTGATTCCATATACTTTAGTTGGCGCTATTTTATATAATTTTTCATTGGCGTGTTGTTATGGTTTTTATTTATTTAAGTGTAAAAAAGACTGTTTCTATAAATATTTAAAGGGCTTATTATGTGAAGTTGTATTATTATTACCTTATTTTGCGCTGATTATTTATTATGCCAAAATGAGAAGTTTATTTGTAATAAAGCATGAAGGGCCGTTATTATTTTTCCATGTTATTGATATGATAAGGAACTTCTTTGGAATAATAATGACTCCAAATCCATATTGGCCTGAGGGTGATCCTTATTTGATAACGCTAACATTTACATTTTTGGTTATTGTACCTTGTGTATATTTTGTTTATGGGTATGTGCAAGGGTGTAAACTTTCTGAAAAATTTTTAAAAGTTTTATATTTAATTTTTATTGTTAACTTTTTGTTAGCCGTAATTTTATCGTATGCAGAGGTTTTTGTTTTTACCGTTAGATATATATTATATTTGTTACCGCCTATTATTATATTATCTGTTTATGGTTTGTATAAGAAAATCTCAGCTGTGCATTTTAAGGTATTTTTAGGTATTTTTATTTTGGTTGCGTTAGTTTATAATGTTCAAAAACTTGATACTATAAAATATTTAAAAACTCAGGCTTTTAAAACTGTAAGGGTTGAGGCAGATAATCTCAAATTAAATGAAAAAGATATTGTCATCATGCCATTAGGTGCAGATGCTCCGTATTATTTTAGATCTAAAGGAGCTCCAAGAGTTTTTAATTTTGATTTTCATAAAGAGATACGTAATCCTTATAATGATAATTTTTATGATAAATCACAGCAAAAACTTATGGACAAAGATGCAAAATACGGTGTAATATACGATGCCGTATTTGCTGATAGATGTTTTTCTGAGAATTTTGACCAATATTTTATGAAAAATGTTAATAATACTGTTCCTGTTGGTAGATATGTGTTGTTGGCATTGTATGGTGGGGATGCTAATTCTGTAGTTCCTTTAGAAGAAACTAGAAAGTCTATTTCAAGTATTCAAGATATAAAAAATCGTAGTCTTGGCATTATGATGGAAAAATATTTAAATGATTTGGATGTTATGCTTGGAAGAAATTTTGTGTTAGCAAACTCTTTTACAAAAGGGAATTACACATATTATTTGTTCCAAAAAGTTCGTTAATGTGACTTTGCGAATAATATCAATATAATAAAGATAAAGACAAAGATTATATGAAAAATTATATTTTTATATTTGCTATATTTATATTATCCACGTTAGTGGCTTATTCTGAACAAGTTGTTGAAGATACTACTTGGAAACAAGTTGCACAGAATATATTTATAAATCCTGAAGGAATTGTCGGAACTGAAGATATTTATGGCTTTACTTTTGTTTTGAAATCTTTTAATAAAGGTCAGTATGAACCAATTAATGGTAGAGATGTGTTTTATACAATGAGTCGTTATACTATAGATTGCAGTAAAAATACGTACAAAATTGGTGTTATTGATTCTTATGATAAGCAAGGTAATTTTATTTATGGCGATTATAATAAATATGCAAAATTTCAGCCTATTGTGCAGGGAACGGCAGTTGCAAATGTTGCTTTAAAACTATGTAGAATGTAAAAAGCTTCGGTCGATAAGACCGAAGCTTTAAAGTTTTTTTATTTTTGAAAACTAAACTGTAACGTCCAATTTCTTTTCTTCAGGTTTTGTTTCGTTTGTTTTTTCTGGGGTTTTTGCTTGAGGTTTGTCAATATCTTTCTTTTCAGTTGCTTTGTCTGCTTCCGGTTTTGCAGCTGTTTTTGATATTTCAACTGTATCTTTTTGGGGCTCTTTTTCTAGTTGAACGTTTGCAAGATTTGTTGCTAATTCTTTTTTTACAAAATCATCTAATGGCATTTGACGTGTGCCATTTTTGTCTCCTACTAATGTTACAATACCGTTGTTTTTGGTTGCAGAAATGTGTTCCCCATCTTTTGTTGTGTATTTGATTGTTGTGAATGATTGTGGGGGTGTTTGTTGTAATGCTTCTACCATATTAACTTCCTTCCTTTTTTATATTCCACTTAAAATCTGTAAAGGTTTTAAATTGCGTTTATATAAGATTATGTTTACATTTCTTAATTTTTATTTTTTTATAAGTGTTTGTTAATTTGTAAGATTAATGATATTCTAATATTATGATTGATTTGATGATTTTGTATGTTCTTTTAAAACATGATTTAACAATGTATGCTATCCATAAGCGCATTCAAGAAAAGTTTTTAGCTTATACAAGTCCAAGTTTTGGGGCTTTGAAGCCAGCATTGGTGCGTTTAGAAAAAATGGGTTGTATTACTTCTGCTAAGATTATGTCTGATGGTGGTAAATTATCAGTTTACTATTCTATTACTAAAGATGGTTTAAAAGAATTGAAAAATTTATTATTAAAACCATTTTCATCAAATCCTTTGCAATTTTTATCTGATGCGAGGGTAAAATTATCTTGTTGCGGTTTTTTAGATCGTGATGATTGTTCGGATTTATTTTTAGATGTTAAATCTAATGCTTTATTACATAAAGTGAATGCTGAGAAAATCTTGACTGATGAATATACTCCATTAGATTTTTACCAGAGAGTTGTATTAGATAATGCAATATGTGAATATAAAAATTTTATATCAATGGTTGAAGGTTTAGAAAAAGATAATGCCCGCAATAGTAAATAGTGTATTAGAAAATTCGATAGCTGAAGAATTAGAAATTCAAAAAGGTGATGAGTTATTATCTGTTGATGGTAATAAGATGCAAGATATGATTGATTATAATTTTTATATGAAATCAGAACTAATAACTATTGAAATCAAAAAAGCTAATGGTGAATTAGAAGAAATTGAAATTGAAAAAGATTATGATGAAGATTTAGGTATTGTATTTGAAAGTGCAGTATTTGATAAAATAAAACCTTGTTTAAATCATTGTCTATTTTGCTTTGTGGATCAACAACCAAAGGGTTTGCGAGATACTTTGTATATTAAAGATGATGATTATCGTTTGTCTTATCTTCAAGGTACTTATATTACTTTAACTAATTTTAAAGATGAAGATAGAGAACGTATAAAAAAAATGCATTTGGGTCCGTTTTATGTTTCTGTACATACAACAAATCCGGAGTTAAGAGTAAAAATGTTACGAAATCCTAATGCCGGTAAAGCTTTGGATAACTTAGAATGGTTTAAGCAAAATGAAATACCATTTCATGCTCAAATTGTTCTTTGTCCCGGATTAAATGACGGTAAAGAATTAGATAGAACGTTGTCAGATTTGGCAAAATTAGGGGATTCTGTTTTATCAACAGCAATAGTTCCCGTTGGAATAACTCAATTTAGACCAGATGGAGAATTAACTCGAGTAGATAAACAATGTGCAGAAGAAACTTTAAAAATATCTTCTAAGTATGAAAGAGTTTGCTGCTCAGATGAATTCTTTTTACTAGCAGGAGAACCTATTCCTCCATCAGAATATTATGGTAATTTTTCACAGTTAGATGATGGCGTTGGCGCTTTAAGATTAACATTGGATGATTTTTATAATTTAGAACTTCCAAAAAATATATCAAAACCTTTCAAGTTTATCTTTGCTTGTTCTTATGCTGCTAAAGATATGTTAACCGAAATTTCTGAACAATTAAATAAAATAGAAAATTTAACAGTTGAAGTTCATCCTGTAAAATCTAATTATTGGGGACAAGATATTACAGTAGCTGGTTTGATTACGACTGATGATTTAATTGATACAGTCAAAGATGTTAATTGTGATATGGTAGTTATTCCATCTATTATGCTAAGACCTTATACTGAAGACTTTTTAGATGGTAAAAATTTGGATTATGTAAAGGAAAAATCAAGAAAAGACTTTTTTGTTCAACAGAATATTTATTCTTTAAAAGAAGTTGTTGAATTTATTAGTAAGTTATAATTTTTAGTTTTTTTCGAAAGTTTTTTTGTATATTTCATTTTGTATTGGTAAGTGGGTAATATAACCTACGGGAATTTTATTTTCGGTCACTTCAATTATCTTTTTGGCACCTTCTTTTCCGAAAGCTCCACATAATTCTATACAATTGACACCTTTTTGATAAAGCTTTTTAGCCTCATCACAGGCTTGTTCTATGGAGTTTACTCCTATAATTTGAGCATCACCATTGTGTATTTCTGCGCTATCTTTAGGGTAGTCAAAATTCCCCATTATAATGAATGCAAATTTCAATTTATTTTTCCTTGTTATTATTTAGTTCCGGTACAGGATCGTATCCCCCAGGATTTCCAGGGTGGCAACGACATATTCTTTTAATACCAAGCCAGCTACCTTTTAGTGCGCCATATTTTATAATGGCTTGTTTTGTATATTCTGAACAGGTTGGATAAAATCTACAAACTGATGGTGTAAATTTTGAAAACCATTGATATATTTTTATTAAAAATAATAATAATGCTTTCATTTTATTTTATTCCAGTTAGTCTGTAATATAAGATTCACCTATAGTATCAATAGCTTCAACTTTAATATCTGTAATAAGTTCGGAATAAGAAATTACAACAACTGTTGGAATGTGTCGTTCTAATAATTGATATAGTGGCAATCTTATTCTTGGAGAACACAATATTACAGGTTGTCTTCCACAAGTTTGGTGTGCTCTTAATAAAGTAGTTGCTGTTGTTTCAATTAATTCTTGAACTTGTACAGGATTTAGTAAGAACATTGTACCTAACTCTGTTCTTTGACAGCTGTCATCTAGAGTTTTTTCCCATTCAGGTGATAGTGTTAAAGCATATAAAACTTTATCATCTTGAACATTAGATAAACATATTTGTCGTCCTAGAGCGGCTCTTAAACGCTCAGATAAGATATCTGGTTCTTTTGAGAATCTTGCGTAATCACAAAGCCTTTCAAATACAAATATAATATCTTTTATAGAAACTTTTTCTCTAATTAAGTTAACAAATATTTTACGTAAGTCACTTGTTGAAATGATTGTAGGTACAAGGTCATTAACAAGTGTAGGGTCTTGTGAACGTACAAGTTCCATAAGTTTAAGTACGTCAGTTTTTGTCATAACCTCATCAACATGTTTTCTTACACATTCTTGCAAGTGAGTAACAATAACATCTGTAGCATCTACTGCAGTAACAAGTCTTGCAGATTTTGCATCTTCTTGGCTTATCCAATAAGCTTGAGTTTGATATGTAGGGTCAATACCAATAATGGCATCTTCTGGAACTTCTTTTTTCATAGAATCCCATTGGTCTGCAATTACCATAAATTTCCCAGGATAAACGTATCCTGTGGCTACAGTATTACCACGAATTGATATCATATATTCATTAGCGTCAAGAGCAGATGAATCCATAATTCTTATATTTGGCAAAATATATCCGAGTTCATCTGTAACTCTTTGACGTAAAGCTGCTATTTTTGCTAAAAGTTGACCTTCTTGGTCAGGGTCTGCAATTACCAACAAGTTTGAGCCAACTTGCAGACTTAAAATATCAACACCTAAACGTTCGTACATTCTATTTGGGTTAACAAGATCTTGCATATTTTGACGAACATTTTCTAATTGTCCTAATTGTGATTGAACATCGGCATTGATTAAAACTTGGAAACCTGCAATAAATAAACCCACTGACATTATAAAAAATGGTAAAGGAGGAAGTCCTGTTCCTTGCCAGAACCAAGTATGTCCGGAAATTGCTAATAGCATTAAAAATGCTGCTGCAAAAAATAAAGCATATGGTTTACTTGTAATTTGTGATGTAACATCAGAACCCAAAGAAGGACTAGCTGCAGAAGCACGAGTCATAAATATACCTGCAGCAATAGACATCAGTAATGATGGAACTTGTGATGCTAAACCATCACCGATTGTTAATACTGTATATTTAGATACAGCATCGGCGATTGGCATTTGGTTCATCAAACAACCTACGCACAAGCCACCTACAATGTTAATTATTACAATAATGATACCAGCAATAGTATCACCTTTTACGAATTTCATAGCACCATCCATTGAACCCATTAAGTTTGATTCTCTGGATAAGTCTTCACGTTTTTTTGTCGCTTCTTCAGGAGAGATTAATCCTGCGTTAAAATCGGCGTCAATGGTCATTTGTTTACCTGGCATCGCATCCAATGCAAAACGTGCAGAAACTTCGGCGATACGTTCAGCACCCTTTGTAATAACCATAAACTGAACGACTGTGATGATTAAGAATATTACACCACCTACAATCATATTACCACCGGTAACGAATGTTCCAAATGCGTGAATAACTTCTCCCGCTTCTCCTTTTGCTAGAATTAAACGAGTAGATGCAATTGATAATACCAATCTAAACATTGTACCAACAAGAATAATTGATGGAAATGATGATAATTCCAAAGTTTTTTGCACGTATAATGCAAACATTAATAATACAATACCTAATGCTATATTTAAACAAATACAGCAGTTGATAACCCAGTTAGGAAGTTCTACCAGCAAAATAATCAGCAATGCCAATACGAACAATGCCATAAATATTTCACTTATTGGATTTGCATTATTTCCTTCTGGTGCTGCCATTAAATTTCTTTTAATACCTCACTAATTATTGCCAGTTGTGATTCTATTGTTGCATCTATTACACCATTAGTTGTTGTAAGCACACATCCGCCTTCCATTATTGTATCATCTGGAATTATTAATATTTTCGCTTCTATCCCCAGATTGGTTGTAACTTCTGGTATATCTTGTTTTATCATTGCAACTTGGGATGGATGAACTCGCAGAGTTATTTTTGTTTCTTCTTTTGATAAGCCTTTTAAAATATTTTTTATATTTTCTAGCAATATTGATGAATCTTCTGCTATTTCTTTTTTAATGATTTTTTTAGCTATTTCAATGCCTATTTCCAAAATGTCAGGTGCTATATTGTCATAAACTTCTTGCTTTGCGTTGTAAAATACTCTTATAGCATCTTTTACTTTTTCAATATCATCTTTGGCATCTTGAAGACCTTCACTGTAACCTTCTTTTGCTGCAGCTTCTTTTATTGCATTGGCTTCTTCTTTTGCTCTGGAGATAAGATTTCTGTCGTCTATACGTCTAAAACCTCTTCTTCTATCCCCTTTTCTACGTTCTTGCCTTTGTTTAAAGTCAATATTATCCAAGTCAAATATATCGAGATCTTTTTCCGTTTGTTCTGAAGATTCGATTATATTTTCGTCCTTTTCAGAGACTGTTTGTTTATTTTCTCCCTCTGGCTGTTTTTTATTTTTGTTTTTTATAATCATGATATAACATTATTATACACTATCTAGTAGGTGTGTGGCAACAATGCTTGCAACTTTTGGGGGCATTTTATCATAATATTTATCTTCCATTGCGTTAAATACAAGCCTTTTTACACCCATACGTTCTCTTATCAACATTGTATCTAATTCTTTATTTGTGTATTTTGATGTAAATCTTTTTATTCTTAATATTATTTTATGAGGTGTTATATCTGTGTTTTTAGGTAGTGTTGTTTTTATTTCTTTTAAACATCTTAGCGCATTTTGAGCTCCAACTCTTTCTGCTAAATCTGGAACTCTCATAAATTTTATAACTGTTTGTGCATCTTCAGGTCCAAATTTATCAAGTATTGCTTGAACTTTATCTTGATTCATTTTCTTAAATAACATTGCTACAGTTGCTAATTTTAGAACTTTAGAGTCAACTTTTGGAAAATCTATTGGACCTGCTGATTGACCAGGCATGTTTGCTGCGGAGCTATTATCTTGAGGTGCTGCCCCTCCTTGTTGAGCTTGCATTTCTTGTGCCATTCTATCCATATTGGATTGTGATGCGGCATATTCCATTAAACCTTCATCAATTGCACCTTTATTTTTTAATTCGGTAATTGCTTCAAGATAACTTTTCTTTACATGGTGTTCTATTAATTCAAGAATTTTATCATGTGGTAATCCTTGTGAAAATGTTTGTTTTGCAATTTCGAATATTGTATATGCTATTTTTTGCATTATAGGATCCCAATATTGTTGTGGAATACCTGATCTAATAACGTCAACTGATTTGTGGAATGACCACTCTGCTATAATTTGAGTGATAGTTATTGATTGTTCTTCATTAAAATTTAAGTTAGGATCTTCTGCTAAGGCTTTTCCTGATAATAATGCAAAGTTACCTAGGGTATTTATTACATATTGTTTTTGATTATCGTTAAAATCTTGAGGTACAAGTTCTTGTGCTTGTGCTGCAAGATTTTGTGCAAAATTTTCATAATCAAAATTCTTTGTTGCCATTTATTAACCTTCCTTGTTAGCCCCTTCTTCTATCCAACTTTTTATTCTTTCAGCTGCATCTTCAGTTATTTCACTTGAAATATTATCAATTGAATCTGTTAATAAACTTTCGTCAAATTGAGGTATTGCAGCTCTTTGTTGTTGATTTATCAAATCTTGAGCTAATTCTGATTGTCGTTGAGTTAATTGACTTGCTCTTGAATTGATATCATTTAATTGTCTTTCTTGTTCTAGAGCTTTTTGTCTTAGTGCTTCAACTTCATATTCATTTTCTTCTCTTATACGTTTTACCTTGGCTGAAATTGCTTTGAATATTATTATTAAACCTAAACCTGATAATAATAATGCTAACCACCAAGGGTTTCCGGATTCGTCAACTTCAGGTAGTGCTTGTTGTCTTTCCGGTGTTAAGTATGGATCTGTTGAATTTGTAAATGCTATTGATACATTTGCTGCACTAACTTTAGGGCTTGCCGCTCTTGCAATTAGTTCTTTTAATTCTTCAAGAGTTGTGTCTGTTGGTAAGTTATTTCTATCTAATGTTACAGCGATTGATATATCTTCAACAACACCAGGTTTTATATATTCATTAGTTTGTGTTTTTGTAACACCATATTGAGTTTCAGTTGCTTGTCTTGAGTAGTTTCTTGATTGACTTGAATCTGTTCCTGTTGTAGGTAATCCGTTTGGTAAATATGTACTAACTGCATTTATACCTTGGGATTGATCTTGTGTTCTGTCACCTAAACCTTCTCTAAATGATTGTTCTGAAACTGATGCTTTTTTTGTTGGGTCATATTCTATTGCAAATTTTTCAATAGGTGCTTGACGTAAGAATGTACTTACTGTTGCAACATAATTTCCAGGACCTACTAATCTATCTAATTGTTTTGAAATTTTTTGTTGCATGTATTTATCATTTTCTTCCAACTTTTGAAGCATTTCATCTTCTGCATTCATAACACTATGATAAACATTACCATTTGTATCTGTAATGGCGATGTTTTCTGCTGAAATTCCAGTACTTCCGATAATTAAGTTAGTAATAGCTTTTACTTTTAATTGATCTAATTTTTCATCTATTGGCATAACTAACTGTACAGTAGCGGTTCTTGGCTTTTGGTCTTCAAACATTGTACTGTTTTCAGGAATAGAGATAAATACTGTTGCATTTTGTATAGGTTTTATTTGTTTTATTAGTCTTGCTAATTCTCCATTCATTGCTCTTGCAAGACGTATTCTTTTATCTTCTTTGGTTGATGTAAAATCACCTTTATCAAAAATTTCTAACCCTACATTTTGGTCAACTAAACCACTTTGTACAATAGCTATTAATGCATTATCTCTATCTGTTATTGTACATTTCTTAGTTAGAGTTGAACAATTATTTTTATTTAAAAATAGTTTTGATTTTGTACCGTCAAGTGATCTTTCAGCTGTGATACCTTGTTTTGCCAAAAGTGCTTGAATTTCTAAGGCTTTTCCCAAATTGTCAGTTGTAAGTAAGTCAACATTTGCTTTTAGAGGTTCTCCGCCAACTGTATTTTGTTCTTTATTTCCATTGTTGCTTGCTATTGCTATTGATATAACCACAACTGCAACGATAAGAACAACCGCTCCGATTGCCCCATATAATAATGGTTTGTTTTCTAGTATTTTGTTAAAATCCATCTTTATTCCCGCTGTCTGTATTTAAGTTTATTATTTGTTATTTTTATACTGAAATTTGTGAAATTCTATCGTATGCATTAATAACTTTACCAACCATTTGAGTTGCTATGCTTACACTGATTTCTGATTTAGACATTGCTGTCATAACGTCATGGATATCTACATTCTGATTTCCAGACATGACGTCTTTTAATAAATTGTCAGGAGCATTCATTTCTGTATTAAGGTTTTCCATCAAGCCTGTAAATACTTGTTTAAAATTAGGTGATTCCGGGCTTTCTACTCGTGACATTCTAGCACTTGGCATTTGACCAAAACCATTGTCAAATTTTGTATGTTGTATTCTTGATGCTAAATCATATTGTGGAAAATTACTATACATAAATACTACCTCTCTTTTCTATAATACATTATCAGCACTATTTTAATCAACTTATAAAGCTAAAAATCAATCAAAAGGTGTACAAGGCGGTTGTTTTTGGGCTTTTTATACTTCATATTTAATAATATTTCTTTAAAAATCAAGCTTTATTCTAGATTACAAGATATTTTAGCCTGTTTATTTATTTTGTTAGTGGTGTTAAATTTTTATTTTTTGTTTTCTTATATATATTGCTTTATTTTTTCTAATGAAATATATTTTATATAGAACTTTTTATAGGAGGGATAATGGATAAAGTTTTTTCAGGTGAAGTTACATTGTTAAAAGCCCTTGCAATTATGCTTGTTGTTTCTGGGCATTTAGAGTTTTCTATTTTTGGTATGTTTCCACCTTATTCATTTCAGCTCGCTTTGTTTTTCTTTATTTCGGGAATGTTATTTAAAGATAAATATTTAGATGATGTTGCTAATTATTTTTCTCGCAGAATAAAATCTTTGTTATTTCCTTATTTTGCGTATGAATTTGTATATTTATTGATAACTTTAGCTTTAGTTCCTGTAATAGGTGAGTTTTTTGGTTCGCCAATGAGTTTGAAAAACTTTTTCATTACTCCATTTTTGAATGGGCACCAGCTTTTATTGTGTGCTCCGTTGTGGTTTGTCCCTCAATTATTTATGACTTTAATTGTATTTCTTTTCTTGATGAGAGTATTGAGATGTTTTGATAATAAATATGTTAATTTGATATTCTTCTCTATATTAGGTTTTTCAGCTATTCCTTTGTGGAAAATGGCAAATGTTCATACACCTTTATTGCTTATTACTATTAGAACTATGTTTTCATTGTTCTTTGTGTATATAGGTCATTATTATGTGAAGTATATCAAAGATAATTATAATATTTTTACTCCAAAATGGCTTGGGGGTATAATATTATTTCAATCTATTTTGTGGCTATTTAATAGAGATTATGATCCGGTTCATGGTATTGGTTTAAGTTATGTTCTTGTATGGTGCAGATTTGATGATCAAATAATTGTGCCTGTATTTACATCTTTAACCGGTATTTGGGTCTGCTTATTGACAGTTAAGTTGTTGTATCCGTATTTAAAAGATGTAAAATTATTACAAAGTATGGGAAAAGTTACGTATCATATTATGGCAAATCATTTGTTCGTAATGTATATGATTACATTATTAATCTTTAAAATAAAAGGTATCCCATTATCTGAAAAGGGTGATAAAATCTATTCAATTTATAACCCTGTTCAGACTACATATTTATATTTTGTGGTAGTAATGTTAATTACAACTTATTTTGGAGTATTCCAACAATTTGTATATAAAAAATTTACTACGGCAATTTCAACCAAACTACAGCATAAGGATACATAAGTAATCGAGTTTTCTTATCTTTTAAAGATACTTTAACTTTAAATTCTTCATCATTAAGAATATTTTTTAGATATACATATTCTTTGTGAGCTATAGCTTTGATTAAAGTTTCTGTCGGTAATTCTATTTCTGCGGTACATCTTTTGTCTGCAAGGTTATTAACAATTAAGTATTTTTCACCTTTATAACTTCTTATGTATGCAAAAATATATGGATTTTTAGTTTTTAATATTGTTAAAGATCCACGTCTTAGTGCTGGAATTTCTTTTCGTAAAGCTATCATTTTTTGAACTTTATGGAAGATTTTTCCGCTATAAGTTTTTGTTGTTTTTGTTGCATCATAAAAAGCATCTTGAGATAAGGAGCCTCTATTTATATCTCTTGAATCAAAAAATGATAGGAGTTTTATTTTACTTTTTTTCTGTTTTTTCTTTCTCAATTCTGCACTTTTTTTAGCATTTGCAAAATTGTTTTTTGCACCAATTTCATCTCCATAATAGATAATTGGAATTCCTGGCATTGATAGTAATACAGAAAATGCCATTTCAATATGGTCGTGATCTTCATCTAAGAAGTTTGCCATTCTTCCGCTTACACCAAAACCTTTTCTAAATGGTGCCCCTTTTGGTTCTAGTGCTTTATATATTAGTTCTCGCATTTCTGGGGTAACCATTTCTAATGTAAGTTCATCGTGAACTCTTAAAAATGTTGCCCAGCTTGCAGATTCCGGTATATTCGGAGTTTCTTTTACTGCTTTTTGGAAATATGAACTGTCTTCTGTGATGAAACTTGCCCAAAGTGCAGGCATGTATGGAAAATTGTATGCTATTTGAACTTCATCTGTTCTTTTTATTTCTTTTGGTTTGCCATCTATAATAGTTTCGGTTTTTCGTTCTGTTCCGAAATATGGTATTACATCTTTTGGTAATTGGCAGGCTTCTGCTTGTAGTACTGTTCTTGGTGCTACTGCTTGTAGATAGTTGCTTAATAGTTTTATAATTTCGTGAGTTCTTGGCTGATTTTCTGCATTTGTTCCTTTTTCTTTTATTAAATATGGAATAGCATCTAATCTAAATATATCGACACCTAAATTTGCCCAGTAATTTAAGGTTTCTAAGTTGTAGTATAAAACTTCAGGATTTTCCCAATTTATATCAAGTTGGAAAGGATAGAATGTGTGATATAAATAGTAATCTTTGCCATTAATAGTTTCTTTTCTGTAGTTATTTTCTGTTATTTCAGGAAATATTAATCTACGTTTACTTATAGAGCCATCGTCTTCTTTATATTCTATAACTGTACCAAGCTTAGGATCTACGTATTTAGTATATTCCGGCATTGTTTCTCTTACTATAAAGTTGTTTAATTTGTTTAAATCGCCCTTTTTGGCCTCTTGGAACCATTCGTGTTGATCTGAAAAGTGGTTTAAAACTAAATCTGCTTTTATATTAAAACCTTGTTCTTTGGCAGCTTTGATAAATTGTTCAAATTGAACTTTACCACCTAAATCTTTTCTTACATTTTGAGGATTTTTAACATCAAATCCTGAATCTTCCATTGGAGAATCTGCAAAAGGTAACATGTATATTGTTGTTATTCCTAAATTTTTTAAATAATTTAGCATTCCAATTGTGTCTTTAAATTGGTTTGGCTTTTCAGGTGTAACGGTACCAAATTGATCTACATAAAACATATAGATTACTTCATCTTTGTACCAGTCACTTTCTCTTGTTAAATCTTCTTGTTTTAGTTTATCCGATCTTTTACTTTTGGCAGTTGTTGCGATTTCTAGTATTTTATTATAAATTTCATCTGTTTTATCGGCGCCATATATTTTTGTTATATTGGTACGGATTTCTTTTTCCAATTTTGGAGAGATTACACTTTGATCGCGAACAACATAAACACCATTGTTAGGTGTATTTGATATTATTTCTATACTTTTTTCTGTTGGTTGTGCGTTTTCTGAATATGCGATATTTGAAAACGCAGCATTTACTAATAAACTTACAAATATTAATGGAATAATTCGTTTTTTCATTATGTGTAAATCCTTTAATTATTATCTTTGAGCTTCAAGTTCTTTTCTTATTTCTTCAACGGAAACTCTAACAATTGGAGAGTTTTCGTCTTTTTGAAGCACACAGTTTTTTATGCCTGCTTGTACAATAAATCTTTTACACAAAATACAAATAAAGTTATGTCCCCAGATGTATATTGTTGCATCCTTACATCTATCTTGACCTGCTTGAATAATTGCATTTTGTTCTGCGTGTATAGAACGACAGGTTTCATATTTAGTGCCTGAAGGAATATTGTTTTTTATTCTGTAGCATTCGCCTCTTTCAGCACAAGATTCTACTTTTGATGGCGTACCATTGTAGCCGGTTGCTTTTATCTTTTTATCTTCACCTACAATTACTGCTCCAACTTGTGCTCTTATACAATTTGATCTTGTTGCGCAAGTCTTTGCTAGAGCCAAAAAGTATTCATCCCAAGGTTTTATTTCCATTTTTATACCCCTATTTAGTATTTGTAATTTCTTATACCTGTGGCGATTATTGAAATGTTATATTTGTCTGCAAGTTGGGTAATTTTCTTTGAATTTCTACCGTCTCCTGCTTCTATAATTAATCCGATTCTTCCTTGTATTGCTGTATGTATTACTTCTTCATTTTCAATAACACCGTCAACTGCCATAACTGCGTCTTTTGAGTTCTCACAGGCAATGTCCATTGCTTTTTCTACTGTGTCTATGCCGTTTGTGTTATCTTGCACTATGGCTTTGGTTGATAAATCTTTTGCGATAACTGCAGATGTGGTTTTTGTATATTTTGCTATCTTCCATGCAAAAATTGCATCTTCAGCTTGTTGTTGGGTTGGTTTTGTTTTCCCCATTACTTTAAAGGAATCTTTTGTTAATTTACTTAAATTCTGTTCTTGTATTAGGTATCCAAATGGTGTAACTTTGATATCTTTTGTTATAAATCCAAGTAGTTCTTGTAATGGACTTTTAATTTGGATAACGTTTATAAATTCATTTTTTAGTAATATGTCTAATGCTTCTTTTTCATATTTCGGAGCTATTATATTTTTTATTTTGATTGATGTTAATTCTTTGGCTACATTTTTTGTAACTTCTTTACTAAAACCAATTGTGCTATCTGTTATAGAGATAGGATCACTTTCTAATACTTTTTGTAGTGCTGTGTCAACTGAGCTTCCAAGAGCGGCTGCGCATAGAGAGTTTTCTTTTGCTATTGCTGCGGTGTTAACATCAAAAAATTCTCCAAGAATTTCCGTTACTCTTGTAAGATTTAAATAGTCGATATATTCTAATTCTTTTCTATCGCTCAATATTTCGTATTCAATACCATCATCTACCGGAGCAATAAATGCTGTTTGATTTTGGTTTTCTCCATTTTGTAAATCTGTAAAATTAGTAATTTCTATAGTTTCCATAATATCCCTCTTAACCTTGATGCTAGCACAAAGGTATATTACTATCAAGTTAATAAATCTTAAACTATATAATGTATATTTATAATAATTTCTTGATAAAATTGCATGTCTTTAATATAATTGTCTTGTTTAGAATGATAATTAAGAGGAAAAGATGGCGGTAGATAGCATGAATGATGGAATGGGAAAAAAGATTGTAGAGGCTTTAAAAATGCAAACTATGGAACATTCTGATGGTGAAGTTTTTGTTAATGAAGATGCTTCATCAGATGGTTCTTCTACAAATGATTTCCAACCTGATAATCAAAATGCATCTTATAATAATTCTTTAGAATCTTCTGTTGATGAAAGTTTTGTGCAAACTGTTAGTGAAACTTTAAAACCTTCTGTACATTCAGAATTACAGAAAAAAGTTCAATCGCAATTGCAGGAACAAGCTCAACAAATGCAGTTTCAATCTGCAATTCAATCTTCATCTTTTGTTGATAATGCTTTTCAACAAAGCTTAGTTAACAATCTTGGAGTTGATTCTTTTGCTCAAGATGATTTTTCTTATCCTCCAAATATTGCAGTTCTAAAACAGTTAATTGCAAAGCTTCCAAATGGTGTTTCAAGACAAACCGGTGCTATTATTATTAAACAAACAATGGAAGCTCTAGGTATTTCTATGAGTAGCGTTTTGCAAGAAGCTAAGCAATTCCAAGATTCTTTGAATGCTAATTCTGTTGAATGTCAAAATAATGTGGCAGAATACCGTAAACAAATTGCTTTGTTAGAAGCAAAATCACAGCAGTACCAAAGACAGTCTGCTGTGATGAGTGATATTATAAATCTTTTTGTTCAAACTAGCGTAAGATAGTTATTAACGAATATTATATGAGAATGAGTCTTTAATACTTGCATTTATCATTGATTCGCAAGATTGAAGTTCTTCGTTGTAACCTTGGATAAGAGTTTTTAATTCTTCCATTCTTTCGTCTAGTTTTTCTTCTAGAAGTTTTAATTTATATTGTCGTTGTTGTAACTTTTTGGCAATTACAGAATCGGATTCATAGTCTGTACCGACTTGCATTAATTGGTCAGCTGCTCTTGTTGCTGTTCTTTTAGCTTGGGTTATTAATTGCAGTTGCCATTCTGCTGTCGATTTCATCATTCTCAGGTATCTTCTTCTGATTATTCCGATAAATAAACCCATTGTATTTTCCGCCTTTACCTTTTTTGATCTAGGTGTGCCCCTTTCAAGAAATTATGTTGGCTGTTTTCGGCGATTAATTGTTCCATCTTGTGAAGTTGATGTCTGTGATAATTAAGCCTGTATTGTGCCATTTTTAATTTCTTTTTTACCGTCAAAAAATCTTTAATTCCTTCTACTATTGAATTTACTATTGATTGAATCGGATTTTTCCTAATAAAGTAATTCTTAGTATAAATTAAGAAATCCATGATTCTTCTCAGGTATAGTTCTAGAGTTTCTCGAAACATAATGCTCCTTACACTTTAGACCTACATATAAATAAAAACATTATGTATTTTATAATTGATATATTTTTTAACTCTTTGTAATGTTTCTTAATATTTAGGTCTTAGTTTATATTCTTATAAGTCGGTATGTCTTATAAAATCTTTAATATTCACAGTAAGATTTTAATAATTGTTAATCATATAGATATTTTACTATAAGATTAATGTTTATGGAAAGTATTTTGCTGTAACTTTGGATTAAAGGTCTGAGTTTAAGAATTATTTATAAATATAGTAAGAAAAATATAACTTGTCTTAATTTTAAGACAAGTTATACTTTTTATAATTCTTTCAAGTTTTATAATTTTATAGGTTTTGTATTGCTTTACTATCGCCGTCAATACCTTCTTTTAACATCTTTTTAGCTACATCACCTTGGGTATCTAGCATTTTGCAAACAGTTTCAATGTTTCTTACTTTTGTAGAAAGTATTGTATCTGCGTTTGTAACAATATTTCCAGAAATATTTTGATAAGCTGCTAATGCGGCAGATGAAGTTCCTTGCATTAAGTTACCTAAAACTGTTGTTCCTGCGCCATAAACTCCTAAATAAGGTGATACGGCTGTTAATATGCCACCAAAACCTGAAATACAACTTGCAAATGGCATAACAATATTTGATGCAATTTTGCCAAGTCCTGTACCAGTTCCAATACCGTATGCTGCAGCACTTGTAATATCTGCAAGTCCGCTAACACTTGAAGCTCCACCTGTAATATATCCGGTATCTGTTCCCCAGCCGTTTAGTATAGATGAAGCACCACCTGTTGCCAGTCCATAAATAGAATCAATTGAAGCAGCTCCTCCAGGAAATCCTGAGTAATTGTATAATGAATCTACACCATATGCGCTGCCTGTATTTGTTTTTGAATAATAAGAAGTTCCGGAAATATTCATAGTCTCTGAACTTCCAAAAATAGTTGCAAAAGATGATGGTGCAAGTAAACTTGCTAAGTTATACAATAAACCGCCTGCAGCTTCAAAGCCTGTGCCTGTTCCGCTACCTGAAACAGTTAAGTCTCTCAATCTGTCATAAGTTTCCCACATTTGAGCTTTAGCTGTACTGCTGGCATCTGAGAATCTGTTTGCTATTACTAAATTACTGTCGTTCTTATAAGACATTTTAACCTCTTTTTTCTTATTATTAGTATTATTTTATTAGCTTTCAAATGTTTTAAATGTACTTTCGATATTTTTAGAAATGATTTTATGAACGGCATCCATTTCTGTTTGAAGTGCATTTTGTTCTGTATCTAGCGCTTTTAATCTTAGTTCTAAAGTTCTATCTTCAGTTTGAATTTGTTCTGTTCTAGCGTTTATGTCTTGAACCTTTTTTTCATATAATTGTTGTTCGTAATTATATTGGTTCATTGCATCATTGTATGCGTTTTCATCTGTTACACTTGAAGCTTTTAGAGAATATACTACACTTGAACCTTCTAGTTGTAAAGATGTTGCTCTACCGCTGCTATCATATTCAATAACACCGTATTTTGAAATTTCCTTATTTGTTGTTTGGTAATCTGCGTAATAAGAATGTAGAGCTTGAGTTGCATCTTGTCTGCAAGCTTCTAGCGAGTCATTTGTTGAACTTGTTTTTGATACAAAATTAACTTTGTTATTATTATCAGTCCATAGATATATGTTATCTAACACAGCTTCATTACCGTTATTTTTATAATCAAGCCAATCTTTTGCAAGTTGGGTATCTGGCCAATCTTGTGCTATTTGATCCAATGCTGCACTGTATGTTCCCCATGAACTTTCTTTGCTTGTATCTGTTTTATCAACTGTATTTAAACAAGATAGTTTTTTTGTTCCTACCATATAGTATCCTTCAGTTTCACCTGCAGGAGCTACATATTGAACTTGTGGATTAGAGTTTGTATTTCTAATTCCTTTATATTCAGATATTTTTGTTGAATATGTTATGTATGAATTATAGTTTATTCCATCAGCATCTGTGTATTCTGCACTTTGAATATCTGTAATGGTTTGAGTTGTATCTCCATTTTCAAATGTATATTGAGTAGATGTAAATTCACTTGTGCTAGGTGCAGTTGGAACTTCCATTGCGTATAATTGATTCCATAATTCGGAACTTTGGTTTGCTAAAGCTGTTCTTGCCTGGTTTATTTGTTGACCTTCATATTCAACATTTGATTTTCTTGCTGCTAGTGCAACCCATCTAGCTTGAGATGCGGCTAAACCCATAGGCTCTCTCCTTCTTGCGTGTTTTGTTTGTTTATTTTCTTTCTACCTGGCAGTTATTTAATGTTTTTTTTCAAAAAGTCAACATTCTACCTGATTTAATTATACATAATTTATTAATGTTTATGTTGTAAATTTCCAAAAAATCAACTATATAATGTATATTCTTAATTGTTTAAGTTTTAAAATTTTAAAAACTTTACAGTTTTTTTATGTTTCTGCTAATATACTTATATGCTTAAGTTTTTTAGGAAGGGTAGATAATGAAATTTTCATCTTCATTTAAAGTTGGATTATTAACCTTAGTGGCTTTGATATTATTGGTTGGTACTGTTTTAAAAGTAAAAGGCAGAGCTTTTTCTTCAGCAAAACGTGTAGAAATCCAATTTAAAGACGTAAATGGTTTAAGACCTGGTGCAGGTGTTCAGATAATGGGGTTGAAAGTTGGTCAGGTTGAAGAAATTACACCTGTTGCCAATGGTGAAGATAGTTTTGTAAAGGTTAAATTTGTTATTACTGATCCAAATGTGCAAATTCCTAGAGCTTCATCTTTTTCAATTCAGCAGTCTGGATTGATTGGTGAATTATTTTTGGAAATTACTCCTCCTAAGACAAGAACAGTTTATATTCCAATGTTGAGCAGACATTTATTGTATAAAAATGACCCTGTTCAAATGAAATTGAGTGATAAATATTATGATGTTGGGTTAATAAAATCTGTTGAAGTTTTATCAAGAGATTCTGTTCCTTTCAATTATAAAAATAATATTAGAACTCCTTATGCTTATAAGGTTGATTATTTTATAAATCTTCCAGGATTAATAATGCCTGAATTTTTGAAAGGCGCAGCTGTTAATGATGGTGAATCTCATAAATTACGTTTAACACCTCTTGATGACATGCCTTTAGCATATCCTTCTCAAGATTCTCCATATACAATTATTGAACCTATGAGATTATCTGATTTTATGGATTGGCAATATCGAGCTGCTGAAACTTTAACAGAAACAACTCGTAAGGTTAATGAAATCTTAACAGACCAAACTATTGCAGATTTAAAAACTACAATAAAGAATTTGGATCAATTGACAGCTAAGTCTAATGATACTTTAGGCAAAATTGATGAATTGTTGGATTCTTCAAAATCTGATATTGAACAATTATTGGCTATGACAAAACAAGCAACTGATGATTTTTCAAAATTGTCAGCTAATATAAATAATATAATTGGAGATGAGCAATTCAAGACTACAATGTTATCAACAGCAGATTCAGTAGATAAATTGGCTAAAAACTTGAATAAAGTAATGGACGCAGCTGATGCTGAACAAACGGGTAAAAACTTAAAAATTATTGCTGAAAACTTATCACAAATTAGTGAAAGTATAAATGCAATGACAAGTGATGATAAGTTGAAAAAGCAAGTTACAACAGCTATAACTAATGTTAATAATGCAATGGCTCAAGCTGCAACAGCTTTAGAAACTATGAACAGAGTAAATCCATCAAATCCTGCTCAAACTTCAGATTTGCAGCAAATTGTTGATGATACTGTTGTTACAACATCTAATTTGAGAAAATTCTCAGAAAAATTAAATAAAAGATTTTTATTGTTCAGATTATTATTCTAATAAGATAAGATGTTAAATTTAAAGACAAAAATTACACAAATACACTATACAAAAGATCCTGAAGGTATTTTATTTGATATCTTGAAGTTTTGTTCTTATTTTTATGGCTTTGGCAGCCGATTGAAAAACTTTTTATATGATAACAAATTGATAAAGCCTAAAAAAGTGAACGCATATGTTATCTCTGTTGGTAATATGACAACAGGTGGGGTTGGAAAAACTCCTGTTGTTTCTGAAATTGCAAAATATCTTGTAAATTTAGGAAAAAAAGTTGCAATTGTCTCAAGGGGTTATGGCGGTCGTTTAAATAATAAAAATATAAACATGATATCAGATGGTCAGTCTATATATTTTGATGCTGTTCAGGCCGGTGATGAACCGTATTGGTTAGCGGAAAATACTCCTGGGTGTTATGTTTTTACTTGTAAAAATCGATATGTTGCAGCCAAGCAAGCTGTTGATAGATTTGGTGTTGAAATAATTATATTAGATGATGGATTTCAACACAGAAAATTACATAGAGATTTAGATATCGTATTGATGGATTCAGTTAAGGGTTTCGGAAATGAAAATCTATTACCAGCAGGTCCGTTAAGAGAAGGTCCGGAGGCATTAGATAGGATAGATAAACTTGTTGTTGTTAGTAAAAGTGTAAATCATGAAGTTGCGCAAAAAGTTGCACGTATTATGCATAAGCGCTTAAAATTATCTACTTCTGTTTGTTATACAGAACCTGATTATGTTTATAATATAAAAACTGGGCAAAGATTGATGGAAGGTTTAGCTGTTACTGCAATGTGTGCTATAGGTCAACCTCAGCAGTTTTATAACTTTTTATCTGATTATGAAGTAGTTAAAACAGTTACGTTTGATGATCATCATCAATATGCGCCTATTGATATTGTTGATATTTCAGGAAGTATTATTACTACAGAAAAAGATGCGGTTAAATTGGCAAGATTTGATAGGGATAATATCTACGCATTAAAATTAAAGACTGTTATAAATGTTGAGGAATTACTTAAGTAATGAAAGATAGTGATATATCTAAAATTATTGATATTTTGACTAAAGAAAAACAACCTCAAAGTGAATTTGTTAAATTGATGGATTCTTTTAAAAATCCATATTTAGTTTTGATAGCGTGTATATTGAGTTTAAGAACAAATGATAAAACTACTTACCCTGCAACTTTAAGAATGTTGGAATTGGCTAAAACCCCGGAAGAAATGATGAATGTTTCTGAACAAGATTTAGCAAAGGCTATTTATCCTGTTGGGTTTTATAAAAATAAAGCCGGTCAAATTATTGAATTGTCAAAAATTCTTGTTGAAAAATATAATAGTGTGGTTCCTGATAGTATAGAGGAGTTATGTAAATTCAGAGGAGTAGGAAGAAAAACTGCAAATTTGGTTTTAAGTTTGGGGTTTGGAAAGCCTGCAATATGCGTAGATGTTCATGTGCATAGAATATTTAATCGTTTAGGCTATATAAAAACTTCAAATCCGGAAGAAACAGAGTTTGCCCTGAGAGATAAATTACCGCTAGAATTTTGGATTCCAATAAATACATTGTTAGTTACACATGGACAAAATGTTTGCAAACCAATAAATCCAAAATGTGATTCTTGTCCTGTTTCTGATTTTTGTGATAAAATTATTTTGAAATAAGATTTACCCAAGTTGATTAGGATATGATATGAAAATAGATGCATTAAAAAATTATGTGGGCAAGGTTAAGGATTTTTACTTTCCTAAGTCTGTAGAGATAGTACAATATCCAATAAAAGGTATTGCCGAAGATGCTTTATATAAGTTAGAACCTGCAAAAGATGTTTTTGAGTCTTATGCAAAACATAATTGTGTAAGTCTATTTATTGATAAAGCTTCTACTTTAATTGATAATGAAAAGTTGATTAAACCAGAATTAAAAGAGCATTTACAAAATAGTATAATGATGCGCGTAATAAATAAAATAAGTGGTAAAGAGCGTGTTGCAATATTAGATGCATCTAAAGATACATTTACGCATACTTCTACATCTCAGATTGATGTACAGTCAAAAGATGGGGCGAAAACTCCAATAATAATGGTTTCAAGTCATGAAGATGATTTTGTAAGAGCAACATATAGATTGTTTGAAAATTTAACAAAACTTGTTCAAAAATAGTTTTTTAGTTTGTATTTTTGTTATTTACTTGATTTTTTTATTCATAATATGATATTGTGAATGTATTAATTGCTTTGATATTTTAGTGTACAAAGCAGTTGTGGGTTAATACATTTTTATATATAGGAGTTTTGAGAATGAGTAGTAGTGTAGCACATCCTCATAAAATCGATACTGCTAAGTTAGACTCAATTATACAATCTTATGGCGGTAAGAAGTCTAATTTAATTGCGATTTTACAAAAAGTTCAGGAAGAATACAGATATTTACCTGAAGATGCATTAATTTATATTGGTACAAAAATGGAAGGTCTTTCTCCAGCTACCGTATATGGTGTTGCAACTTTTTATGCACAGTTTTCATTAGATCCGAAAGGAAAATATGAAATCAAAGTTTGCGATGGTACAGCATGTCACGTTAGAGGTTCAATGCCGGTTTTAAATGCGATAAAGGCTCATTTAGGTTTAAAAGAAGGGCAAATGACTTCAGAAGACGGTTTATTCTCATTAGAGACTGTAAGCTGTTTAGGTGCTTGTGGTTTAGCTCCTGTTTGTGTAATAAACGGTAAAGTTTATCCTCAAATGACTTCTGATGCTATAAAAGTAATATTGGATACCCTTTTGAATGGAGAAAGATAATATGGAAAACACATTAAAAAGTATAGATATAAAACAAGAACAAATTAAAGCTCAAGAAGAAATGAAAAAACAAGGTTTGCGAGTTTTAGTTTGTGCCGGAACAGGTTGTGTTGCAAACGGTTCATTGCAAATAATTGAAAAATTTAAAGAATTAGGTGCTGATGTTTCTGTCTTAACAGATTATGACAAAATGACTATTGTTCCAACAGGTTGTCATGGTTTTTGTGAACAAGGAGTATTGGTTAGTATTCCGGATAAACATATTACTTATGTTAAGGTTCATGTTGAAGATGTAGAAGAAATTTATGAAAGTCACATTAAAAATGGAAAACCTGTAGAAAGATTATTATATACAGATCCAAAAACTCATGAACGCATACATAAAGATGAGGATATTAATTTTTACGCAAAACAAACAAGAACAGCTTTAGCAAATTGCGGACAAATTAATGCTGAGAGTATAGATGAAGCAATTGCAGTTAGAGGTTATGAAGCTTTGGCAAATGTGCTTGCTCAGAATAATCCTGATGCTGTAATTGAGGAAATTGAAAAATCAGGTTTAAGAGGCAGAGGTGGCGGAGGTTTCCCTACCGGTAGAAAATGGAGATTTACTGCAGCAAACAGAGGTGGAAAATCTTACGTTGTATGTAACGGAGATGAGGGTGATCCTGGTGCGTTTATGGATCGTTCTGTAATGGAAGGTGATCCACATAAATTATTAGAAGGTATTGCGATTGCTGCGTTTGCAATCGGTGCAGATGAAGCTTATATTTATGTTCGTGCAGAGTATCCTCTTGCAATTACAAGATTAAGAAAAGCTATTAAAGATGCAGAGGAAAGAAATTTCTTAGGCAAAAATATAATGGGATCTGATTTTAGCTTAGATATTCATATTAAAGAAGGTGCCGGAGCTTTTGTTTGTGGTGAAGAAACTGCTTTAATAGCATCAATTGAGGGTGAAAGAGGTATGCCTCGTCCAAAACCACCATTTCCAGCAAATAAAGGTCTATTTGGACGTCCAACTTTGATTAATAACGTTGAAACATTAGCAAATGTACCTGTAATTTTGCTTAAAGGTGCAGATTGGTTTAGTTCTATGGGAACTGAAACCTCTAAAGGTACAAAAACATTTGCTCTAACTGGAGAAGTTAATAATACCGGTTTAATTGAAGTTCCAATGGGAACAACATTAAGAGAAATTATTTTCGATATAGGTGGCGGTGTTCGTAACGGTAAGAAATTTAAAGCCGTTCAAATAGGTGGTCCATCAGGTGGTTGTTTAACCGAAGAACATTTAGATATTCCTATGGATTATGATAATTTGATTAAAGCCGGAGCAATGGTTGGTTCAGGTGGTTTGGTTGTTATGGCCGAAGATACTTGTATCGTTGAAGTTGCAAGATTCTTTATGAATTTTACACAACACGAAAGTTGTGGAAAATGTGTTCCTTGCCGTGAAGGTACAAAGAATATGTTGAAAATTTTAGAAAAAATTGTTGCAGGTAAGGGCGAGATGAAGGATTTAGATTTGTTAGAAGAACTTGCATTATCTGTTAAGGAAGGTTCTTTGTGTGGTTTGGGTAAAACTGCACCAAATCCTGTATTATCAACTTTAAAGTATTTTAGAGATGAATATATTGCGCACATAAAAGATAAAAAATGTCCTGCAGGTGTTTGTGCTGCTATGAAAAAGATTGTAATTCAAGAATCTTTATGTAAGGGCTGTACAAAATGTGCCAGAGTTTGTCCTGTGGGTGCTATTTCTGGAACAGTTAAGCAACCTCATCACATTGATCAGTCTAAATGTATTAAGTGTGAAGCTTGTTTAACTAATTGTCCGTTTAAGGCAATTGTTTTAGAGTAATAATCTAAACTTATTATGTGAATACTATTAAAGTAAGGAAATAAAATTATGACAGATAAAAAAACATTATTTATAGATGGGCAAGAAGTTGAATTTACTGATGAACCTAATTTGCTTGAAGTTATTAGAAAAGCAGGCATGAATGTTCCAACTTTTTGTTATAGACCTGATTTAACATCTTTTGGTGCTTGTAGAATGTGTGTGGTAGAAGTTGAAGGTAGAGGAGTTCAATCTTCTTGTACTATGCCACCGGAAAATGGTTTGAAGATCCATTTGAATACAGAAAAAACAAGACGAATAAGAAAAACAGTTTTAGAATTGTTATTAGCAAATCACGATAGAAACTGCTTAACTTGTGAAAAAAGTGGTAATTGTGAACTTCAACAGTATGCGGAAGAATATGGCATCAAAGATATTAGATTCCCAGATAAAAAGATTGAAGATTATCTTCCAATTGATGATAGCAGCCCTTCTTTAGTTAGAGATCCAAATAAATGTATTTTATGTGGAGCTTGCGTAAGAGCTTGTTCAGAATTTCAAGGTCATTCTGTATTAGGTTTTGCAAACAGAGGTTCAAAAACAGTTGTTCAACCTATGGCAGGAAGACCATTAGGACAAGTTGATTGCGTAAATTGTGGTCAATGTGCTGCAGTTTGTCCTACAGGTGCTTTAACTATCAAAAATGAAACAGATAAGGTTTGGGATGAAATAGTTAATCTAAATAAAACAGTTGTTGTGCAAATGGCTCCGGCTACACGTGTAGCTTTAGGTGAGATGTTTGGTTTGGAACCTGGTGAAAATACAATTGGTTTAATGAATGCTGCATTGAGAAAAATTGGTTTTAATTTAATTTTTGATACTAATTTTTCTGCAGATTTAACTATTATGGAAGAAGCTACTGAATTTTTGGAAAGAGTTAAAAAAGGTGAAAATCTTCCATTGTTTACATCTTGCTGTCCTGCTTGGATTAAATACTTGGAAGATCAACATCCTGAAATGTTGAAACATTTATCAACTTGTAAATCACCAATGAGTATGTTGTCTCCTGTTTTAGTTGATTTAGTTCCAAAATATTTCAATGTAGATAGAGATAATCTTGTTGTTGTAGCAGTTATGCCTTGTACGGCTAAAAAATATGAATGTAAACGTCCTGAAATGTATAGAAATGGCAGACCTGATACTGATTATGTTATAACAACTCAGGAGTTGGGTAAAATGATTAAAGCTGCAGGAATAGACTTTAAGGCATTATCTCCGGAACCTAATGATTCTCCGTTTGGTGAATATACAGGTGCTGGTACAATCTTTGGAGCTTCTGGAGGGGTTGCTGAAGCTGCAGTTCGTACAGCTTATGAATTTGCAACAGGCGAACCTTTAAATGATGTTGATATTAAACAAATGAGAGGAACTTCAAATAGATCAAAAACTATTGAATTGGATTTGAAAGGTACCAAATTAGTAGTTAGAGTTGTGTCAACATTAAAAGAGGCAGAAAAAGCTATTCAAGAAATAAAAAATGGAACAGCTAATTTCCAAATGCTTGAAGTAATGGCTTGTCCTGGAGGTTGTGTTAACGGCGGTGGTCAACCAAGAAGTTGTGATGATTCTAAAATAAAAGAAGAACGTGCTGATGGTTTGTATAAAGAAGACCACGATTTGCCGGTTAGAAAATCTCATATGAATCCGTCTATTCAGAAATTGTATCAAGAATATCTTGAATATCCGGGTTCTCATAAGGCTCACGAACTGTTACATACCGCTTATGTAAATAAATTTGTTGGGTCTTATAAAGATGTATAAAAAAAGAGCTCCATAAGGAGCTCTTTTTTTTATGTAAAATTTTGTTATTTTACAACTTTAATTATTTTTGCAGTTATATCTTCGCCACCATATAAAACAACACCTTTACTTAAAACAACACTATATCCGTCTTGTTTTGCTTGAGTTGCTATTTGTTGAGATATAGATGAATCGATTGCTTTTAGTTTTTCTGCATATTCTTTATCCATTTTTTCTTTTTTAGCTTGTAATTCTTTTGCGTATTTATCTTCAGCTTCTTTTTTCTTTGTAGAATCTGTAATTGCAGCTACATCTTTTCTTGCTTTTTCTATAAATTTTACTATTTCTGAAGTTTTAGCTTGTTGTTCTTTTTTAAGAGCTTGAACTTGAGCTGATGCGTTTACAACTTGAGGTACATCAACTACAGCTACTGTAAAATCTTGAGCTTGTGCAGATATACTAAATGATAAACATCCAATTACAGCAAATGTAGCTGCTAATAAACCTAAATTTTTTTTCATAATGCTTCTCCTTCTAACAAATTTTATATTAGCACAAAATTTTATTTTTTATATACGCTAGTACGTTTGATTTATTTTTTTTGTAACATCTTTACATGATTTGTGCAATTTTGTATAATATTACGGTAGGTATAGTATAGCTTATTATTATATTTTTGTAATTAAATCTTAACAAAAGTTAATAAAAGGTTTTTATTTACCAATTATTATTACACAATAGACTTATAAGATATAACATTAGATATACAGAATAATATACTAAGTAACATATAGAAGGTGAATAGATGAAGAAGGTTAAGAAAAATAATAGCTTATTGGGAACTATGTTGATAGTTGCTATGGCTTGTGTATTATCGACTTCTGGAATCAATGCGGCAAGTGCAGAACCTGCAGGTGGTGCTGGTGTTAATGTACCTGGTAGCGTAAATGCAGGGTATGGTTTTACTCACGGAATGATTCCTGTAATGAATGAAATTGGAGGTACTGTAAAACACGATAGTGATATGATGCGATATGATAAAAACCGTCGTATGAATGAAAAAGATTACTATCAATATGAACAAAAGCGTTATGGTACAGGTGGTTCTCCAGTTACTAATTCTGCACCTCAATCAACACCAGACTATATGAAAGCTACAATTGATGAAATTGGCACTAAAGGTGTTTATATAAATTCAATTGAAGTTTCACCTTCTGAAATTCTTACAAAAGACGAAATAAATGGTGTAATCGGACAATATGTTGGTAAAAACGTATTTATGTCTGATATTCAAAATGCAATTAATGCAATTAATAACTTATATGCCGAAAAAGGTTATGTTACTGCTAGAGCATATTTGCCTGAACAAACTGTTTCTAACGGTAATATTAGAATTGAACTTATAGAAAGTAAGATTGGTAATATAAGTATTGAAAATAATAAATATACAACTGATAAGTATATTTTAGATCGTATGCCTCAAAAATCAGGTGATTTATTTGATATTGTTGATTTAGAACAAGATGTTTTAGATTTTAACAGATATCATGACGGCGTTAATTTGGCAGCTAATTTGAAGGCTGGTACAACTCCAGGAACAACTGATATTGAACTTACAGCTCAAGAAACATTCCCATTCCATATTATAGGTATGATGGATAATGCTGGTAGAAGAAGTACAGGTTCTTTGAGAGGTGGTCCTGCTATTGTTGCTGATAGTTTATTCCATAGAAGAGACCAAATGACTTTAGGTTCATATTTTTCAGGTGGTTCAGTGAGTCCATTCTTTGATTATAGCTATCCTGTAAATAAAAAAGATGGTAGAGTTGGTTTTACTTATTCTTCAACTTTTGCTAAAGTTAAGTATGGTCCTGCTTATTTAACTAATTTAGGATTAAAAAGTTATTCATATTTATATAGTTTATACTATGATCAACCAATCGTAAGAAAAAGTGGTTTTGAATTAAGAACATTTGCATCTTTAAATTATAAACGTTCAAGAACTTGGTCTAAGTATGATGGTATATTTGAACAAATGATGGGCGATTCTCCATTTTCAAATGTTGACCAAGTTACAAGTATTGATGTTGGTTTAAATATGCGTAAAGATACTAAATATGGTATTTGGTATTTGAACCAAGGTGCAGCAATGGCATTGCCAATTTTTGATAGTGATTCAAGCTATTTCAAATATTCTGGTAGTATCTTAAGATTACACGACTTTTCTCACGGTGTAATTGGTCAATTACGTGGTAGCTATCAGGTAATTCCTAATAGCAAATATATTCCATATTTGGATCAATTCCAAACAGGTGGTTTGGCTACTGTTAGAGGATATTCTGAAGGTATCTTGATGGGTAAAAGCGGTTACTTCTTTAGTGGAGAATTGATGTTCCCATTGTTACCTAGAACTATTACAAATAAAGATGGTGTAACTAAGAATTTCATTGGTCAATATATCAAGGGTGCTGTTTTTGCTGATACAGCAGGTGTGTTCCCTTGGGTAGGTCAAGATTATTATGGTGGTAGTTATTTCTTAGCTTCTTTAGGTATGGGTTTAAGAGTTCAATTACCAGGTGACTTGAGTGCAAGATTATATTGGGGCTATCCATTAATTAATAATGCTTACGAAACTAATAGAAAAATGGGAAGATTCCATTTTGAATTGACATTGGAACCTGACTTTGATGCATTGTTAAGTAAACGTTCAACAAAGGCTCAACCAATGCCAAAACAAGAACAACCTAAGTTAGAACCAATTGAACCGGTAAATAATAATTATGATGATATAAGACATTATGATTACTTATTAGATGGTGGAGCTACATTATAATAAAATTTGTTTGATATATAATAAAAGCGGTAACAATATGTTACCGCTTTTATATTGGAGGTAGATTATGGGATGTAAATCAGTTTTTGTAACAGCTACAGGTACTGATATTGGTAAAACTTATGTATCGGCATTATTAGTAAAAAAAATGAGAGATCTTAATTATAATTGTGGTTATTATAAGCCAGCTTTAAGTGGTGCAATTAGACAAAAAGATGGTAGTTTATTACCTGGAGATTGCGATTATGTTGTAAAGACTGCTAATCTTGATGTTGAGCCATTAAATTGTGTAACATATTGTTTTGAGGAAGCTGTTTCTCCTCATTTGGCAGCTGAAAGACAAGGTGTTTCAATAAGTAATGAAGTTATAAAATCTGAATATTTGAAACGTACAAATGAATATGATTTTATGATTGTTGAAGGTGCAGGTGGTATTACTTGTCCTTTTAATATGAAAGAAGAAAAGTTGTTATTGCCTGATGTTATAAAAAATTTGGGTCTTGATATAATTATAGTTGCAGATGGTGGATTAGGTACTATTAATTCTGTTTTATTGACTGTTGAATATGCAAAATCTTGTGGATTAAATATTCGAGGTATTATATTTAATAATTACGATAAAGATGATTTTATGCATCAGGATAATAAAAAACAAGTTGAAGTATTAACCGGAGTAAAAGTTATTGCGGTTGTATCAAAAGGTGATAAAGATTTAAATATTTTGGAAAAAGATTTATTAGATATATTTAATTAATTTAAAATTTTGGAAAGAAGGCTTTTTATGAATTGGCAAGAAGAAGATTTAAAATACATTTGGCACCCTTGTTCACAGATGAAAGATTATGAAACATTACCACCAATTGTTATTGACCATGCAAAGGGTATAAATTTATATGATATTGATGGTAAATGCTATAAAGATATTGTTAGTTCTTGGTGGTGTAATCTTTTAGGTCATTGTAATCCAAGAATTAATACCGCAATGAAAAAACAGTTAGATACATTGGAACACGTTATTTTTGCTAATTTTACTCATAAAACAGCAATAACTTTGTGTCAAAAATTAATGAAAGTATTACCAAAAGGATTGTGTAAATTTAATTTCGCGGATAATGGTTCTGCGGCAATTGAAATGGCGATGAAAATGAGTTTTCAATATCATCAACAGACAGGTAATTCTCAAAAGAAAAGATTTATGGCATTATCAGATGCTTATCACGGTGAAACTATAGGTGCGTTATCAGTTGGAGCTTGTGATTTGTATTCTGAAATATATAAGCCAATATTGATGGATGTTGTAAGGGTTCAAGGTCCTGATTGTTTTAGATGTCCTTATGGTAAATGCAGGGATAATTGTAGTTGTGAATGTTTTGAAAATGCAGAAAAAACATTTGAAAAATATGGTGATGGGACTTGCTCAATGCTTGTTGAACCATTGTTACAGGGTTCAGCCGGTATGAAAGTTTATCCGCCATTATATTTAACTAAATTAAGAGCTCTTTGTGATAAGTACAATGTTCATTTGATTGCGGATGAAATTGCTACTGGTTACGGAAGAACAGGTAAAATGTTTGCTTTTGACCATGCAGGTGTTTCCCCTGATATTATGTGTTTATCAAAAGGTTTGACTGGTGGATATATGCCAATGTCAATTTGTATAACAACTCAAAAAATATATGATGCTTTTTATGATGATTATGGCAAAGGTAAGGCTTTTATGCATTCTCATACATATTCAGGTAACCCTTTGGCTTGCTCTGCAGCTATTGAGGTTTTAAATATTTTAGATGATGAAAAAATTATTGATAAGGCTGTAGAAAAAGCTAAATATTTTAATAAAATTATTTGCGATAAATTTTTAGATTTACCTTATGTGGGTGAGGTTCGTCATATTGGTTTAGTTAATGCTATTGAAATTGTTAAAGATAAGAAAACAAAAGAAGCTTATCCTTCAGAATTGAGATTAGGATATCAAATTTATAAAAAAGCTTTGAAAAAAGGTGTTTTATTAAGACCTTTGGGAGATGTTATTTACTTTAACCCTCCTTTAATTATTGAAAAAGATGATATGGATTTTGTAACTGATGTTGCAAAAGAATGTATGATTGACGTTATGAGTAATGTTTAATATTTTTATATTATAAGTTTGGTAAGGTTTATTTAATAGCCTTACCAAACATTATTCTAAAGCCTGAAAATCTTTGTTTAAGTGTGTTTTTTAGCCCTTGTAAAATTTCATTTATATTTGATACTACGCTTGTTATTTTATCTAATAAATTATCAAGTTTTGGTAATCCATTTAAGATGTTTGAAGTTGTATCTTTTAGGTTTTGAGTTATTGGAATTAAATTATTTGTAATTCTAGTAAGATCATTTGTTATGATTTTTAAATTTTGTGTGCTAGCTTGGATATCCTTTTTGTTGATACTTGTGTTAGCTTTTTGAGCTAGTTCTTTTACATCTGTTGTTATTACGGCTAGGTTTTGCGTAGTTACTTTTAAATTATTTGTTGAGGTTTTGATATCATCTCTATTTTCATTTATAACGTCTTGGACTAAGGATACAAGTCTGTCAGCGTTATCAGTTAGTTTTGTTGCAGAGCTTATTAATGAGTCGCCTTTTTGGGCTAGACTTACCAAGTAGGCTTGATTTAATTTTGTTGTAGCTTCAATTTCTGAGTATGTCTTTCCTTTTATTAAATCTCCGCTTCTGATGTAGCGTTTTGCAGGTTTTTGAGGACATACGATTTCAACATAATAGCTTCCTGATTGATTTTTTATTTCTGCTGTTATGTTTTTGGGTAAATGTAATCCTCTTTGTTTTAGTCGTATATATAATATTGTTTTTGTAAAATCCTTTGATATTTCATTTTTTGAAGTTGAGCCAAGTTTATATCCTTTATAATAAACGGGCATTTTTGCCGGAAACGGGTCAAGGTGTTGAAATTCTGCTCTTATGTATGTATGCGTTGAATATATGTATATTCCGTAGCCTATAGCGCCTAAAAATATTAGAATTAATATGATTTTGCCGGTTGTTAAGTTGAAATTCATAATAGTATTATTATTTTTAGGCATATTATTATGAATTGTATAAGTGGCTTAATTCATTATGTCTTGCAGTTTTTTATGGATTTTTACATTGTGAACTCTTATATAATCTATTTTTTCATTCATTAAAATACTATTTAAAGCAAGTGAATATAAATCTTTTTCTGTATTATCAGCATCTGGTATATTTAATAAACTTTTTCTTGATAAGCCTATTAAAATTGGGCAACCTATTGTTTTGAATTCTTGCCATCTTTTTAATATTTCAAAGTTTTGTTCTTTTGTTTTCCCAAAACCTATTCCTGGATCGATAATAATATTTTCTTTTTTTATTCCCCTTGAAATTGCATAGTCAACTTTATTTTTTAAGTTTGTGTAGATATCATCCATTAGATTATTATATTGTGGTGATATTTGCATATTTTCTGGAGTACCTTGCGAATGTTGTATGATAATTTTGATATTAGGATATTCAACGAGTACATTTATCATTTCTTTATCGTAATCAAGACCTGAAACGTCATTTATTATCTTGGCACCGTATTCAATACATTTTTTTGCAACTTCAGCGCTTCTTGTATCTATACTTATTGGAATATCTAAATTTTTTTCTTTTATATATTCTAAAATTGGTAAAAGTTTATTTAGTTGTTCTTTGGATTCTATTGGTTTTGAATATGGTTTTGTTGATTCAGCACCAATATCAATAATATCTGCACCTTGAGAAATTAATTCTTGTAAATGTTTTATTGAATCTTGATATTCAAAATATTGTCCGCCATCAGAAAAAGAATTTTTAGTAATATTTAATATTCCAACAATTTTAGTTTCTTGAGGTTTTGTAATTGTAGTTTTTTCTTCTAAAATTTGTCCTAGAGTTTTTAGCCCAAATGGTTGGTATTGTAATTTTTGAGAAATTTTTTTTATTTGGGAGATACTTCCTCCTAAAATACAATCTGTGCTATCTATTTTCCCGGTTATTGTTTCTCTATTTGTCCCGCAGTCAGCACCAACTGAAATTGCAGTTTGTTTTAAAATATTTGCTTGTGCAATAGTTAAATTGTATATTTTAAAATTTTTGTAATCAAATTTGTCTTTAGCTTTTGATATATAAGTTTTATCAAAGCCTATATCATTTAGTTCTTGTTGAATATCTGTATTGTATAATTCTTTAATTAAAAAATCGTGCATAAACTTAGTTTAGCACGATTTTTCTGTTTTTCAAATCTTTATAAAAATTTTTATCCGTTAAATTCGTGGTATTGATTTTTGAAGTTGTCAACAGCTATAGCACCTGTTCTGCAAGCTTTGCTTACTCCTGTTACTAGTACGAAAAATGCTAAAGCTCCACCACATACGCTTGCAATATTCTTAGTTATAGGACTTTTTACGATTGGAGCTAAGAATTTTGAATCTTGTAATTTGCTTATACGTTTAATGATGTCATCGGTATATCTTTTTACATTTATTCTAAATGTTGCTAAAAGTCCTTCAGCTTCTTGTGTATTTTTATTTATTGTTCTGCAAACTCGATTTGCTTTTTCCATACCTTGTTGTAGCATTTGTTCTTTAGCTTCGATTTTTGCAGCTCTTTTACTTACAGCTTTTGCTGCTGTTCCAGTTACTCCTGCTGCTCCACCGGCTCCTGCTGCTACTTTTTCTTGGTTTTCTTTTCTTTGTTCAGGTGTTTTTGGCGCAGTAAATTTTGGTTGGTGATTTATGGCTTCTATTCCTGGCATTTTATTCACCGTCCTCTACATTATCGAAGTTTTCAAATTCTTCGTCTGGATCGTAGTTTCTATCAAAATCTTTGTTAATTTTATTGTTTCCGTCAGGTCTTGTTGCTGCGTCGTATGCTCCTGCGGCACCTGCTCCAATACCTAATGTTCTACCTGTTACTTTTGCTGCTTTATCATAGATTTCGCTTGCAGATTTGCCTTTGAAATGTGATGCTACTGCATTGTAACCTGTTTTTATTGTTTTGCCTACAGCAGTGAATCCCTTACCGATAAGTTCAAAGAATTTTACTACTTGTTTGCCAATAGCGTTGTTATTCATTTTCTTTAAGAATTCAGAATCCTTAAAGCGTTTAGAACCTTCAGTTATGGCATCAATAAATGATGCTTTCGCGTTTTTAAAGCCTTTAGTTATAGGTTTTAGGATTTCTTTAACTTCTTTTGTAAATTTGCTATTTGCACCTTTGATAACTCCATCTTTTACAAATTTGGAGCCTTTAGATGCACCCCACATTACAAGCCAACCTTCAAATAATGCTTCTGATAAAACTTTAAAAGTTTTAAATATTTTCTTCATATAATCAGGGGTCTTTTTGTCTTTTATCATGCTATCAAATTCGTTAGCTTGATCTTCATAAAATTGAGTTTTTTCTTGAAATTTTCTATCTTCATCAGTATTAACTGAATAACCGCTTTTAAAGGTTAATGCTTTATTAGAATGCTGTGTAAAATTTGGTTGGATTGTTAGCATATTTTCCCCCACTACCTTACAATTATTTTCCATCCGTATAATACGGATAAATAAATTTTTTTGCTATTATATGTGAGAACCATTAACAAAATGTTACAATATAACACGTATATTATCCCATATAGTTAAGGGTTTGTAAAGTATTTTACACCTTGGTATGAATTTCTTTTAATAAATTCTCTATCTATTTTATTAAGACAATCTAATTTTGCTCCTAACCAACGTGGAGCTATTAAATTTTTCTTTAGACCATTTCCTGCAAGTCTATGTATTGTTGTTTCTGGTGGTAATATTTCCAAAAAGTCACATACCAAATTCACATACTCTTCTTCGCTCATAAAATCGATTTCATTTGCTTCATAAATTTTAGCTAATTTGGTGTCTTTTAGTGCGCATAGCATATGAATTTTTACGCCATCAACTTTTAGTTCTGCAAGTTTTTGTGCTGTTTGTAAAATGTCATCTTTAGTTTCCCATAACCCAAATATTACATGGACACAAACATTTATTCCTTTTTCTTTTGTTTTTTCATATGCTTTTAAGAAGCACTCAAAATCGTGGCCTCTGTTTATTTTTTTTAAAGTCTTATTATGGATTGATTGAAGTCCATATTCTACCCAAGTGTAATAATCTTTAGAAATATCAGAAATAAGGTTTAATTTATCTTCTTCAACGCAATCCGGTCTTGTTCCTATAGACAAACCTACAATATCAGGGTGATTTAGTGCAGATTTATATATTTTTTCAAGTTCATCTACAGGTTTATATGTGTTTGTGTATGCTTGAAAATAGGACATAAATTTTTCGGCTTTAAATCTGTCGTGAAGTGTTTTAGCACCGATTTTTACCTGTTCTTCTATAGGTAAAAGGTTTGAATGTGCCTGAGAAAAACTTCCTCCTTCATCACAAAAAATACAACCACCTGTGGATATTGTCCCGTCTCTATTTGGACATGAAAAACCTGCATCAAGAGTTATTTTATATACTTTTGCTCCAAATTTGTTTTTCAAATATGCACTAAATTGGTTGTATCTTTTGTCTGTATTATTAAAAAACATTTTTACTTTTGATCTTCGTCGTTATCGTAAATTGGGTAAACATAATGTTCGCCACAATTTGGACATACAACTTCTTGTTGTTTACCATCTTCTACTTGTGCAACTTCAAATAAACATTTGCATCCTGATTGTACGCATCTGATAGCCCATGTTGGTCTGATTAGTCTTGCCATAGTTTATAACCTCTTTTCTTCTTTACTCTATGATTTTAGCATTGATTTTTTATGATGTAAAGTTGTTATTATTTATAAACTTCATCATCCCAATATTCAAGTTCCAGTTTTCCTACGATAATGGTATCTCCGTTTTGAATTCCAAGTCTTTTCAATTCATCCATTATACCCATACTAATCATAATATTTTGAAATCTTATAATTTGTTCGGTACTTCTAGAATCTGTAACTTGAGATATTCGTATAATTCTACCACCTGTTACAAGATAGGTATCTTTATTTAATTTTTGAACATCCCAATATCCATCATCATTATTTGTTGCTTCAAAATCTTCTTCTACAGTAACTTCTGATTGAGGTTTTTCTATTGTATCAACTTTGTTTTCAAGTTCGTATTTTAATGAATCTATATTTTCACCTGTTACAGCTGATATGAAAAATGGTTCAACTCCTATTTCATTAAATTCTTTTTTTAGTGCTTCTTGATGTTCTTTGTCTATTGCATCTATTTTATTGATTGCAACAACTTGGTATAGTTTTGCCAATTTTTCAGAATACTTTGCAAGTTCTTCATTTATAATTTTATAATTTTTCAATGGATCGATTTCTGTTCCATCAATTATGTGAAGTAAGAATCGGCATCTTTCAACGTGTCTTAAAAAGTCGTGACCAAGTCCTACTCCTTCTGAAGCTCCTTCAATCAGTCCAGGAATATCTGCAATAACATATCCGTCACCACTACTTTTTCTTACAACTCCTAAATTAGGAACCAATGTTGTGAATGGGTAGTCTGCAATTTTAGGTTTTGCTGCAGATACTTTACTTATAAATGTAGATTTTCCAGCATTTGGAAATCCTAAAAGCCCAACATCTGCTAATAATTTTAATTCAAGTTGTAAATCTCTTTCAATTCCAGGTTCACCAGGTTCACAATATTGAGGTGCTCTGTTTTGAGGTGTGCAGAAATGAATATTTCCTCTACCCCCTCTACCGCCTTTTGCAACTAATACGGTTTGTTCGTGTTGAGTTAAATCTGCAATAATGTTTCCTGTTTTTAGATCTTTTACAATGGTTCCTGTTGGAACTTTTATGTATAAATCTTTAGCACTTTTGCCGTGCATACTTTTTTTGAAACCGTTTTCTCCATTGTCGGCTTTGAATATAGAGCGGTATGTAAAATCAAGAAGTGTAGATAAACCTTCATCTGCAACAAGATATACACTTCCGCCTTTTCCACCGTCTCCGCCAGCAGGGCCACCTTTATCTACAAATTTTTCTCTTCGCCAAGCAACAACACCGTTTCCACCTTTGCCTGAACTTATTTTTATTTTTGCTTTGTCAATAAATTGCATAGTATAAATCCTTCTACATTGATAATACTATGAACACTTGTAAATGTGAATAGTTGCTACTTTTTATGTAAAAATTTATTCTTCAGGAATATATAAAGGTGTTTTGTTCAATAGTTCTCTTGTATGTTCGTAACAGCAACTCTTTTTGGTTAATTGTTGATATTCTCTTACAATATTTAAAATATCATCTGTTGATAATCTTATTACTCTTCTTCTACCTTCAATTATTTTTGCCATAATTTTATTCCTTTCTTCTAGGATAATTTTCGGCAAGGATTTTTTTCGTCTTTAATAAATACTTTTTTTAGTTTAAAAATGATTATTAAAACAAAAAGAGAAATCTAAATTTAAGATTTCTCTTTTTGTAATTTGTTTTATATTATTTTTTAATCTGACCAGTTGAAGTTTGTATTTTCTAGTGTTACGTTTGTCCAACCATTTTGACTTAATACACCTTTCATTTTTTTTGATAAATCTTCCATTGCAGTTTGTTGAGTCCAAGACATTGATGTTTCTACGGTGTGAGTCTTTCCTTCTGGTGTTGTTTCACTTTTTGTTTTTTTTTTTCCTTGAAGGGTGTGTATTGCAAATCTGATTTTTAGAGTTTGAGGTTTTGCTTTTTCTGCTGCAGACCAATTTGTTTTTGCTTTTGGAGCTGCACCTGTTGTTGCATCGACTTCAGGTTTTGGTTCTCCTTGTTTAAATTTAAAGTTAGGGTTTTCTAATGTAACATTTGTCCAACCTGCATTTTTCAATTGTTGTCTAATGTCATCTGCTAAAGCATCCATTGCATTGTTATGTGTTAAAGACGGTCCGGTTGAAGCTTTAAATACTTCTCCATTTGGCATTTTTACTGTAGCTGTACCGTCATTAAAATTCGTTGTATGTATTGAGAAAGTAATTTTAACGCTTATAGGTTTTGTTTTGTCTATTTCTTCATTTTCAGTGTTTGTTATTTTTGTATTATTTTGTTTTGCTACTCTATTACCCTCACCGTCACCTTTTCTTGCGGCTGCACCATCGTTACCTGCTGGTCTTGCAGCTCCATCGTTACCTTTTCCAGCTACGTCTTCGTTTGGATCAGGTGTCGGATTTGCATCTTCTGGTGCTCCATTTTTCTCAGCTGGTTGTGAATTCTTTAATAATTCGCACATTTCATCAAAGTTACCTTCGTGGTGAACTGTTCCGTCTTTTGATGTTGCATCATAATGACCTTTTCCATCTGATACAATGTTCCAATTTGGATATAATGTTTTTAAGTCGTTTAATCTGTCTCCTGCTTGAAGTTGTGGTTGAGTGTTTGGTTGCATTTGTGCATTTAGCATACTATATGGACTCATACCCATTGTAGGCATACCCATATTCATACCTCCACCCAATCCAAACATTCCAAGAATGTTGCCTAAAAAACCTGTGCTGAATAAGCCGGACATAAAGCCCCAAAAACCTTGAGGGCCATTGTTTATGGTTATATTAGTGTTCGAATGGCAAGGATGACCGCCAAAAACTACTGTTCGTGGTTGCGGTCTAACGTTTACGTGTGGCATTTTACAAAATTGCCCACTGTTGACGTATCTTGTGTTAAATGCTTTACCAAATCCGTAAATGCCCATATACATGTCCTCTTATTTAACTCTAATTATATATATAAAGTATATACTTTTTAAATAATTGCTTTATATACTTTTTCTTGTAATAAAACTTTACAATTCTTAAGATTAATATTTTATAGTTAAAATAAAAGAGATTAAGTATTGTAAATACTTAACCTCTTTTTTATATTTATTTGAATTTATATGAATGATAACATTTGAGATCCTATGTCAGATATTTTTCCTATAGTATCTAGCCAGCTTCCGGAATTTGACGCATTATAAGCTCGATCATTATGATTGTTACCTGATTCTGCATTGGATTGTGCAGCTTGAGTATAGCTTAGAATGTTGTTATTCATAATTGTATTTAGATTGCTTAAAAGTGAAATGTAATTTATTCGGTTTGCCATTTCATCTGAATATAGTTCGTCTTGTTTTTCAAGTAGTGAATCACTTAATTCGGCAACGGCTTTAGCTTTGTTATCCGTAATATTGCTTAAGTTATCCATAAATATTGAATTATCAAAGTTTCCAAATCTTGATGCAATATCATTTTTTAAGTTAGTTTCCATTGGGGTATAAATGTCATTAATTTCTTCTATTCCTTTTTGTTTGTATGCATCTAATTGTTTGTCCCAAATATCTTGTTTGTCAGTAAAATCAAATAAATTATTTAAAGAGTTAGATAAGCTGTTTTGAATACTGTTGTAAATATTTTTTTCTGTATCTGACATATTATAGGAACTATTTATTGTATTGTTATTTTCGTCTTTAGTTGTCGATGCGACAGTTTGACCGTTAACAACAATGCTTCCTGTTGAGTACTTAGGGTATGAAGAGTGTTTGCCCATAATAATATTTTCCTTTCGTAAAAAGGCTAATATTAAATGGTTTACAATGGCTAGGATGCCTATATTATAACATTTTTTACCATTATTGTAAAGTTAAAGGAAATTTATTTGAAAAATAGTTATACTCGTATCATAATATCAGTATGGCAGAGAAGATAAAGATAGTAGGCGCAAAAGAACATAATTTAAAAAATGTTTCTTTGGAAATCCCCAAAAATGAATTGATTGTTTTTACCGGTGTTTCCGGTTCAGGTAAGAGTTCTTTGGCTTTTGATACGATTTTTGCAGAAGGTCAAAGAAGATATATTGAAAGTTTATCTACGTATGCAAGACAGTTTTTGGGTCAGTTAGATAAGCCTAATGTTGAATATATTGATGGTTTATCGCCTGCAATATCTATAGATCAAAAGTCTAAAAGTAATAATCCTCGATCAACTGTTGGGACTATTACTGAAATATATGATTATTTGAGGCTTTTGTATGCAAGAGTTGGTACACCGTATTGTCCGGTTTGTGGTAAAAAAATAAAACCTCAAACTTTAGATGAAATTGTTAATAAAATTTTGTCACTTGGCGATGGGGTTAAAATACAAATTTTGGCACCAATTGTCAGAGGTAAAAAAGGTGAATATTCTACATTATTTGATGAGTTAAGACAAGAAGGTTTTGTTAGAGTCAAGGTTGATGGTGAAGTTTATAATCTTGATGATGACGAAATTGAATTGGCTAAAACTAAAAAACATGAAATTAGTATAGTTGTTGATAGGATTGTAGTTAAAGAGTCTGCTAGGGCAAGATTGGCAGATAGTGTACAGCTTTCACTAAAAAAAGCAGATGGAATTGTTGTAATTGATGTTGTTGGTGATAAAGAAATTGTGTTCAGCGAAAAATTAGCTTGTCCTGACTGTAATATTAGTTTTGAAGAATTAACACCTCGTATATTTTCATTTAATGCTCCTTATGGTGCATGTGAAAGATGTTCAGGTTTGGGTGCTGATTTTGTTGTTGATCCTGATTTGATTGTTCCTGATAAGTCTTTATCTTTAAATCAAGGTGCAATATATGCTTGGGCAACAAGAAGTGCTACTACTTATTATCATGATTTGTTGAGTTCTGTTTGTAGTGCTTATGATATTGATATGGATTTGCCTTTTGAAAAATTAACAAAGGAACAGCAAAATATTATTTTATATGGTTCAGATGAGCCTATAAAAATTAAAGTAAAACAATTTGGTACTAGTCGTTATCAGACTAATTTGCAGCCTTTTGTCGGTGTTATTCCATTTTTGGAAAAAAGGTATAATGATGCTTCAGGCGATTATTGGAGGGAAGAAATTGAAAAATTCATGGTTGCAAAGCCTTGTCCTGTATGTCATGGTGCCAGATTAAAACCGTTTCCTTTGGCTGTAAAGATTAAGGATAAAAATATTTTTGAATTTACAAAAATGTCTGTTGATGATGAATTGAAATTTATCACAGAATTATATTTGGATTTGTCAGAGTATCAATTAAAAATTGCTAAGCAAATTTTAGATGAGATTAGAGCAAGACTTAAGTTTTTATGTGATGTCGGATTGCATTATCTTGATTTGGCACGTATGGCTGGGACTTTGTCTGGTGGTGAATCTCAAAGAATTCGTTTAGCTTCACAAATCGGCAGTGGCTTAAGTGGTGTTTTATATGTCTTAGATGAACCGTCTATCGGTTTACATCAAAGAGATAATGATATGTTGATTAAAACTCTGTTTAAGTTGAGAAATCTTGGAAATACTTTGATTGTTGTTGAACATGATGAAGATACCATTAGAAGTGCAGATTATATTGTAGATATAGGACCAAAAGCAGGGGTTGCAGGTGGTAAAATTATTGCTCAAGGTTCTGTTGATGACATAATTGCAGCAAAATCTTCAATTACAGGTAAGTATTTGAGTGGTGAAAAATATATTCCAGTACCTGATAAAATTAGAGAAGGTAATGGGCATAGTTTACAAATAAAAAATGCTCATTTGAATAATTTAAAAAATCTTGATATTGATATTCCTTTAGGTAAAATTGTTATCTTAACCGGAGTTTCAGGTTCCGGTAAATCAACTTTGATGCAAGAGATATTATTTGAGTATGCCGCTCATAAGTTGAGAAAAAATAAACCAAAACCTCAAGGTGTTGATGAAATTTTAGGCTTTGAAAATATTGATAAGGTTATTGATATTGACCAATCACCAATTGGAAGAACTCCTCGTTCTAATCCTGCTACTTATACTGATGTGTTTACGCCTATAAGGGAATTATATGCTCGTACTAATGAATCTAAAGTAAGAGGTTATAAGCCTGGAAGATTTAGCTTTAATGTTAAAGGTGGCAGATGTGAAGCTTGTAAAGGTGACGGGCTTGTTAAAATTGAAATGAATTTCTTATCTGATGTTTATGTCAAATGTGATGTTTGTAAAGGTAAACGCTATAATAGAGAAACTTTAGAAGTAAAATACAAAGGTAAAACAATTGCTGATGTTTTGGATATGAGCGTAAAAGAAGCTTTAGAATTTTTTGATAGTATTCCGTCTATTAAGAATAAACTTCAAACATTGTACGATGTGGGCTTAGATTATATGAAATTGGGACAAAGTGCTACAACATTATCCGGTGGAGAGGCTCAGCGTATTAAATTAGCATCTGAACTTAACAAAAGATCTACGGGTAAAACTTTGTATTTGTTAGATGAACCATCTGTTGGGTTGCATTGGGCAGATTTGGATAAGTTGGCAAAAATTCTGCAAGCTTTAGCTGATCAAGGCAATACAATATTGATGATTGAACATAATCTTGATTTGATAAAAATTGCAGATTATATAATTGATTTGGGCCCCGAAGGCGGTGTTGATGGTGGCCGTGTAATTGCAAAGGGTACTCCGTCTGAAATCGTTAAATGTAAAGAATCCTATACTGGAAAATATTTAGCAAAGTATCTTAAATAAGATTGATTTTATTAGTGTTTGAAATTTGTTAGATAATTTGCTATTATGTTTTTGAAATGGCAGTGTGATTATGACGCAAAAAAATATATTTTCTGTTTTTATAATAATATTATCTTGTATGTTTTCTCAAGCATATGGGCAAACTGTTGAAGTTTTATCTTTGAGTAAATTTTCAACGGAAAAACCACCAAAATCTATTACAGTGAAATTATTAGAACCTTTGGAAATATCTGAAGATATAATATTTCAAGCAGGTGTAATAATGCAAGGTGATTTATATAATGTGGTAAGTCCAAAACGTTTAAAACGAGATGCGGACTTTTCATTCAAACCTATCACCTATCAAGGTCTTGATGGTAAAAAGTACAAGGTAGATTCGAACATTGTAGCTTCATATACTGAACCATTAAATAAAGGTGAATTAGCAAAAAATGCAGCATTAGGTGTTGGTAATTTTTTTGTTAAAGGTTTATCAATGGGAGTAGCAGCTGTTTCTGGTGCTGTTAAAAATCAGGAAGGTAATCGAATTAAATCTTCTGCGGTTTCTGTTTATGAATCTTCCCCTTTATCTTATGCAGAAAAAGGTCAAGATATTAGTATAGATGTTAATCAGCCTTTTTATTTGAAATTTTCTTCAAAAAACAAAAAAGGTGATGATAATGTAGAATCAAATTCAACTGATGAAGTAAAAGGACAAAATTATTCATACAATATTATAGAAAAGGAGTAAGTAAAATGAAGAAAGTATTTATGACATTTATGGCTTTAGTCTTCTCTTTGGTTGTTACTCAAAGTGTAGAAGCTAAGACTGTTCAGGTTACTGCTTTGGAAGATTTTCAAACAGCTAATCCTCCTCAAGTTTTGCATATTCAAATGAATGGTAATACAAGACTTGATTATGATTTAATGTTGTTTCAAGGTTTTCAAGTTACAGGAAAAGTTGTACCTCAGCAAAATGGTGGCTTTGTATTTATCCCTGTAAGTTATGTTAATTATCAGGAAGAAAGCTTACCTATTAAAAATGAATATCCTGCAACTTACAAAGGTAAAGGTGGTTTGATTAGACAAAATCAACCATTCCAATTGGTATTTCCTAACAACGGACCAGATACTTTTCAGTACTATGTACCAAGTACAAGTGATATGAATTAAGTTGATTAATGTTTTTTTAGTAGTTTTAAGTGAGAAAGTCTTTTTTATAAGACTTTCTCATTGTTTTATAGGATATATTAATTTGATTTTTTATATATTATATTGACAGTTGTTAGATGTTACAAAGGAAAAGAAGGTATTATGTTAGAGTATTTTTTAGGTTCGTATATAATAACGATATTTGGTGTTGTTGCCGCATATTTTTGGGGCGAGCATGTTCATAGTGGTACAGGATTAACTTGTGTTTTTATAGTTTTAGTTTTGGCTATATTAGAAACTAGTTTATCTTTTGATAATGCAGTTGTTAATGCTATGAAGTTAGAAAAAATGTCGCATAAATGGCGCCATCGCTTTTTAACTTGGGGTATTGCAATTGCGGTATTTGGTATGAGATTTTTATTTCCGGTTTTAGTTGTTGCAATTTTTGCAAAATTAGATATGTTGACTGTTACACATATTGCATTAACTGATTCTGCTAAATATGCTCATTATTTGCATGAAACTCATGCACCTATTGTAACTTTTGGTGGAACATTTTTAATAATGTTATTTCTTAATTACTTTTTCGATCATCAAAAAGTTGTTCACTGGATTAAACCAATTGAATCTCATTTATCAACTTTAGATCACATTAAAGGTATTGAAATAGTTATAACATTATTATCAGTTGTTATTGTTCAGAATTTTATACCAAATGCGCAAAAAGTTGCAGTTATTCTTTCAGGAATGGCTGGAATTATCACTTATTTGTTGATTGATGGTGTTGCTCATTTCTTAGAAAAGCATGAGGAAATGAGAAATGCACAGTGTGCAGCAGATAGTGTTAAATGTGCCGGACTTATTAGTTTTATTTATTTAGAACTTATAGATGCTTCTTTTTCTTTAGATGGTGTTCTTGGTGCTTTTGCATTGAGTAATGATGTTTTAATTATTACAATAGGTTTGGCAATTGGTGCAATGTTTGTCAGATCTTTGACTATTATGCTTGTTGAAAAGAAAACTTTAGCAAAATTTTTATATTTAGAGCACGGTGCACATTGGGCAATTGGTGCGTTAGCAATTATCATGTTGATTTCTACAGTGAAGGAAGTTCCTGAAGTTGTAACAGGTTTAATTGGTTTAGTCTTTATTGTAGCAGCATTTATATCTTCAATTGTTCATAATAAAAAATGTATAAGTGAAAATAATGAAAAATAAAATATAACTAATAATAAAACCGGTCTTATAAATTAAGACCGGTTCTTTTTTTCGGAGTTGTTTGATTGATATTTTTAATCAATCTTCCAGCTGTTTAGATACTCTTCTTGTTCAGGAGTTAATGTATCGATTTCAATACCCATAGACTCAAGTTTTAATTGAGCTATTTTAACATCTACTTCATATGGAAGAGTATATAATTTATTTTCCAGTTTTCCGTGATTTTTAACTAAGAATTCAATACCTAGAGCTTGGTTAGCGAAGCTCATATCCATAACGCTAGCTGGATGACCTTCTGCGGCAACAAGGTTAACTAGTCTTCCTTGTGCAATTACGTATATAGATTTTCCGTTATCTAGTACGTATTCTTCTAAAGCTGGTCTGATTTGTCTGATTTCTTTAGTATGTTTTCTTAAATCACCAACATTTACTTCCCAATCGAAGTGTCCAACGTTACCTACAAAAGCACCATCTTTCATTGTTAGTAAGTGTTCAACATCGATAACGTGTTTATCACCTGTAACTGTAAGGAATATATCACCTTCTAAAGCTGCTTTTGCAATTGGCATAACTCTGTAGCCTTCCATTGCAGCTTCTAAAGCTTTTAATGGATCAACTTCACAAACTATAACGTTTGCGCCAAGAGCTTTTGCTCTAAGAGCTACACCTTTACCACACCAGCCGTAACCTGATACAACAACTGTTTTTCCTGCAATAAGTATATTTGCAGCTCTCAAAACTCCGTCAAAAGAGCTTTGACCAGTTCCGTATCTGTTATCGTATAAGTGTTTTGTTAAACTTGTATTTACTCCAACTGCAGGGAAACCTAATGTTCCTTGAGCTTCCATTGCTTGTAATCTTATAATTCCGGTTGTAGTTTCTTCTGTTGAACCAATGATTTTGTTTATCATTTCTGGATATTGTGCATGAATTGTTGAAACCATGTCGCAACCATCATCGATTATGATATCAGGATTGTGTTTTATAGCTTCTTCAATATGTGCTTTATATTGTTCAACAGTTTCGCCTGCAATTGCAAAAACAGGAATGTTATAGTGTTTTACTAAAGCTGCTGCAACATCATCTTGTGTAGATAATGGGTTTGATGCTACTAAAACAGCATCTGCTCCGCCAGCTTGCATTACTGTACATAATGCTGCTGTTTCTTTTGTTACGTGAACACATGCAGATAATTTTAAACCTTTAAAAGGTTGTTCTTTGATAAATCTTTCTCTTATTTTTTTTAGTACAGGCATATCTTTAAATGCCCAATCAATCTGCTTTTTACCTTGGTCTGCAAGATTAATATCTTTGATATCGCATTTAATTTCGGTCATTAGCATTTCATTCTCCTTGCTATTCTAATACAATATTAATTGTATTTTCCACACGTAATATTATAGCTAAAAAAACTTTATTTCCTAATATTTTAGCTACATTGTAAAATTTTCTTAATAATGACTTTTGTAGTAACAAAATTTTTTTTTGAGAATTGTTATAATTGACACTAAGGAGTAAGGTGTGAAAGTAAATTTTGATGTAAAAAATGACCATGTAAACAAAAAACATGCTGTTTCATTTGAAGGGTATAAGTTTATAAAATCTGATGAAGGTTTTAGACAATTTGAGGTTTCTTATCCATATGATCCGGATAAGGATATTTGTTATTTAGAGATATATAAGCTTGATAAAGATAAATATGGCAATTATTTTTCTACAGGCAAAGCTTATGATAGAAATCATCAGGATCGCTATGAATTAAAACCCGGCGTAAATAGAATTGATCTTGCTTCTAATTATGGTATTTCTGATAATCAGTCTTTTGCTTATCATTTTATTTTAAAAGATAAAAGAAATGGTAGTGAAAGTGTTAAACTTGACGCTGGCGAGATGATTGATGAGCGTCCTGGTAATGATTATAGAAAAATGTTTAACGTTGTAACACCTACAAAGTCTGATCTTTCTCGTGGTGGAAACATGAAATTGGTTATTATTGATTCTCAAAAGGTAGGATATGTTTATAATGACCAAAATATGATTGTAAAAGATGAGAAGTTGGCTAAACGTGGTGAAAATGGTATTAAAACTATTACAAATAAATTCGGTGGTACTTTAGCCGGTTTAGAATATGCTATTGATAACGGCGAGTACGATAATTATAATAGAATAATTTCATTACCGATATTTACCGATGATGATTTTACCGCTCATGCTTATTGGAATAAGAACTGTATGCAAATGGCAAGTTCTTTAGGTAATATCAATAATTATGCTTCATTGCAAAGAAAAATGTTTGCACACGGTTTAAACTTTGTATCAGATGGAGCTTTTGTTAATGAAGGTTTAGAGGGTGTTCACTTTAAACATTTATTAAAATGGGGCGAAGATTCACCATATTTTAATTGGTTTAAAGCTTCTAATATTAAAGACAATCCATTATCATTGGGTGTGTTTGTAAAAAATAAAGATTTTATATCTCACAAGATTGTAAACTCACCATATCAATATACTCAGAATAGAATTGGTCATGTTTCAATAAAGAAAAATCTTAAATATGATTCTAAAAAGCCAACATATATTCAATTTTTTGATACTCGATTAGTTACAGAAGAAGAAAGAAATGATAATAAATCATTAATAAAAACTTACTCAAAAATGAGTACTCCAAATGTATATGAACTTCATTCTCATAATGATTCAGTATTCCCTTATGCATTTGAAGTAGATCCTGAAGTTTATAACGAAAATATTAAACGTTTGAATGAATATAATGATCATCATCCAAATAGGGTTATTGATATGGATAGTCCTAAGGGTGCAAGATTATTATCTAAATTTAAGACATTTTCTGTTGATGGAAAATTTGAAAGTGGTTTTGAAACTTGGGATGCAAACCCTGATATTGCAAAATTGAATTTTGTTTATTCTCATACAGATACAAAAGCGTTAAAAAATCTTCCAATAGATGAACGTAAGCTTGAAATGAGAAAAATGATCAGAGCAAATTATCAAGTTCAAGATTATGCAGTTTCATCTGGTCAATATTGGACAGAAAAAACTGATGATATATTGCGCTTATATGTAGCTCAATCTTTAAGAGCAGTTGATAAAAATAACCCATCTCAGGTATATAATCATATTTTAAATATTTCTAATAATAAGATATTCCCTAATTCAGTTAAAGCTGAAGTAACAAAAGCTGAAGTGGAAAATGTATTAGAAGGTTTTTATAATAATAAACGAGTTCTGTCTAATGAAGATAAAAAATCTCAAATTTTGGAAGGTTTAATGAATACACCGTTAGATTCTTTCGAATTTGGAGATAACTTAGTTTCAGTATTAGCATCTCCTTTGGTTTCAAAAAGAGCTACAGTGCCTTCTGAAATAGGTGTTCCTAGATATAAAATATATAAAGCTGGAAACAAACATTTGCCTGAAGAATACAAAAAGACATATGAAGCTATGGACAATATTTATAAAAATGAAATGTCTAACTTTGCAAATCAGGTTTTAACTACAGTTGATTCTGTTATGCCAGCTGATAAGAAATTATTTAAAGGTGAAGAAGTTACAGAATATGGTAAATATGTATTGCCATTATTAACTCCTGTAATTGCTAAATATGCTGTGGTTAAGTCTTTAGTTCCTGATTTAACTGTTGCTATTGATTCAGGTTCAGGTGAATTAACTTATGATTATAAAACTTTAAAAGATGTATCATTACAAACTTTAGGTATATTGAATCCGGCCTCTCCGCAAGATGAAGCAGAAATGCTTTTATATCGTATTAAAAAAGGTATGAAAGGGTTAGATTCATCTATTGATAGTGAGATTGTTGAAAGTTTGGTTAGAACTATAAAAGATACAAACTTGGCAAGTTTCCAATTGGCTGATTTAATTATTGATAAGACTCAAGCCGGTTTAGATTGGAGAATTGACGCTACGAAAGATATTGCAGATGTAGAAGCTTTACGTAACGGACTTAATAATTTTGATTATACTTGGCAGCAAGTAATAAACTTCTGGAAGAAATTTACTCAAGGTGTTATTTCTAAAAATCCAAATGCTTATACTGTTGCCGAAGTTACAGATGAAATTGATATGCACAATAAGGGTTATGGTTCTCAGTCTAAAAAGTTCCCTAAACATTCCGATATCGTTTCAAAATTCCAAAGAGAAACCGGCATGTCTTCTACTGCAAATTATTCTCATTGGTTTAGATTAATATCAAATATATTTGGAAAAGATTTTGAAAATGGAGCTTCTCAAGCTGATCAAGATAAACTTCAAAAGATAATTTTTGAAAAAATGGTAGGTGGAGATAATCCATTTATCAGATCAGGTGGTTTAGATTCTGTAATGTATGCTTATACGTTTATAGGTAACCATGATAAGCCAAGAGCTTTGCATTGTGCTGCTATGGATATGGAATTGTTCTATACTAATTTGAATTATACTGATAATTTTGAATATAAACGTACAGCATTCAAAATATTAAATAATAGATTTATTGGTGACATTCCAGCTTACGAAGTTAATAATTTTGATTATTCACATGCTTCAGCTAAGGCTGTTGCAATGGCAGATGCTTTACATCTTGCATTTGTTAATGTGTTAAATTCATATAAGAAAGATTATCCTGTATTGAATAATCCAGATGAATTTAATAAAGCATTTGTTCCTATTTGTAAAGCTATTTCAGATTTGGCTAATGGTAAGTATTTAGGTAAACGATTTGATCCTGATGCTTTTGGTATAAAACCGATAGATATTTCAATTTCAATGGTATTGAAACAGGCTAGAACAGAATATGGATTCCAACTTCCTCCAGAAGCAGAATCTCACTTTGAAGAAGCTGTGTTTGATACTGTTATGGGACCAGCTTTATCAAAAGTATTGGCAATGATGAAATTTTTAGTTGCATTACCTGGTATGCCAACACTATTTGATGGTGATGATGTTGGAGCTACAGGTTATGATACTAAATCTAAGAATATGTATTTACAAGGTCGTCAAAGAGTTCATGATGAATGGTTGGATTCTACTGATGCAACCAAGTATAAAGCTTTGATAGCTAAGTACAAAGGTTTCTTTGATGAAGCTATGTCTATACGTAAAAATCCTAAGTGTAATGCTTTAAATAACGGTGCTGTTTATACATTACCAATGCAAACTTCTAAACAAGGTGTTAAAGTTCCTGCAATATTTAGACAAAGTACAGATGGTAGAATGGCTGTTTCTTTGTTTAATACTTCTGCATTACATAATGATTATAGATATGAATACAATAAACAAGATTTATCATTAGAGTCTATTCAATTGAATTTTGAAATTCAAAAAGATCATAATCAGCAAGAACATACAATTTTCTTAAATGGTGACAATGGTGTAGGTATTCCTGGGCTTAAGAATGGTACTATATTCCATAATGCTAAAAATGAAGACGATACGTATGTTGTAAATGAACTTCACGGTAAATATTTTATAAAAAGATGTACTGGAGATGGAACAATTCCTATAACAGATTCTACTTTGATATTGTATTCTGTTCCTGAAAATACACCTTTAACATTTACCGGTAGAAATGATTTTAAACCAAATTCAAGATATGTTACAAATGCTTATGATAATAAGTCTTATGAATGTGGTAAAAAATTATTATTGACAAGATAAGTAATATATATAATTCAAAAAAAAGACCCTTTATAGGGTCTTTTTTTTTATACTGCAAATCTGAAATGAACTAAATCTCCGTCTTGGACTATATAATCTTTGCCTTCAAGTCTTGTTACACCTTTTTCTTTGCAAGCATTATAAGAACCAAGTTCTACAAAGTCTTTATATGGTGTTATTTCAGCTCTAATAAATCCTTTTTCAAAGTCGGTATGAATAACTCCGGCAGCTTGTGGAGCTTTTGTTCCGGCTGTTATTGTCCAAGCTCTAACTTCTTTTTCTCCGGCAGTTATAAATGTTCTAAGTTTTAGCAGATTATATACTGATTTTATCATTCTATTGATTCCGCTATCTTCAATACCTAGTTCTTTTAAGTATTCTTCAGCTTCTTCTTTTCCTAAATCTGCTAATTCTTCTTCAATTTTAGCTGTGATTACAACCATTTCAGCGCCGTGAGATTTTGCGTACTCGCCAACTTTTTGGGTGTATTCATTTCCATCTTTTAAATCAAATTCTGATACGTTAGCACAATATATAACAGGTTTTGTTGATAGTAGATTTAATCTTTTTACAACAGGAATTTCATCTTCTTCAAAATGTTTTGATATATCAATGAATGTGCAATCTGATAATAAATCTGTTAATTTAGTAAGCACTTTGTCTTCTAAAACAGCTTCTTTATCTCCGCCTTTTACGGTTTTTGCGATTCTTGCTTGTCTTCTTTCAATAGATGCCATATCTGCAAGTGCTAATTCTGTGTTAATTGTTTCTATATCGCTTAATGGGTCAACTTTACCTGCCACGTGTATAGTGTTTTCATCGTCAAAGCATCTTACAACTTGTATAATTGCATCAACTTCTCTTATGTTTTGTAAGAATTGGTTACCAAGTCCTTCTCCCTTACTTGCACCTTTTACTAAACCTGCAATATCAACAAATTCAATTGCTGTAGGTATAATTGTTTCTGTTTTACATAATTTCGCTAAAATTGGAAGCCTTTCATCCGGCACATCCACAACTCCAATATTAGGTTCAATTGTACAAAACGGATAATTTGCACTTTGTGCGTTCCTTGCATTTGTCAGTGCGTTAAATAGTGTTGATTTCCCAACATTTGGTAATCCTACAATCCCAGTTCTTAGCATTTATATTTCCCTTCTAACTAGCTACTTCTTTATTTAATTTTACTTCAAAACCTTTGTAATATATATTCTTTTCTGTTTTTATGAAGTAATGTTAATTTATATTAAGAGTATATATCTTTTAAATAAAAAATAGGCAATTTTTCAATCTGAAAATACTTTATATAAATGTAAGGGAAATAAAGATAAAATAAAAAGGGGAATAAGATTATGAGAAATGATTATGAAATGGTAACAGTTAAAGATTATGTTGAAAGCTTAGATAATGTAAAATATTTATCTGTTGAAGAAAAAGAAATTGAAAAAAGTGTTGAAAAATATTTGTTAAGTATCCAAAGAGCAAAAACAAACGCAAAAATAGTTGAAGCTTTATTAGCATAATGAAATAACTATATGAAAGGTTTATAAGGGCAGATTTAATTTATTAAATCTGCCCTTTCGATTAGAAGGTTTCTTTTATTAATACATGTAAACTTTATATACTTATTAAGTAAAAAATAGGCAATTTTTCAATCAAAAAATACTTTATATATATGTAAGGGAAATGAGAATAAAATAAAAAAGGGGAATAAGATTATGAGAAATGATTATGAAATGGTAACAGTTAAAGATTATGTTGAAAGCTTGGATAATGTAAAATGTTTATCAGTTGAAGAAAAAGAAATTGAAAAAAGTGTTGAAAAATATTTGTTAAGTATCCAAAGAGCAAAAACAAATGAAAAAATCGTTGAAGCTTTATTAGCATAATTAAAATACTTTATAAAAAGTTTGTAAGGACGGATTTAATAGTTTAAATCCGTCCTTTTGATTATATATTGTTTTTTCTGTTAAAATATGTTAATATATGGTGATTTTGAGGCAAATTTTTATAAAAAAAATCCTTTATATATATGTAAGGGAAATATATTAAGAGAATAGGGGTTTGGATATGCAAAATCATTCAGAATTAATAACAGTTAAAGAATATGTTGAATCTTTAAGAAAAGAAAATGAACAAAGATCTACTATGATTACAGCTGCAGATTATGCAAAATCTTTGAGGACACAATGTGCATTATCTCAAGCTTCTACAATGATTACTGTAAGAGAATATGCCAAAGCTTTAGAAAACGTTAAATATTCAACAGCAGAAGATCATGAAATTGAAAGATCAATCGAACTTTCATTATCTAAATCTCGTAAAGATAGAATTAATGCTCAACTTTTAGAATCATTATTAGCTTAATAACAAAAATAAACAATATAAAATACAAAGGAGTAATTACTTGATGTAGTTGCTCCTTTTTTTATCTTTTACGAAATGTAAAATTATATTAAGGATATATACTTTTTCTTTATAAAATAGGCAATTTTTACAGATAAAAATACTTTATATATAAGTAAGGGGATTACAAAGGAAAAATTAAAGGAGAAAAATATGGCCAGAGTTTTAATTTCAATGCCTGAAAAATTTTTAGATGAAATCGATTCAGTAGCAAATTCTGAAAATCGTACTCGTTCAGAGTTAATCAGAGAAGCATTAAGAACATATATGTATAGATCACAAGTTAGAAATGGTAAAAAAGCTGTATCTAATGCAGAAATTTTGGAAGCCCTTTTGGGATAGTTGAATAATTGATTTTGGGAAAAATATTATAGGATTTTGGGGAAAATGAAAAATAATTATCAAATGGTAACTGTTAAAGAGTATTTAAAAATGCTTGATAGTGAGGTCAAGTATTTAGATACAGATGCTCAAGAAATTAAAGCGAGCGTTGAAAAGTATTTGTTGAATTCCAGACGGGCACAAACAAATGCTAAAATTTTAGAGGCATTATTAGCATAATAAATAAAAGCAAACAGAAGACTTCTGGTTTTAATGCAATTTAACTCGGGAAAGATTAATGGTAAGTATGAAACAAAAAAGACTTGATAAATAATATCAAGTCTTTTTTTGTGAATTTCTAATATGTTAGAAACTATTCGATGATAGTATCAACAACACCAGCACCAACAGTTCTACCACCTTCACGGATAGCGAATCTCATACCTTGTTCGATAGCAACAGGAGCAATCAATTCAACTGTCATAACAACGTTATCACCAGGCATTACCATTTGACCTTCGAATTGGATAGAACCAGTTACGTCAGTTGTTCTGATGTAGAATTGAGGTCTGTATCCTGGGAAGAATGGAGTGTGACGTCCACCTTCTTCTTTTGTTAATACGTAAACGTTAGCTGTGAATTTAGTGTGTGGGTGAATAGATCCTGGTTTTGCTAAAACTTGACCACGTTCGATTTCAGTTTTATCAACACCACGAAGTAAAGCACCAATGTTGTCACCAGCTTGACCTTGTTCAAGAGATTTTCTGAACATTTCAACACCAGTAACTGTAGTTTTCTTAGTAGGTTTAATACCAACTAATTCAACTTCATCACCAACTTTAACAATACCACGTTCTACACGGCCTGTAGCAACAGTACCACGACCAGTGATAGAGAATACGTCTTCAACAGGCATCAAGAATGGTTTGTCCAAATCACGTTCAGGAGTTGGGAAGTATGTATCAACTGCATCCATCAATTCCCAAATTTTGTCAACCCATTTGTCTTGGCCGCGTTGTACATTTGGATTAGCTTGAACAGCTTCAAGAGCTTTCAAAGCAGAACCGTGGATGAACGGAATGTTGTCACCGTCGAATTCATAAGAAGTAAGAAGTTCTCTAACTTCCATTTCAACCAATTCTAACAATTCCGGATCATCAACCATATCGCATTTGTTAAGGAATACAACGAGGTTAGGAACAC
>CALUYT010000003.1 GCA_944325085.1 Candidatus Gastranaerophilales bacterium | reverse complement strand
ACAATCCACTCTCTCACTCTTAAATTAGCGCCTAAGTCATTTGCTATTTTTCTACATTTTTCAATGTCTAGTCTTCTGCCTTTGTATCCATCAACAATTGAGGCATCTGTTTGAATTCCGGCTTGAGAACAGCATTTTATAAATTTCTTTACTTCATCATATGCATTTTCAAATTTTGGTTGTGATAATTCATTATATTCTTCGCTTGTTGAAGCGTTAAGGCTAACTGATATTTTATCTATTAATCCTTTTAATTCAGGTATTATATTTCTTTTATATACATAGTTAGCATGTCCATTTGTGTTAATTCTGATTTTTGTATTTGGGGATTTTTGTTTAATGTATTTTGCAACTTCTTTTAGAATTTCTAATTTCAAAAGCGGTTCTCCATATCCGCAGAAAATAACTTCTCCGGCTATATCAAAATTTTTTAACTGAGAAATAACATCTTCAACTGAAAAATCTTCATTATCTAACCACATATCTTGACCGCAAACATCATTTTTGTCTTGTCTTAGACAAAATATACAATTATTTGTACATCTGTTAGTCAAGTTAATATAAGTTTTTCCTTCTAGTGAATAAACTAAAGTGTTCGACATGTCATATCCTTTTAGTACAGGAATATTATCGTACACACATATTATTTTTACAAGTCCTATAAATTTTTATTTGTTTTTGTAAAAAATGAACTTTTTAAAAATTTAATCGTTATAAGATTGCGAGGATGTTATTTTATGGATAAAAAGAAACTTAGTTTATTATGTTCTTACAGTTCAGATAATGTTCCTTTGATGGATCCGGAGTTACATTGCTGGTCTGATGGACAAGTTTATGCAATTGACGATAAAATCATTGCATATTCACAAGACGGAAATATTCAGTCAATTGGAGGTAAAGAAGTTCGCTACAATACTAATGGCGAAATACATTCCATTGGAGGCAAAGTAGTGGATTATTTTGCCGATGGCGAAATTCGCTCTGTTGGTAATAAGACTGTTGCGAATTGGTACGATGATGATATAAAAGATGATAATTCTCAATACTTTTCAAAATCCTCAGATGATGAAGATGATGTTAATATCTATTATCTATAAATATCATAATTCTATTATTGCCAAGGCTGAATTAAATATTTGATAGCTTTTCCAGCTATATGTTGTTCCATTGCAAATTCAACTTTTTCCAGTGGGAGTTTATCTGTTATAAGTTTTTCAACTTCTAATTCTCCTGAGGAAATATATTCTAAAGCTTTCCTAAAATATTTTGGAGTATGATGGAAAACACTCATCATTTTTATATCGCCGTAGTGCATTCTTGTTGTATCGAATGTAACTTTTGATCCTGATTTACAGCCCCCAAAAAAGTGTACAGTTCCACCAGGTCTTACACAGTCAAAAATTTGTTCCCAAATCTCAGGTAAGCCTACGCATTCTATAGCGACATCTAAACCTTTGTTTTCATCAGAGAATTCTTTAAATATTTTTACAGGTGTTGGGTATTTCTTTAAATCAATAATTTCATCAGCATGAGCAAATTCTTCAGCTGCTTTTAATTTTATTGGGTTTCTGCCTGCTACAATTACTCTTGCGCCCATAAGTTTTGCAATTCTTGCAAACATTAAACCTATTGGACCAATTCCAATAATACCTACACTATCACCAGGTTTTATTCCGGTTCTTTCTGCACCATGTACGACATTAGCTAGGGGTTCACAAAATGCTGCGCGTTCAAAACTTAAATCAGGTGGCAGGATTAACATATTTTTCTTAACTATTCTTGCTGGAACTGTAATATATTGCGCGTATGCTCCATTTAATAAATTTAGATTTTCGCATAGATTATATTCTTCTTTTTTACAATAAAAACATTCTCCACAAGGTGCTGAGTTGGCTGCTACAACACGGTCTCCAACTTTGAAGTCTTCAACATTACGACCTACTTTTTCGATTATCCCTGAAAATTCATGTCCAAATCCTGAAGGTATTTCTTTTATTAAGACAGGATGACCTCGACGAAATGTTTTTACGTCAGTGCCACAAGTTAGGGCTGCCATTACTTTTACCATAACTTCACCTTCTTCAGGTGGTTTTGCCATTATGTTTTCTAATTTTATATCTTTTGGTCCGTAATATTGTATTGCTTTCATTTTTTTTCCTAATTTATTTTTATATATGCTTTTAATATTTTATTATCTAGAGTGTCATTGATTGCCTTTTGTATTTTTTCAAGAGGATAATCTGTTGATATATTTTTTACTTTTACTTTTTTTTCTTTTAGTAATTCTAATGAATCTTTTAAATCTTCTGGAGATGGAGAATAGCTTCCTAAAATAGTTAGTTCTCTATAATAAATTTCATTGTTTGCATATCCAAAGTTTTGTGGAGTACTTGAAAATACTAAAATTTTTCCGCCATCTCTAACATATTTTAATGCTGTTTCAATAGCTTTATCAGAGCCTGATGTCATAAATACGCCATCGACTTTTATGCTATCGCACATTTCTAATACGTTAAATGCTTCTATTCCTAAATTTTTTAATAATTCAATTCTTGAAGCAATTAAATCGCATCCTATAACATTCATTCCAAATGCTCTTAGCGCTTGTGCCATAAGAATTCCTATAGAACCTAAGCCAATTACTAATGCTGTTGAATTTTCTCTTAATTTAGCTCTTTTTACTGCTCTAATACAGCAAGCTAAAGGTTCATAAAATGCAGCTTCTTCATTTGAAAGGTTTTCAGGTTTTAGGTATGCAACATTTTTTAAATGTTCTTCTGAAACATATACTAATTCGCTAAAGCCTCCGGGTTTTATATTTGTTTCTTTAAAATGTCTGCACATAGAAACATTACCATTTTTACAGTATTCGCATTTCCCACAAGGTATGTGATGTGATGTTATTATGATATCTTCCTTTTTGAAATTTGTTTCAGAGTTTATTTCAACAATTTTTGCTACAATTTCGTGACCTAATACTGTACCATTTTTTACTAAATGCTGTTTTAATTTTACTATATCAGAACCACACAAGCCGCAGCCTAAGACTTTTACAATTGCACCTTTTCTGTCATTTAGTTTTTCGTCTTCTCTATTTTTTACAATTAAAATATTATTTTCAATTTCAGCTGCTTTCATTGATGAACCTCCTGTAAAATTTGTGTTTTTATTTACAAATTTTGTTCAATTTTAACATAATAAATTTACTGTGTTTACTCATATAAGTTTAAGATATCAATAATTTCTTTATACTTATATTTTTTTGCTTTTATTTTTTCAAAAGATTTTTTATTGCAGAAGTTTAATAAGATTTTGTATATAAAATATTTAAATCTATAATAATAACTTTTTTTAGAATATGTTATATGTTTTCTCATATTTTCTATTTCGATATGATTATTTTCTTCCATAAGAGTAAGAATATTATCATATGAGCTATGAGGTTT
>CALUYT010000002.1 GCA_944325085.1 Candidatus Gastranaerophilales bacterium | reverse complement strand
ATACTGATTTCCCTCTCAAACAATTTTTTCGACTTGGCTTTTGAGAAATACGTACTACGATAGCGTCGTCAAAACGGCTTCAAAAATTTGGAAAATTATAGTGTAATTACACGGACATTATATATTGTCTTTTATGCGTTGATTATTACGTAAAAGTTTGCAATTATTTTGCACAAGAAATTATATCTAATTTCCAATTCCCTTTTAATAAAAATTACTCAGTTTCAATAGATACATTTAATTTAAGATCTTGAATTTTACTTACTATTGACTTTGCGACATTTTTACCAATAATTATCTTTTTTAATACTAATCCACATTTTTCATAAGAATAATATGTCCCGGTATATCCCAATGCTTCTTTTTTTCTTTCCATTATTCTTCCACCTAAAACATCGCTTTCATTGTCATAGATATCGCTACTTAGCAAACGAACTTCATGTTCTCGCCCATATTTAATTTCGTCTTTTAGCACTGGCGAAATAAACGCTATTTTATTTATTGACTTGTTATCTAAGTTTAAATTTTTAATGGATTTTATAAAATCACGCGTATAATTAATTTCTTTTTTATTGCAGTATAACACTGGCCATAGCATATCGAATTTTTCAATCTCAAATACACAACAGCATCCTGAATGGTTATTAGCATAATATTGCCACATATATTCATCAAGTTGATCTGATAAACAACAAACATCGTTTAATTCGCGTATTGTTTCTACCAATGACAATACATCGCGTATACTTATATTAATACTTTTTGCTACCTTTACAGTGTCAATAGACACCTTAAACTCTGTCGGATCGTTATCTCGTAATACATGATGTGCAGCAAACCAAAGCTTGTTTTCCCTTATTGCAGTGAGTTTTTTATCATTAAGCGAAGTATCCGATGTAAATGAAATATATTTGTAAAGCAAATTATTTTTTAATATTTTAGAAAAAATGTCCTCTTTTAATTTGTTTCTGATTTCATTATTTTCAAATGGAACTTTTATATATTCACTATAAAAACTTCTAATTTCTTTTTTCATTTCTTCCATGTTTCTCAATTTATATACCTTTTAATATCAATCATTTAATTATCAAAACAATCTTCTCCAAAAACTGCTTTAAGTCTTTTTATAAGATAAATTAATTCAAATGCTTTGTCCTGCGTATTCAGTGCACAAGCAATTTTTGCATATTTGAGAGCGTTGTCATAGTCTTCCACATCACAGTATGCCGCAGCTATTGAAGTATACAAAGCAGATGAAAAAGTTAAAGACTTGTGTTCTTTTATGATTTTGTTGAAGAATTCAATCGCTGCCCTAGGATTATTCATTGACCTAAGACACGAAGTTTTCATAGGTACTAAGCGATGCAAGGCACTATTACCGCCTAATGATGACTGCTCTCTATGCTCTATTAGATAATCTATCAGTTTTGAGGCTTGACCATAATGTTCAGTTTCCTTCATCATTCTTGCATACTCGTAAACAGTATCATAAGGATATGAACACGCTGTTTGAATCAGATGGTCGTATATTTTATTCAAAGCCGGTCCCTCTGCGACACAATACATACTATCTACCCATCTATTGTTGTAGAATTTGTAAGTTTCCCCGTCTACTTCGATCGATAATAGTTTTATCAATAATAGTCCCCCCTTGCAATTCCCTAAATAAATAATAACAATAAGTATATAGATTTTCAATGCCTAAAATAGGTGTAGTATCAATAATTTATATAGTGGATGATACATCCGCTTAAATTTTTGACTGGTATAAATTTGGCATAAAATTGATTTGAAAATTATTTCGAGTTATAAACGTTGTTGCAAGAAATGGACATAAATAGCTGTTTTGTGGCGTAAATCGCGTAAATTATGCAGCACATATAAGCTATTTGCCCATTTTCAAAAGAAAACGCCGATTAGCCATGACTCCTAAGCGAAAGGCCGTGGGTTCGATTCCACCGGGAACGCCATTTTACAGGCACTATGTTATCCACATAGTGCCCTTTTTATGATGTTCTCGGCGGCAATCAAACCGAAGGTTCACGGTTCGCTCCGCTCACCCCTCCAGGTCGCAATCTCAGATTGCTCCCCGCTTTGGCTAAAAACATGCCACCGGCATGTTTTCTTAACGCGTCGCGCCCGCCGGGAACGCCATAAAAATCGCGTTGAAATACGCGATTTTTTCATTTTAATGCATTTTCACAACAATCTTATAAACATAAAAGGCGAACTTCTATCCATCGTTTCCCGCAGGTGGGCGACCATTTTTTCTTACCTTTTTCATATACTCTTCAAGTTTGGCTTCAAGTTCATCGTAATTTACTATCATTCTGTCCCAATAGCTGTACGAGAAAACCTTTCCGCTAAAAATACATGCCTCGACATATTCTACCGTGGCTTGCTTCTTGTATCAAGACTGTAACATATTTTTTTGGATACTTTGTTATGCAATATTTTTATTTTCAATATATTGCTAGTATATTTTTTTTAGATAAAGAAAGAAGTTCAATTTATGTTTGATTTTCTTTTGACAAACACAAATTGAACATTTAGCATCCCAACCATTGCTTAATTTAATTGTTCTTTTAGTATATAATTACATATTTAGTCAAATGTAATATTAAGCATTTTTTTAACTGAATTATTAAACTCTTTATCCTTCATTAAATATTTTATAATCAATTTAACATAGTCTTCATCCGTACTTAATCCAATTTGGGCAGCAACAACATTTAATAGCATTTTCGCAGGCACAATTGAAACCAATTCATCATAATCTTCACTTTCATCAATTTTTTTGCTTAACTTATCTACTTCATCTATAAGTGAAGTCTTATTTTTTAAATTAATATCGTCAATTTGTTTATCTAAATTTTCATTATAAAACAATTTTACAGTATACAACATTTTTGAATATCTCTTAGTTATAAAATCACTTAATATTGCATCTTTCGACTTTGTTTTAATTAGTTTAACGACTTCTTTTTTAATTAAAGATATTTCTTTTTGTAAATGACAATTATTTATATATTCCAAAATTTCTGAACGGATTAATAAATTCTCCCACTCATTATATCCAATCGGAAAAATTTTATTTTTATTAAGAGATAGTATTTCTTTTTCAGACATATAATCATTGTCTATAACTCCAAAGGCTTTTCTTCTGAACAATGTCTCAAGTCCATTAATACCACGCACGTGTAATTTCACCTGTTCACAAGACTCAACTGGCTTAATTTCATATTCTGGAAATAAACATTCCAATATTCGACAATCAATTGAAGAACGATTGCCTTCACAGAAAATAATATCATTTTTTGTTCCTTCTACACTTAAAATCACATCTAAACTAATATTGGCATAATCTTCAATTTTTTTAAATTTCCACTCGCCATAGCATTTTGACTTTTCAAGATAAACTAACTCCACATTTTTCCTACTTTCAACAAAGTCAATGACATGAGTTAAATAAATAAAACGTATATCTGGACGCTCAGACTCTAATTTATCAAATAATTTTCTCATTAACGCACCATTTAAATGATTTTCTGGCTCATCTATAAACAAAAATGAATTTTGCGGTGCAAGAAGTGTTGCTAGTATTAAATATGCTATGCTCCTTTCTCCGTCACTTGCCGCGTTAATAGGGTATCGACTTATTTGATCTCCATATAAATATAAAGTTTCTCCATCTGCTACTATTTCTCTCTCTAACCCTAAAGATGAAAACACCTCAGAAAATTTTGTTGTTAAAACATCAGTTTTTGAGGCTCCTGCTTCATATGATTTTAATGTTCGAGCGTTTAATTCTTTTACCAAATATAACAATGACTCATTATCCTCAAGCATTTTATTTAAAGTATAATTATTATATGTAGATATACAATTACCTTCATGAGCTCTTACTGATCGTTTTGCCGGTACCACTATTGCACTTGTAAATAATGAAGTCGAAATATTTTTTAATAAAGAAGTTTTTCCCGCCCCATTTTTACCAAAAATTACATAATTTTTATTTCCATATTTAAAATGTTCGAATAATTCATTAATATCAGGTCTAAGTTCAATATTTAAACGAGAAACTCCTTTTATTATGCCTTGCATATATGAACCTGATTGCTTTTGTCCTTTTATTCCTTCAAAAAATAAGTCAATCTCTCTGGCAATGTTTTTTATTACAGATTTAATATAACCTTGGTAGGGTGGATTATATGCAGAAAATTCTATATCACTCATAGCCTCAATGGTTTCAAAGTGATTTTTACTTTTCCAAATTTTAGTTAGCAACTCTTTATAATTAAAAGTATTTAATTTTTTAATTTCCTCTTGAAAATATATAAAGCGTTGACCTATATCAACTCCTTTTCCTTTACAAAATTGCTCCGCAGTTTCAATATTCCAATTTATTTTAGAAATATCTTCTATCAGTACAATAAGTTCGTCGATTTTTACCACATAATCTCTTAAATTTATATCGAAACTATTCATCTTTTACTCCAAAAAATACAATAATTAATAACTTGTTCTGTGACATATTTTATAGATAGTCTATTTATTTCATCTTGATGTGAAATCCATAATAAATAATTTTTCTTAATTTTACATTTTCAATATTCAATAAATCTAATTTATTTCATTAGTTGATAATTAAATTTAACATATTTTATATATTTTTTATTAAAATTCGAATCATTTTGTTTGACTATAGTTTACTGGGAACTCCGTTATATTAAATTATAACTATTTTTCGATATCCATATATTATCTAGGTAATAAACAGAATACTGCATTACTTAATGCCTCAATTAAAGTCAACAAAACATTTAGTAGTATACCAATTGAAATTAATATACAATATATATTCTTAAAATCCAATGATGTAGTTATTAAATTCAATATTATTACTGCAATTAAATTATAAATCATGTAAGCAAATTTATATATTAGTGCTTTTATTAAACTAATGTTTGTTTCTTTAATATTAATTGAATTTAACTTCTCCGCTTTTGCATCAGGCAAAGTAAATAACATAATTATAATAGATGAACAAAACCCAATAAGAATTGAGCTAATAGTTAGAATATCGATATTTGAATTTATAACTTTTTCTTTAGCGCATATTCCCAACATTATACAAATAAATATCGGCACTCCAAAATTTACTAAAATACATTTAAAAGATAATGTTCGGAAATATCTTACCCAAACAATTAAAGGTTCGTAAGATAATATCTTCTTTAAGATTTTCTTCATAGTAATTCAATCATTTTACTGAACATGTCTTCAGTATTAACTTCTCCATTAGAATCTTTATTGGCATATATTACATACTGTTTTGCAAATTGATCCGTATTTATAATTCTTGGATTATTTTCATTATCATTTAAATCAACAATAATTTTATCTATTTGTGTTCTTTCAGCCAATAATTGTTCTATCTTTTGAATAAATATTTCTTTGTTAAATTCGTGTCGTTTTTTTGCTCGTATTTCTATTTGATAAGTGTCTTTAACACCCGTATCGTTACTAAAATTTAGAAAGTCACTTCCTACTATATGAGATTCTGCCACAACTTTTATCCCTTTTATTCTATTTGCCTCTCTAATTATTTGCAAAAAATTATTGTCAATTTCTTGCACAATCTCAATGCTTGTAATGTCATTATCGATTGTATTTTTAATTCTTTTCCATGCAGCTTTTAACAATTTATTAAATATAAACGCGCCAGTACCATTTCTTCGTTGCTCAAAAAAAATTGCAGCATCAGATTTGATTAAAACATGTGTTTTTTCCTTATCTCCCTCGCTATTATTTTTAGGAGATTGACGCTCTGTTCTATTATTAATATCAATTAAATTAGGTCTGTAATTATATTTACAATTAGCCAAAACCACTTTCCATCCCTCAGCAATTGCATTTATTGAATCAAAACCATACCATCTATCTGTTGTTAAATCCTTATAATCACTTTGATTTATATGGGTTCGAATTTCATCCATTAGTAGACCAATGTGCGGAAACTCACAAAGATCTGTTTCTGATTTTCTTTTGCACATTACACGATATTGAAATATTTTTCGTTTCATTGGCATGGTTAATAGATTTGTTGTTTTCATGGTTTTCTCCTCAATTAAATTTTATCCAATTCAGCACATTAATCCAAAGACAAGTTAAGCATTTGATTTGCTTTTTATGTAATACTATAGATTCAACGTAGTATTAATTCGATTGTATATTTATAGGGTGAGCGTAACGTAAATCAAATCAAGAAATAATAAATATATTTTTCATTTGAGTACTCCCATAATTAATTCCAACTGCAATTTAGAGTAATAATCGTAGTAGGCATTCCGACAATTTGTATATCAAATTTTAAACTTGTCTCAACTTTAGTAGCAGCATTGTGAATGCGGAAGCTAAATTGCCACCCGCCATCCATATAAAGCTCAACGGTATTTGTACTTCCAGGTTTAAATTCCAAACTTACAATTCGCGTTGGCAATAGAGAATGAGGTACTTTTATCTTGGGTCCGATTATTTTACTTGCGCGATTTAATGTGCCATGCAAGTTATATGTTTGAATTTTAGTAATGCGTTTACTATCAATACTAATGATTTTATAGAAATCGAATTCACCAAGCAGATACTCAACCATCTTTTGCGGAACGGAACAATCTAAGGCATTGCTTCGCAATACTTCATCCATAAAAGCCTTCAACAAGGGGATATAGACCGTTTGTTCTTTTGACGGTAAATCGTGCCAATTTTTTTTATTGAGCTTTTCGTTGCTTATATAGTCAAAAACAGGTTTTATATCGCTCCAATATTGGTCTGAACAAGGAACTCCGAACCATTTTTTCCCAAAGTCTAAAGACTTTGCTAATCTACTGTGCTTTACTGCAAAATGATTGTGTTTAATACTTAGTCCAATTTCCCATTGAACATCTATGCGGGATATAACAATATCTCGCACATCTCCTTCTTTTCCTTCATTATCAGTTTGAATTTTCAGAGTAAGCACATCTGCGCTAGGTTCCAGCATCATTGGCTCCATATCGAATATGGTATTAACCGCCGCATATGCACTTTCTCTCAAAATGTACTGAAAACTTTCAGGCATTAAGTTCCATGCACGAAGTGCTGCCTGATAAGCTGAATTATAAATGATTTCTGCTGAACGTACTTTAATGATTTCGTTTAGCAATGTTGTAATGCATATATATTCATACGCACGTCCTTGGTTATTGCTTTGCTTACTCAATTTTTATTTACCCCCTATATTAAGACTTGTTTGATTGCAATAGCTATTTCATATGCTAAATTTACAGGCACTGCATTTCCTATCATTTTATAGGCATCGTCCGTATTATTATAAATAAATTTAAAGTCGTCGGGAAATCCTTGAATTCTAGCAACTTCACGAATGGTCATTCTGCGATAAAGATGTTCCTTCTCTTTGACAAATTCACGCTTGTTTTGCTCGATGAACTTCATTTTAGGTGCCTGAGGATGTAACTGACATTGCCTTCCAGACGCTTGAACTGTAAACGCCTGTTCGTCCCATCCTTTTACACGATTACGGCTCATAAATATTGGAGAATACGCTCCTGTAAAGTACTCATTATTATTGATTGCTTGAGGATTATGATAATTCTTTGCCCCCGCTGGAACAGCGGTAAACTGTAAATCCCATATTACATCGCGTAGCGTAAGTTTCTTTTTATCATCTGCCGTAGATCCAATCGGAAAAGTAAAATGAATATCTAAATCATTACGAAAACCGATATAAAAGACTCTACGCCGTTCTTGAGGTACTCCATAATCTTTTG
>CALUYT010000001.1 GCA_944325085.1 Candidatus Gastranaerophilales bacterium | reverse complement strand
GAATACGCAACATAATTTCCAAATTTAAATTCTTCAACCTTGGTATTTATCGGATATCCATCATCAACCATCCATGTGGTTAATAAAGTATCCAGTCCAGATGCATTTAACCCCGTCCCAAGGGCATTACCTGAAAAAGGACTAACCATATCATCCGACAACAGATTAGGCTTTGTGGGGTCAAACTCATCAATTTTATCCAATATTAAATCGTCGGTTACCTTGGCTAACTTATAGTGCTTAAACCCAGATGTGTCGCCAATTTGTGCGGCTGCCCGTTTAATACGTTCGCGTGAAATCTCGTCTATGGTTTTAAAACCATGTCGATATGCTTCTGTATCTTCTTGGCATTTTTCTGGAATTTGTACCATTATGTATTTACGTGTTCCTCCATCTTCTTTATTTAACTGCATAACTGCATGAGCTGTCGAGGATGTGCCGGCAAAAAAATCTAGGATTATATCTGAGTCTTTTGTAGTTGCTTCCAAAAGTCTTATTAACATTTTTATAGATTTTTGTCCTTTAAATTCTTGATTTATATTCAATAATTTAGATATTTTTTCTCCGGAAAATGAAACTATAGCTATACTATTTAAATCATCGTATTCATTTGAATTCCACGTGTCTTCTAAAGGATATTTGTCTGGTCTGTTTATGTAGTTTATAAAGTCTAGTAGTTCATTTTGTTGATTTGTGTTCAGCCCTAGTTCAGACATTTTTTCAGATAGTTTTGCTTCTTTTTTTACTAGTGGTTTAAAATCTTTATTTTGTATATATTTTTTTATAAATTCCATTTTTGATGAATTTCTTGAGTAAAACAGCATTGTATCATGATTTCTAATAAAATTCGGAGCTGTGGTTTTATACCCAGATAACCAACCAATTCTCCAAACTATCTCTCTTTGAAAATTCGTCTCTCCAAATATTTCATCACATAGTAGCTTTAGTGTAGCGGCTTCATTGTAATCAATAGATATAAATATACTGCCTGTATCCTTTAGCAAATACTTGGCTAACATAAGTCTAGGTAACATAAATGTAAGCCATGCAGAATGAGAACATTTGCCTTCTAGTGCACGTAAACGGGCTACGTCTGTATCTGAAAATCCTAGTTTTTGCTTTAAGTCATTATTTGAAAAATTGAAATTATCTTTATAGACAAATCCATCTGATCCCGTATTATATGGTGGGTCAATATAAATCATCTTAATCGCACCGGAATACGCATTCACCAGATGTTTTAACGCATCTAAATTATCACCGGTAATAAATATATTCTGGCTGTCTTTATTGTTTTCTTGATTATTCCAATCATTATCCGGAACCAAGACCGTCTCGCTGGGCAACCCGGTCACAAATTTGGCATAACTCTTACCCACAAAGCGTAATTGAAATCCATCATGAATTTCTTCGTTATCATGAATTGTATTAACAGATTCTTGTATTTCTTTGCGTACCGCCTGTAACCCTTCCCACATATCTCGTTCCTTTTTGTTTCGGAACCCAAATGGAAACACGGCCTAAAAAAACAACCGCCAATCAGGAAATTGACGGTCAGGGAGGTGGTAAAGACCAGCAAAACGAGTCTACTCCCCGACCATATATAGTCAGGGATGATAACGGTGCAAAAAGCACCGAAATACATCGGACAACGATGCTTTCGCACCGGTTTTGCTGAAGGACTTACCACAGCCCTGAACTCAATTCCACCTGAGTTCACAAAGAACTTTAACAAAAATTATTAAATTTTAACAACAATAAAATCAATCATCAATTGGTTCTAATCCATAACGCTGTAAATATAAAACCACAGCAGTCATAATTTCTATCGCCCAATCAACAACATCTTCTTCCATTGTCTCAGCTGCAACACCATTTGACATTATATTAACGTGTTTAAAATCACAATATTTATCATACATTCGCTCAAAATTACCGTTATCTAACCTATCAAACGTTTTTGAAAAAGCTCTAACATATCCCTGCGGGTCTGGCCGCACATAATTAGAATATATCAACGATTTTTTATCAGCATTACTACCATCACGATATTTCAATTTATCTAAAATATCCCAATGAATTTCCTTATCTGTTTTGTCACTTTTTTGTTTTTTTATTATTGAATCACCAACGGGTGCAAATAACTTTAATCCTGATTCATAAGATTTCCAAACCACTTCCTTACTCAAATCATCCGACCAAGATAATGTTTTAATTAATTGTCCTGCCGCTGAACGTGCTAGATATTTATTTAGATGCTCCAACCGTTCTTTTTCGGTTTTCTTATCCTTGATATAACTGAGTACCGAACACACTTCCAATACATTCCCCGCAACCAGAAACGCATCATAAAACCGTCTATTATCACACAACAAATCAAACGACTTCAGCCCATTTGCAATTCTGTCATACAGATTCCATATAACAAAATCAAACATTGATTCCGTTCCGACAAAATTTGGAATTTTTTCTGGCACGAACGCTTTAATAATCGCTAAATCTTTCAGTGTCTTCATTTCCCACATAACACACCGCCATTCAAAGAAACACCAACTGGCCTTACGACCAGTTGGATTATTTTACTTTTCCTTCCTAACCC